>JAFQMF010000014.1 GCA_017396395.1 Clostridia bacterium | reverse complement strand
TGTATTCCTTCATTTTAGGGTTCCATCTTCTTGTCTGGTGACCGAAATGTACACCGGCCTCCAAAAGTTGTTTCATTGATACTGCTCCCATTTTTACGCACCTCTTTCGGTTATTTTATTTTTCCTCCACTGGCACTTTTTAACGTCTTATAGCCCCGAGCAATTAAGGCACCTCAGACAAATGCGCACAGTGTGTGTATTTTAATACTGAGCTATTATATCACAAAAATATATTAAATGCAAGTCTTTTTTTGAAAAATTTTCTAAATTTTATTAAATTTATTTTAGAACCTTTTTAAGAAACAGCCCTGTGTATGACTTATCGTTTTTTGCAATATCCTCAGGAGTACCTGTTGCTATGATTTCTCCTCCCCCTTCTCCCCCTTCGGGACCAAGGTCAATTATATAATCAGCAGTTTTGATAACATCAAGATTGTGTTCAATTACTACAACAGTATTACCTGCATCTACAAGCTTTTGCAATACTTTGGTAAGCTTATGCACATCTGCAGTATGAAGTCCTGTAGTAGGCTCATCCAGAATATAAATAGTTTTCCCTGTTGCCCTTTTTGACAGTTCGGTAGCAAGCTTAACACGTTGTGCCTCTCCTCCTGACAAGGTGGTAGCACTCTGACCGATTTTCACATAACCAAGACCCACACTGCAAAGTGTGTCAAGTTTTCTTTTTATCTTAGGAATATTTTCAAAAAACTCTGCTCCTTCTTCCACAGTCATATCAAGCACATCTGCTATATTTTTGTCCTTGTATTTTACCTCCAGAGTTTCCCTGTTATATCTTTTACCTCTGCACACTTCACAGGGAACATATATGTCTGACAAAAAGTGCATTTCAATTTTTACTATTCCGTCACCGCTGCAGGCTTCACATCTACCTCCCGATACATTAAAACTGAAACGTGAAGCGTTATATCCCTTCATCTTTGCATCATTTGTACTTGCATAAAGATTTCGGATATCAGTAAATACACCAGTGTATGTGGCAGGGTTGGAACGGGGTGTTCTTCCTATAGGAGACTGATCAATGTCAATAATTTTGTCAAGGTAATCAATGCCAGAAATGCTCTTATGTTTTCCCGCTTTTAGCTTTGCACCGTTTAAATCATTTGCAAGCCGTTTGTATATTACTTCGTTTACAAGAGAGCTTTTACCGCTTCCTGAAACACCTGTAACCGCAGTCATAACACCAAGAGGTATTTTCACATTTACATTTTTAAGGTTATTTTCCTCTGCACCTTTAACAGTTAAAAATTCTCCGTTACCCTTTCTTCTTTTCTTTGGAACTGGAATTTTTTTGTTACCGCTTAAATACTGTCCTGTTATGGATTTTTCGTTTTTCTTAATATCCTCTACTGTTCCCTGTGCCACAACTTCTCCACCGTGTATTCCCGCACCTGGACCAATATCCACTATCCAGTCTGCAGCATACATAGTATCCTCATCATGTTCCACAACAATAAGCGTGTTTCCCATCTGCTGCAATCCTCGAAGTGCACCTAAAAGCTTGTTATTGTCACGCTGATGAAGACCTATTGAAGGCTCATCCAATATATAAAGAACTCCCATAAGTCCTGAACCAATCTGTGTGGCAAGGCGTATTCTCTGTGCTTCTCCCCCTGAAAGAGTTCCGGCATTTCGTGATAGAGTAAGGTAGTCAAGACCAACATTTACTAAAAAGCCAAGCCTTGCTTTAATCTCTTTAATAATCTGGTAAGCAATTTTCTCTTCTCTGTCAGTGAGTTTAAGGTTCTCTACAAAACCTTTTCCTTCCCTTACACAAAGACAACAAAAATCGTATATATTAAGTCCGCCTACTGTCACTCCCAAAATTTCAGGTTTAAGCCTTGCGCCATTACATTTGTGACACTGGGAGGTACTCATATATCCTTCAATTTCTGCCTTTGACCATTCTGATTCCGATTCCCTGTATCTTCTTTCTAAATTGTTTACAATTCCCTCAAATTTTCCGTAAAATTTACCTGAGGATTTTTTATGTTCATAGGTAAATTCCATTTCCTCTTTTGTTCCATATAAAAGAGCATTTACTGCCTCTTTTGACATATCACATATGGGAGTGTCAAAATCAAAGCCGTAATTTTTTCCAAGTGTGGAAAGATACATATAGGCAATTGACTTTTTGTCATTAATACTGCTCCATCCCCAAGCAGAAATTGCACCTTGTCTTATAGAAAGCTTATGATTTTTAAGTACTAAGGAGGGATCAACCCCCATAACAAAGCCAAGCCCCGCACAGTGTGGGCAGGCACCAAACGGATTATTGAAAGAAAATACTCTTGGGGAAAGCTCAGGCATACTGATACCGCAATCTACGCAAGCATAATTTTTACTGAATATTTCCCTTTTTCCACCGCGAATTTCTGCCACTACAAGACCTTCGCCCAGTTTTAAAGCAGTTTCCAGAGAATCCGTAAGACGGCTTTCTATGCCTTCTTTTACCACAATTCTGTCAACTACAATTTCGATGGTATGTTTTTTTGTCTTTTCAAGCTTTATTTCTTCAGAAAGCTCATACATTTCTCCGTCTATATTTGCTCTTACATACCCTGCTTTTCGTGCATCCTCCAACACTTTGATATGTTCGCCTTTTTTTGCTTTTATAACAGGTGCAAGAATAGTAAGCTTACTTCCTTCAGGATTAGTCATAATTTTATCCGTCATCTGGTCAACTGTCTGCTGACGCACCTCTTTTCCGCAGTTGGGACAATGAGGCACTCCTATTCTTGCATATAAAAGTCTTAAATAATCATAAATCTCTGTAACTGTACCCACAGTGGAGCGAGGGTTTTTAGAAGTAGTTTTCTGGTCAATAGATATAGCAGGAGAAAGACCTTCAATATAATCAACATCAGGCTTATCCATTTGACCTAAAAACTGTCTCGCGTAAGAGGACAAGGATTCCACATATCTTCTTTGTCCCTCCGCATATATTGTGTCAAAAGCAAGAGAAGATTTACCCGACCCGGAAAGACCTGTTACAACAATGAACTTATCTCTGGGAAGAGTAATGTTAATATTTTTAAGGTTGTGAACTCTTGCTCCTTTTATTTCAATTTTATCAAATGCCATTATTTTTACAGCTCCTTTAGTTTATCGCGAAGTGTGGCGGCATATTCAAAATCAAGCTCTTTTGCGGCTCTTAGCATTTCACTTGTAAGACTGTCAATAAGTTTAGCTTTTTCCTGACGGCTAAGCTTTCTGGTTGGCTTACTGTTATCCTCAGGTTTACCAATTTCAATAATATCCCTTATACCTTTTTTAATGGTAACCGGAACTATGCCGTTTTTCACATTATACTCATTCTGAATTTCTCTTCGTCTGTTAGTTTCTTTAATGGCTCTGTTCATAGAGGGCGTTATGGTATCTGCATACATTATAACCTTTCCCTCAGCGTTTCGTGCAACCCTTCCCACAGTCTGTATAAGGGAGGTTTCGCTACGCAAAAAGCCTTCTTTATCCGCATCTAAAATAGCAACTAATGAAACCTCAGGAATATCAAGACCCTCTCTTAAAAGGTTAATTCCCACCAGTACGTCAAATTTGCCCATTCGAAGGTCACGAATAATTTCCATACGTTGTATGGTATCCACCTCTGAATGGAGATATCTCACCTTTATTCCGTGTTCCCCGAAATAATCCGTAAGGGCTTCTGCCATCTTTTTTGTAAGTGTGGTTACAAGAACCCTTTCGTCCTTTTTGCTTCGGTCAAAAATCTCTCCCATTAGGTTTTCAATTTGTCCCTCTACAGGGCGTACCTCTATTTCAGGGTCTAAAAGACCTGTAGGCCTTATAACCTGTTCAGCTATATTACGGCTTTTTTCTTTTTCGTACTCCGCAGGTGTAGCAGAAACAAAAATTACCTGATTTATTTTACTTTCAAATTCCCCAAAATTAAGAGGTCGGTTATCAAATGCCGAAGGAAGCCTGAAGCCATATTCCACAAGGTTTTCCTTTCTGGCTCTGTCACCGTTATACATAGCTCTTACTTGAGGTATTGTAACATGGGATTCGTCAATAATTAAAAGGTAATCCTCAGGAAAAAAGTCCATAAGAGTATTTGGAGTACTTCCAGGTTTTCTTCTTGCAAGATGCCTTGAATAGTTTTCAATACCTGAACAAAAACCTATTTCCTGAAGCATTTCAATATCGTAATTTGTTCTCTGGTCAAGCCTTTGCTTTTCTAAAAGTTTTCCCTGCTCTTCAAATTCTTTCAGGCGAACCTGAAGCTCAGCTTTAATATCCACAATAGCATCCTGTAATTTTTCCTTTGTTGTAACATAGTGAGATGCAGGAAAAATAGCTATATAACTAAGTACACGAAGAACTTTTCCTGTAATGCCTTCTACTTCGGATATCCGTTCAATTTCATCATCCCAGAATTCTACCCGAATAATTTTATCTCCTGACCCTGCAGGAAAAATTTCCACCACATCTCCCCGCACTCGAAAAGTGCCACGGGAAAAATCAATATCATTTCTTTCATACTGAAGCTCTACTAATTTACGAAGAAGATTATCCCTTCCGTATTCCATAGCAGGTCTTAAAGACAGCATTAGGTTTTTGTAATCCTCCGGGTCTCCAAGAGAATATATACAGCTTACAGATGATACTATTATAACATCCCGTCTTTCAAAAAGAGATGCTGTTGCCGAGTGGCGAAGTCTGTCAATATCATCATTTATGGAAGAATCCTTTTCAATATAAGTATCAGTGGAGGCAATATATGCTTCGGGCTGATAATAATCATAATAAGAAACAAAATATTCAACTGCATTTTCAGGGAAAAATTCTCTCAGCTCACTGCAAAGCTGTGCAGCCAGAGTTTTGTTATGAGCAAGCACTAATGTAGGCTTTTGTACCCTTTCAATGATGTTTGCCATAGTAAAAGTTTTACCTGACCCTGTAACCCCAAGAAGTGTCTGGGCGGACATATTTTTCTTTATTCCTTCTACTAATGCATCAATAGCCTGAGGCTGGTCTCCCGTAGGCTTGAATTCGGAATGTATTTTAAATTCCGGCATACCCTCAAACACTCCTTTCGTCAAACATTTGTTCGGGTGTATTATATCACACTTATTATCCTTTGTCAATAGTTTGAAAATATACAACAAACGTGGTAAAAAGCCACTTTGCAGTGCAAAGTGGCATTATTTTATACTTTGTATGAATCTTTTAAGGATACTGTTCTGTTAAATACAGGCTTTTGGGATGTATAGTCCTTATCTGCACAGAAATATCCGTTTCTTACAAACTGGAATCTGTCACCAGGTTTTACCTCAGCCAACGCCTTTTCTATTTTACAGGTAATAACCTTTAAAGAGTCGGGGTTAAGATTTTGTGTAAAATCTCCCACTCCTTCTTCATCTGAAGGATTTTCCACATTGAAAAGCCTGTCATAAAGCCTTACCTCAGCATCAACACAGTGGTCACAGGATACCCAATGAATTGTACCCTTAACCTTACGTCCGTCAGGTGCATTGCCCCCTCTTGTTTCAGGGTCATAAGTACAATGAACTGTCGTTACGTTACCTTCTTCATCCTTATCACAGCCTGTGCAGGTTATAAAATAAGCTCCTCTGAGTCTTACCTCTTTACCTGGTGCAAGACGGAAAAACTTCTTTTCCGGTTCCTCCATAAAATCTTCTCTTTCAATATAGATTTCCTTAGAGAAGGTAATAGGTGCTTTAATATCAGGGTTATCAGGAGAGGTTTGCACCATAAGCTCCTCAGTAACACCCTCAGGATAATTGTCAATAACAACTTTCAAAGGATTAAGTACTGCCATAGCTCTTGGTGCAGTAGTATTAAGATTATCCCTTACACAATGTTCCAGCATAGCAAAGTCAACAACACTGTTTGCTTTAGCAACACCAATTCTGCTTACAAAATCCAGTATTGCCTCAGGGGGAAATCCTCGTCTTCTCATTCCGCAAAGGGTGGACATTCTCGGGTCATCCCATCCTGATACTATACCTTCATTTACAAGCTTTAAGCACTTTCTTTTACTGGTAAGTGTATAGTTTAAATTAAGTCTTGCAAATTCAATCTGCCTTGAGGGTTTTTCAAATACTCCCACCTCACGGATTGCCCAGTCATAAAGGGGTCTGTGATTTTCAAATTCCAGTGAACAAAGAGAGTGTGTTACTCCCTCTGCAGTATCTGAAATAGGGTGAGCAAAATCGTACATAGGATATACACACCACTTGTCTCCTGTTCTGTGGTGATGTGCCTTTAAAATTCTGTAAATAACAGGGTCACGCATATTAAGGTTAGGGCTTGTCATATCAATTTTAGCACGAAGCACCTTTTCACCTTCATTAAATTCGCCCTTTGTCATTCTGTCAAAAAGGTCAAGATTTTCCTCAACGCTTCTGTTTCGGTAAGGACTTTCTTTACCTGGTTCTGTTAAAGTACCTCTATACTCTCTTATCTGGTCAGCAGTAAGGTCATCAACATAAGCCTTTCCCTGTTTAATAAGCTCAATAGCACAATTATAAATTGTATCAAAATAATCAGAAGCATAATAAACATTATCCCAATTAAAACCAAGCCATTTTATGTCTTCTTTTATTGCATCAACATACTCAGTGTCTTCCTTAGTGGGATTAGTGTCATCAAGGCGAAGATTGCAAGTTCCTCCGTATTTCTGTGCAGTTGTAAAGTCAATTGTAATCGCCTTTGCGTGACCGATATGAAGATATCCGTTAGGTTCGGGAGGAAATCTGGTCTGTACAGTTTTATATACTCCCTCTTCCAAATCTTTATCTACTGCATCATATATAAAGTTAGTTCCTAAATCTATCATTATTTTTTGCTCCATTCTATAGCTTTATCAATTCTGCTTACCGCTTCCTGTCCTAAAACTTGCATAATAGCACAAAGGTCAGGAGTGTTTCTTCGGTCTGTCACTGCAACTCTTATTGCAGTAGCAAAATCACTTACAGCACCTTTAAAGTTTTCGGGGTCTTTTTTATATTCCTTAGGATTTTTGGCATATCCTAAAGAAAGTGCAAGCTCTTTAAGCTTTCCAAACCAAGCTTCGTTATCGTCAGCAGGGTCGTAAACTTTTTTATATTCTGTTAAAAGCTCACATATATTTTCCTTGCCAATCTCCGGCATTTGTTCATAGGTAGGTGCGAAATCATAAAAGTAGGAAATATAATCTTCAACTTCGCTCCACTTTGCAATATCCTTTCTGGGTTTTTCGCCCCCGCGTTCTATTGCAAAAATTGCTTTCGCATAATCAGGATTACCTGTTAATTTCTCATATAAAGGCTTATTATACTTCTCTGACCACTGTGTTACAAAATCATAAATTTCCTCTGCAGAATACCTTGTAACATCATTCTTTGCAACATCATTAAACTTCTGTAAATCAAAAAGTGCACCGCTTACGCTCATTTTAGAAAGAGCAAAGGGGAATTTGTCGTTTGTAATGCAGGGATTATCCCTCCTCCACTCCTCGTAATTGGAGTTTGCCAAAGTTAAAAGATATTCAAGCACTGCATTTGAAGGATAGCCCTCCTCATGATAGAAGGTAACTGCTGCTTCAGGGTCTTTTCTCTTACTAAGCTTGCGTTTGCCGCCATTTTCTTCCTTCATTACAGGGGAAATATGTGAATATTTAGGTTGTTCAAAGCCAAGCATCCCAAAAAGCTGGATATGTGTGGGAGCAGAAGAAATCCACTCATCCCCTCTTATAACATCAGTTGTGCCCATAAGGTGGTCATCTACCGCGTGAGCAAAATGATATGTGGGAATACCGTCACTTTTAAGCACTACAATATCCATATCGTTTTCAGGCATTTCAATTTTGCCTTTTATGCCATCCTCAAAAGAAATTCTGTTTTCTTCATTTCCAGGAGAGCGAAGACGTATAACAAAGCTTTTACCTTCCTCAATATTTTTCTTTACTTCCTCTAAGGATAAATCACGGCATCTTGTCCATTTACCGTAATAGCCTGTTCTTACTTTTTCTTTTTCCTGCTCTGACTTAATTTTTTCCATATATTCACTGTCGCAGAAGCAGGGATATGCAAGACCTTTTTTAATTAAATCCTTAGCAAAGCTTTGGTATATTTCTTTTCGTTTGCTTTGTACATACGGGCCGTAATCCCCCTGTTCCTTTTCAAAGCCTATTACCCCTTCATCAGGAGTTACACCAAAAGCCTCAAGACCTGCAATAATTTCACTTACGCCGTCTGTAATTTCCCTTTTTTTATCGGTATCTTCAATACGCAAAAAGAAGGTGCCTCCATCTGCCATAGCAACTCTTTTGGAGATAAGTGCTGCAAACAGTCCTCCTATATGTAAAAACCCTGTGGGACTGGGAGCAAATCTTGTTACCTTTTTACCATCAGTTCTTTTTTTATATATCTTTTCGTAATCAGCCGGAGTTTTTGTAATTTCCGGCAATAATAAATCTGCAAGAGCATTATAATCCATAGTTTTTATTTCAATCCTTTCAAAATTCTGAAAATCACACATTTTTACATATACTATTTTACCCTATATTAACAAAAAAATCAAGCAAAAGTATAAAAAAACTTGTTTTTTGACCTTTTGCATATATGGAAAATAAAAAAACAAAATATTTTCTATAAAAAACAAGAAAAAACATATGGACTTTTCATAAATTTTGGTATATAATATATATTATCTGTAAAATAAAGATAAAGACACAGAGGTGAAGTAAATGACATCAAAAGAAACAGCGTTTAAAATCGCAGAAATTCTTGACAGTAAAAAAGCAAAAGGTATAAAAGTGCTAAAGGTAGCAGACCTAACATCTATCGCAGATTATTTTGTAATATGTACAGGTACCTCAAGCACTCATATAAAATCACTAAGCAGCGAAGTTGAGTTTCAGCTTGAGCAGGCGGATATCCGTCCCCTTCATAACGAAGGTGTAACTTCTGCAAGCTGGATACTAAAAGACTATAACACAGTTGTAGTACATCTATTCACTCCTGAAGCAGACGAATTTTATCGTCTTGAACATATGTGGGCAGATGCTACAGATATGGGCTTTGAAGAAACTGAAGACTAATAGAGGAGATTTTAAAAATGCAGGAATATAATTTTAATTCAATTGAACAAAAATGGCAGAAGGTGTGGGATGACAATAAAACCTTTAAAGCCAGCAATAACGATACTACAAAACCTAAAACATTTTTTCTGGTAGAGTTTCCTTATCCTTCAGGACAGGGACTTCATGTAGGTCATCCAAGAAGCTATACGGCTCTTGATATTTTGGCAAGGAAACGTCGTCTTGACGGACATAATGTTTTATATCCTATCGGATGGGATGCTTTCGGTCTTCCTACAGAAAACTTTGCTATAAAAAATAAAATCCACCCTAAAATTGTAACTGAAAATAATGTTGCAAACTTTAAAAGACAGCTTAAAAGCATAGGCTTTTCTTTTGACTGGGACAGAGAAATAAATACCACCGACCCTAGTTACTATAAATGGACACAGTGGATATTTTTACAGATGTTTAAGCATGGACTTGCTTACAAGCAGGAAATGCCCATTAACTGGTGTATGGGCTGTAAAGTAGGTCTTGCAAACGAGGAAGTTGTAAATGGTGTTTGTGAAAGATGCGGAAGCGAAGTTGTTCAGAAAAACAAAAGTCAGTGGATGCTTAAAATCACCCAGTATGCTCAGCGTCTTATAGATGACCTTGATGAAACTGATTATATTGAGAAGGTTAAAACTCAGCAGAAAAACTGGATTGGCCGTTCGGAAGGTGCAGAGGTGGATTTTGCTGTAGATGGCACTGATGAAAAAATCAGGGTTTATACTACAAGACCCGACACTCTTTTTGGTGCTACATATGTGGTACTTTCTCCTGAGCATCCTTTGATTGAAAAGTTAGCTGATAAAATCGGTAACCTTGATGCTGTTAAAGAATATCAGCTTATGGCAAGCAAAAAATCCGACTTTGAAAGAACTGAGCTTACCAAAGAAAAAACAGGTGTGCCCTTGGAAGGTATATATGCTATTGACCCTGTAAATGATGCAAAGGTGCCTGTATGGATTTCCGACTACGTTCTTACAACCTACGGAACAGGTGCTATTATGGCTGTTCCTGCTCACGATACAAGAGACTTTGAATTTGCTAAAAAGTTTGGTCTTCCTATTATTGAAGTTGTAGGTGGCGGAAAGAACATTCAGGAAGAAGCCTTTACTGATGTTGAAACAGGTATTATGGTAAATTCAGGTTTCCTTACAGGTCTTAGTGTTGAAGAAGCAAAGAAAAAGATTATAGATTTCTTAGAGGAAAAAGGTGTAGGCACCAGAAAAGTAAATTTCAAGCTTCGCGACTGGGTTTTCTCCCGTCAGAGATATTGGGGCGAGCCTATTCCTCTTGTAAAATGTGAAAAGTGTGGATGGGTACCTCTTCCCGAAAGCGAACTTCCCCTTGTTCTGCCTGAACTGGAATCCTTTGAACCGGGCGAAAATGGTGAATCCCCCCTTGCTAAAGCATATGACTGGATTAAAACCGCTTGTCCTTCCTGCGGTGGTGAGGCTGAAAGAGAAACTGATACAATGCCACAGTGGGCAGGCTCTTCCTGGTATTTCCTTAGATATATGGACCCTGATTGTGACACTGCACTTGCAAGCCCCGAAGCATTAAAATACTGGACTCCTGTTGACTGGTATAACGGGGGTATGGAGCATACAACACTGCATCTTCTTTATTCAAGATTCTGGCACAAGTTCCTTTATGATATTGGCGTTGTTCCTACAAAAGAGCCATACTATAAAAGAACCTCTCACGGTATGATACTTGGTGAAAACCATGAAAAGATGTCTAAATCAAGAGGTAACGTTGTAAATCCTGATGATATAGTAAACACATATGGTGCAGATACTCTCAGAACATATGAAATGTTTATCGGTGCATTTGACCAATCTACTCCCTGGGCAACAAACGGCGTTGAAGGTTGCTTTAGATTTTTAAAAAGAGTATGGGGTATGCAGGAACTTTTAGTTGAAGGCGATGTGTATTCTGCTGAACTTGAAAAGGCTATGCATAAAGCAGTAGCTAAAGTTACTGATGATACTGAAAAAATGAAGTTTAATACTGCTATAGCAACACTTATGGCACTTACAAACGACATATACAAGCTTGGTAAAATCAACAAGGCAGAGTTTAAAACCTTCCTTACCCTTCTTAATCCCACTGCTCCTCATATTACCGAAGAGCTTTGGCAGATAGCAGGCTTTGAAGGACAGATTTCACAGCAAAGCTGGCCTGTATATGACCCTGCTAAGACAGTAGATAATGAAGTTGAGATAGTTATTCAGATTTGCGGTAAAGTAAAATCAAGAGTTATGATTCCTGCTGATATGGATAAAACCGCTATGGAAGAATTTGCAAAAACAAACGAAACAGTCACTGCTTTAACTGAAGGAAAAGAGATTGTAAAAATTATTGCTGTTCCTGGTAAACTTCTTAATATTGTAGTAAAATAAAATTATAAAAAATGCCAAAATGTACTACACATTTTGGCATTTTTCATTTAATATAATCCTGTTTAACTTATAATTGCAACTTCTTTTTTGTATTTTACATACAATTAAATTTTAACCAAAAAACTCTTGACATTGGCTTATTACTGTGCTATAATATCTAAGTAAGAAAATATGCCGAAGTGGCGGAACTGGCAGACGCCCAGGACTTAAAATCCTGTGGGAGGAAACTCCCGTACCGGTTCGATCCCGGTTTTCGGCACCAAAAAAGGACAAAACGGAAGTTTTGTCCTTTTTTGTTTGTACACTAGAACTAAAATACTAAACTTATTTATGGTAGAATACTTGTTTCAGCATAGGCTGTGCCCCTGTTTCAGGGTCCATTTCCATAATGAGAACATCCTTCATATACTCATTCCATTTATCAACAACAGGGCTGTTTTTCTGCACGCTTGCCGCAAAATCAACACCCTTATCACATTCATAATATCCAAAAAGGTCATTACCAACATTCCAGATAGTATAATTATGAATACCTGCTTCATTTAAAACCTGTGTAAGCTCAGGCCAGATGTTGTCATGCCTTTTTTTATATTCTTCAAGCATACCATCAACAATTTTACCCTTCCAGGCATATCTCTCCATAGTTCCTTCTCCTTAATTTTATTTTATCTCTATTATTTGTGTTCCTGCCACTGCCTCAGCAATAAGCTTTTCCATATCCAATCTTGCTTCTGAAGCCTCTATACGCTCCATTTTAGGATTGGTATCAGGATGCTTTGGCACGAATAAGGTGCAACAATCCTCGTAAGGCAAAATTGAAGTTTCATATGTTCCTATTTTTCGTGCATAGTCCATAATTTCTATTTTATCCATACCTGCAAGAGGTCTTAAAATAAGCATATCTGTAACCGAACTTGTTACTACCATACTTTGCAAGGTCTGACTGGCAACCTGTCCTACACTTTCGCCGGTTATAAGTACAGATGCATCGCACTGTTTAGCAATTATTTCAGAAATTCTGGTCATAATTCTACGCATTATAATAGTAAGCTGGTCCTCAGGACAATTATCACGGATAGCAAGCTGAATATCAGTAAAAGGAACAACGTGCAATTTTATTCTGCCCGAATACTGAGAAACAATTCTTGCAAGCTCTATTACCTTTTCCTTAGCTCTGTCTGAGGTGTATGGATAGCTGAAAAAGTTAATTGCCTCAAGCTTTAAACCTCTTCTTGCCATCATCCAGCCAGCAACAGGAGAGTCAATACCTCCCGATAATAAAAGAAGTCCTTTTCCGCTTGTTCCTGAAGGCACTCCTCCTGCACCCTGCATTTTTTCACAGTAAATATATGCATATTCTTCTCGTACATCTACTGTAACTGTAACCTGAGGTTTTATAACATTAACCTTTAAATTCGGAAAGGCTTCCAGAATAACTCCGCCTAATTCCATACAGATTTCAGGGGATTTCATTGGGAATTTTTTATCTGCCCTTTTTGCTTCCACTTTAAAGGTCTGTGCATTTTCAAGAACATTTTTAAGTTTTTTCTTTGCAACCTCACAAATACTTTCAAAATTCTTTTCTGCCTTAAAAGCAGGAGAAATAGTTGCAACACCAAACACTTTTTTGGTTGCCTCAAGAGCACCTTCCATATCTGCCTCATCGTCTTCAGGAGTTACATATATGGTAGATTGGGAAATCCAAATATGGAATTTTCCGTGTTTTTTAAGCGTCCATTTTAAGTTGTTTCTAAGTTTGTCTTCAAAGCTTTTTCTGTTATTTCCCTTTAAAACAAGTTCTCCGCATTTAAGCATAATTAAATCTGCCACTTTTATATCCCCCTGTCGTAAAACCTTCGTATCTTAGGTACTTCATTTATAAGCACCTGTAAACATTTTTCTGCTTCATCAGTAGTGTTATACCTTGAAAAGCTAAAGCGTACACTTCCGTCAATTTCTTTATGGGAAAGCCCCATAGCAGTAAGCACACTTGAGGGAGAGGGATGGTTTGAAGAGCAGGCAGAGCCTGAGCTTACATAAATACCCTCTGATTCAAGACTGTGAAGAAGTATCTCGGACTTTAGTCCTTCAAATGTTATATTTAAAATATTGGAAACGGTATTTTCTCCGTTTATTTTGCAGTTTTCAATATTATTTATTACACCATTTGCAAGAATTTTTTTAATTTTACTTATATTCTCCTCATTTTCTTTGCAGGTCTTTACAGATATCTCTGCAGCTATACCAAAACCGCATATACTCGGTGCATTTTCAGTTCCTGAACGAAAACCCTTTTCCTGTCCTCCCCCAAAAACCGTAGTGGGTATTGTTACTCCTTTTTTAATATATAGAGCACCCACACCTTTAGGGCCGTGTATTTTATGGGAACTGCAGGAGGCAAAATCCACCCCAAGTTCAGTTACCCTGCAGTTTATTTTCCCAAAGGCTTGTACCATATCACTGTGAATAAAGGCTCTGGGTGAAGCTTTTTTTACAATATCCCCTGCTGCTTTTACAGGGAGCACACAGCCTGTTTCATTATTTACACACATCATTGAAAGGAGAATAACCTTATCGTTTACTATTTCCTTCAAATGCTCCAAATCTGGCTGTCCGTTTGGCATAACATTTATATATTGTAAATCAATTACACCTTTTTTTTCATAGTGTTTTAACACCTCTGAAACTGCAGGATGCTCCATCTTTGTGGTAATAACTCGGTTTCCCCACTTGCTTCCTTTTAAAATCGCACCGCAAAGGGCAAGATTATTGCTTTCTGTACCGCCTGAAGTAAAGTAAATTTCACTTTTATCTGCTCCCCACGCTTTTGCAATTTTTTCACGGACAAGAGAGATTTCCTTTTCAATTTCCAGCCCCTTATTATGTAATGAAGAAGGGTTTCCGTACTTTTCTCTCATTATCATATATGCCATATCCGCAGCTTCTTTACAAGTCACTGTAGTTGCTGCATTATCAAAATATATCTCCAAAATATCACCTTTCTTATCCTTGTTTCTTCTTTTGCATATTATATGCGATTTTCACCAGCATATTTTCACCTAAAAGCTTTTCTCCAAAGTATGCTAGTTTCATTGTAAATCCTGGAATTATAACCATTTTATTTTTCAAGGTTTTTTCTACAGCAACTTTTGCTACGTACTCACTTTTAAGACCCTTTAAGCTAAAAGAAACATTTGCAACAGAGTCAAATTCTGTTTTAACAGGTCCAGGACAAAGTGCAGATAAATGTACGTTTTTACCTTTTCTTCGCATTTCCTCATTTACCGCTTCGGTAAGACGAAGAACATAGTTTTTCGTTGCATAATATGTTGCAAGAAGAGGTCCTGGCAAAAATCCAGCAGAAGATGCAACATTCAAAATATAACCATTATTTTTCTCCTCAAAAAGCTTAGCAAAATGTTTAGTTAAAATATGAAGTGCAACTATATTTGTATTTATCATTTCCAGTTCTTTTGAAAGCTCTGTTTTTGTAAACTCCCCAAAAAGACCAAAGCCTGCATTATTTATTAAAAAATCTACATCTTTATCCTTTGTCATTTCAAAAAGCTTATGGCAATTTTCCTGAATGGATATATCCATAGAAATTATTTCCACATTTGTTTTAAGTTCCTTTTTTAAACTTTCAAGTCTGTCTTCACGCCTTGCAACAAGAATAAGGCTATAACCTTTGCTTGCAAGAATTTTCGCCATATCTCTGCCAATTCCTGAGCTTGCTCCTGTTATAAGTGCTTTCATATCAAAACTCCTTAAAAAATTGTAAAAAGCTGACAATCTCCCATATAAGAGGTTGTCAGCATTTTATATTATGCTAATTCAAACAGGCTTTTTTTGTAAAAGGGCTGTGTCCAAAGCATTGAGCCGTATTCACTTGTGACCTGCACGCGTACATATTTTTCTTTGCCTGAAATTTCAAATTTTAATTCATCACCGAATTTTGTTAAAAGAACTCTTCCGTTTTCCCCTACAACTGTAAATCTGTAGCCATTTGAAAAAGTTGGAACTTCCTCTTTAACAGACAGCTTTATAGTGTTATCTTCAAAGGAAATATTTCTTATTAAAAGCCCGTTGGAAACATAAAATCTTCCTCTTTTTATGGCATTTATAATGTCCTTTTTACTTTTGGAAGGAGAATAAATTACGGTAAAAGCACGGGACAAATCCTCCCATCTGTGAAAATCGTCTGTACCTATTCCCCAGATAAGTTTTCCCCTGGAAAGAAAATAATCCCACACATCTGTTGCAAGTCCGCTTCCCCCTATGCGAAAAGCTTTGCCGTTCAAAATTTCAATTCCGGTATATCCGCCCAATCTGTCAATCTCAATCGGTGACCAGCATTTTTTCAGATTATACTCTCCGTTTTCTTTCAAATCGTTTCCTGTAGGAATTGCACGATTAGGATGGCATATAAAACTTACGCCTCCGTCACGGATAGCAGAATCAATAACCTGTTGATGCTTGCCGTACACAACATTTTTAGAATTCACAACAAGTATTTCCTTATCCTTGCAGTATTCATATCCGTCAAAAATAGTCATATCAAATTCTTCTTCATACATTGATGCATCAGTATAAAGGTCAGAATTTGTAATTGCAAGAATATTATATCCGCACTCTCTGTAAAGACCGATAACCTCTTTTAAATCGTGTCTTCCCGGAGTGCCTTTACCTGTTCCGCAATGGGTATGAAGATTTGCCTTATACCACTGCATAGTTTCAATTCCTTCATAAGGATTTGTGTACATATTTATCAGTCCTTCCGAAATCTTCAATGTCATAAACTATGGCATTTTTAGATATTCTAAAAATTTATCTGAGTACGCCACCAAGTTCTTTTTCAATATTTTTAACTATTTTGTTCATTGCATTGTTAATTTCTTCTTCTGCTAAAGTTCCCTCGCTTGAACGCATTGTAAGAGCAAAGGCAACGCTCTTTTTATCTTCAGGAATCTGCTTGCCTTTGTAAATATCAAATAGCTCCGTTTTTTCTAATATCTTACCGCAAGAAGCTTTAATTACCTTTTCAATATCCGCAACAGGAACGCTGTTATCAATCAGCACTGCCAGGTCACGGGTAACTGCAGGGAATTTAGGCATAGGAACATATTGTTTTTCATTATCCACTGCTTCAAAAAATGCCATAAAGTCAATTTCTGCAACATATACCTTAGTGTCAAAGCCATATTTTTTAGCAACAAGGGGATGGATTTCTCCCATTATACCGCAAGGCTTTTCACCAAGTAATATTTTTGCACATCTGCCTGGATGAAAGGATGGATTTTCTTTTTCCGCAGTAAATTCCATACCCTTAACATTAACGCCGTTTGCAAGCTCTTCTACTACACCTTTTAAAGAGAAAAAGTCTGCATTATTTCCATATATACCGATGGTGATTTTATTGTACTCATCAGGTATTTTATCCTCCGAAACAGGAATATATGTCTTTCCTATTTCAAAAAGCCAAGCACTTTCATTTCTAAGGTTATAGTTTCTTGCAAGAGTTTCCATCATAGAAGGGATGGTAGTTGTTCTCATTACAGAGTTTTCCTCTCCAAGCGGATTGGAAATTACTGTCATATTTCGAAGATTACTTTCCTTTGAAACATTAAGAATATCCAGTGTCTTTGGACTTACAAAGGAATATGTTATAATTTCAAAAAGTCCAAGTCCTGTAAGAACATTCTTAACTTTATCTTCAGTTGTTTTTAAAATATCCTTACCTCCGGGAGTTGTTTCCCCTCTCATAAGGCTGGACTCTATTTTATCGTAACCGTAAATTCTTACAATTTCTTCTGCAATATCTGCCATAAACTCAACATCCTGTCTATAGGTAGGAGCAAGGCATTTTCCGTCTTTTACTTCAAAATCAAGCTTTTTCAAAGTATCTTCCATATCTTTTGCAGAAATATCTGTACCTAAAAAGCTGTTTATTTTTTCAGGATTAAATTCAATCCATTTTCTTTCATCTACTGCACTGCATACATCAATAATTCCGTCAACAACTTCGCCTGCTCCCATCATTTCCACAAGCTGACAAGCTCTGTCTGATGCTTCTTTTACCATAAATGGGTCAAGGAATTTTTCATAAAGTCCTGATGCATCAGTACGAAGACCCAACTTTTTAGAAGAAAGTCTGATACTCTTTCCGTCAAAGTTAGCAGTTTCAAAAACAATAGTTTTGGTGTCATCTTTAATATCTGAATTTTCTCCACCCATTATACCTGCAATAGCCACAGGCTTATTTGTATCTGCAATAACAAGCATTGATGGGTCAAGTTCACGTTCTATTCCATCTAAAGTGGTAATTTTTTCTCCTTCTTTAGCATCTCTTACCACAATTTTGTTTCCTTCAAGGTATGAAATATCAAAGGCGTGCATAGGCTGACCGTATTCAAGCAAAATATAGTTTGTAATATCAACAATATTGTTAATGGAACGAAGTCCGCAGCCTGTAAGTCTTTCTACCAGCCATTTGGGAGACGGACCAATCTTAACATTTTTAACAACTCTTGCAGTATATCTTTTACAAAGCTCTTTATTTTCAACTTCTACTGCAATGTATTTATTTACATCATCACCGCTTCCCTTTACTTCAACCTCTGGAAGATTTAAAGGCTTATTAAAAGTAACTGCGGTTTCCCTTGCAAGACCGATTACACTAAGACAATCCTGTCTATTAGGAGTAATTTCAAACTCAACGATATGTTTATTAAGTCCAAGCACTTCTTTAATATCTGTACCGACTGCTACTCCCTCTTCTATGGTCATAATGCCATCCTCACAGGCACCCGGATATGCATTTATATCAATGCCCAGTTCATCATGTGAGCACATCATACCTTGAGAAAGTACCCCTCTAAGCTTACCTTTTGTAATTTCCACTCCGCCGGGAAGTTTAGACTTATGAAGAGCAACAGGAACAAGCTGTCCTTCAAAAACATTTGGTGCGTGGGTTACAATTTGTAAATTTTCCTCTCCCCCAACATCAAGCTGACATACTACAAGCTTATCTGCATCAGGATGTTTTTCAATTTTCAGAATTTTACCAACTACAACATTGGAAATTTCCGCACCTGTATCTTCAATGCCCTCAACCTTAGAGCCGGACATTGTCATTTTATCTGCATATTCTTTTGGAGAAACACCTGAGATATCTACCAGTTCGTTTATCCATTCCATTGAAACTTTCATATCATTGTCCTTTCCTTAAAGCCTGTTTTAAAACTGTTTTAAAAATCTAACATCATTTTCAAACAAAAGTCTTAAATCCTTAATTCCGTATCTTCTCATAACAATTCGTTCAATACCCATTCCAAAGGCAAAACCGCTATATTCATCAGGATCAATTCCGCAACCCATAAGCACCTTTGGATGTACCATACCGGCACCAAGAATTTCTATCCAGCCTTCCCCTTTACAAAGTCTGCAGCCTTTTCCTCCGCAGGAGAAGCAACATACATCAACTTCAGCAGAAGGCTCTGTGAAATTAAAGTGATGAGGGCGAAGTCTTATTTTTGCATCTTCACCGTACAACTTTTTAGCAAACAGTTCAAGTGTACCTTTAAGGTCAGTCATAGTAATGCCTTTATCAATAACAAGTCCCTCCATCTGGTGGAAAAGAGGACTATGTGTAGCGTCCACAGCGTCAGAACGATAAACTCGTCCGGGAGAAACAATTCTGATAGGAGGCTTTCTTGTTTCCATAACACGCACCTGTACAGGAGAGGTTTGAGTACGAAGAACGATTTCCTCGTTTATATAAAATGTATCCTGTGTATCTCTTGCAGGATGGTTTTTGGGAATATTAAGCTTTTCAAAGTTATAATAATCATATTCAACCTCAGGGCCATCCACCACTTCAAAACCAAGACCGATAAAAATATCTGTCATTTCTTTTGTAATTTGAGTAATAGGATGAAGTCTGCCTGCCTCTCCGTGTTTACCCGGAATAGTAACATCAATTTCTTCCTCTTTAAGCTTCTTATTAAGCTCATATTCCTCAATTTGAGTTTTAGCCTGTTCAATAAGAGTTTCAAGGGATGCTCTGACTTCGTTTGCAAGCTGACCTACAATAGGTCTTTCCTCAGCAGAAAGTCCACCCATACCGCGAAGCACAGCAGTAAGCTCACCTTTTTTTCCAAGATACTTAACTCTTAAATTTTCCAGTGCCTCTTTTTTATCTGCAGCGTCAGCCATTAAAGCAGAAAGCTCTTCTTTTGCAAGACGCTCAATTTCCTGTAATTTATCTCTCATAATTTGCCTCCATAAAAAAATCTACATAAATATATACATATATTTTACTGCAAAAAAGCAAATATGTCAATAAATTTTGGAGTTTTTTCTTGATTTTAGGTAATATTTATTATTAAAATTTTACTTTTAAAGAAGACAAATCCACGATGCCTTTGTAACAAAAAAATAATATTGGTAACACTAAAAAATATTTGCATTTTAAATATTTTATGATATAATATATATAAGCTGTATTAATTTTACAAAATTTACATAAAGGCAGGTGCTTTTATTTGGATAAATTTGTTATTAACGGTAACAAAAGTTTATATGGTGAGGTTGACATAAGCGGTGCTAAAAACGCGGCAGTTGCTATACTTCCTGCTGCCCTTTTGAATAAGGGTACATGTACCATTGAAAACATTCCCGATGTTAAAGATATTAATTACATACTTGACGTAATAGGCAGACTGGGTGCAAAGGTGGAAAGGCTCAGCCGTAATTCTGTTCGTATTGATGCAAGCGGTGATATTGCAACTGTTGCAGACTTTGAAGTACTTAATCATATGCGTGCCTCTTATTACATCGTAGGCGCTCTTCTTGGCAGATTCGGCAACGCAGAGGTTTCTATGCCTGGAGGTTGTAATTTTGGAGAACGTCCTGTTGACCTTCATAAAAAAGGGTTTACCGCACTTGGTGCAGATGTAAGTGTCAGCGGAATTTTTAAAGCAAAAACCACTCTTCCTTTAAAGGGTGCAAATATATACCTTGATACCGTCAGTGTTGGTGCAACCATTAATATTATGATTGCCGCCGTATTGGCAGAAGGCACAACAATTATTGAGAACGTGGCAAAAGAGCCTCATATTGTTGACGTAGCAAACTTTCTTAACGCTATGGGTGCAAATGTAAAGGGTGCAGGTACTGATGTAATCAGAATTAAAGGTGTAAAGGAGCTTAATAAAAATATCAACTATGCTCTTATCCCCGACCAGATTGAGGCAGGAACATTTATGGTGGCTGCTGCAGCTGCAGGTGGAAATGTGCTTATAAAAAATGTTATTCCAAAGCATATGGAGGCAATAAGTGCCAAACTTGAGGAAATGAATATTACTGTTCAGGAATTTAGTGACTCCATTCGAATTATAAGTGACGGAACTGTAGGTAAGGCTAATTTAAAAACCCTTCCCTATCCTGGATTTCCCACTGATATGCAACCTATTGCTGTAGCACTTTTAACTGTTGCTAAAGGAACAAGCATTGTAACAGAAGGAGTATGGGAAAATCGTTTCCAGTATGTAGATGAGCTTCGCAGAATGGGTGCCCATATTACAGTAAACGGCAGAATGGCTGTTATTGAAGGAGTGGACAAGCTTACCGGTGCGGTAGTTAATGCTACTGACCTTCGTGCAGGTGCTGCTCTTGTTGTTGCAGGTCTTATGGCTGAAGGAAAAACAGTAATACGTAATATTAAGTATATTGACAGAGGTTATGAACATTTCGCAGAAAAATTAAGGTCAATAGGTGCTGACATTCAACGTGACAGCGACCCCTCCAATTAACCAGGGAGGTAAACTTTGCTTAAATTTTACTCACTTTCAAGCGGAAGCAGCGGAAATTCCGCTTTTCTGCGTTATAAAAACACACGGATTTTAATTGATTGCGGAATTAGTGCCAGAAAAGTATCAGACGCACTTTATCAGATAGGTGAAGACAGTGTAGATGCAATTTTGATTACCCACGAACACGGGGACCACATTAAGGGGTTAAAGGTATTTTCAAAAAAGCACAGTGTTCCTGTGTATGCAACAGGACCTACTTGGGAAAATATCGGAAGCTGTGGAGATTATATACCTGTTTTTAACAGACGGATTTCGGTTCCGGGAGGAGTAATTCCTGTTGGGGATATTGATGTTCTCCCCTTTGCCACATCTCACGATTCAGCCTTTTCTGTAGGATATACCCTTTTATGCGGTGATAAAAAAATCGCAATTGCTACTGATAACGGTAAGCTAACTGCAGATTTTGCAAATAATCTTCAAGGTTGTTACACAGCACTTATCGAGGCAAATTATGACGAGAAAATGCTAACACAGGGGCCATATCCTTATCCTTTAAAATGCAGAATTTCTTCACCTGTTGGCCATATGAGTAACCATCAGGCAGGAAAGCTTGCCTGTGCACTTGCAAGAAGCGGTACTGAAAAAATTATTCTGGGCCATTTAAGTGTTGAAAATAACACTCCTGATTTAGCTTATAATATTGTATCTGAAATGCTAAGGGAGGAAAATTTGAAGGTTTCTCTTAAAGTAGCCCACAGATATGATATAACAGATCTTTTAGAATAACAAAAAACCACAGATTTGAAATTTGGCGTTCACTTCAAATCTGTGGTTTTTATTTTTTAAAAATTAATAATTTTCTTTTCTTACTTCAAAGTAGCTTTGGGGATGTGCACAAACAGGGCAAACCTCAGGAGCTTTTTTACCAACTACAAGGTGTCCGCAGTTACGGCATTCCCACATAGTTTCTTCACTCTTTTCGAATACCTTTTTCATTTCAACATTGTCAAGAAGCTTACGATATCTTTCTTCGTGGCTCTTTTCAATTTCTGCTACCATACGGAACTTTGCAGCAAGAGCAGTAAATCCTTCTTCCTCAGCTTCTTTTGCAAAGGTTGCATACATATCTGTCCACTCATAGTTTTCGCCTTCGGCAGCAGCTTTAAGGTTAGCAGCAGTATCACCGATTCCCTTTAATTCTTTAAACCACATTTTAGCGTGTTCTTTTTCGTTATTGGCTGTATCCTGAAAAATTGCTGAAATCTGTTCAAAACCTTCTTTTTTTGCAACAGAGGCAAAATAGGTGTATTTGTTTCTTGCCTGAGATTCTCCTGCAAATGCAGCCATAAGATTTTTTTCTGTTTTTGAGCCTTTAAGTTCCATTTCTGTTTTCTCCTTTTTATAAATTTTATATGTATTATTTCCAAATGTTACATAAATATTTATAAACCCATTATACACCTTAAAAAATAAAAAATCAAGTCTAAAATTCACCTAATTTTTTTATTTCTGCACCATCATAGTAAAAGTCTAAAATTTCGGTATAGCTTTTACCCATATCTGCCATATTCTTGCATCCCCACTGGCTTATACCCACTCCGTGACCATAGCCTTTTCCATTGATAGTAACTTTGATGTCATATGCAGGGAATACAATTTCAGATAATATAGTCCCTTTATCCGCACTGTTTTCCATAGCTATAATAGCTGAAATAAGGGATTCTAAACTATTGCCGTTTACTAATATTTCAAACATTGTACTTTTAAGAGATAACAAAGAGCGTATTGAATCCTTAGTTGTTACATACTTGCCGTTTGTGCCTGTAATTGTAAGTTCAGTAACTCTTCCTGACTCTGAGGTTTTTGTAACCTTTATTCCTGTAATCTTACCAATATCTTTACCTTTTGATTTTATTCTTTCTCTTATTTCGTCACCTGTATAGTTTACTGTCCATAAATCCTCAGGAGTATAGGGGTCTTTCTTTATCTTGTAATAAGGAAGGTCTGCCACCCATACATTTGCCGAAGATTCGCAATATCCCCCGTTATTTGCACTATACACTGCACTGATAACTTTATTATTGTAGGTAAGCACCTGTCCTGCAGTATCGTCTATTGCTTTGTTGGTAGAAGCATATTCTGTTCCCATACCTCTGTACATCTGACAATGAGTATTGGTACATATATCAAAGCCATCATCTTCATGTTTTCCGCCCATACTGGCAAGTGTAAAGCTTCGGGATGCAACGGCAGTAGTTTTTAATGCTTCTTCTCCCCAGGAAGGATAGATTTCGTTTGGAAGTACTCCGTATAAATAGTGGTCAAGAGGAAGAACATTTACAACCCTTATTCCTGAGGGTGTTGCAGTAAGTTCAATGCTTTTTCTGTATTTTCTGTCTCCTACTTCAAAGTTTCCGCCCTCTGCCACCAAAAGACAGGGCTCATTTTCTTCCGCTTTAATAATTATATTACCCTCTGCATCAAATATTTCTAAAACTTTATCTTCTGCATTATAGTTTGCATTAACCTTATTATAACACTGAAGCTCTCCAATTTGAATTAACCCATCACTTTTAAGAGTAATATTTGCAAGAGCAGTAGTATCATAATTCAATCCTACTCTAATATCTCTTTCTCCGTCAATAGCATATGTACTTATGTTAAAAGATAAAACTGTCGATATTATAATTATAAATGAAACAAGCTTTTTCATTGGATTTTCCCCGCATTTTCATATTTTTGTCAAAACTTACCCGTTTTTAATTAAATTCAACAAAAAATAAAAAATTCCTTTATATATTTATATTAAAATTGCATTACAAAAAAGTTTGACTAAACTCCCTTTATGTGGTAAAATACTATATATAACTTTTAATGTAATAAAAAAAATTTTTTTAGCATAAAAATAAAATGCGGTATGAAAGGAAAGATATATATGCATAATTACAAGGTTGGTATTATCGGTGCTACAGGTATGGTAGGACAGAGATTTATTACTCTTTTGGAAAATCATCCCTGGTTTCACATTGAATTACTTGCTGCTTCTTCCAGAAGTGCAGGTAAAACATATCAGGAGGCACTTGGCGGAAGATGGAAAATGCCTGTTCCTATGCCTGAAAAAGTAAAAGATATGAAGATTTACGATGCAACTGCAGACCTTGAATACATCGCTAAAACAGTGGATTTTGTATTCTGCGCTGTAGATATGAAAAAGGATGAAATCCGCGCTCTGGAAGAAGCTTATGCAAAGGCAGAATGTCCAGTAATTTCTAACAACTCTGCCCATAGACATACAGATGATGTTCCTATGATTGTTCCTGAAATCAATCCTGAACACGCAGAAATTATTGATGCTCAGAAAAAAAGACTTGGCACAAAAAGAGGTTTTATTGCAGTTAAATCCAACTGCTCACTTCAGAGCTATGTACCTGCACTTCACCCTCTTATGAAGTATGGTATTAAAAATGTACTTGCTTGTACATATCAGGCAATTTCAGGTGCAGGTAAAACCTTTGAAACATGGCCTGAAATGATTGATAACGTTATTCCCTTCATTGGCGGAGAAGAAGAAAAAAGCGAAATTGAGCCTCTTAAAATCTGGGGTAAAATTGAAGGAGATAAAATTGTAGATGCTACAACTCCCGCTATTACAACACAGTGTCTTCGTGTTCCTGTTTCTGATGGTCATACAGCTGCAGTATTTGTAAGCTTTGAAAAGAAACCTACCATTGACGAAATTAAACAGGCATGGAAGGATTTCAAAGGTGCTCCTCAGGAGCTTAACCTTCCCAGTGCTCCAAAGCAGTTCCTTAACTACTTTGAAGAGGATAACCGTCCACAGGCAAAATTGGACAGAAATCTTGAAAATGGTATGGCTGTTTCTATGGGCAGACTTCGTCAGGACAGTCAGTATGATTACAAATTTGTATGTCTTTCTCACAATACATTAAGAGGGGCTGCAGGCGGCGGAGTCCTTATGGCTGAACTTCTTGCAGAAAAATGATATTTTAAAAAATAAATAAAAAAGGATGCGTAATTTGTTATGAAAAAATGCGTGTTTAAAGGGTGCGGAACTGCACTTGTTACACCATTTTCAAAAGATAACAAGATTGATTACAATGCGCTTGATAAGCTGATAGATTTTCAGCTTGAAGGTAATATTGATGCCTTAATTATTTTTGGAACTACAGGAGAGGCATCTACCCTTACAGATGATGAAAAAGCTACTATGGCGAAATTTGTCTTAAAGAAGGTTAATGGTAAAATCCCTGTTATTGCCGGTGCAGGCAGTAATAATACTTTTAGGGCAATTGAGCTGTCAAAGCTTTTAGAATCCAGTGGGGTAGATGCCCTTTTACATGTTACCCCCTATTACAACAAGACAAACGAAGAAGGATTAATTAGGCATTTTACTGCTGTGGCAAACTCCACTAATCTTCCTGTAATTTTGTATAATGTTCCTTCACGGACAGGAATGAATATTTCTCCCTGTGCCTGCGGAGAGCTTGCAAATGTTTCAAACATCTGCGGAATCAAGGAAGCAAGCGGAGATTTACGGGTAATTGGACCTATTCATTCAAAAGCAGGAGAAGATTTTGCGGTATATGCAGGTAATGATGATGTAATTCTTCCCACTCTTGCATGTGGAGGTGTGGGAGTTATATCCGTACTTTCAAATATTTTGCCTGTGCAGGTATCTGAAATCTGCAATAGCTTTTTGGGTGGAGATATAAATAAAACCCGCACGCTTACAAGCAAATATGCAAGGCTGATTTCTCTTTTGTTTTGCGAAACAAACCCAATACCCATAAAATACGCACTTTCCCTTACAGGGCATTGTAATGATTATACCCGCCTTCCTCTTTGGAATATGTCGGAGGCAAACAAAGAACTTTTAAAACGCGAAATGGAATTTTTAGAGATTATATAACAAAAAGCCGAGATTAATTAATCTCGGCTTTTTTATTACTTTAAAGAGGGTGGAATTAATACATTCCGCCCATTCCGCCCATTCCCGCTGCCATAGCAGGGTCGGGAGCTTCACTGGGTTTATCAGCAACAAGGCTTTCTGTTGTAAGCACCATAGATGCTACACTTGCCGCATTTTGAAGAGCACTTCTTGTAACTTTTGCAGGGTCAACAATACCCCCCTCAATCATATTGATATATTCTTCTGTAAGAGCATTATAGCCTATACCCTTGTCAGAATTTTTTATTTTCTCAATAATAACACTTCCGTCAACACCTGCATTTGATGCAATCTGTCTTACAGGTTCTTCCAATGCTTTTAAGATAATAGAAACACCTGTTTTTTCATCACCATTTGTGTTATCATAAAGCTCTTTAACAGCAGGAATTGCGTTAATAAATGCTGTACCGCCACCTGCAACAATACCTTCTTCAACTGCTGCTCTGGTAGCTGCAAGGGCATCTTCAATACGCATCTTCATTTCCTTCATTTCAGTTTCGGTAGCAGCACCAACGTGAATTACTGCAACGCCCCCTGCAAGCTTTGCAAGTCTTTCAGAAAGCTTTTCTTTATCAAAATCAGATGTGGTTTCTGCAATCTGGTTTTTAATCTGTGCAACTCTGTCAGCGATAGCATTTGAGTCTCCCATACCATCTGCAATTATTGTGTTTTCCTTTTGAACAACAACCTTTTTAGCTCTTCCAAGCTGTTCAAGAGTGGTGTCCTTAAGTTCAAGACCGATTTCAGATGAAATAACTGTACCGCCTGTTAATACCGCAATATCTTCAAGCATAGCCTTTCTTCTGTCACCAAAGCCGGGAGCCTTAACTGCAACACAGGTAAATGTACCGCGAAGCTTATTTAAAACAATAGTTGTAATCGCTTCACCTTCAACATCTTCAGCCACAATAAGAAGCTTCTGTCCCTGCTGAACAATCTGCTCTAAAAGAGGAAGAATTTCCTGAATATTAGTAATCTTTTTATCGGTAATAAGGATATAAGGGTCGTCAAGTACAGCTTCCATTTTGTCTGTATCAGTTACCATATAAGGTGAAATATAACCTCTGTCAAACTGCATACCTTCAACTACATCTGAGTAGGTTTCAGCAGTTTTAGATTCTTCAAGAGTAATAACCCCGTCGTTGCTTACTTTTTCCATAGCATCAGCAATAAGATCGCCAACTTCTTCATTCGCCGCAGAAATAGCAGCAACTCTGGCAATATCATCCTTGCCCTTAATCTTTTCGCTGGAGTTTACAATTGACTTAACTGCAGCTTCAATAGCCTTGCTCATACCTTTTCTTAAAATCATAGGATTAGCACCTGCTGCTAAGTTTTTAAGTCCCTCTCTTACCATAGCCTGTGCTAAAAGTGTAGCAGTTGTAGTTCCATCACCCGCAATATCATTTGTTTTTGTTGCAACTTCCTTTACAAGCTGAGCACCCATATTTTCAAAAGGATCCTCAAGCTCAATTTCCTTAGCAATAGTAACACCATCATTTGTAATAAGTGGTGTACCGAATTTCTTATCAAGTACTACATTACGTCCTTTAGGACCAAGTGTAATTTTAACTGTATCAGCAAGAATATTTATACCCTTTTCAAGAGCCTTTCTTGCCTCTTCACCATGTAATAACTGTTTAGCCATTTTATATTACTTCCTTTCTTTTATTCAACAATTGCAAGAATATCGCCCTGTCTTACTATAGTAAGCTCCTGACCATCAATTTTAACTTCAGTGCCTGCATATTTGCTGACGATAACCTTATCTCCAACCTTAACTTGCATATTTACTTCATTTCCGTCAACTATTCCACCGGGACCAACTTCTACAACTTGTGCAATCTGAGGTTTTTCCTGTGCAGAGCCTGGAAGAACAATACCGCTTTTTGTAGTTTCTTCTGTTTCTGTAGCCTTTACAACTACTCTGTCAAGTAATGGTTTTACTTTCATAAATAAAATCCTCCTATATAAATAATAATCTAACAAATATTATTAGCACTCTTTCTCTTTGAGTGCTAATAATATATTACTCTTTTTTGGTAAAAATTTCAAACTTAAAAATATAAGATTATAGCGTAATCTCTTATTTTTTCTCCGTATTTCAAAAGATTACGCCAAATATCTCAAATTATTGATTTTCTATGCTATCTGACGGGATAATTTCGGAATGTTCATTATTTTCATCGTCAGAGGGATTTTCCTCCACTTCTTTTAATGTATAAGTAATGGTAATTATAACCTTATTTTCCCCATTTTCTCCTAAGGTTATTCCTTCAGGAAGAATAACTTTTCCTGTTATTTCCTGCTCTTTCAATACAGGGTCAAATATCATATTTCTAACATCAATCTTTAATTTTTCCAGCTTTTCAAGTGCATCTTTTTCTCCATACACCTTAAGAAATTTTTTATTAAGGTGTATATCTGTTTCGTACATACCAGTAATTGCTTCAGGCAAATCCGAATCAGTAAAAGCTATAGGAACCTCTTTAATTCTTTTTACATCTACTTTTAAAGAATTATCAAAGGTTATACGTTCATCTAATATGACCTCGCCGCTACTGTCCACAGCAACACCATAAAATTTCTGCTGTTTTTCATCAGTTATATTTTTAGTATCAATCTCTACAGATATTTTAGCTATTTTTGAAACAATACTGGAAGGTCCGCTTACAGCAATCTCTTTATCAACGGGAGTTATTTCAAAACCATTTTTTTCTTCACCTGTAATATTTACCGATGTTGGTATATGCCTTGTTTTACCTGTATCAATAGAAACATGAATAGTTTCGGGCTTAATCTTTTTCAAGGTTACACCGCTTGGCACTGTAACAGTAACAGGAACATCATATTCCCCTGCACCATAAATTCCTGAAAAATCTATTTTAGCACTATAGCCGTTAGTTATTTTTGTAACTAAATTTCTGGACCCTGTAACTCTCACTTCAATACCTCGTGGAAGATCATCCAGCATATAAAGGTCATTATCGGTTATTCCCTTCATACCAGCATATTCAATATTTGTAACAGTAAGATTTTCTGTGTATTGCGGATTATCGGTAATAACAACATAACTCCACACTGCAATAGAAACGGCAACAGCAAAAATCATCTGAACTATCTTGTTTTCAAAAATTTTACTTAGCATTATTATTCACCATCCGTTTCAGCCAGCCTTTTTTCTCATTTTGATTATCTTCGGGAATTAAAAGCTCTTTAAGTTTCTTTGCAAGAGTTTCTTTTGAAAGACCTCTTTCAATTACACCTTCCACTGCAACAGATATCTTACCTGTTTCTTCAGATACCATAAGGGAAATACAGTCTGAAACCTCCGTAATACCAATTCCAGCTCTGTGTCTTGTACCCATTTCCTGGTCAAGACTTTCAAGTCCTGTAAGAGGAAGATAACAATTAGCAGTAGCAATTCTGTTATTTCTTATTATAACTGCACCATCGTGAAGGGGTGTGTTTGGATAAAAAATATTTTGAAGCACAGGGGAAGTTACAACAGAATCAATATAGGAATATTGTCCTATCAGCATTTCATTAAGATTTGATTCTCTTTCAAAAACAATTATAGCGCCTGTTCTTTTTTTGGAAAAAGCTTCAGATGCATCACATACCTGTTTAATAACCTCTTCAGTGTTTTCCATATAGCTGTTTGAGCCTTTTGAAATATTTCCAAAAAAATTCCTTCCTACTTTTTCAAGTGCACGTCTGAGTTCAGGTTGAAAAAGAATAATAAGGGCAATCAATCCTACCTGAATTGTATTTCTTAAAATATAATTCATGGTGTTAAATTTAAACAGGTCACTTACCAGCGTAATTAAAAGAAGTATTCCAATACCCTTTATAATCTGTGCGGCTTTTGTGCCAGACACAAGACGAATAAGTTCATAAATCAGATATGCAACCAGTAAAATATCAATAATATCTGAAAATTTCACCCTTGAAATAAAATCAATTATTATGCTCATTTTTCTTCCTCCTTATCTTCAAATTTGTTTATTAATATCCCTATCATAAGTTTAGGATAAAAAGCATTTGTCCTCTTTGGCACAGGCTTTTTTTCTTCTGCCGCTTCATATATCTCCTCTGCCTTCATAGGATTAAGATAAAAGGCACAGTTTGCCTCTTGCTCTCTTACCTTTTTTTCACAATCTGCAATAGATGTTCCATATTCAAGATAAGCTTTAGCATTATCTTTAGTAATGTAAAAAGCCGGTTCCAAAATAAGCTTATGCAAAATTTCAGAATCAGATAGGTGCATAACTTTTTCTTTGGGCGTCACAATATAATAGTAATCCTTCCCTGTATAAAAGCCTATCGCTTGCTTTTCCCTGCTTTCGGCAAGTCTTGCTTTGATTTTTGGAGCATCGCACTCTCTTATGTAGGATTTTTCAAAATCAAATTTCTCATTTAGCTTTTCAATTATCTTTTTTTCGTCAAATTCCTGTTTGTTTTTTATAATTCTGTGAATAGGCAAAATATCAGGAAGATTATCCCCTAAAACAGCAAGCTCCATCATAACATAATTAAAAGGTTCTTCTCCGGAATATTCAACTGCCTCCTGCTTTATTCTTTTACAATAGTTCTCTGCCACGCTGTATCTGATATGTCCGTCTGCAAGTACTAATTGTTTTTCTGTAAAAGCTTCCTTTAGACCATTAATTTTATCAGCATCTGTAATTTTCCACAAAGTATGTATAGTACCTAAATTATCCGCAAACTCTGTAATAAGTTCATCTCCTGATGCTATAATTTCAGCAATTTCCCCCTCAGGGTCCTTATACATAGCATAAATGCTGTTAAAAACTGCTCCGGTGGCATTCATAAGATTATATCTGTCACTTTTATAATCATCATAAAAAGCAGAGGAAGTATCTTCATGAGGCTTAGTAATACCATCATCAATTTTTACTCTGCATATTATATTTGAAATGTTTTTTTCTTCTTCAAAAAGAGTATATTTCTGATTATGAATATAAATACCGGGAGTGTCATCATACTTTAAAATCCCTGTATCCAGCCACTTGTTTAAAGTGTCTGTGGCTACAGAGTATTTGTCCTGCTCCTTTTCTTCATCTACAGATGGATACTCAAGACGAATAATATTAAAAGGATGATTTGAAGCATACTTTTTGATAGTTTCTTCCTCTGAACTATGACAATGAGGTGCAACTACAGAAGATATGTCTCCCACGATTTCACTGTCGTAAAAAAGACCTTTAAATTCTTTAATTTCAGCCATTTTATCCTATCCTTTCAGTTGGCATAATTATCAAGTATATAATATGAAACTAAAACTCAAAATATAAACGGGACGCAAATAATTTATCTTGGAGGAATAAAAGTGAAAAACTTTTATACAGGTATGATTACCGGCGTTGCTATTGGTGCTGTTGCAGGAATGGTTATGGATCCAATAAATGACAAACAGGCAAAGAAAATGCGTAAAACTGCAAAAGGTTTTTTTTCTACTGTGGGTAACGCAATGGACTATATGTTAAGCCGTTAGTCTTTATGTTTTCGGGAATAAACATTCCCTCAGTATTCTGTAATTTTAATTTACAGAATACTGGTACATAATTTATTTTTCACTCATTATTTTTTCAGCCAGCAAAAGACTTTGTGTGTACATCAGACTTTTTGTTTCGTCAACATCATTTTCTCCTCCCTTAATCATAAGGCAAAGGGGAGTGTTTTGACTATATTCCATTTTTCTTGCAAAGATAGTATTTTTTATATCTACAGCAAAATCTCCCGATACATAGGGATTTCCAAAAGAGTTAATACTTTGAAAGAATTCCTGCTGTTTTAAAAAAGCCTTAATTCTGCTTTTTTCTCCAATTATGATATTACTGTCTCCATTTATAATTTCAGTATTCACGCGGGAAGTATTAGCAGTATCTACCTCTTGTGTAACACCATCCGGCACGGATATAACTATCAGCCGTACTACACATTCTCCGTCACCGTTAGTATCCTCTATCAGTTCTGCAAACTCCTGTTCAACCTCATTAACCTTGCTGTCATCTACAGTACTGGAAGAAACATAAAGTATGCTCACATCAGGTCTTTTTATTTTACTGCAGCTTACCCCTGCCCAAATAATAGCAAGAACCCCAATTATTACACCTATTATAATTTTTTTGTTATAAAACCAAAAATTTACCAAAAATTTAGGGTCTGAAATTTTATATATTTTCCTGTAAGATTTATCCATTTATTATTCATCCCTTTAATGAACTTACACTTTGTATCATTATACCAAAAATATAATTCTTAGTCAAGTTTTTCAAGGGTATAAAAGCGGAGTGATTATATTAGTTAACACTCCGCTTTTAAACCTTTAATTATTCTTCAGTTTCTTCTATTTCCTGTGATATTTTTTTAATATATGCTTCATCAATCTGGTGAGCTTCAATTCGTGTAATTGTAACCTCCATACCCGGAAGAGTTACTTCAATATGTTTACCTTCTCCGTCCTCCGGAACAATACCAAGTACGTCAAACACAAGACCTGTAAACGTATCATAATCATCATTTTCAAAGTCAAGTCCTGTTTCTTCTGCCAAATCCTCAAGGTCAATATTACCTGTGATTTTCCACTGACATTCATCAATTCTTGTAATGGTAGGCTCTTCGTTTTTCTCCTCGTCATCCTCGTCATTCAAGTCCCCTACAAGTTCCTCAACAAGGTCAACTAAGGTGATAATACCCTCCATACCTCCACGTTCATCCATAACAACCGCAAATTTGTGACCTGCTTTTTTCATATTACGGAAAAGTATATCCGCAGTAATTGTTTCAGGTACAAAATATGCGGGATGAAGTGCCTCCTGAAGGATTAACTCTTTTTCCTTATTTTCTAATCTGAAATAATCCTTTGCGTTTAAAATACCAATAACATTATCTGCTGATTTTTCACACACAGGATAAAGAGTATGTCTTGATTTATGAATAGTCTTTTCCCATTCTTCCACCTGATCTTCAGCCCAGAGAATATCAACATCAACTCTGTGAACTGCAATATCACCTGCGGTAATATCGTTAAACTCAAACACATTTTGAATAATTTCATTTTCTTCTTCAAGAATAGTACCCTGTTCGTTACCTTCTTCAAGCATCATCAGAATTTCATCTTCTGTAACCTGTTCTTCGTTTTCATCAGGATTGATACCGAAAAGTCTAAGTACTCCGTTTGTTGAAATGGTAAGCAGCCATACAAGGGGTGCAAATATTACTGATACCCCATACAGCATTCCCGACATACCAAGAGCAAGCTTTTCAGACTTTTTCATAGCAACTCTTTTTGGAACAAGCTCACCAAATACTAAGTTGAAATAACCAAGTACCATTGTAATTACAACAATAGAAGCTGTTTTTAAAATACTTTCACTGATTGTAACTCCATGCTTTACAAGAAAGTCCACCAATGGACCTGCAAAATTTTCCGCAGCAAAAGCACTCTGTAAAAATCCCGCAAGAGTAATAGCAACCTGAATTGTAGCCAGGAATTTTGCAGGCTGGTCAGTAAGCTTTAAAAGCTTGTCAGCCTTTTTGTTGCCTTCTGCTGACATTTTTTTAAGCTTTGACTGACTCATTGAAATAACGGCAATCTCTGCACTTGCAAAGGTTGCATTTAAAAATATAAGTACTATAAGTAACATAAGTGGTTTTATCATAATAGTTTTTCCTCCAAATAATTTCCTTCTCTTTTAGCGAAAAGTTTGTATCCTTCCCAATTTTTCCTGTAAAAAAGCAAAAAAAGCATAACCCAATCCTTTTATTTCAGAATCAGGCTGTGCCCTAAAATATCAAATATTCTTTTTTTCACAGGTGATAGTTAAATTATACGGAGAAAAACAATTATCCGCATCCGAACTGTCATCCATGTAAATAATCACACCTTTACTTGTAAATAATCTTTATACAATTAGTATTATACCATAAAAATTTCAGTTTGTAAAGAGTTTTTTTGTATTTTTCGTATAATTTAATAAATCTTTAAGATTATCTATTGACTTTCACACACAAAAGTGATAAAATGTTAGAGTGTTAAATTGAGAAACGGAGGCGATAATTATGCCAAAGAAAAATCTTGAAGAAATAAAAAGGCTGTGCCGTGTTATAGCAAATATAAAAACTCCACAGGATGCAGAGCTTCTTATTGAGGACCTTTGCACAATTCAGGAGGTGCTTGCTCTTTCCCAGCGTCTTGAGGTTGCAAGCCTTTTAGACAGCGGAAAAAACTATTCTGAAATCACAGAAATGACAGGAGTAAGTTCGGCTACAATAAGCAGAGTTAACAGGTGTCTTAACTATGGATCAGGCGGCTATAAAATTGCACTGGATATTATGAAGGATGTTGAAAATGATAATTGATGAAAAAATATTAAAAGATGAAGAAAAAATCGTATTTGGTCTTCGTACTCTTTATTCAGACAGCGGATACCGCAAGTTTAAAATGAGTAAGTTTGAAGAATATGATTTATATATGAAAAATAAGGATTTCCTTATTTCGGACGGAATTATAACCTTTAACGATACTAACGGAAAACTTCTGGCACTAAAACCAGACGTTACACTTTCTATTGTAAAAAACTCTAAAGATATTCCGGGCAGAACAGACAAGCTTTTTTATAATGAAAATGTATATAGGATTTCCGATTCTTCTCATACATATAAGGAAATTATGCAAACAGGCATTGAGTGTATTGGTGACATAAAAAGAGAGGATGTCATTCAGGTAGTACGCCTTGCCAAAAAAAGTGCAAGCATTATAAAAGACAGCTATCATATGGTAGTATCTGATATTGATTTTGCAGAAAGCTTTTTTGCAGATTACGGCATTGACAGAAAGTTTGACAAAGAACTTTGCGACGCTTTTTTTGAAAAAAATACTGATATTCTAAAAGCTAAATGTACAATCGAGCAGTTTACTGCTTTATCTGCACTTATGGAAAGCTACAATGATGCAAATGACGCAAAATCAGGACTTTTAAGATATTGTATATCTTCAAAAACGAAAGAAAAGCTGTATGATTTTACAACTATATTTGAAGAAATATTTGAAAGTGACAGGGAAAATATTTCCATTGACTTTTCTCTTTCCAACTCCACAGGCTATTATAGCGGTATAGTTTTTAAATGCTATATAAGCGGAATCGCTACCCCTGTAATTTCAGGAGGCGAATATAACGGACTTATGAAAAAGCTGGGCAGAAACGGCGGCGCTATCGGCTTTGCAGTATATCTTGACGAGCTTGAGCATTTAGATGATGCTCTTGAACTAAAGGATGAATTTGTAAATGTTGCCCTTCCAAAAGGAAGACTTGGAGAAAAGGTGTATGAAATGTTTGAAAAAGCTGGCTATGAATGTCCTGCAATAAAAGAGCAGAACAGAAAGCTGATTTTTGAAAACAGCGAAAAAAAGGTGCGTTATTTCTGGGTAAAGCCGTCGGATGTTGCAATTTATGTTGAAAGAGGTGCAGCGGACATCGGTGTTGCAGGATATGATATTTTACTTGAATACTCACCTGATGTATATGATTTGTGCGACCTTCAGCTTGGCAAATGCAGAATGGCAGTGGCAGCAAAAAAAGGGTTTATCTATGATGATACAAAAACCTTAAGAGTAGCAACTAAGTTTTCAAATATTGCACGTTCCTTCTATGGAGAAAAATGCCGTGATATTGATATTATTCACTTAAACGGTTCTATTGAGATTGCACCTATTTTAGGTCTTTCTGATGTTATTGTGGATATTGTAGAAACGGGTAAAACTCTTTTGGAAAATAATCTTGAGCCTGTTGAGGATATTGTGAATATCAGTGCAAGACTTATTTCAAATAAATCCTCCTACAGATTCAAAAAAGAAATTATAGAGAATATCCGCAAATCTATTGCGGAGCAGGTAAAAAAATCTTAAGGCAAAGGTAGAAAATAAAATGATAAAAATATTAAAATCCGGAATAAATTCCCCTGAAGAAATTTTTTCACATACAACTCCCACTTCTGATGTATCAGACATTGTTGCCGATATTATATCCCAGGTACGCAAAAATGGTGACAAAGCACTTTTTATGTATGCGGAAAAGTTTGATAAGGCAGTTCTTTCTTCCATTGAGGTTACTAAAGAGGAAATTGATGAAGCGTTTACACTTGTAGAACCTGAATTTGTGGAAATATTAAAAGAAGCTGCCGAAAATATCAAAAGCTTTCATTCCCGTCAGGTTAAAAACAGTTTTATTATCAGTGAAAAGGATGGCGTAATTACAGGCCAGAAGGTAACTCCCATTGAGAAAGTGGGACTATATGTTCCCGGTGGTACGGCTGCATATCCCTCCACAGTTTTAATGGATTCAATTCCCGCAAAAATTGCAGGCTGTTGTGAAATCTGTATTACTACTCCACCTATGTCAAACGGCAAGGTTAACCCTGCCATACTTGCTGCAGCAAAGATTGCAGGGGTAGATAGAATATTTAAAACAGGCGGTGCACAGGCAGTTGCAGCACTTGCATATGGTACTCAAACTATTCCTAAGGTAGATAAAATTGTAGGACCTGGTAATGCATTTGTGGCAGAAGCAAAAAGACAGGTGTTTGGACTTGTGGATATTGATATGATTGCAGGACCAAGTGAAATTCTTGTTATTTCAGACAACAAAAGTGACCCTGCCTTTATAGCAGCAGACCTTCTTTCACAAGCCGAGCATGACAAAAATGCTTCTGCTGTGCTTGTTACAGATGATGAATTTTTTGCAGAAAAAGTAAGTCTGGAAATAGAAAAACAGCTTGAGCTCCTTCCCCGAAAGGAAATTGCAAGAGCTTCCATTGACAATAACGGAAAAATTATAGTAACAAAATCTTTAGAGGAAATTATAGATGCTGCAAACGAAATTGCACCAGAGCATTTAGAGCTTTGTGTAGCCAATCCTTTTGATTACCTTGATAAAATCAAAAATGCAGGGAGTATTTTTATGGGCAGATATTGTCCTGAGGTACTTGGGGATTATTTTGCAGGTCCTAACCATACGCTTCCTACATCAGGCACCGCAAGATTTTCCAGTCCCCTGTCGGTAGATGATTTTGTAAAAAAATCACAGTTTACTTACTACACAGAAGCTGCCCTTTCAAAGGTGGCAGATAAAATTGCCTATTTTGCAGAAAAAGAAGGGCTTAGTGCTCATGCAAGAAGTGCAACTATAAGGTTTGAGAAAAAAGAGGAAAAGTAAAATGAGTAAATTTCTCTCACAAAAATATTTCACTTTGGAGGAATATGTTCCCGGGGAACAACCAAGAGATAAAAAATATATAAAATTAAATACAAACGAGTCGCCCTATCCCCCCTCACCTGGCGTGATAGAGGCAATAAACAGTGATGCTGTACGGGATTTGCGTTTATACAGTGACCCTGAATCCCGCCTTCTTAAAACCACCATTGCAGAAAATTACGGAGTTTCATTTGAAAATGTTTATGTGGCAAACGGCTCTGACGATATTTTGAATTTTGCCTTTATGGCATATGGTGATAAAGGTGTGGTATATCCTGCAATAAGCTATGGTTTTTACAGCGTTTTTGCAAAGCTTAACGGAATTACTCCTGAGGAAATCCCCTTAGAGAAGGATTTTTCTATTGACATTAGAAAATACTTTAACAAAAACAAGCTTATATGTATTGCAAACCCAAACGCACCTACCGGAATCACTCTTTCATTACAGGAAATAAGACAAATTCTTGATACAAACCCCGACAATATTGTGCTTATTGACGAAGCATATGTGGATTTCGGCGGAGAGTCTGCCCTACCGCTTATACAAGAATATAATAACCTTTTGGTGGTACAAACCTTTTCAAAATCCAGAAGTATGGCGGGTGCAAGACTTGGTTTTGCTTTTGGCAACAAGGAAATAATTGCAGATTTGGAAAAGCTTAAATATTCCACAAACCCATATAATATTAACAGGCTTACCCAGATTGCAGGCGTAAAGGCAATAGAAGAAAACAGTTATTATATGGATAATTGCAAAGAAATTATTGAAACGAGAGAATTTACTGTTTCTGCATTAAAGGAAATGGGCTTTTATGTTACAAATTCCAAAGCTAATTTTATTTTTGCAAAATCGGATAAAATTTCAGGAGAAAGCCTTTACATTAAATTAAAAGAAAAAGGTATTTTAGTGCGTCATTTTTCAAAGAAGGAAATAACAGATTTTAACAGAATTACTATAGGTAGCAAAGAGGAAATGGAAAGCCTTGTGAAGGCAATCGGTGATATACTAAAACAAGGAGAGAAAAGCAAATGAGAAGTGCAACTATAAACAGAAATACTGCTGAAACTAAGATTTCTCTTGCCCTTACTATTGAGGGAAGCGGTAAAAGCAATATAGATACGGGCTGTGGTTTTCTTGACCATATGCTTACACTTTTTGCACATCACGGAAAATTCGACCTTGATGTAAAATGTCAGGGAGATACATATGTTGATTACCACCACACGGTTGAAGATGTAGGTATTGCCCTTGGTGATGCTTTTAAAAATGCACTGGGCGACAAAAAAGGCATTATAAGATACGGCTGTTTTATTCTTCCTATGGACGAGGCACTTATTCTTACTGCACTTGATATTTCAGGAAGAGCTCATCTTGGATATGCACTTAATATTCCTGCAGTAAAGGTAGGAGATTTTGACACAGAACTTACTAAAGAATTTTTCCTTGCCTTTGTAAGAAAATGTGAAATTTCCCTTCATATAAGACAGTTTGAAGGTGAAAATTCTCATCATATAATCGAAGGTGCATTTAAGTCCTTTGGCAGAAGCCTTAAAATAGCTTGTAATATTGACCCAGAAAACAGTGACAAAATTCCCTCAACGAAAGGTATTTTATAAATGTTAGCAATAGTAGATTACGGCGTAGGAAACCTTTTTTCCTTAAGTTCTTCCTTAAAATATTCAGGTATTGCTTCTGTAATAACCTCAGATGCATCTGTAATAGAAAAAAGCGACAGAATAATTCTCCCAGGTGTTGGTGCTTTTAAAGATGCCATAAATAAATTAAGACAATCAGGTCTTGACAAGGTTATTTTAAAAGAAGCTGAAAAAGGCAAACCCATAATGGGTATATGCCTTGGTATGCAGTTATTATTTGAAAAAAGCTACGAATACGGCGAGCATACCGGTCTTGGACTTTTAAACGGAGAGGTAATTCCCATGAAAGGAAAAATGCCTTCACAGCTTAAAATTCCTCACATTGGCTGGAATAAGCTGGAAACGAAAAGAGAAAATGAAATTTTAAAATATCTACATAGCGGTGATTATGTATATTTTGTTCATTCCTTTTTTGTTGAAGGAGAAAACGAAAATGCTGTTGCAGTTACCGATTATGGATTAAGTGTTACTGCCGCCGTTGCAAAAAATAATATTTATGGATGTCAGTTTCATCCCGAAAAAAGCGGTGAAGTGGGACTTTCCATCCTTAAAGCATTTAATGAAATCAGTATATAAAGTGATATAATTTAAAAAGGTTAAGGTAATAAGATATGAATATTTTTCCTGCGATTGATTTATTTGACGGCAAAGGAGTGCGTCTTTTAAAGGGTAATTACGAAAAAATGACGGTATATAGTGAAAATCCCATTGAAATTGCACGGGACTTTGAGTCTTGCGGTGCAAAGTATATCCATATGGTGGATTTAGAAGGTGCTAAAGATGGAAGTACTCCTAATTTAAAAATAGTAGAGCAGATTGCAAAACAGACAAATCTTTTTGTGGAAATTGGCGGCGGCATAAGAAATATGGAAACTGCTGATAAGTATATAAACTGTGGTGTTAAGCGAATAATTCTTGGCACTGCTGCAATAAACGACAGAGAATTTCTTATTAAAGCCATAGAAAAGCACGGCGATAAAGTAGCTGTAGGTGTGGATATAAATGAGGGCTGTGTTGCCATTAAAGGCTGGACTGAAACAAGTAATGTTGATGCCTTTGAATTTTGCAAAGAAATGGAAACCCTTGGAGTTAAAAATATAATCTGCACCGATATTTCAAAAGACGGTGCAATGCAAGGCACAAACAGAGAGCTTTACAAAAAGCTGTCAGATGAGTTTACTCTTGATATTACTGCTTCAGGGGGAGTAACCGATTTATCTGATATTATTGCACTTAACAAAATGAATTTATATGGTGTAATAATCGGTAAAGCCTATTATACAGGGGCAATAAAGTTAAAAGATGCTCTGGAGGCGGTAAAATGATAACAAAGCGAATTATCCCCTGTCTTGATGTAAAAAACGGCAGAGTGGTAAAGGGTACAAATTTTCAGGGTTTGCAGGATGTTTCTTCCCCTGTGGAGCTTGGAAAATATTATAGCAGCTGCGGTGCAGATGAACTTGTATTTTACGATATTACTGCCTCAGCTGAAGGAAGAAAATTGTTTACAGATATTTTAAAAGAAGTTGCAAGCTGTATCTTTATTCCTCTTACAGTAGGCGGAGGAATTAACACTTTAGAGGATTTTGACAGAGTGCTAAAATGCGGTGCAGATAAAGTAAGTGTAAACTCAGGTGCAATTAAAAATCCACAGCTTGTTAAGGAAGCCTCCGAAAAATACGGTGCTCAATGCGTTGTTCTTTCGGTAGATATAAAAAGAGTAGATGGAGAGTTTAAAGTTTTTGCCAAGGGCGGACGGGAAAACACAGGACTTGAGGCTATAGAATGGATAAAAAAATGTGTAGCTCTTGGGGCAGGCGAGGTTGTAGTAAACTCAATTGATACTGACGGAGTTAAACAAGGCTTCGACATCCAAATGCTTAAAGCTGTACGAAATGCAGTAAACGTTCCTGTAATTGCTTCAGGCGGAGCAGGAAATGCACAGGATTTTATTGAGCTTTTTACTCAGATACCCGATATTGACGCAGGGCTTGCAGCATCAATTTTCCATTTTGGTGAAGTTGAAATTCCAAAACTTAAAAAGTTGTTAAATAAAAATAATATACAAGTGAGGTTATAGAAAAATGATTAATATTGATGAACTTAAGTTTGACGGAAACGGTCTTATTCCTGCTATTGTTGTAGATGCAATAACAAAAAAAGTTTTAACTCTTGCTTATATGAACAGAGAAAGCCTTAAAATTTCCATAAAGAAAGGAAAGACCTGTTTCTTCAGCCGTTCAAGAGGAAAGCTTTGGCTTAAAGGAGAAACCAGCGGAAATTATCAGAAAATTGTATCCATTGTTGCCGATTGTGATAAGGATGCCCTTGTTATACTAGTAGAAAAGGAAGGCCCCGCCTGTCATCTTGGTACAGATTCATGTTTTGAAAATCCCATCTGGCAGGAAAGGAACTTTTCCGGATATTCAATAGATTCCTTGTTTGAGCTTTTAAAGGGCAGAAAAAAAGACCTTCCTGAAGGTTCTTATACTACCTATCTTTTCCAGAAGGGAATTGATAAAATTCTAAAAAAAGTGGGCGAAGAATCTACCGAGGTTATTATTGCCGCCAAATCAAACGACAAAAAAGAAACTATTTATGAAATTGCTGACCTTGCATACCACGTTTTAGTGCTTATGGCAGAAATGGGTATAACTCCGGACGAAATCAGACAGGAGCTTGATTCAAGACATATTATTGACCATAAAGTAAAACAAGAAAAAATGACAGGTAAAAAGAAATAGTATGATTAAAAGTAATTTTCATACTCATACCCATTTTTGTGACGGTTTAAACTCTCCTTTAGAAATGGCAGAAAAAGCATATTCTTTAAATTTTATCTCTTTGGGATTTTCGGGACACGCTCACGGAGATGTGGAATTTTATTCTATGTCAAAGGAAGACCAAAAAAGATATTTTGCTGAAATATCAATACTTAAGGAAAAGTACAAAGGAAAAATGGAAATACTCTGCGGTCTTGAAATGGATTTATATTCCAGCAAGCCCGAAATCACCCCCGATTATACTATTGCCTCTGTGCATTATACTAAAAAAAACGGAGAATATTTGTCAGTGGATGAATCAGCAGAAAGTCAGGCAGCCATTATAAAAAATTACTATAATGAAAGCTTTGAAAATTATGCTGAGGATTATTTTCAAACTCTTGTAACTGCAGTAGAAAAAATTCAGCCTGACATTATAGGTCATATTGACCTTTTAATGAAATTCTGCGAAACCCATAATATTCCCGAAACCGAAAAATATCTTAAAATAGCAGAAAAATATATTAAAATTTTATGCACCTTTGATGTGCCCTTTGAAATAAACACAGGGGCTATGGCAAGAGGAAAACGCACTACTCCCTATCCTTCCAAAAACTTACTGAAGCTTATTAAACAGTATGGAGGAGAAATATGTATTAATTCTGATTGTCATAACAAGGATTTTCTCGATTTTGGTTATAATGATGCAGAAAACCTTGCTAAAGCCTGCGGATTTAAGTACCATATCCTCCTTAGCAAGGAAGGCAGAAAAAAAGTGAACTTTTAGTAAAACGACGGATAAATCCGTCGTTTTTTGTTTGACTTTTTATTCTGGTAATGATATACTATTTGTGGTAGTATTTTATAGGAGGTAACATATGGTTTACATATCTATTGCCCTTTGTGTAATTTCAATTATCCTTTTAATAATTTTAATATTAAAAATGCCAAAAAACGACTCCTCTATCCGCCAGGAACTGATAACTCAAAGGAAAGAAAACGCCGAGCAGTCCTTGAAAAATCGTCAGGAGCTTTCAGAAAGCATTTCAAGACTTAATATGTCTATGGAAAACCGTTTTGAAATACAAAACAGAAAAATAGAATATAAGCTTTCTCAAATTGAAGAAAAAAACGAAAAATCCATTGAAAATATCCGTAAAACAGTTGACGAAAATCTTCACGAAACCTTAAACAAAAGTATTGGCGAATCCTTTAAAACTGTAAACGAACAGCTTGAGCAGGTGTATAAAGGTCTTGGAGAAATGCAAACTCTTGCTGCAGGCGTGGGTGATTTAAAAAAAATTTTCTCCAATGTAAAAAACAGAGGTGTATGGGGAGAGCTTCAGCTTGAAAGGCTTTTGTGTCAGATGTTATCCTCTGAACAATATATAAAAAATGCTGTAATTAAACAGGGTAGCGGACAACAGGTTGAATTTGCGGTAAAGCTTCCCTCCAATGACCAGACTGTTCTGCTTCCTGTGGATTCAAAGTTTCCCATAGAAAGCTATACAAGACTTCTTGAAGCATATGACAATAATCCTGAAGGTATTCAGGCTTGTGCTAAAGAATTAGAAAATGCAGTAAAAAAAAGTGCTATGGATATTTCGGAAAAATATATAAATCCTCCCTACACTACAGATTATGCCATTATGTTTTTACCTATTGAAGGTTTATACTGCGAGGTAGCACGAAGAGATGGTCTTTTGGAGCTTTTACAGCAAAAATACAATATTATAATTTCAGGTCCCACTACCTTTACTGCACTTTTGACCAGTCTTCAGCTTGGATTTAAAACCGTATCTATAGAAAAGCGTACAGCAAAGGTATGGCAGACACTTTCCAAAGTAAAAAAGGAATTTGAAAACTTTAGCGGTGTTTTAACAAAGGCACAGACACATATTTCTCAGGCAAGTGACGACCTTGATAAATTGGTAGGAGTACGCTCCAGAGCTATTTTAAACAAACTTAACGGACTTGAGATGGCAGACTCTCTTGAAGAAACAGAAAAGGAAGAAACATTTTTAATATGAATTCCCCTTATATATTGACTTTTTAAGGGAAATATGGTAAAATTATATGGTAAATTTTAAAAAGGAGAGACAAGGAAAATGCAAATATTATTATGGATTTTAGCCTTTATAGGTGTTGCTCTCATATATGTCGTCCCCTCTTTGGGCGGAAAATTCGGAATAAATGATAATATTTCAACAATATTGAAAATTGCAGGTGTTCTTTTGGCTATAGTAAGCCTTCTGGCACTTTATAAAACAGGCGGTTTTAATTAATAAATAAGTTTAGAAAGGAAGCTTTTGTTAGAGAAAAGCAAGGAAATAAAAATGGAAAATACAGGACTTGATAAAAACTACAATCCTGCCTCATTTGAGGACAGAATTTATAAAACATGGACAGATAAAGGGTATTTTCATGCTGAGGTTGACCCAGATAAAAAACCCTTTACAATAGTTATTCCACCTCCCAATGTAACCGGTCAGCTTCATATGGGACATGCCTTTGACGAAACCTTGCAGGATATATTAATCAGATATAAAAGAATGCAGGGTTATTCTACCCTTTGGGTGCCCGGTACAGACCACGCAGGTATTGCTACACAGATTAAGGTGGAAGCAGAGCTTCGCAAGGAAGGTCTTACAAGATATGACCTTGGAAGAGAGAGATTTATAGAACGTGTATGGGATTGGAAAAGAGATTACGGCAGCAGAATTATAAATCAGCTTAAAAAGCTTGGTTCTTCCTGTGACTGGGAAAGAGAACGCTTTACTATGGATGAAGGTTGCTCTAAAGCCGTTCGCGAGGTATTTGTTAACCTTTATGAAAAAGGTCTTATTTATCAGTGCCCTCGTATTATTAACTGGTGTCCCAACTGTATTACTGCTCTTTCAAACGAATAGGTAGAACATATTGAACAACAGGGCAATTTCTGGCATATTAATTATCCTATCAAAGATTCTGATAAGTTTATTGTTATTGCCACAACACGTCCCGAAACACTTCTGGGCGATACTGCGGTTGCAGTACATCCTGAGGATGAAAGATATACCGACCTTGTAGGAAAAACCCTCATTCTTCCTTTAGTGGGCAGAGAAATACCCGTTATTGCTGACGAATATGTTGATAAGGAATTTGGAACAGGCTGTGTTAAAATCACTCCTGCTCACGACCCTAACGACTTTGAAGTAGGAAAACGCCACAACCTTGAAATTATCAAGGTATTAAATGACGATGCAACAATAAATGAGTATGGCGGAAAATATCAGGGTATGGACAGATATCAGGCAAGAAAAGCTATGGTAGCTGACCTTGAAGCTGAAGGTCTTTTAGTTAATATTGAGCCTCACTCTCACAATGTAGGTCAGTGCTACCGTTGTGGTTGCACAGTTGAACCTATTGTATCAAAGCAGTGGTTTGTAAAAATGCCTCCTCTTGCAGAGCCTTCACTTAAAGCAGTTAAAAAGGGCGAAACTAAGTTTGTTCCCGAAAGATTTACAAAAACCTTTAATAATTGGATGGAAGGTGTTTTTGACTGGTGCATTTCCCGTCAGCTTTGGTGGGGACACAGAATTCCCGCTTTCTATTGTGATGACTGCGGAGAAACTACAGTATCCAAAGAGGATATTACAGTATGTCCTAAATGTGGTGGAAAAGTTCATCAGGACAACGATGTACTTGATACATGGTTTTCCTCTGCTCTTTGGCCATTTTCTACACTTGGCTGGCCAGAAAAAACAAAGGAGCTTGAATATTTCTATCCCACAGATGTACTTGTTACAGGATATGATATTATTTTCTTCTGGGTTGCAAGAATGGTATTTTCAGGACTTGAGCATATGGGACAGGTTCCCTTCAAGCACGTATTCATTCACGGTCTTGTTCGTGATGGTAATGGTGAAAAAATGTCCAAGTCAAAAGGTAATGGTGTTGACCCGTTACAGATAATAGACCTTTATGGAGCTGATGCTCTTAGGTTTACTCTTGTAACAGGTGTTGCACCCGGCAACGATATGAGATTCCCTGTAATCTATGAACCTCCTGTTGCTCCAGGCAAAAATCCTGACCCTGAGGTTAATAAAATTGTAGGCTCTAAAACTGTTGAAGCCAGCAGAAACTTTGCTAATAAAATATGGAACGCATCAAGATTTACATTAATGAATTTAGATATAGATGCTTGTATCCTTCCTGAAGAGAAAAATCTTACAATGGAAGATAAGTGGATTTTAACAAAGTATAATAACGTGGTAAAAGCTGTTACAGATAATCTTGATAAGTTTGAACTTGGTGTTGCAGTTTCTAATCTTTATGATTTCCTTTGGGATGATTTCTGTGACTGGTATATAGAACTTGTTAAACCAAGACTGTTTGATAAGGAAAGCCTTAGTGCAAAAACTGCACAGCAGGTACTTTGCTATGTTCTTTCAAATACAATGAAGCTTCTTCATCCCTTTATGCCATTTATTACTGAAGAAATCTGGCAGCATCTTCCTCACGAAGGAGAAAGCATTATGATTTCCTCATGGCCTGTATATGATGAAAAGCTTTCCTTTGAAAAGGACGCTGCAAATCTTGAAAAAATCAAGGGTGCAATTAAAGCTGTAAGAAATATCCGAACAGAGAAAAATGTTCCCAATTCTAAAAAAGCAAAGCTTATTATTATAACTGACCTTGCTGATGTGTTTGCCGCAGGGGAAAGCTTCTATACAAAGCTTTGTTCTGCCTCTGAGGTGGAAATTACCAACGATAAAGCAACTGTTCCTTCCTCTGCAATTACTGTTGTAATTGACAGTGCAGAAATTGCAATTCCTCTTGATGAGCTTGTAAATAAAGAAGAAGAAATTGCTCGTCTGAAAAAGGAAGAGGCAAGACTTGAAGGAGAAGTTAAACGTTGTGAAGGCAAACTTAATAATCAAGGTTTTGTTTCAAAGGCTCCTGCAAACGTTATTGAAGAAGAAAAGAATAAGCTTGCTATGTATAAAGATATGCTCAGCAAGGTAAAAGAAACGCTTTTAAATATGTAGAAATTTTATGACCGCAGGGGATTTTTCTGCGGTCATATTTACGGAAGTGATAATTTGAATATTACTGTAATTTGTGTAGGAAACTTAAAAGAAAAATTTTATAAGGATGCCTGTAATGAATACATAAAACGTCTTGGCCGATTTGGTAAAATAACAATAAAAGAGCTTTCTGAGAGTAAAGGCGGAAACAAACAGGATATTGAAAAAGAAGGAAAAGAAATTATTAAGGTTATGCCAAAAGGCAGTTTTATAATACCTCTTTGTATTGAAGGAAAACTGCTTTCCTCCCCTGCCCTTGCGGATAAATTTTCAGAGCTTGCAAATGGCGGAATTAGTGAAATTACTTTTATAATCGGCGGCTCAGACGGACTTTCTGCTGAAGTAAAAGATATGGGGAATTTCAAGCTCAGCTTTTCTCCCATGACTTTTCCCCATCAGCTTATGCGTGTAATTTTACTTGAACAGGTTTACAGAGCCTTTACTATTATTGAAGGAACTGCTTACCATAAATAGAAAGGAATCAGTATGGAACAAAAAAAGATAGAGCGAATAAACTTTCTTGCAAAAAAAGCAAAAGAATATGGTCTTACCCCTGAAGAAAAAGCGGAGCAGGATACTCTCAGGCGAGAGTATATTGATTCATTTAAAGCTAATTTAAAAGCTCAGCTTGGTATAATAGTACCCGACAAAAGCTTAAACTGATATTTTACAATTATATTAAAAAAGGATGCAATATATTGACAATTGCATCCTTTTATTATATAGTGAAATTATAAAGAATAATTTGTCGAAAGAAGGGTTAATATGAAAAAAGTACTGTTCTTTTTACTTATAAATGTACTCATTGTTTCCTTAATTGGGTGCAGTAACTTAAAAGCTGATATTGCTGCCGGAAACAAATATGTTTCCGAAGGGGAATATTCCCTCGCTTTAACATATTTCGATAAAGCTATCAAAACAGGTGATGCCCCAGATAAGGTTATTGCCACCGCTGAAGTTTTAAGAGCTTATATATCCGCAAGCGAAGCTTATGAAAAAGGTGATACAGATAAGGCTTATGATATTTTAGATTCATTAGAATATGACTATCACGGATATCCGTTTAGTAAGGAAATTCAAAACCTTATTAATAACGTAGAAAATGGAAGTGTAAACAATAAATACATTGAAAACAAGCTGAGCAACCTGCGTACTGCTATAAACGACAATGATTTGGAAATTGCATATGAGCTTGTAAATGAATTAGAGGGTATTAATTTAACTATAGAACAGAAAGAAGAATTTGATTTTCTTACCTACAGACTTTCAAAGCTTGATAAAAATAATTCTACCCAAAATAAAGAAGACTCTGCAAAAACGGATGAAACCCCTGACCAAGAGCCTTCAGAAAATACCCAAAATACCGATAGTGAAATCATATACAGAGTTCGTAAATCTGCAGATGATGCAAAATCACAGCTTGGTGCATTTAAATCATATGATAATGCGGTAAAGTTGGCAAAGGAAAACCCCGGCTACTTTGTATTTGACCAAAATGGCAATAAAGTATAATACTTGTATTAAGAGGGATATTTAAAAAAATATCCCTCTTTTTTTAAATAACTCTTGACATACTGCTTTTTTTATAGTATAATATGTAATGTTGATTTTGAAAAATACATATTGGGATATCGCCAAGCGGTAAGGCACGTGGCTCTGACCCACGCATTTCGGAGGTTCGAATCCTTCTATCCCAGCCATCAAATAACCCTAACTTTGATAAAAAGTTGGGGTTATTTTCTTGAAAAATATAAATTTTTGTTGTATAATAATCGTCGATACAATAAATAAGAATTTGACAGAGGTAGTTGCTATGGATGTAATCGATCATTATGATTTGTTGATAGAAGAACAAAACGATCCCTTACGTGATCTCCCCGTTTTACAAGAATATATGAGCAAATGGGATGGAGTGCCGTTTTTAGAAGCGTTGGAGCTTTCTAAAGATAAATCAGTTTTGGAAATCGGTATAGGTACAGGAAGAATTGCTGTTAAGGTTGCTCCGTGCTGCTTAAAAATGACAGGGATTGATATTTCGCCCAAAACCATTGAGAGAGCAAAAGACAACCTAAAAGAATACGGCAATATTTCTTTCGTATGCAGCGATTTTAATAGTCACGAATTTGACGAAACATTCGATGTTATATATTCTTCCCTCACAATGATGCACTTTGAAAACAAAGCAGCTGTTATTACAAAGATTGTTAATTTGTTAAAGGATAACGGCATCTTTTGCTTATCTATTGATAAGAACCAAAGCGAATATATTGATATGGGAACTCGCAAAATCAAGGTGTATCCTGACACTCTCGATAATATAACATCGCTCATAGGTGCAACCTCAATGTCGATTGTAAAAACAATTGAAATCGATAACGCACACATTATTGTAAGCAGAAAATAATTCAACAAATTCCAATTTGCAATGGGGGTGCAAAAATACCGCCTATGTACCTTTTATGAAAATTGCGGTCATTTGCCAGAAAACGACAAGTTTCGAAAGAAACTTGTCGTTTTTCAATAAAGCGTTCCCTTCGGGAAGATGGTGCCGCTACGCTAATGAAGTCACTTCGTTAATGATGTGTTGCTTCGCAACATTTATGAAAGTTCAAATTTATACGCAAAACTGCCGAAAATATCTTTTTTGTAGCCTATAGCCAAAAATCCTGAATGCTTTTGCATTCAGGATTTTTTATATATTCCCTATTTTTTAATAAACTTCTTTCCACTGTGCAATATTATTTTTATCAAACTTATACGGATCTCCTAAAAGTACTTCTGTTCCTCCGTCAATTGCTTCTGTTACAGTTTTTTCTCCTAATTCCCCTGCATCAAACTTATCTCCATTTTTACCTGTAATTTTCTTTTTTACAAGAGCATCTAATGTATATCCGGCAAGGTTACCGATATCTACAGGATTCCAAAGGTACATCCAGGGACAAGTTCCATCTTCAATAAACGGTGCCATTTCAGAGGGAAGTCCAAGACCGGTAAGCTTTACATTTGATTTTTTATCCTGCAACACTTTACCTGCCGCAAGCATACCAACTGTTGTGGGTGCAATAATAACCTTGACCTGTGAATTTTGCAAAAGTGCCTGGGTTTCAGAAGTGGATTTTGTAGGGTCATCATCACCGTATGCAACCTTTACAAGAGGGGTGTTTTTATACTTATCCTTATTTTCGTTAATTTCCTTTTTCATCCATTCAATCCATAAATTCTGGTTTGTAGCTGTAGAGGCAGCAGAAAGAACTGCTATGCCCCCATTCCCGTTCACCATTTCATAAGCTGACGAAATAAGCCCTCTTCCGATTTTTTCAGGGTCTGCCTGCTGAATATGAGTCATCCTCGAATCTTTGTTTACAGCGGAATCAAGAGAAATAACCTGTATTCCTGAATCCATAGCTTCTTTAAGTGCAGGCATCAAAGCATCTTTGTCATTTGCAGCAACAGCGATTCCGGCAACTCCCTGAGCAATCAGCTGATTTATAATTTCAATTTGTTTTTCAGGTGTTGCAGTTTCGGGTCCTTTGTATAAAGGTGTTGCACCTACCTTTGTACAGGCATTTTTAAAGCCTTCATAAACTTTTTGCATATAAGGATTCTGAACATCTTTTGCCAGAAAGGCATATGTGGATGATTTTTCATTCATACCATTATTGCCCGGTATGCCCATTTCCTCATTGGTTTTTTTACCACAGCCTGTAAAAATCAAGCTTGATAGCGATAACGCTACAATAAGTGAAATAATTTTTTTAATTTTCATTTTTCATCTCTCCAAATATCTTTTTATTTTAAAATTTTTATTTGTCCTAAACTGTTTTTAAGATTTGGAATTGCAACTGCAATAATAAGAAGCAAGCCTACTACTATCATAATAATCTGACTTGTTGCATTTATAAGTCCAAGTCCGTATCTTAAATAACCAATTACAAGTATTGCAAGGGATGTACCAAGAATTCTTCCTCGTCCCCCTGAAGTGGATATACCTCCCAGTACTACCATTGCAATTATATCCAGTTCATATCCTCTTGCCACATCAGAGCGTACAGAAGACATTTTTGATGACAGGTATATACCTGCTATAGCTGAAAACAAGCCAACAACGGTAAATATTATTACCTTTATTTTATTTGTTTTAATACCCGAATATTTGGCAACCGTTACAGAATTACCCATAGCAATAGTACGTCTTCCAAACTTTGTCATATGAAGTAAATAAGCAAAGAAAACCGCTTCTGCCACCACAAATATAAGCCCGTAAGGAACTAGTCCTACCTTTCCTGATGCTATATTTCCAAACCAGGAGGGAAACCCTCCTATTGACCTTGTTTCCAAAATTATCTGGGCAATTCCTCTGAATATAATTTGTGTAGATAGGGTTACTATCATACTTGAAAGTTCAGGAAATTTAGCAAGAATTGAGCCATTAATAAGTCCGCATATAACACCTGTTAATAAGGCTGCTATTATTGCTATAAACATATTTCCTGTTGCTTCAAAAACAATACCCATAATCGTTGCAGACAGTGCCATTATGGAAGCTACCGAAATATCAATTTCTCCCAGCATCAGTACAAATGCCATAGGAAATACCACTATTGCTTTATCAATAAAATCCCTTGTAGCATTAAGTATTCCGCGAGCATTTGCATAATTTGATGAGGAGGAAATGTTAAATATATTAACCGCTACCAGCATTAAAACAAGCATCCATTCCCATTGAAGAAAAAAGCGTTTACTGCTAAAGCCTCTGTTTGCAATAATTGTTCTGGTGCCGTCTGCCGATACAGCTTGTCTTTCAAAATCCTTTGCCATTTAAATGCTCCTCCTTCTTAAATCCTTCTTTTCAACATTACGTGCAATAAGAGCGTTAATAACTATAGAAACAAGTATTATACCACCCCTGATTGCCTCTTGCCAGAAAGAGGATACCTGAATAAGTGGCATTGCATTATTAAGCATACCCAGAAGTATTGCACCCAGCAATACACCTGCCACTTTACCCTTACCGCCACTTATGCTCACTCCTCCAAGCACGCAGGCAGCAATTACATTCATTTCATATCCTGTACCTGTTTCCCCCTGAGCAACTCCGTATTTACATACATATAATATACCTCCAAGACCTGCAATTCCGCCTAATATTACATATGCAAGAGTTATAATTCTGTCAGTTTTTATACCTGAAACTCTTGCAGATTCCTCGCTGTTACCCACAGCATAAATTTTTCTTCCTGTTTTGGTATATTCCGAGAAAAAGAAAGCAACAAGATAAACAATAATTGCAATTAAAAGAAGATTATATATTCCAAGCGTTTTTCCCGTTGCAAGGGATAAAAACTTTGGACCCATTTCAGCTTGCTTTACCCATGAACCGTTTGCAATCAGGTATGTTATTCCTCTATATATATTCATCATACCAAGAGTTGCAATAATAGGCAGAATTTTAAGCTTTGAAATTAAAAGGCCGTTAATAAGACCGCAAATAAGTCCAACACCAACTGCAATTAGTACTATCCATATATTGGAAACAGGATTTTCGGACAGTACGCTATTTTTCAAAACCGTAGTACCTGCCATTGCACCAAGTGCCATTACTGCACCGATAGAAAGGTCAATTCCTCCCGTTAAAATTACCATCATCATACCTACAGCTGTTATAGCAAGTACTGAGGTTTCCAGCAACATATCTGTTATATTTTCTCCTGTTAAAAAACCTCCCCCGCTTCTTACCTGAACAAAAGCAGATATAAGAATAATTACTATTACAAGGCTGATTTCACGGATATTTGCCGAAAATAGCTTTTTTGTTTTTTCCATTTATCTTTTACCTCCTATATGTTCATAGCTGCCTCAAGAATTTGCTCCTGAGTTACATTTTTGCAGTCATTAAATATTTTTGATACTCTTCCCTCTTTCATAACAAGAATAGTATCTGCCATACCAAGCACCTCGGGCATCTCTGAAGATATCATTATAACTCCATATCCTTTTGCCGCAAGTCCTGACATTATCTCATAAATCTGAGCTTTAGCACCAACATCCACGCCCTTTGTAGGTTCATCTAATATAACTACCCTTAAATCGGAGTTTAATACTTTTGCAACTATAACCTTCTGCTGATTTCCCCCTGACAGACTGGACGCTTTATCATATACGGAAAGTGCCTTTGTTTTAACCTCCTCCAGCAAATCCTTTGCACTTACTCTTTCAGCTCTTTTATCAATAATGGTAGCTTTTGTGTATTTTTCAAGGGTAGAAAGTGTTACATTATACCCAAGACCCCAATCTAGTATAAGTCCCTGTCTTTGTCTGTCTTCAGGCAGATAACCTATACCTGCATTCATAGCATCTTGAACATTTTTAATATCCAATTTTTTTCCTTCTAAAAATACTTGTCCGCTATCCGGTTTTTCTATGCCCATAACTCCCTGAAAAACTTCACTTCGACCTGCTCCTACAAGACCTGTTACGGCAAGGATTTCACCTTTATGAAGAGTAAAGGAAACGTCCTTATAGTAACCCGTTTTGGAAAGTCCGTCCACTCTTAGTATTTCTGCTCCCTGTTTCACCTCTTGTTTAGGATAGATATCCTTAATTTCTCTTCCTACCATTTTGCTTATAAGCTGGTCATTGGTAAGGTCATTTACTCCCCAAGTGCCGATATATTTAGAATCACGAAATACAGTTACACGAGTAGCCAATCGATACATATCCTCAAAGCGATGAGATATAAAAATAATTGATCTGCCTTCATCTCTGAGACGTTGGGTAATTGTATAAAGTTCTTCACATTCTCTTTTAGATAAAGCTGCTGTAGGCTCATCCATAATTATAATATCAGCATTAGTGGATATAGCCTTTGCAATTTCCACTACCTGCTGTTCTGCTACAGTAAGATTTCCCATAGTAGCTTTAGGATCAATATCACTTCCAAGTCCCCTTAAAAGCTCTTTAGCCTCTTTATGCATTTTTGTCCAATCAAGGGTTTTAAAGGTTGTGAGTTTTTCATGACCTATAAATATATTTTCAGTAACAGTAAGATGCTGATATAAAGTGCCATGCTGATAAATTGCAGCAATACTTTTCTGCTGAGCATCACGAGGATCTTTAAAAACAACCTTTTCCCCTCTTAAAATAATTTCACCTTCATCCGGTATATGAACACCTGTTATTACCTTTATAAATGTAGATTTTCCTGCACCATTTTCGCCCATAAGCGCGTGAATTTCCCCTTTCTTCAAGGAAAAATGTACATCATCAAGAGCCTTAACTCCAGGAAAAATTTTTGTAATATTTTTTAGTTCAAGAACATATTCGGACATATTAAATTCTTCCTTCCAGTTTTTTAATCAATATTACTCTTTCCATAAAAGAAAATTATTATACAAAAAAAGAACGGCTCTTTTTCAAAAAGCCGTTCTTTATATTCCATATAAATTTATTTGATTTTTTTTACTTTAGAAAAATAATTTTTTGTTTCTTTTTCTATTACTTTGCTAAGTGCAAGAAGTGCTATTAAGTTAGGAAGTGCCATAAGTCCATTTAAAATATCTGCTATTCCCCACACAACAGAAACAGTAAGATAAGGTCCAACAAACACCGCTAATATATATACCCACCTGAAAATTTTTACAGCCTTCATATTTCCACCGCTTAGATACTCAAGGCATCTTTCGGAATAATAATTCCATCCTAAAATTGTAGTAAACGCAAAAAATATCAGGCATATCATCAGCATAAATCCAGCTGCATTTCCAGCAATCGGAAGTCCCTTTTGCCATGCGTATGTAGTAATTTTTACTCCTTCAAAATTGTTTGGCACATACATATTATGGGCATCTGTAACAAGTATTGAAAGACCTGTTAATGTGCATACTACAATAGTATCTATAAAGGTTCCTGTCATAGTAACAAGTCCCTGTCTTACGGGGTCTTTGGTTTTTGCGGCTGCTGCAGCAATAGGAGCAGAGCCAAGTCCTGCTTCATTTGAAAAAATCCCTCTGCCTATACCCTTTTGCATAGCAAGCTGAATTGTAATACCAACCGCACCGCCAAGTGCAGCCTGAGGATTAAATGCAGCTTTGACAACAAGAAGCAAAGCAGCTGGAATTTTATCTGCCTCTGCCACAAGAATAATAAAGGCAAAAGCTACATATAAAATTGCCATAAATGGTACTACTATTTCTGATACCTTAGCTATTCTTTTAATTCCGCCAATAATTACAAGTGCTGCAAAAAATGTTACTATTATACCCCCTACAACTGTTGCCCATGTATATGAATTCCCGCTAAAGGAAAAGGCAATATGTAAACTATTGGGGTCAAAAAAATTCTGAACTGCAGTTGTTATCCCGTTAACCTGAGTAATAGTTCCTATACCTAAAACTCCTGCACCAATACCTAAAAATGCAAACAGCTTTCCCAGCCATTTCCACTGCTTGCCCATGCCTTTTTCTATGTAATAAAAAGGTCCTCCCAAAAAATGACCTTTACCTTTATCTTCACGGTAAATAATAGCAAGAAGTCCTTCTGCATACTTTGTTGCCATACCAAAAAATGCCGCAATAAGCATCCAAAAAAGTGCTCCCGGACCTCCTGTACAAATAGCAGTTGCAACACCGACTATGTTTCCTGTGCCTATAGTTGCTGAAAGGGCTGTACATAGTGCACCGAAGCTGGTAACTTCTCCTTCTCCGCCTTCCTCATTTTTCACCATATATTTAAGTGCAAGAGGAAGCTTCCATATTTGTAGAAAACCTACTTTTATTGTAAGATAAATTCCCGTAACAAGTATAAGAATTATAAGAGGCCATCCCCATATAAATCCGTCAAACTTTTCTACCCAGTATGTAAAGTTTTCCATAAATTACCTCAGTTTTATATTATTTATTTTTTTAAACAAATACATAACAAGTACTACTTTTAAAATGTCTCCCGGTATAAATGGTAATACTGTTATAAATAATGATGCTTTTAAAGAGGTATTAAATAAATATGCGTAAAAAATCCCGCCGCAAATATAAGTCATTATTACTCCTGCAATAACAGAAAATAAAACTTTATATTTTTCTCTTTTTATATATTTATACAAAATACCTGTTATATACGCTGCTAAAATATATCCTATTAAAAAACCGCCTGTAGGACCTGTGATTACTGAAATACCACCCTTAAACCCTGCAAATATCGGAAGTCCCACAGTGCCCAGTAACAAATATATAATTTGACTTAGTGCACCCATTTTGCTACCCAATATAAGTCCTGCTAAAATCGGGGAAACAATTCCAAGATTTATAGGAACAGGAGATATAGGAATTGGTATAATAATCCAGGAAAAAACAGCTGTTAAAGCAGCAAAAAAGCTCATATATATAATTCCTTTTGCTTTATTCATACTATTCATTTCCTTTATTAATTATTACATTAAAGATTATCACATTTTATATTTTCTGTCAACTATATTAACGAGAAACTTTACTAATATTTAAAAAATTACATTTTTTGTCAATTTCAAATTTTTTTAAAATATTTTTAAAAAACCCTTGTTTTTTACCTTTAAATTATGTATAATATAATAGTGCATTTTTAGGCGGAGATAAATTATAGTTATTGCTAAAGGAGTGCCACTGATGTTAACAAAAAAAATTGCTATTGACGGTCCTTCAGGTGCCGGTAAAAGCACTATTGCAAAATTACTTGCACAATCTATGGGTTATACCTACATAGATACGGGAGCAATGTACAGAGCTGTTGCTTTATATTGCATAACAAAAGGTGTTGAACCCGAAAACAGCGACCAAGTAGAAGCTCTTTTAGAGGATATAGAAATTGATATTCGCTATGAAAATGGCATTCAGCAGATTTTTTTACTGGGCGAAAATGTCAGCGAAAAAATTCGTACTCCCCAGATGTCACTTGGTGCATCCAATGTGTCAAAGCACAAAAAAGTGCGTGAAAAGCTTACTGCTATGCAAAGGGAGCTTGCAAATAAATATAATGTTATTATGGATGGCAGAGATATTGCTACCACAGTTTTACCAGACAGCGATGTAGCAATTTTCTTAACTGCAGATGTGAAAGCAAGAGCAAAGCGGAGATATGACGAACTTACCGCAAAGGGAGAAAATGTTACCTTTGAGGAAGTATTATCTGATATGGAATTAAGGGATAAAAACGACTCTACAAGAGAAAATTCTCCCTTGAAACAGGCTGAAAATGCCATTTTGGTAGATACAACTAATCTTACCTTAGAAAACTCTGTTTTAGCTATTCAAAATATTATAAATAAAAAGTTGAGGTAAAAGTTATGTACTTTTTTCTTCTTTCAATAGTATCCGCATATTATAAATTCTTCTTCGGAGCTGAATTTTACGGAACTAAAAATATTCCTCAAAAGGGCGGTGTACTGATACTTGCAAACCACTTAAGCAATAATGACCCGCCAATTATTACAACCCATATTCCCCGAAAATTAACATTTATGGCAAAGAAAGAGCTTTTTAAAATTCCTCTTCTTGGCAGTTTTGTAAAGTCATGTGGTGCTTTCCCTATAGACCGTTCGGTGTCTGATATTTCAGCAGTACGTACTGCCTTAAAGCTGTTAAAGGAAGGTAACGCACTTATGATGTTCCCTGAGGGCAGAAGAAACAAAGAATTTGTTTCTTCAAAAATAAAACCCGGAGCCCTTACTATTGCTTCAAAAGCAGGAGTACCAATTCTCCCTGTTTATATTGAAGGTAAATACCGATTGTTTGGTAAAACAAAAATATATTATGGTAAGCCTATACCACCTGAAAAAATTCAGGAATTAATAAAATCAGCAAGCGAAAATACTGCTGATAAAACCACTATTATGAGTGATTTTATATATAATTCCATTCTGTCAAGCAGGGAGGATTTTTAAGGTGATTAAAGTTACCCTCGCCCCTTCAGCCGGCTTTTGCTTTGGAGTAAGACGAGCAGTAGAATGTGCAGAAGAAATCGGACAAGCATCAAATGTACCTATTAATACATATGGTGAGCTTATTCATAACTCTCAGGAAATTGACAGATTGAAAACTCTTGGTATAGTTCCTGTTTCGGATATTTCGAAATTAAAAGACAGCAAAATAATCATACGCACTCATGGAACTGGCAGAGATATTATATCCTCTTTACAAGATAACAAAAATCAGGTAATTGACCTAAGCTGTCCTTTTGTGAAGAAAATTCACAATATTGCACAAAAACACAGTGAAATGGGTTATATAATCATTATTGTGGGCGACGAAAAACATCCCGAAGTACAGGGAATATGCGGTTGGTCAGATAAAAGCATTGTACTTAGCCCTGACAATCTGCAAGCTTGCCCAAAAAATCTTGATGGTGAAAAACTTTGCGTTGTATCCCAGACTACTATGGACAGAGGTTCATGGGATAAAGCTGTAGAATACATTAAAGATAAATATGAAAACAGTTTATCAGATCTTGTTATATTTGATACTATTTGTAATGCCACAAACGAAAGGCAGGAGGCCGCTTTAGCACTTGCTGAAAAATCCGATTATATGCTTGTTGTGGGAGGCAAACATAGTTCAAATACAAAAAAATTATATAAAGTATGTAAGCAGAAATGCGAAAAAACGTATCTTATTGAAGATGCCAATGAAATTCCGAATGAAATTCTGGAGTTTCTCAAAATAGATAAAACTATTAATATTGGTATAACGGCGGGAGCTTCTACTCCTGACCGAATATTAAAGGAGGTTATTAAAACCATGGAAAACAAAGAGATTTTAAATAATCAGGAGGAGCAGAGTTTTGCAGAGATGTTTGAACAGTCCGAGCAGGCTCAGGTTACACTTACAACCGGCGAGACAAAAGTCGGCAAGGTTGTAAAGGTTACACCTACAGAAGTTGTTGTTGATTTAGACTTCAAGTTCGAAGGTGTTATCAAGCTTGAAGACCTTACAGACGACCCGGATGTTGTTCCCTCAGACATTTGCAAGGTTGGAGATGAAATTGAAGTATTCATTATCAGAGTTAATGATTCTGAAGGCGTTGTGTCTCTTTCCAAGAAAAAGCTTGAACAGGCTAAGAACTGGGCATCAATCGTGGAAGCATTTAACAACGAAGAAACTCTTACAGGTAAAGTTGTTGACATTCTTTCAAGCGGTGTAATCGTATTCGTTAAAGGAAACAAGGTATTCGTTCCCGCATCACAGGCATCTGACCGTTACATTGAAGATCTTTCTGTTCTTAAAGGAAACGAAGTATCTCTTAGAGTTATTGACGTTAATGAAAAACGTCACAGAGTAGTAGGTTCTATTAAAAAGGTTGCTAAAGAAACAGCTAAAAAGGCTAAAGAGGAATTTTTAGCAAATGTTGAAATCGGCAAGAAAATTGAAGGTACAGTTAAGTCAATTATGGACTTTGGTGTATTTGTTGATGTTGGCGGTGTTGATGGTCTTGTTCATATAACTGAGCTTACTTGGAAGAAGGGCGTTGCTCCTAAGGACCTTGTTAAGGTGGGAGATAAGATTGAGGTTTTTGTGAAATCAGTTGACGAAGAAACAGGCAAAATTTCTCTTGGACATAAGAATCCCGAAGATGACCCTTGGGCAAACTTCAAACATAATGTTGGAGATATTGTAAATGGTACTGTAGTAAGACTTGTTCCCTTCGGTGCATTTGTTGATATTGACGGCATTGATGGTCTTATTTATATTACTGAGCTTTCATGGAGAAATATTAAGCATCCAAGTGAGGTTCTTAAAGAGGGACAAGTTGTTGAAGTTACAATTAAGGACATCGACATTGAAAAGAAAAAGATTTCTCTTGGCTACAAGAAGATTGAAGACAATCCTTGGGAAATCTTCAAAAGCAAATATAATGTTGGCGATGTAGTAAGCTGTAAAGTAGTAAGAATTGTTCCCTTTGGTGCATTTGCTGAAATTATTGATGGTGTAGATGGTCTTATTCACATTTCACAGATTGTTCCCGACAAGAGAATTAATACTGTTACAGAAGCTCTTAATATAGGTGACGTTGTAGATGCTAAGATTACAGATATTAAGCTTGAATCAGGCAAGGTATCTCTTAGCATTAAGGCTCTTACTGCTCCCGAAGAATCTGTTGCAGAAGAAACCGCTCCCGAAGAAGAGGAGTATGTAGCTCCTGAACAGGAGCCAGGTAAAACCACTATAGAAGAAGCGTTTGAAAACGCTGAAAACAACTAATTAATAAACGAAAAAAAAGATGTATCAAAGCCATTACTTTCTTACCTAAAGTTGGCTAACGATACATCTTTTTTCTACCTTAATAGTATGGTGGATATTTGATTTCTCAATTCTTTGAAGGAGATTAAAAACTCACTGGACTTTTCACTTTTTAAAACTCCTACAGGAAAATAAATTACAAATCCTTCATTTGATATATAGTATCTGTCAACAGAAAAACTACTGTATATACGTGCTTGCCAATCAGGATAAAACTTCTCTCCCTTACATATTGCTTCACGTATTTTAGAACATATTATGTAGAGAATTATTTCTTTATATCTTACATTCCCTCTAAAAAATTCTCTTAATTTTACTGCAGAGCCATTTTTTAAATCCCAGTTAGCTGATTCTATATATAAAATTTTGTCCGATTGCTCATTATATGATGATATATCATATTTATATGAAAGAAGAAACCTTGATTTATAAGATACTTTAAAAGTTCGGGTTATTACAAATTCTTCTTCCTCTCCTATTAAATATTTTTTTAAATTTGTTTGTATATGCTTTTCAAACTCTTTAGCCAAAAATAGCGAAAAGTTATTTATGGAGTTAGTTACCACATTCTTTTTTTCAATAAACGGATAGTATATATCATATTTTAAATTGCCTGTTTTATCTGAAATTATGCAGGTCTTAATTTCTTCCTTACAATTCACCATGTCCACTCCTTACAGTCTTATGTATAATAATATATATGCAGCTGTATTTATTAAAATACACAAAAAAGAGGCAGAATGAAAATCATTCTGCCTCAAGTTTTTATTTATTACTTTTAGTTAAAATTGTACATATCCTTGATCTTTTCCATACCACCGTTAACATAAAGCTGTCCGAATTCACCTTCTGAACCAACTATAATAATGCCAGGGTCAATCCATGTACATTTCATACCGAAAGCTTCAACGATATCACGAAGAGGAACATAAATTCTGCTTTCTATTTCAATAGCAGGAGATTGGATTTTAACCTCTTTTCTTTCAATATTCATAATATCGCTTCCAAGTGTAAGTTTAATTCTGTTACTGTTACCTGTAATTGTAACTGATTTTGCACTTTCATTCCACTTAACAGGGAATCCCATACTTTCAGAAATAAATCTTACTGGCACCATTGTTTTACCATTAATAATAATGGGAGCTGTTACATCGCTGAGAGGATCCATTTTAGTCTTGTTTCCATATGTATATGCAACAGAGCTGTTAATACCCATTACAACTATTTTTTTAGTTGCATACTCAAGTCTTCTTGTAATATCTATTGTTTCATCTTTTACAGCTTTTTCAGCATCTCTGCTTGTAATATAATGATAATTAAATCTGCCTATAGGTGCAGTATCACCATTATTATAAACATCGGTGATATCGCCCTGTTCCTGCATATTGTCGTTCCACTTAAACTCAATATCCATAGAATCACCGAGGCCAAGAACACTCTTAGGAATAGCAATCATCATCTTGTTTCCTTCTACTTTATATGAAACCTTTGCTACCTCTATCCATTTCCAAGTATATAAATCTTCACCTGTATGTTTTTCTAAAATTGCAGTGTCTGCTGTTGGATTTACTCTGTTTAATACAAAGTCATATCCTTCCCAACCTGTCTTATATACTCTGTCTGTATTGATAAATAATCTCATCCATGATGGGTCGGTATAAGGCGAAAGATCTTCAGCAGTTTCAACATAGAAATATACATTTTCGCTATCTCTAGAAACCTTTGAAGAGATTATATCATTTCTTCCTGTATAGTTAGTTACAGGTTCCATACCGCCAATAAGGAAGCTGTCACGAGGCTCTGTACCGCCTTTATAACCAACAAATTCAGGAGTAATATCATTCCACTGGCTAAAGTCACCATTTAGGCTTATAGTTTTCTCAGGTCCTGCAACAGGAGTCTGTCTTACACCCTTAAACTTTCTTACATTATCAACAAGCTGATAATAATAAGTATCTTTAAATTCACCCTTTGTAGGCTCTAAATCTCGGCTATATTCGTCATTATAACAGTCAGGATATGAACCTGATACTGCACCCCAGCTTTTAGAATGACCGGCAGATAATTCGTTCCAGCCTGTTACGAATACAAATTCAGGGTCAAGTTCAAAGGCTCTGTCCCACTGTTCCTGGAAGTTATATCCGTAATACTTTGATGTATCACTGTAAAGTGAAAATCGGTTTTTATATGTATAGCTTCTGCCATAAACACCTTCACCATTCATAGCAGTAAGACCCATATCGTTAGCATTCTGTGCAACACCAACACAAACTGCTTCACATCCGTACTTTTCACTCTTACCATAAGCTTTCTGAGGATATACCTCAAGCCATGGCCAATGGTCATCACGAGATGGACCTGCCCAGTAGTCTGCCTGACCGGGACGGAAGGTAAAGAAATCAAGAATTTCTTTGCGAAGTTCATCTACATCTTCAAGTCCTGTAGTAGCAGCAATACTTTCAGGATAAGCCATAATTACAGGTTTTCCATCCCAATAATACCAAGTGTCACTATAAAGACCTGTTGAATAATATTTTTCATATATTGTTTCAAGGTCAATCTGGTTATAATTCATACTAAAGAAAGGAAGCATAAATGCCATCTTAGGTGTTTCTGTTCCTTCTAAATGCATTTGGTGCATTATTTTACCAATTTTCATAAAGGAGCCTGGATAAAGTCTTGTGTGGTTAGTAGAGTCAAAGAATAATGAGTCAATATCCGCTGCTGAAAGAACTTCAAGCTGTTTTCTGATTACCCATTCGTCATATCCACTATACATACCATAAATAGATTCATTCCAAAATGCTTCAAGTGCCCATCCCGGATAATTATAGTCGTTTTTAATATCCTTTTCGTCACCCTCGTATCTATTAAGCACCATCTGGTTTACACCATATTTCCAAGTCTGTCTTTCTCTTCCTGAATGCCATGTCCAGAAAAACATACCTACCTGTTTATCAGGATTAGGATCTCCTGCTTCGCTGTAGCCTGCAACCTTTCTGCCAAGCAAATCAGTAGCTACCCATGTATCTGAATAATTGTCCTTAATAGTATATTCTCTGGTTTCATTAAATTCTTTAAGTCTGTTTTCAACAAATGTATCAGGAGGGGTTTCTTTCAGGAATTTCAAGTTTCCAAGACTCATTCTGGAGCCCTTAGTCATAATATATACCCTATGAACTCCTGTTATTTCCTCAGTTATCTTTGCATAAACAGTTTCCCATGAGCTAATTTTATCATTTGTTTCCATATCAATTCTTGCAAAGATTTTACCTGATTCTCTATCGTCAAGTACAAACTGAATTGTACCAAATTCCTGCAACTGGTTATATGCCTGCATCTCAAGACCTTTTGGTGATACATCACCAAAATCTATAATGTAAGATGAATATCCTACGTTATCTGAAGAACGTACAGTATCTATTTTCTCGCCGTTTACATCATCAAGGGTTTTTGTATCATTTACAATACAATCCACAAAATTTGTTGTATTAATTACGTCGTATGCATTAACTGAAACGGAAGTATCTAAGGGTTCATCTTTTTTGTAAGTATAAATAGCACCCTGAACAGCAATATTCTTTTCTGTCTTAGCACCATTTACATAAAGAGGAAACTCTTTTGACTCACAAGTCCATACACCAACTTTTTCTCCTGCATTTAAAAACAAGAACAAAAGCTCTCCTGTAGCTTCGTCAGTATTAACATCAAATATCAGAGTTGCGTTATCTGCATAATCTACATATGTCTGGCTTGCTAAAGCCTGTGAGCTAACAGTAGATGCATAATCACCCTTCCATTTATACAGTTTTATGGTAATTGACCCCTCTGAGTTTCCATAACTGGGGCATCTTGCAGAAAATCTTGTCACAATTCCCGGTACATTAACGTACTGAGCTACCGGAGCATCTGAATTTACAGGCTGGTCTTTAAGGCCTGCCCCTGTATGTAAATCCTGCTGTGTAGCACCTGCAGCACCAAGTCTTAATCTAACGGGCTGTGCAGCGGTTGCCACTGTACAAAGCGAACAAACCAGAATTACAGCCAGAATAAGAGAAATAATCTTTTTCATTTTTATTTCCTCCATTTATTATAATCTCTTTAAACACTCATATATTAAGTATCCTACGTATGAAGCAAAGCCGTGATTAAGGCTTTGTGCAACTTTGTTATGTTCCCAGAGTGTTCCTGTTAAGTCTGCCATTTTACCAAAAAACTCCTTGATTTCATCAAGTAATTTTTCGTATTTTCCCCACTTAAACAAAAGCTCCATTCTGATGTAAATTCCCATCATTGCATTTGCATATTCCACGTCCGGAAGATGTCCTGTTTTTTCTCTTTTAGAGCCGAATATGTTAAGTACAGCGTTTCTTAAATAACTAAATCTGGGATCGTCTAAACCCTTTATAACATCAAAAGCATATGCGTAATATTGGCAAGTTTCGGAACGATTACCTGTATTTACCAATACACCCTCTTCGTTATACACTGCATTATCCACAAAAAGTTCCCCGTCAAAGGACTTTTCTATAACCTTTTCTGCTAATGCTTCGCCCTTTTTCACTAATACTTTATCATTATAAATTCTTCCTGTAATTTTAAGTAAATGTGAATACATCATATTTGTAGGATAGCTTACATCCTGTGTCCACTGATTTGCTTTTGACCATTCAATAAAGTTCCATGAGGGAAGCTTTTCCACTAAACCGTCAGCATTTTCATAAGCTTCAAAAAATCTTATAAGCTTATAGAAAAAGTCTTTGTATTCTGCTTTATCTGCAGTTTTTTCTCTCTGAAGATACTGGTCAACTTCAAAAGCAAGCCACATTGCCCATTGAGGAATATATGTATTATGTTTTCCATGATCTGCAGGGTAGCATTTCGGCATCATACCTTCTGGAATATCATCTCTTGGTGAAAACAGCATAAAGTTTTCAATGAAATCATGCTCTACATCACCTTTTCCCGTTAAAAACCATTCCATCTGAGCTGTATAGTAGCTATCGCAAAGCCAGCCTGCACGCTCTCTTGTAGGACAATCCATATATATATCCACAACATTCTGTCTGTATGTTTCAATTGTAGCATCATATATTTTTTTAAGCTCTACATCATCTGTGTGAATTTCAGGGGTGTTATGCAAGGGGTAAATATACTCTCGAAGAGAAAAATCTTTAAAAGTTATCTCCCCTTTTACTACCATAATCATAGCATAACGAAATCCGTAACATTCAAAAGATTCCAAATCATAATCCTTGTCACTTGCTGTCACATTATAACCTATAATCTGACCTGTCTGGAATTTTCTCATGGGGTCAGGCATACCGCCTGTAAGTACTTCATCCATACCAATAAGCACACGGCTGTCCTTATTTGCTGTAAACAAGGTTTTTACAAACCCAGTATAGTTTCTTGACATATCAAGGATTATGTATTCGCCTTCGGATATTACTATCTGCCCTTTCCCACTTAAGTCCTTCTCTTTTACAGGCTTCCTAAGGCAATAATCCTTAATAGGTGAATTTACAATATCCTTTTGAGGGAAGGTGCTGAAATCTTTATAAACATCATCCCAGAAATTTGCTCTTGTTTTAATATAATCATCAAGCTCGGGTGCTACCTCAAGTGTACCCTTTTCAAGATATGAATTACAAGGAGAAATATTGAATTCTGGCATTTTGGCTCTTCTGGAAAGATACTTAATTTCCTCTTGTATAACCTCTGTTTCCATAGTCGGAACATCTCTTGTAGTCCAGAAATACATATCACTGTTTATATCAAGCTCCCAAACATCGCCAAAAGGACGCTGGAATGAAAATCGATTTATTTTCTGTACTTTCTGAGAAAGCCTTACGCCTGCAAAGTCATATCCTGTAGATGCAACTGCCTTACCATTACAAAATACCTCTGCGGTAACAAAACTTGTTCGTTTAATAAGATAAAACGAAAGACAATTATACCCTGCTGCCTCAATTGCAATAGTGTTTTTACCTTCTGTTATTTTTTCAGTTATATCAATTTCATCCACTCTTGCATAGCCATGACCCGCCCTTGCAGGACCATAGCACACAAATTCACCATTTACAAATAATCTGTAAAGGCAGGAATCTGCTATATTAATACTATATTTTTTCCCTTTCTCTGCAAAAATTTCTGTTTTAAACCCTGCTTGTATATTCATCTCACAGGATAAATCTTTCAGCCATATAGGCTTTGCTTTTTCAAAAAACATTCAAAGTCACCTCTTTAATAAAACAGGAAAATCAAAATAACTTCCTATTACTTTACCGCCTTTAACATACCAACAGTTTTATTTAGATTTTTATATGCAAACCAACTGCATTTTTACATTTTATATCAAATGTAAAAACAACCCTAAATAAAACTATAAATAGATAGAGAATATAACTATACTCTATCTATTATAATTTATCATATTTTAAGATATTTGTCAACAAAAATACTTGCAAAAATAAACTATATTTTTATGAGACTTCAACATTATTATTCTTTGAATTTTCTGTTGAAGAAGTGACTGCATTATCCGTACAATATATCGTTCTGATTACTCTGGTAATAGAATATTCATCAAATACCTTTAGCCTTAACGCTGAAACAAAATACCCATGTTTTTTACAGCTATATATAAGTGTATGGCTGTTCTGACTTTTCTGATATTTCTGTACAAGAGCAGCCTTTTTGCCACAGGTAGGACAATGCACCTTTTTACCATACATAGTTTTAAGAACTTTGGATATTACCGAGCTTTCCACCACTTCAATATGCTTAACTGTGTCCTTGTCACTTTTAGGACATTCCATACTTTTAAACTTAGACACAATAACTCTTCGGTAATCGTTAAGGCATTTTTTAGGACTCATTTTTTCACACACAAGTGCAGTGTAATAAGCATCATTAAGAGCATTATGCCTTTGAACTTTTTCTGTAATCCCATAATATTCAACTGCAAAATCAAGAGAAAACTGCCTGCCCTTTTTTTGAGTTAAAAAATCAAAAATCATCTGCAAATCGTAATTACTGTCAGGAAGCCAGTTTGCGTCTATATTAAAAAAAGTAAGATTATCCTCTAGCACACGGATATCATCTCTTCCCCAGGTTAAAAAAGCATATTTGTTTCCGCACCATTTGGAAAATTCACAAACAACTTCTGTAAAGCTTTTACCTTTGCTTGCAGTTTCATTACTTATCTTGGTAATCTGCTCAATACGCTTGGCAATTTTTTTATATACACAGGGTTTTATATCTGCAGAATATTTATCAACTATATTAAATTTTTCGTCCAGCTTTACTGCACCCACCTGAATAATTTCTCCGTGAAGCGTGATTCCGTTTCGCGTCTTTGTATAATCACTGCTGGATGCCTGATTCCATTCCAAATCAAGTACAATATAGTCCGTAAAATCCACCTACTTTCTATTATATTTTACCATAATGTATATATTTTTGCAAGAAAAAATTTGATATCACGCGCTGTCTTCATAAAAAAATCGGGACAAAATTTTGTCCCGATTTCCATTTATTGTTAAAATTAAATTACTTAACTTCAACCTTTGCGCCAGCTTCTTCAAGCTTAGCCTTAATGTCGTCAGCTTCTTCCTTAGAAACAGCTTCTTTAATTGTCTTAGGAGCGTTGTCAACAAGATCCTTAGCTTCCTTAAGACCAAGTCCAGCGATGTCCTTAACAGCCTTAACAACTGCAAGCTTGTTAGCACCTGCATCAGCAAGAACTACATCAAACTCAGACTTTTCAGCAGCACCAGTTGCTGCACCGCCTACTGCTGCTACAGCTACAGGAGCTGCTGCAGATACGCCAAATTCTTCTTCAATTGTCTTAACAAGCTCAGATAATTCAAGCATTGTCATTCCTTTTATAGTGTCAATAATTGTCTGAATATTTTCACTCATTTTATTTTTCCTCCATTTATATAATATTTTTCTTTAAGTTTTTTAATTATTCTGCATCCGCAGGAGCTTCTTCAGCTGCAGGAGCTTCTTCAGCTACAGGAGCCTCTTCAGCTACAGGAGCAGCCTCTTCAGCTACGGGTGCTTCTTCTGCAACAGGAGCAGCTTCTGCTGCTGGAGCATCACCTTCTTCTTCCTTCTTATCCATAATTGCTTTAACAGCAAATGCAAAAGAAGTAAGTGGTGAATTGATGCAGTAAAGAATTTGTGTAAGAAGAACTTCTCTTGAAGGAATTGAAGCAAGTGCCTTAACCTCTTCAGCGGAAATAACCTTACCATCAGCATAACCAGCCTTTATTGAAAGACCTAATGCTTCATTTGCTTTCATAAAGTCAGCAAATACCTTTGCAGGAGCAACTTCATCCTTATCAGATGTAGCAAAAGCTGTTGTTCCTTCAAGTACAGATGTTAAATCTGCGTAATTTGTATCGTTTAAAGCAAGACGAAGAAGTGTGTTCTTAACAACGTCGTACTCAACATCTGCTGCTCTGAAATTTCTTCTAAGAGCTGTGTCCTGTTCAACATTGATACCCTTGTAATCAACAAGTACACCTGCAACACTGTTATTGATTCTCTCTTTAAGAGCTTCAACTACAGCCTTCTTGCTTTCTAAAACCTTTGCGCTTGGCATATTCTTTTCACCTCCGTTTTATTCCAACAAAAAAGGAACATTTTAACTCCAAAGGCAGTCAAAGTGTTCCTTAAATATTACAAGAAGAATTTCTTGAATTTATTTTACACTCCTCGGTGGGTCTTATAAAACTGAATATCAGTTTACGCCAACTGTCTTTGGAAATATATTACTAAATAATTATAGCATAAAAATTTGCCCTTGTCAAGACTAACTTTAAATTAGTCAGCAGCCTTTGCAGGATTAATCTTTATACCAGGTCCCATAGTAGTTGCAACAGCAACACTTCTAAGATACTGACCCTTTGCAGTAGCAGGCTTTGCCTTAACAATAGCATCCATAAGTGCACTATAGTTTTCTTTAAGCTTAGCAGCTCCAAAAGAAGCTTTACCTATAGGACAATGAATAATATTTGTCTTATCAAGTCTGTACTCAATTTTACCGGCCTTAATATCATTAATAGCCTTTGTTACATCCATAGTAACTGTGCCTGCCTTAGGGTTGGGCATAAGTCCTTTAGGACCAAGCACCTTACCAAGACGACCAACAACACCCATCATATCGGGAGTAGCTACTACGATGTCATACTCAAACCAGTTCTCGTTCTGAATTTTGGGAATAAGTTCTTCAGCACCTACAAAATCAGCACCTGCTGCTTCTGCTTCCTTAGCCTTGTCACCCTTAGCAAATACAAGAACTCTAACTTTCTTACCTGTTCCGTGAGGCAGCACTACCGCACCACGAACCTGCTGGTCTGCGTGACGTGAGTCAACACCCAGCTTAACGTGAAGTTCAACAGTTTCGTCAAACTTAGCTTTTGCAAAGCTAACAGCAAGGTCAAGAGCCTGCTGAGGTTCATAAAGATTAGCTCTGTCGTAAGCCTTCACGCTATCAACGTATTTCTTACCTTTATTCAACTTTCTTACCTCCTTGTGGTTTCGCGAAGTATTTTACCTCTCCCACATTTTTAAATTAGTCCTCTACTACGATGCCCATGCTTCTTGCAGTACCAGCTACCATACTCATAGCAGCCTCGATGCTTGCAGCATTAAGATCAGGCATTTTAGTTTCGGCAATCTGCTTTACAGCATCCTTTGAAATTGTAGCAACCTTTGTTTTATTTGGAACACCTGAAGCCTTCTCAATTTTACAAGCTTTCTTAAGTAAAACAGGAGTAGGTGGAGTCTTTGTAATAAAACTAAAGGATCTGTCTGCGTAAACAGTAATAACAACAGGGATGATGTAGCCTGCGTCCTTTGCAGTTCTTTCGTTGAATTCCTTTGTAAACTGTGCGATGTTTAAGCCGTGCTGACCTAAAGCAGGACCTACGGGTGGAGCCGGTGTAGCTTTACCTGCGGGAATCTGCAGCTTAACCATTCCAACAACTTTCTGAGCCATTTGTTGCACCTCCTTATCAAACAATGTGGTAATGTGCGGACATTCCCTTTGAATATCCTCCCACTAAACGCGCTATGCTTTACGCAAACAAGCATAGCAATATAACATAATCAAAGTATAACCTTGAATTGCTATTAACTTAAGGGTTCTACCTGATCAATTCTCAGGTCAACCTCTGTTTCTCTGCCGCCAAACAAATCAACAAGCATTTTTACCTTGTCCTGTTCTTCAGACAGCTCTATAACCTTTCCTGTGTATCCGGCAAGGGGTCCTTCCAGAATGTTTACCGTATCTCCTACCGCAAAGCTAGCCTCAACTGCTTTTTTCTCAAGCTTCATATTAATAAGCTCCTGCTCGGTAAGGGCAACTGCCTTAGATTCAGGCCCTACAAATCCGGTAACTCCTCTGATGCCTCTTATTGCATGCCAAGTATCGTCACTCATTACCATTTTAATAAACACATATCCAGGGAAGATTTTAACCTTTGCACCCTTCTTTTCGGGAGCAGAATTGTCCTCCTCCTCAGGAACACGGGTATCAATGATAACATCCTGAAGATTTCTGTTTTCAATAAGCTTCCAGATATTGGCTTCAACCTTTTTTTCATACCCAGAATAGGTGTGTATGACATACCATTTTGCCTGTCCTGCCATAAGAAATACACCCTTTCTTTATTAAAAATAAAATCTTACTTAATGAAACTGAGACCCCACTGAATAAGTGTACCCAGTGCAAACATAACGACACCGATTACAGCGATGAATATAATAACTATAGCTGTATCCTTAGCAAGTTTTGAGGGTTCAGGCCAAACGATTTTTTTAACCTCAGACTTAATCTCACGGAAAAAGCTGATGATTTTATTTGTCTTTTTTACATTTGTTGTTTCAGCCATTTTTGTTTCCTCCGTTCTTTTGCATACATATGCAAAACAATATTTGTGAGCCGTGAATTACTTAGTTTCCTTATGTTCTGTGTGCTTTCTGCAGAATTTACAATACTTGCTCATTTCAAGTCTGTCAGGATCGTTCTTCTTGTTTTTCATAGTATTGTAGTTTCTCTGCTTGCATTCTGTACAAGCAAGTGTTACTTTTACTCTCATATTCTTTTCAGCCTCCTTAATAAATATATAAACCTTGTGTTATTTTACACTTGATAAATTTGTTGCATAAAAAAAACACCTCTTGGGCTTACATCATTATATCACAGGCAGTATATTTTGTCAACCTTTTTTAGTAATTTTTTTACATTTTTAGAAATTGAATATATTTTTAATATTTTTTATTTCGGAATTGTTACATTTATACTATATTTTTCCTTAAAGTATTGATATTTTATACTTAATCTGTTATAATTATATAATGAAGAAATTTTTTGGGAGGAAAAGGAAATGTCTATTAAAATCCTGCAAAGCATTTTTCTTGGTATAGTGGAAGGTATCACCGAATGGCTTCCTATAAGCAGTACCGGTCATATGATACTCGTAAATGAACTTATGAATATAAAAACCGGTGAGAGTTTTTTTGCAACAGATGTTTTTTTATACGTAATTCAGCTTGGTGCTATCCTTGCTATAGCAACACTTTTTTTCCATAAATTAAATCCTTTTTCACCCTCTAAATCGGATATGGAAAAAAAGGATACATGGCAGCTTTGGTTTAAGGTAATTCTTGCCTGTGTGCCTGCAGCGGCTATCGGTCTTGTTTTTGATAAACAAATGGAAAAAATTGAAAACTGGCTTGTAGTCAGTGCTACCCTTATAATTTATGGTATTGCCTTTTTATTTATTGAGAGAAAAGATAAAGACTCAAGTATTTCTGATTTAAACTGTCTTACATATAAAACCGCACTTTTAATCGGCATTTTTCAGGTGCTTTCAATTGTGCCCGGAACATCCCGTTCAGGTGCTACCATACTTGGAGCTATGCTGCTTGGCTGTTCCAGATATGTGGCGGCAGAATTTTCCTTCTTTTTAGCAATACCCGTTATGTTTGGTGTCAGCTTTTTAAAGCTTGTAACAAACGACTACCCTATGCAAACTGCTGAATGGATTATACTTTTAATGGGTATGGCAGTTGCCTATATAGTATCGCTTTTATCAGTTAAATTTCTTGTTAACTATGTTAAGAGTCACGATTTCAAGGTGTTTGGCTGGTACAGAATAGTACTTGGTGTTTTGGTAATAGGATATTTTACACTCATTAAATAGAAAAGGAATGAAAAAAGCTATGGCTGAAAAAACAAAGAAAAAAACTGTGGCAAGGCAGACTTCTGCTCCTGCAAAAAAAACACAGGAAGATAAATACACAGGAGAAATACTTACCATCTGTGCAGGGGTACTGGGCATATTTATCATAGTAAGCCTATGGTTCGGCTCGGGGGGAATAGTAGGAAAATATCTAAACCTTGGACTTACAGGTCTTTTTGGTTGCGGTGCATATACTCTCCCTCTTGCTTTAATAGGAAGTGCTGTATGCCACTATGCTGTAAAGGATGATTCAAAATCAGCACATATTGCAGTACTGTTTCTTCTTGTATGTATGTTTGTACATTACACCTTCCGATTTGGAGTTATAGAATATAAATCCTCAGGTATGGGATATCTTTGGGAATGCGGAATTAATTCTCAAGGTGGTGGTGTAATAGGCGGTGTACTTACTGATATTTTATGGGATTTACTTGGTAAGGTTATGACACTTGTTATTATTATTGCAGGTGGTATGATTGATATTATTCTGCTGTTTAACATCTCTGTTTTAACTTTAATTGGAAAATTTTTCTGTTATATTGGCAGAAGTATAAAAGACTCCTTTACTTCGCTTAAAGAATCAAAGGATGAAGAAAGTGACGTTATAACTCTTCCGGATAACATTACTAACGATTTTGATACATATCCCGATATTGTAATTGCTCCCAGAAAAGAGGATGAAATTTCCATAAACAATCCTCTTGATGATATAACTGTAAATGTAGGTGAGGGAAAGCCTCTTGAAATTAAAGAACAGCTACCCCTTAGCGAAGAAGAACAGAAAGAAAAAATAGTTCCTGATACGGAAATTGTAAAAGAACTTGATGAAAATAAAGAAAAACCAATAAGAGAATATATATTCCCTTCTACTGATTTACTGGATATTCCAGCCCCAGCCACCAAAACCGAAAAGGTGGAAAAATTAAGAGAAAATGCCACAAAGCTTTTGGAAATACTTCACAGTTTTGGAGTTGAGGCGAAAATTACAAATGTAACACAAGGCTCCAGTGTAACAAGATACGAAGTGCTTCCCGCAGCAGGTGTTAAAATCAGCAAAATCACCTCCCTTGACCAGGATATAGCTATGCGTCTTCCTGCACAGAATGTTCGTATGGAGGTTTTACAGGGCAGTGTTGGTATTGAAGCGTCAAACGATAAAGTAACCTCAGTATATATTCGTGAAATGATTGAAAGCAAAGAGTTTAAATCCCACCCCTCAAAGGTTGCGGCGGCTCTTGGCAGAGATATTGACGGCAAGGTTACAGTAGTGGACATTGCAAAAATGCCTCACCTTTTAATTGCAGGCACTACAGGCTCAGGTAAGAGTGTTTGTATAAATGCCATAGTGACTAGTATCCTTTATAAATCAACCCCCGCAGAGGTTCGTCTTGTAATGGTTGACCCTAAGGCAGTTGAGCTTGAAATGTATAACGGTATTCCCCATCTTCTCGTTCCTATCGTTACTGACCCCCGAAAGGCGGCTGGTGCTCTTTGCTGGGCGGTAAATGAAATGGAAGAAAGATATAAAAAATTTGCAGAATTATCTGTGCGTAATTTAGGCGGATATAACGATAAAATGGCGGTAACAGGAGGAGAAAAACTTCCTCAGATTGTTATAATTATAGACGAGCTTGCCGACCTTATGATGGTGGCTCCCGGTGAAGTGCAGGATTATATCTGCCGCCTTGCCCAGAAAGCAAGAGCAGCAGGTATGCACCTTATTTTAGCCACACAAAGACCCTCGGTTGATGTTATTACAGGCCTTATTAAAGCAAACATCCCTTCAAGATTTTCTTTTCAAGTATCTAACCATATCGACTCCCGCACTATTATTGACTGTGGCGGTGCAGAAAAGCTTATGGGCAGAGGAGATATGCTGATGATGCTTGCCGGCAGCAATAAGCTGGTACGTGTTCAGGGTGCTTTTGTATCCGATGGTGATGTTGAAAGAGTTACCTCATTTATTAAACAAAATTGTGATTCTGATTATAGTGAAGCCGTACAAAGTTCAATTGAAGGTAATGCGGCAGGAAGCAACAAGCAAGACCACTCTCCGGGCGAGAATGAAGTGGACGAGCTGTTCGAAGATGCTGTAGATATTGCTTTTGAGCTTGAGCAGATTTCTACTTCTATGATACAAAGAAGATTGAAAGTAGGTTATGCAAGAGCAGGAAGGCTTATTGACCTTATGGATAAAATGGGAATTATTTCTCCATATGACGGAAGCAATAAACCCCGTACTCTTCGTATGAGCCGAGAGCAGTATTATTCTGCAAGAGCAAATCAATTGGAAGAAGCTGCTTTAGAGGACTAACCCTGAAAGGATTTTTCAGATGAATAACCCATTTATACCTGTATGTAAAAAAGATATGACTAATCGTGGCTGGGAGCAGGTGGATTTCATTTTTATTTCTGCTGATGCTTATGTGGACCATCCTTCTTTTGCCGTTGCTATTCTTTCCAGAACTTTAGAAAGCTATGGTTTTAAGGTGGCAATTATTCCTCAGCCAAATACTAAAAATTTAGAAGATTTTAAACGTTGCGGAGAGCCTCGACTTGGTATTCTCATATCAGGAGGTAATATTGATTCAATGGTGGCACATTATACTGCCGCCAAGAAAAAACGCAGTGAAGATTTATATTCTCCAGGAGGAAAGGCAGGCAAAAGACCTGACAGACCCACTATTGTATATTCTAAAATGGCAAGAGAGGCTTTTCCTGATAAACCTATTATTATAGGAGGAATTGAAGCGAGTCTTAGAAGGTTTGCTCATTATGACTACTGGGAGGATAAGGTTATGCCTTCCATTTTAGAGGACTCAGGTGCAGACCTTTTAATATATGGTATGGGTGAACGGATTTTAAAGGAGATTGCCTTTGCATTAAATGACGGACTTGATATAAAATCCATTACTTATATTGACGGCACAGCCTATATGACAGAAGATGCCTCATATATTGAAGATGCGGCTGTTATTCCCTCTTTTGAAGAGGTGAAAAAAGATAAAAAAGCTTATGCTGTTTCTGTGTCAGAGCAGTATGCTCAGCATGATTTTGCTCGTGGCAAAACTGTAATACAGCCTCACAAAAACAGGTTTTTAGTGCAGAATAAGCCTGCAGCTCCCCTTTCAAGAAGCGAGCTTGACAGGATATTTTCTCTTCCCTTTACAAGAGAGGTACATCCTATGTACGAAAAAATGGGAGGAGTCCCTGCTATTGAAGAGGTGAAATTCAGTATTACCAGTTCACGCGGATGTTTTGGTTCCTGTAACTTTTGTGCCCTTGCTTTTCATCAAGGACGCACTGTACAAAGCAGAAGTCATAAATCCATTATAACTGAAGCAGAAAAAATGACAAATATGCCTGACTTCAAGGGATATATAAATGATGTAGGCGGACCTACTGCCAACTTTCGTGCTCCTTCCTGCGAAAAACAGTTGAAGGAGGGAGTATGCAAAAACAGACAATGTTTATTCCCTGCTCCCTGTCCCAACATGAAGGTTTCCCATACTGAATATGTTAAACTACTTCGGGAGCTGAGGAGTCTTCCTAAAATAAAAAAAGTGTTTATCCGTTCAGGTATCCGGTTTGATTATCTTATGGCTGATAAAGATGATACCTTTTTAAAAGAGCTGTGCCAGCATCATATAAGCGGTCAGCTAAAGGTTGCACCTGAGCATATAAGCGATAATGTATTAAAGCTTATGGGTAAGCCTTCAAACCGTGTATATCGGGATTTCTGCACGGCTTATAAGAGAATAAATAATCAGCTTGGAAAAGAGCAGTATCTTGTTCCCTATCTTATGTCCAGTCACCCTGGAAGTACTTTAAATGATGCAATTGAGCTGGCAATATATTTGAAAAAAGAAGGTATTAACCCTCAACAGGTACAGGATTTTTATCCTACACCGGGTACAATATCCACTTGTATGTATTATACAGGAATTGACCCCAGAACAATGAAAAAGGTTTATGTTGCAAAAGACCCTACCGAAAAAGCTATGCAAAGGGCACTTTTACAATACCGCAGACCTGAAAATTATGCCCTTGTGCATAAAGCACTTGTTATGGCAGGGAGACAAGATTTAATAGGTTTTGATAAAAACTGTTTAATAAGACCAAAAAATTATACTAAATCAAAAGACGGAGGATATACTAATGGCAAAAATTATAGACGGCAAGGCTCTGGCACTGGAAATAAAAGAGGAGCTGGCAAAAAAGGTAGCAAAAATGACAGAAGAAGGTAATAGACCCGGACTTGCGGTTATTATTGTGGGTACTGACCCTGCTTCTCAGGTATATGTACGAAATAAGTGTAAAGACTGCGAAGAAATCGGGGTGTATTCTGAGGAATACGCACTCCCTGCTGAAACTTCTCAAGATGAGCTTTGCAGTTTAATTGACAGATTGAATGATGATAGTAAAATAAGCGGCATTTTAGTACAGTTGCCACTTCCCAAGCATCTTGATGAAAAGGCTGTTATTAACAAAATCAACCCAACAAAGGATGTGGATGCTTTCCACCCTTCCAATGTAGGTAAAATTATGATTGGCGACTATGATTTTCTACCCTGTACTCCCGCCGGCGTAATGGAGCTTATTGCAAAATCAGGCACACAGGTTGAAGGAAAAAAATGTGTAGTAGTAGGCAGAAGTAATATTGTAGGTAAACCTCAGGCAATGCTTCTTTTACACAAAAACGGTACCGTTACAATATGCCATTCCAGAACAAAGGATTTAGCACAGGAATGCCGAGAAGCTGATATATTGGTTGCCGCAGTAGGCAAGGCTAAGCTTATTACAGGAGATATGGTAAAGCCGGGTGCTACTGTAATTGATGTTGGTATGAACAGAGATGAAAATGGTAAGCTTTGCGGAGATGTGGACTTTGAATCTGTTAAAAATGTGGCAGGTGCAATTACTCCTGTTCCAGGCGGAGTTGGTCCTATGACAAGAGCTATACTTATGAAAAATACTGTGCATGCTGCAGAAATTAATTAACTGAAAGTTCGTATTATAAGATAATTCGTTTAACTGATATTTCATTTATATAGTTAAAGCAGGAACAAAGTTGTTCCTGCTTTAATTTTTTAAACAATAATTTTTCTTCTGTTTTCTGCCTCATTGATTTTGTCAATGTATTCAAGAGACATTCCTGTACCTTTTGCCACACAAGAAATTGCGTCCTCTGCAACATATACATCAACGCCTGTTCTCTTCTTTAAAAGAATATCAAGTCCCCAGATAAGTCCACCACCACCAGTTATAACAATACCTGACTGGCTTATATCTCCAACAAGTTCTGGTGGAGTAGCTTCCAAAACTGAATGTACAGCATCTGCTATAATCATACCTGTTTCAATAAGTGCTTCTGCAATTTCAGTTGAATTTATCATAAGAACTCTGGGAAGACCTGTCAAAAGGCAACGACCTCTTATTTCCATCTGCAGTTCTTCATCTCTTGGAAGAACACAGCCAATTGCAATTTTAAGCTCTTCGGCGGTTCTCTCACCTATTAAAACATTGTATTTTTTCTTTACATATTTTACTACTGCTTCATCAAACTGGTCACCTGCGACCTTAATAGATGAACGTACAACTATTCCGTCAAGTGAAATAACTGCAATATCGGTTGTACCGCCACCGATATCCACTACCATACAACCGCTTGGTCTTGAAATATCAATACCTGCACCAATTGCAGCTGCTAAAGGTTCTTCAATAAGTCTTACTTTAGAAGCACCTGCCTGAATTGTAGCATCTATAACTGCTCTTTTTTCCACTTCAGTTACTCCGCTGGGTACACAAACAACAACTCTTGGACCAAACAATCTCTGTTTGCAAACTTTTTTAAGAAATTCCTTAAGCATCTTTTCAGTCAATGTATAATCTGAGATTACGCCATCGCTAAGAGGTCTTTTTGCAGTAATGCTTCCAGGTGTTCTACCAAGCATTCTCTGTGCCTTAACACCTACTGCTAACGCTTCTCCTCTTGAGTTTACGGCAACAACAGAAGGTTCTTTTAAAACAATTCCTTTACCTTTAACATACACAAGTACTGTGGAAGTGCCAAGGTCGATACCTACATCCTGAATGTATCCAAATAACATTTTATCCTCTCCTCATATGTAAAAACAATAACAATCCAAAGTATTATTTATATTATTATACTACAGATTTATAAAATAATCAAGTCCTCATTTTGTAGTTTTATATATTAATTAAGGAGCAGGGTTTCCTGCTCCTTTTGTCTTTTGTAAATATGAAAAATATCCCGCCCTACCGCCTGTCCGTTACACTCAAACCTGCCTGTGCAGGTGGGTAATTACTCAGGCTCTTTATAAGTCCCCTGCGTCAAGCGCTGCACAGCATACGCTGTGGGGGCATTTATGCCAAGCCCGAAGATGGTTTCCCTTCGTGTAAATGTTGGTTTAAGTCAAAAACGGCATTGCGAATAAAGCAGGAATATTACTACATATTTTTTATAAGACCTATGTCTTACACTATTATTTTACCACGTTTAACAAAAAAAATCAATAGAAATTTTTTCTTTTAGTTCTTAACTGAATTTACAGCATTAAAATATTTTCTTTCAGCAAGGGCACTGTTAAATTCCGCACCCAAAATAATAAATATTCCCATAAAATACAGCCACAAGGCAAGAAGAAGTGCCACACCCATTGAGCCATAAAGCACTGAAAAATTACTAAAATAGGAAATGTAAATTGAATAGCCGTAAGTAAGAACAAAGTTAAATATAATTGTTAAAAAGGTTCCCGGAAGTATATCTTTTAATTTCACCCGCGTTAAAGGCACAGTATAATAAATCAAAAGAAGTATTACAAAAAACGCAGAAAATACTACAACCCATTTCATTGTACTTATTGTTGTCAGCCAGCTTACGGGCAAATCAAGAAGGAGTATTATTCTGTATATCCATTCCCTGCCTGCTGTTACAGCCACAAGACAAAGCATAACAATAATTCCAAGCACAACAGTAAAAATCATAGAAAGAATAAGTCTTAAAAGGAAAAACCTTTTATCTGAAATATTATATGCCTGATTTATAGCAATACTAAGTGCCCGTACCGACCTGGATGCTGAAAATACAGCTACAATAATACCGGCTGAAATAATACCTACATTATTTCCAAGTCCAGATACATACTCAACATAATTACCCATTATTTCCGCAATTTGGTACGGAAAAATTTCGGATAAAAGCTCTATTACCACGTTTTTAGTAAGATTGAAAGAGCTTATAAGGTAGTTTAAAAAAACCACAAAAGGAAAAAAGGACAACAAAGTGAAAAATGCCAGCTGACCGGCAGTCTGGGTTATATTATGGTCACCAAAACGTTTGAAAAGGTTTTTTGACATATATTTAAAAAATCCATCACCCGGCTTTTCGGTAAGAATATCATTAATTTTATCTGTTATATTCATATTCTTTTTCCTTACTCCCTTTGTTACTATATTTTTTTATTGACAAACTTTCTGAAATATGTTAGAATATACTGCAGTTGCTTTTAACAATTTAAACATTTCGGGGTATAGCTCAGTTTGGTAGAGCGCTTGGTTCGGGACCAAGAGGCCACAGGTTCAAATCCTGCTACTCCGACCAAAACAAAATCCTATCGAAAGATGGGATTTATTTTGTATTATTCATTATTAATTATTTAATACTAAATCTACCGTTACCTCTCCAATTTCTACAATTTATTATACGCAATTATGGCAAAAATTACTATAGCAGAAATGCACAAAATACATACTTAAATTTTTCTCTTTTGTATAAAAAAATTGCACCTATAAAAGGTGCAATTTTTTTATTTAATGTATGATTTAATTTCTTCAACCTTGTCTAATGCTTCCCACGGAAGGTCAACATCAGTTCTGCCAAAATGCCCGTATGCGGCAGTCTGTCTGTAAATAGGTCTTCTTAAATCAAGCTTGTCAATTATAGCAGCAGGGCGAAGGTCAAATACCTTTCCTACAATTTCTTCAATCTTATCATCTGACATAATTCCAGTTCCATAAGTGTCAACTCTTACAGATACAGGGTTAGCCATACCAATAGCATATGCAAGCTGAATTTCGCATTTTGAAGCAAGTCCCGCAGCAACTAAGTTTTTAGCTACATATCTTGCAGCATAGCAAGCACTTCTATCTACTTTTGTAGGATCCTTACCGGAAAATGCTCCGCCGCCGTGACGAGCTACACCACCATATGTATCTACAATAATCTTTCTGCCAGTAAGACCAGAATCTCCGTTAGGACCACCAATAACAAAGTTACCTGACGGATTAACAAAATACTGTGTATCATCATCTAATAGATTTTCAGGAACAACAGCTTTTATAACATATTTAATAATGTCATTTCTTATTTGTTCCTGAGTAACATCGGGGTCATGCTGAGTAGAAACAACAATTGCGTCAATTCTGGCAATTTTATCATCAATATATTCAACAGTAACCTGAGTTTTACCATCAGGACGAAGATATGGAAGAAGTCCTTCTTTTCTTACATCAGTAAGCTTCTTTGCAAGCTTATGAGCAAGAGAAATACTCATAGGCATAAACTCAGGAGTTTCATCACAGGCATATCCAAACATCATACCCTGATCTCCTGCACCTGTTAAAGCATATGGATCGTTATTTTCTTCTCCACGCACCTCTAAAGCAACATTTACGCCCCCTGCAATATCACTGCTCTGCTCATCAATGGACGTAACAATACTGCAGGTTTCTCCGTCAAAACCGTATTTTGCTCTTGTATAACCAATATCACAAACGATTTTTCTAACAAGCTTTGGTATATCAACATACCCTTTTGTGGTAATTTCACCCATTACAAATACAATACCTGTTGTAACTGCAGTTTCGCAGGCAACACGGGCATTTTTATCCTGCTCTAAAATAGCATCTAAAATTCCATCCGAAATTTGGTCACATATTTTATCAGGATGTCCCTCTGTAACAGATTCAGATGTAAATAATCTTCTTGCCATATTAATATCCTCCTTATTTTTTTCTTATGTTTTTATATCTTTTAGTATCTTAATAATACTTAGTTTCTTTAAAGATAGTTATTGCAGTGTTTTTATCTTTCTCAAGCTGATTTATAAGGTTATCTATGCTTGAAAATTTTGAAATTTCTCTCATATATTTTAAAAGAAAAATTTCAATATTCTCCTCGTACAATTCTCCCTCAAAACCAATTATATGAGCTTCCACCTTCTCCTCGTTTTCTTCAAAAGTAGGTGCGTTTCCTATATTGGTAATTGCAGGATATTTTATCTTTTCAATTTCCACGAAGGAAGCATATACCCCTTTTTTACAAAAGAGAGTATCTTTATCAGGAGAAATATTTACAGTGGGAAATCCCATTTTTCTCCCATCTTTTCTTCCGTGAACAACTCTGCCTGATATACAAACTGGCAACGAGGAAATTTCAATAATTTTGCAAACCTCCCCTTTCTTTGCCAAATCACGTATAAGACTACTGCTTATTATCTCCCCTTTTTTTGTCTTTTCAAGAGGAAAAATTTCACATTCAATCCCATATTTATCACACAAAGCCCTAAGCATTTCTGCATCTCCAGATGCATTTTTGCCAAATTTAAAATTTTCACCCACCACTACATATTCGCAGTTTAATTTAACTTTTAAAATATTTTCAACAAATTCTCTTGGTGAAAGATTTTTAAAGCTATTGTCAAACTTCTGGATATACAGTATATCTACACCTAAATCCTCAAAAATTTTATACTTATTTTTTTTGCTTAATACCTTTTGTGAATTCTTATGTTTTTCTAAGTTTTCATCAAAGGTAAACACACAGGCGTAGGCATTTTTTTCTTTTGCTTTATCAACAGCTTTTAATATGAGCCTTCTGTGCCCCATATGAAGAGAGTTAAATTCACCAATTGCTACCGCTGTTTTTTCTTGTATATCACTATTACAAATTTTCATTTTATTTAGGAAATACACCTCCTAATAAAAGCTTTGTACCATTTTAAGCATTCCCTTTTCACACTTTGAAATGCAAAGAAATTCTCCTCTGCTACTAAAAACTTTATACAGCTTTTCTTCACCATTATCATAAGGAACAGGATTGCCGTTTTTTATTTTTTCTGTATATTTACTGTTTACAGTTACACTTTCATAATCAAACAAACTTTGAGGTGATATAATATTTTCACAAATAAGCTGTGGATTTTCCACCAATTTTTCAAGAGGAATAGCATTTTCAATTTCAAAAGGTCCGCTTTTTATTCTGGTAAGAGCCTCCATACAAGCTCCGCATCCTAATTTTTCACCAATATCAGCACAAAGTGTTCGTATATATGTACCCTTACTGCAGTACACTTGTATTACACCTTTTTCTCCGTCAAAATCCAGAATATCTATTTTGAAAATCCTAATATTTCTGGGTTTTCTCTCCACTTCTATGCCTTGTCTTGCAAGCTTATATAAGGGTTGACCATTTTGCTTTATGGCAGAAAACATAGGTGGTATCTGACTGATTTCCCCCACAAAAGAGTTTACCGCATTTGCAAATTCTTCTTTTGTAACGCAAGGCGAAGTGCTTTTAATCACATTTCCTGTCATATCCTGACTGTCTGTAACTATACCAAGACGAATAACCGCCCTATATGCTTTGTCGGCATCTGTAAGCATACCTGCTACTTTGGTAGCTTTTCCTATGCAGATTGGCAGAACACCGTCAGCATCCGGGTCAAGGGTTCCTGTATGACCTACTTTTTTAATACCTGTAGCCTTTCGAATTTTAGTTACAACGCCGTTTGAAGTTATATGAAGGGGTTTTAAAACGTTTATTACACCCACTAAAACCTTTTCCATATTGCAAACCCTTTTCTATAAAATATCATAAGTTAAACCAATTACCTTTTTTATTGCATCTTCCAGACATTCATTTACAGTAAATCCTGATGCATGAAAATGTCCTCCCCCATTTAAAATGGTAGAAATTTTACTAACATCAGCATAAGTATTTGACCGCATACTTACTTTAATTTCCTTATCCTTTTTCTCCTTAAAGTAAATTGCAACCTCTACACCCTCAATGCTTCGCGGAATATTTACAAAACCTTCGGTATCATTTTCCAAGGCACCTGCTTTTTTCATCATATCAATGGTAGAATATACAAATGCAAGTTTACCGTCGCACAAAATATTCAAAGTTGACATTACAAGTGCCTGCAATTTAATTTTACGAAGGGGATTACTATCAAAAAGCATTCTGTTAACATATGCAATATCCACATTATGTGTTGAAAGCTCTGCAACAGCCAAAAATGTATTTTGAGTAGTTGAAGAGTATTTTAATCCACCTGTATCCGAAATAATCGCAGTATAAATAAAAAATGCTATACGATCATTTAAAAAGCTTTTATTCTCTTTTTTTTCCGCTTCCTTAATTATATTGTAAATTATTTCACCTGTAGAGCTGTATCCACCCTGTACCAGACAATAATCACCAAAGCCTTTATTAGTCATATGATGATCAATTACATATTTGTTTTTTGCTCTGTCATAAATTTCCTGTCTGGTGCTCATCCTGCTTGAATCACCGCAGTCAAGTACAAACACATCCCTGTTTTCTGTTGCATTTTCCGGCAAAATACTTTCAATTTCCATAAACCTGTAATTTTCAGGAATAGGTTTATCTGTTACCACATCAGCTTTTTTACCAAGACTGCGAATAAACTCACAAAGAGCAAAGCTACTGCCAAGAGCGTCACCATCGGGATTTTCATGAGGAATTATATACACTTGTGTTGTATTTAAGGCAATTTCTGCCATATCATAAAATGACGCTTTTTTAAAGGTCATTTTTATTCCCCCTGTCCTTACTGCTGATTTCGCTTATAATATCGTTAATGTGTGCACCGATTTTAATGCCTTCATCAAGGGTGAAGCTGAATTCCGGAGTATATCTGAGTTTTACTCTTTTAGCAATTTCACGTCTTACATAGCCTGCACTGCTGTTCAGACCCTTAACGGCTGCATCCACATCCCAATCTTTCTGGAATATGCTTACATACACCTTGGCATATTTTAAATCCCTTGTTACATCAACTCTGGTAATAGAAATAAATTCAGGTATTCTGGGGTCTTTCAGTTCACGGAGAATATTTGCACATTCCCTTTTTACTTCTTCGGAAATTCTGTCTGTTCTGTCAAATCCCATTTTATTACCTCCAAAGGTTTTTATCTTTCGATTTCTTCCATAACATAGGCTTCTACAATGTCGCCTTCTTTAATATCGTTAAACTTTTCAAAGCTCATACCGCATTCATAGCCCTGAGCGACTTCTTTTGCATCATCCTTAAAGCGTTTAAGTGAGCTAAGCTGTCCGTCGTACACAACAATGCCATCACGAACAATTCTAATAAGAGCAGTTCTGCTTACCTTACCATCTGTCATATATACACCTGCAATAGTACCAACGCCAGATACTCTGAAGGTCTGTCTGATTTCTGCATGACCGGTAATTGCTTCTCTGTATTTGGGAGCAAGCATACCCTTCATAGCAGCTTCAATTTCTTCAATAGCTTCGTAAATTACACGATAAAGACGCATATCTACGCTCTTCTCATTTGCAGAAGATGCTGCTTCTGTGGTAGGACGCACATTAAAGCCTACAATAATTGCGTTAGATGCATCAGCAAGCATAACGTCACTTTCATTTACTGCACCAACTGCACCATGAATAATATTTACTCTTACTTCTTCATTTGAAAGCTTTGAAAGAGACTGTCTAACCGCTTCAACCGAGCCCTGAACATCAGCCTTTACAATAATGTTAAGGTCCTTTACTTCCCCTTCATTAATCTGGCTGAATAAATCATCAAGAGATACTTTCTTTCTGGCATTCTGCTGTTCGTTCTTTTCCTTGAACTTTCTTGCTTCAATAACTTCCTTTGCCATTCTTTCATTATCAACAACATAGAAGGTATCTCCGCCAACAGGCACTTCAGAAAGACCTAAAATTTCAACAGGGGTAGAAGGTGGAGCAACCTTAACCTTTTTACCCTTATAGTCTGTCATAGCTCTTACTTTACCCATTGTATTGCCTGCTACTACCAGGTCGCCTGCATGAAGTGTACCATTTTGTACTAAAAGTGTTGCAACAACACCTCTTGCTTTGTCAAGCTTAGCTTCAATAACGTTACCCTTTGCATTTCTGTTGGGATTAGCTTTAAGCTCTTTAATATCTGAAACAAGTAATACTGTTTCCAGAAGGTCATCAATATTTTCTCCCGTTAAAGCAGATACAGGAACACAAATTACATTACCGCCCCATTCTTCAGGAATAAGGTCATATTCAGTAAGCTCCTGTTTAACTCTTTCAGGGTTAGCTTCAGGTTTATCCATTTTGTTAATAGCAACAATAATATCAACGCCTGCTGCCTTAGCATGGTTAATAGCCTCAACTGTCTGTGGCATAATACCATCATCTGCCGCAACAACTAAAATTGCAACGTCAGTTACCTGAGCACCACGAAGTCGCATAGCTGTAAATGCTTCGTGACCTGGTGTATCAAGGAAGGTAATATCCCTATCGTTAATATGCACCTTATATGCACCGATATGCTGGGTAATTCCACCAGCTTCGGTAGAAGTTACCGAAGTTTTACGGATTGCATCAAGAAGTGATGTTTTACCATGGTCAACGTGTCCCATAACAACTACAACAGGCGGACGGGGCTGAAGGTCTTCTTCATTATCAGGAGCGTCGTTAAACAAAATATCCTCTTTGGTAATAATTACCTCAAGCTCTGTTTCAAAGCCCATATCTTCAAGTATCAAAGATGCAGTTTCATAATCAATTGTTTCATTTACAGATGCCATTTGACCAAGCATCATAAGACTTTTAATAAGATCGGTTGCAGGACGTTTTACAATATCAGCAATTTCACCAACTGTTGCCTCTGCCGGAATAATAACGTGTTCTTTTTCCTTTTTCTCTGCCTTTTTTACAGGCTTAATTTCAGCCTGTTTATTATTTTTAGCAGTTTTATTTGCACCTTTTTTAATTTTTTGTTTTCTGGACTGAGTATCATCGTCTTTAATATTAGAAACAAGCTCCTGAATTTTTTCCTCATCCTCAAACTTTTTAAGGTCAACAGCATCAGCACGAGTATTTCTGTACTCCTGATCTTTTTCCTTTTCCTCTTTTTCTTCTAAAACAGGTGCTTCCTGTTCTTTTTTCTCTTCCTTATCTGAAGACTTATCTTCAACAGTTTTTTCCTCTGTATTAATTATCTTGTCAGCTTTAGTTTCTTCTTTCTTTTCAGGCTTTTCCTGTGCAGCTTCTCCTTTAGTAAGAATAGGAGTGATATCCTCACTTGTTTCATTCATATGAACAATAAGCTCAAAAAACATATTAAGCTCTTCAGGTTCAAGTCCGCTGGTACTGCTTTTTTTCTCAATACCCATCTCTTTTAAAAGAGCAAGCATATCCTTTCCTGTTTTGCCAAAATCTTTTCCAAGTTCGTTAACTTTTATTTTAACAACCGGTTTAGCCATAAACTAATTCCTCCTTACGCTGTTTTTACGCTCCCTTATAGCTTTTCAAGGAGCGACTTTGCAAAGCCTGTGTCATTTACTGAAATTACAGCCTTTTCATCCTTGCCCACCGCTTTGCCAATATCTTTCTTTTGGGATAGTGTTATTATTTTTGTATTTTTTTCTTTACACAAAATTTGAAACTTTTCACTTGTATTTTTTCCGCAATCCTGTGCTAAAATCACAAGTTCTGCCTTTCCTTTTGTAACAGCTTCATAAACTCCGCTGTCACCATAAGAAAGTTTACCTGCCTTTGCACAAAGTCCTAACAATCCCCATATTTTAAGTAAATTATCATCATTTGCCTCAATAAAATCTTTACGAGAAATTTCTTCCCTTAAAAGTGTAATAATTTCCTGTGGAATTTCACTTTTAAGTGCTCTTTTCAGTGCATTTGTTTTAATTGCCTTTTCAAGGCACTCTGTACTTTTGCAAACATACGCTCCTCTGCCTTCCAGTTTCCCTTTTATATCAAAAAGGATTTCTCCCTCCTTATTTTTAACAACTCTCAAAACCTGAGGTTTGTCTTTGGAAACCATACAGCCGACACATCTTCTCTGCGGCACTTTTGTAGTCAATTAAAATCCCCCGCTTATATTTTATTCAGTAATTATATCTGCACCCTGTTCCTTCATCTGGGCAATATACTGCTCACTGCTTTTAATATCAATTTTCCAGCCTGTAAGCTTTGCTGCAAGTCTTGCATTAAGACCTTCTTTGCCAATAGCAAGTGAAAGCTGTCCTTCATCCACCAAAACAGTTGCTTCCTTCTTGCCTATTGTTTCCCATTCATCGCAAATAATAACCTCCAGCACTTTAGCAGGACTTATTGCAGCAGTAAGAAGTTCTGTAGGATCTTCGCTGAATTTAACAATATCCACCTTTTCTCCCCAAAGCTCTTCTACCACCGCATTTACACGGCTACCGTGATTACCCACGCAGGCACCAACTGGATCAACCTGAGGGTCATTTGACCAAACTGCAATTTTAGTTCTCACACCTGCTTCTCTTGAAATACTCTTAATTTCCACAATTCCTTCACCAATTTCAGGAACTTCTCTTTCAAAAAGACGGCGAACAAGGTCTGCATGTGCTCTTGAAACAAGTATATACGGACCCTTTGCAGTATTTTTAACATCCATAACAAGTACCTTAAGCTTGTCATTTAATGTATAATTTTCACCTTTAACCTGTTCTCTTGAAGTCATTGTTGCTTCAGCATTGCCAATATCTAAAATAACATTGATTTTAGGTTTATCCTGCTTTACAACCTGACCATCAATCACTCTGGGTTCTACTTTTTCAAATCTTCTGACAGTAGCAGAAATAATGTCATTTGACTTAATAGCAAATTCCTCTAATATCTTTTCTCTTTCAGCTTCTCTCAGCTTCTGAAGAATAATCTGCTTACCTGTTTGTGCGGCAATTCTGCCAAAATCTTTGGGAGCAATTTCAATTTTTAATGTATCTCCCACCTTAACCCTAGCTTTATACTGTTTTGCGTCAGTAAGTAAAATTTGATTGTCAAGGGCACCAAGCTCTTCGTTAAAATCCTCCACAACTATTTTGGAAGCTATAACCTTTACTACTCCCTTTTCACTGATTGAAATATCAATGTTTTCGCACTCATCTTTATAATTTTTCTTATAAGCATGAATAAGTGCACCTTTAAATGCCTCAATCATATACTCTTTATTGATACCTTTTTCCTTTTCCAGAAGTTCAAGTGCCATCTGCAATTCGTTAATGCTTGCCATTTGCTTTTCTTCTCCTCCTTTTTTTAAAAACACTCAGGATTGAGTTTTACATACATATAATCTTCTTTTTCCACGGATACTTCCCCGTTGGGAGTATTTATAATAACCTTGCCGTCAATATATGAGGCAAGTTTTCCGCCAAACTTCTTTTTTCCTTCTATAGACCTTTTAAGTTTAATTTCAACTTCCTGTCCCATATATCTTTCAAAATGCTCTTTTGTATTCAGCTTTCTGAACATTCCCGGAGAGGAAACCTCTAAAATATAGTTTTCTGCTATAGGGTCTTTTTCATCAAGAATCGGACTTATAAATCTGCTGTATTTTTCACAGTCATCAACGCCGATACCTTCTTTTTTGTCAATAAAAACCCTTAAGTACCAGTCAGGGCCTTCTTTTTTGTACTCCACATCATAAAGTTCGTACCCAAGCTCTGTGCAGGCATTTATCGCTATAGGTCTTACGCTTTCTTCAATTTTCCCCATTTTTTCACCTCACTCAAATACAAAAACAAAAGTGGGTTTCTTGCAAAACCCACCTTTAAAATCATACTTGTATAATCTATCTACCATTAGTATATCATAAAAAAACATAAAATACAAGTCTTTTTTTAAATTTTTCTATTTTTTCTGAATATTTCCTTCTTCAGAAAGATTTTCCTCACTGAATCTTTTGATTTTATGAGTTGTTGTTTTATCAAAGGGACGCTGTCTTATACTGAAAGTTGCTATTCTCTTATAGTCTTGTACAACCTCGTTTACCTTTGTAATTTCTTCTTTAATAAGGTCAATAAGCATTTCCTGTGTATAACCTTCACCAAGCTGTGCTTTTACTTCATCATAATCAGGAATAATCTGTGCTGCTACAGTAAGGTCGTTGCCCTTTTCTTTGCCTCTTACAAAGCTTTCGGCAATATAGGGGCTTCTGGAAAGGTATGTTTCCAGTTCTTCAGGGAAAATATTCTTTCCGTTACTTGTAACGATAACATCCTTTTTTCTGCCTGTAATATGAATAAATCCGTCTTCATCAATATATCCAAGGTCACCGCTGTGATACCAGCCGTCCTCAATTGCCTCAGCTGTAAGCTGTGAATTTTCATAATAACCCAGCATAAGGTTTTTTCCCTTAATCATAATTTCGCCAATATTTAATTCGTTAGGATTTTCAATGCGAATTTCCACCCCGTAAAGAGGAAGTCCTGCAGCATCATTTTTCGAATACTTATCTCTGTTAAGAGCCGCTATAGGAGCACACTCTGTAAGTCCGTACCCCTGCACAAAATTTATACCAAGATCTTTAAAGCCCTGTGCTACCTTAGGGTCAATTGCAGCAGCACCACTTACTAAAATGCGAAGTCTTCCGCCTAAATTATCGGTAATCGACTTAAACAAAACCCCTGTAAGGTTAACACCCACTTTTCTAAGAGCGTTGCTTGCTTTTATAATTCCATTAACCTTTTTAGTAAGACCTTTTTTCTCAATAGCCTTAAAAATATTATTGTACATTTTTTCGTACAATAGAGGTACACCCAGAATAATGGTAGGTTTAACCTCTTTTAAGTTTTTGGTAATATATCTGAGTCCCTCGCTGTGTGCAATGGTACCTCCCATATATAATGGACAAAGAAAACCACAGGTACATTCATATGTATGGTGTATAGGAAGCACTGAAAGAAATGTATCCCAAGGACCGATTTCTACAAGTCTTGGCATCTGCATAAGGTTTTCGCAAATTGTATTATGGCTGTGCATAACGCCCTTTGCCATACCTGTTGTACCTGAAGTGAAAAGAAGAATAGACATACCCTCTCTGTCAATTTCAGCATCCAAATATGTTCTGTCACCATTTGCAAGAAGAACCTTACCTTCTTCAATCAGCTCATCCAGCTCCATACCCATAGAAACTTTTTTGTCATCATAAATGCCTTCTAGGTTTTTAACCTTTTCGGAATGAATAATCATTTTAACGTCTGCAATTTCAATAAGGTTTATAATTTCTTCCCTTGGAAGCTCTTTATCAAGAGGAACTACAACACCTACACCGCATACTACAGCCATATAGCTTACTGCCCACGCATAAGAAGCTTCGCCTATTACAGCAATTTTTTCACCCTTTAAGCCCATATTCATAAGCTTTGTTCCAAGAGCATTTACATCTGCCATATATTCCTTGTAGCTGACAGGCTCATACTTATCTGTCTTTTTTACAAGAAAAGCAGGCTTATCTCCAAATATTTCGGTACTTGACCTTATCATATCACGAATATCTGTTATTTCCCTTGTTTTGTAAAGGGGATATTTATAAATTCCGTATTTATTCATTTTTACATTCCTTCCCTTTCAAGTTTAATAAACTGAGTGATTTAGTATTGCATACTAAAAACATTATACACCAAAAAAATAAATATGTCAAATTTTTCTTCCAATTTTATCACAGTCTTTTCAGTAATATTTTATATAAGGCAAAATGCCATATATCCATGGTATATTTTTGTATATTTTGCATATTTATGTTTTAACATAAGTATGGTACAATAACTTAAAAAAGCAAGGGAGATAAATGTAATGGAATTTAAAAAAATAACACCTGATAAAATACTTGAAAACAGTTTTGATTTAATTGGAAAGACATGGATGCTTGTTACTACTCAAAAACCTGATGGCAGTTATAATACTATGACTGCAAGCTGGGGAGGAACAGGAGTTTTATGGGGTAAAAATGTGGTTTTTGTTTTCATTCGCCCACAGCGTTACACCTATGAATTAATGGAAAACTGCCAAAACTTTTCTCTCTCTTTTCTTGAAGAAAGCTTTCGTGAAAAACTTGGTTTTTGTGGAAAAGTTTCAGGCAGGGATAAAGACAAAATAAAAGAATGCGGTTTTAATCTTCATATAGAAAACGAAACGGCTTTTATCGAAGAAGGATTTCTTTCACTTACCTGTAAAAAGCTTTACTTTGGAGATATACAACAAAGCGGTTTTATTGATGAAGAATTACTGAAAAATTATACCCAGAAGGATTATCACAGAATGTATGTGGCAGAGATTACAGGTGTTTACAAAAAATAAATAAGATTTATTTTTAATTTAATAATTTGCTAAGTCACAAAGCAACAAAAAATGGCATTTACAAATATTTGCAAATGCCATTTTTTTATTAAATACCTATTTTGTTTTCTATCTGTTTATCACCTTAGTGCCTGCTATAACATCATGCAAACATCTGAATTTTCCAAACACCGGCAAAAACAATGTGAAAACCGAAAGAAGCTTGGAAGCAAAACGAACAGAAGCTTTTAAAAAGCTGAGTCTTTCTCCATTAACGTTCACCACTTTAAGCTGCATTATGGTTTTCCCTGTTGTACTGCAGTTTTCTCCCGATTCTCCAAGTGCATAATAAAGCCAGAAAACTGCCATAACGCACAGCACAAGTATGTATTTTATTATTCCCCCTATGCCAAAAGGTATCACTATAATTCCGCAAAGACCAATGCACATAAATACGCTGATTGCAAAGTCTATCATAAAGGCAAGAAGCCTTCTTTTTCCTTTGCTCTTTTTAGAAGGTGAAGCTTTTTCTATATTTACAGGGTCAATTTTATTTTTTATTTTTTCTATACCCTCTTTAGCATTTTCAATAAAATCGTTTTTTTGTTCCTTCTTTTTTTCTGCACCTGACTGGATATACATAATAACAACAGTTTCAGGGTCAGAAATACTTCCACCTATAGCAATTTTCATACCATTTTCAAGACGGATTTTTTCGTATATTTTACCCTTATAATTTAGCTTGTTAAGGCTTCCGCTATCTACAATTTCAACATAAGGTCCCACTTTTTTCACTTGTGCATGCTGTCTTGATACAGTATTCTTTTTTATGCATATATCACAGGTTTCTCTTCTGCCTATAGTTACAGGCTCCCCTGTATTAAAACCTGGAAAATCATCCAAGACTACAGTCTGCCAGAGTCTGCCCTCAATATATATACCAAGCACATGTCTCATACAAAAATCTCCATTTCTGCCATAAATAATTACTATATATTAAAAATATTACTATGTTTTTTTAAATATACTCCAAAAGGAAGAGCAAGCAGATAACACACCGCCATTTCCCCTGCAGATACCGTAAGAATATTATAAATAAGTGCGGTTTTACTTCCGTTCATATATACAAAAGTGAGCATACTTCCTACTATAATACCATTAAAAAGCACCGGCGGTATAAGAGAAATCCCAAGAGGATATTTTCTCAAATAATAGCTCGCGCCTGATGCGATAAGTGTTGCAAGAGTACCGAAAATCATATCAGCTACACCCACACTTCCCAGCATATTAGACACAAAACAGCCTACTGCAAGGCCTGGTATTGCCCAGGGGGTAAATACAGGCAAAACACAAAGTACTTCTGATATTCTTGCCTGAAGAGGTCCAAAAGATAACACACTTATCCCTGGAAAAAGCGTTAAAATTACATAAATTGCTGAAATTGCTGAAGCAGTAGTGATGCCCCGTAAAGTCCCTTTTTTCAAAATAAACATCTCCTTATTTTAATTTAAGTCAGGTAATTGCGACTGACTGTTATTTATTCCAATTATTAGTATATAACAATTTTTTTCAAAAGTAAAGGGTTTTCAAAAATTTAATAGTTATGTAATAAAAATACGCACCCACATAATGAGTGCGTAAAATTTTTATTTATTTCCCATAAGTTTTACTAAAACTGCCTTTTGTGCATGAAGTCTGTTTTCTGCCTCATCAAAAATAACCGACTGGGGTCCATCTACAACTTCACTTGACGCTTCATATCCTCTATAAACAGGAAGGCAGTGCATAAATATTGCATCAGACTTAGCTTTTTTCATAAGCTGGGGAGTAATTTCAAAGCCTTCAAAATCCTTAATTCTCTTAGCTTTTTCCTCTTCCTGTCCCATAGAAACCCATGTATCTGTATAAATTATATCAGCATCTTTAATAGCGATTTCAGGGTCAGTTGTAAGTTCAATTTTACTGCCCATTGCAATAGCATCCTTTTCAGCTTCCATAACAACATTCATATCACAGGTGTAACCCTTTGGAGAAGCACAGCTTATATCCATACCTACCTTGGCAGCTCCCTGAATAAGTGTGTTTGTCATATTGTTTCCGTCACCGATATAGCACATTTTAAGACCCTTAAGTGTTCCTTTATATTCACGGATTGTCTGTAAATCTGCCAAAACCTGACAAGGATGTAAAAGGTCTGTAAGACCGTTAATTACAGGAATGGAAGCGTGTTTTGCAAGCTCTTCCACATCCTCCTGAGAAAAAGTTCTTATCATAATACCATCTAAAAATCTTGAAAGAACCTTAGCCGTATCATAAATTGTTTCTCCTCTTCCCAGCTGTATATCATTACAGCTTAAGAAAAGTGCGTGACCGCCAAGCTGACTCATACCAACTTCAAAGGAAACTCTTGTTCTTGTAGAGGATTTTGCAAATATCATACCCAGAGTTTTGCCCTTTAAAATATGATGTTCAATTCCTGCTTTATGTTCTGCTTTAAGCTTATCTGCAAGGTCTAAAATTTCATAAATATCTTCACAGGAAAGTGTGTGAAGTGAAAGTAAATCCTTATTCATTATACATCTTCCTTTCTGACTTATTCATTGTCTTTCCATATTATAACATAAATTCGTCTGTTTTTCCATTGATAATTTTAACAAAAATATATTTTTGCAATAGCCTTCAAAAGTAGTTGAATTTTAAAGAAATCAAAAGAAAACACGACCTAATTTAAAATTTTCAGCATATTTAGTCTTTTAACATAGTTGAAATAATGCACAAAAATGTATATAATAACACCGAAGGTCAAAGAAAGTCAAAGTCAAATTTGACTATAATGTCTAGGAGGAAATAAAAATGGGTATAAGTGATATAATAGAACAGTTTATCAGTGAGGCATTAAAAGAAGAGGATTATGTACAGCTTCAAAGAAATGAGCTTGCCTCAAGATTTGGCTGTGTCCCCTCTCAGATAAATTATGTTATAGCAACCCGCTTTACAAACGAGCGAGGTTATATTGTAGAAAGCCGACGAGGTGGAGGCGGAGGTATTACCATTAAAAAGATAGCTATGCAGGGCACAAACCCTATTATGCACATAGTAAATTCTATTGGTGATACAATTGACTACCCTACCGCAAAGATACTGGTGGCAAATCTTGTGGGATATGATGTTATATCCCCAAAGGAAGCAAAGCTTATATGCAGCGGAATTACAGATAAGGTAATAGCCGTAGCTAATCCGCTTCGTGATGCTCTTCGTGCACGCATACTTAAAAGTATGCTTGTTAATTTGATATAAATTTGCAATTTTATAAATATATTGAATTTGGAGGAATGAGTTATGTTATGTTCAAAATGTGGTAAAAATGAAGCAAGTGTATTTTTTTCAAAAACTATAAATGGTAAGAAGACTCAGCATAATCTTTGCCAGAGCTGTGCTGACAAAATGGGTGTAATGGAGGATTTTCAGCGTCAAAGACAGATTATACAAAATAACTTTTTTGGCACTGATTTCTTCAGCGGGTCGCTTTTTGGCGGAATGAGAAAACAAATAGCACTTTTAGACTCTATAATGAATGATTTTTGGGGACTTGAAAGAAGCTTTGATACTCTTCCTGAAAACGCCTCCTCTAATGATTCCTGTCCTTACTGTGGCGGCACCTTGCAGGATTTTGAGAAAACAGGTAAATTCCGCTGTGCTATGTGTTATGAAACCTTCAAGGACAAGATTGACCTTGCAAGGGTTAGTGCAAGCAAAAAAGCAGAAGAAAAAGAGGAAAGCCGCGAAGATAAGATTTCCAAGCTTTCAGAAAAGATTTCAAAAGCGGTAAAAGAAGAAAGATATGAAGATGCCGCAAAATATCGTGATGAAATCAAAAGGATACAGGATTTGTAAAACGGGAATAAAGTTTGTTCCACGAAAGGAATGATTTAATATGTATGTAAATGGTTTTAATTTTTCAGAAAAAGCCGAAATGGCTTTAAGATATGCTCAGGAGTGTGCAATTTCTATGGGTCACGGAGTACTTGGAACAGAGCATCTGTTAGCAGGACTTTCCAAAGTTTCCGAATCTATGGCAAGTAAAATCCTGCAGGCTAAAGGAGTTAACTACGATAGAATTATAAAAGAACTGGAAAAGTATTATGCTAACCACCCCTATACTTTAGAAAACGGCAGAGTGGTGGAAATGACCCCCCGAACAAAAAGCGTATTACAGCTTAGCGTTCAAGAGGCAGCAAGACTGGGTAACAGATATATCGGTACCGAGCATATTCTTCTTGCTCTTATTTCGGAGGGTGAAGGTCTGGCACTGAGACTGCTTGGTGAAATGGGCATAAATGTCCGTGACCTTTACAGCGTTATTTCATCAAATATCCGTCAGCAAAGCGGAAGCACTGCAGGAGCACAAAAGGAAAGTAAATCTACCACGCCTACCCTTGAAAACTTTGGTACAGATTTTACAAAAGCTGCAAAGGAAGGTAAATTTGACCCCGTTATAGGAAGAAACGAAGAAATTGAACGAGTAGTCCAGACACTTAGCAGAAGAACAAAAAACAATCCTTGTTTAATCGGCGAGCCGGGTGTTGGTAAAACTGCCGTAGCAGAAGGTCTTGCACAACGTATAGTTTCAGGTGATATCCCGGAAGTATTAAAAGGTAAAAGGGTATTTTGTCTTGACCTTTCTTCTATGGTAGCAGGAGCAAAATATCGCGGCGAATTTGAAGAAAGACTTAAAAAAGCTATTGATGAAGTAAAAGCCGCAGGCAACGTAATTTTGTTTATTGACGAGCTTCATACCATTGTAGGTGCAGGTGCAGCAGAAGGTTCTATAGATGCAGCGAATATTTTAAAGCCCTCTCTTGCAAGAGGTGATATTCAGGTTATTGGTGCAACTACCATAAACGAATACAGAAAATATATCGAAAAAGATTCTGCATTGGAACGAAGATTTCAGCCTGTTACTGTAGGAGAGCCTACTGTAGAGGATACTATTGAGATTTTAAAGGGTATCCGTGATAAATATGAGGCACACCACAAGGTGAAAATCACAGATGATGCACTTATTTCTGCAGCAAAGCTTTCTGCAAGGTATATAACTGACAGATTTTTGCCCGACAAGGCTATTGACCTTGTAGATGAAGCATCTTCCGGTGTAAAAATTAAGTCCCTGACCTGCCCACCTGAGCTTTCTGATATGGAGGAGGAAATTAAAAAGCTTCGCAAGGAAAAAGAAGAGGCAATTACAAATCAGGACTACGAACGTGCTGCGTCTATTCGTGACCAGGAAAAACAAAAACAGGAAGTTTTACAAAAAGAAAAGGCTTTGTGGAAGGAAAAAACTTCTTCCCAAACTCTTATTGTAACTTCTGAGGATATTGCAGAAAAAATCGCACAATGGACAGGCATCCCCGCCAGCAAGGTTAAACAGGAGGAAGGAGAAAAACTGAAAAACCTAGAAACAGTCCTTCACGGCAGAGTTGTAGGTCAGGAGGAAGCTGTAACTGCGGTGGCAAAGGCAATTCGCAGAGGCAGAGTAGGACTTAAAGACCCTAAAAGGCCTGTTGGAAGTTTTATATTCCTTGGCCCTACAGGGGTTGGTAAAACTGAGCTTTCCAAAGCACTTGCAGATGCTATGTTTGGCAGTGAAGATAAAATTATCCGTGTTGATATGTCAGAATATATGGAAAAGCATACTGTATCAAGACTTATCGGCTCACCTCCTGGATATGTGGGATACGATGAAGGGGGTCAGCTTACCGAAAAGGTACGCAGACAGCCATACAGCGTAATCTTATTTGATGAAATCGAAAAGGCTCACCCTGATGTATTTAACGTACTTTTACAGATTTTAGATGAAGGCTCCGTTACTGATGCACAGGGTAGAAAGGTAGATTTTAAAAATACTGTAATAATTCTTACCTCTAATATCGGTGCAAGACTTATTACGGAAAATGACAGAAGTATGGGCTTTAAGGAAGAAGAAAGCGAAGATAAAAGCTATGAAAAAATTAAGGAAAATGTGCTTTGCGAACTTAAAAAAGCTTTTCGCCCTGAGTTTTTAAACAGACTTGATGATATAATTGTCTTCCACAGACTTTCTAAGGAAAATGTTAAGGAAATTTCTGCTCTTTTACTTAAGGGGCTTTCAAAAAGACTTGCTGAAAACGGCATAAAGGCACAGTTTACAGATAAAGTAATTGAGTATATCAGCAGTGAAGGCTTTGACCCAATATATGGTGCAAGACCTTTAAAAAGAGCCATTCAGTCTAAAATTGAGGACGTTTTGGCGGAGCAGATGTTGGATAAAAACATTGGTGACGGAAGTACTGTAACAGTGGACTTTACTGATGACAAAGTTGCAATTTTATAAAAAGACATAAAAAAATCGGAGGAATTTTTCATTCCTCCGTATTTTTTTAATTTTGTAAGAGAGAAAGCGACTGCTTACTACTCCTGTATGCCATATTTCTTTCTGAATTTCTCTACACGACCGCCTGTGTCAACAAGCTTCTGTTTGCCTGTAAAGAAGGGATGGCACTTTGAACAAATTTCAACACGGATGTTTTCCTTTGTTGAACCTGTTTCAATAACTTCACCACAAGCACAAGTAATTGTTGTAGCTTTGTAATCGGGATGGATACCTGCCTTCATCTCTTTTCACCTCTTTTTCTAAAGTTGCAATTATTTAATAATTGTATCTCAATTAATTCAATAATTATTATACAATAAAAACATACATCAGCTATTATAACACAATCAAAATCAAAAATCAAGTATTTTTTTAAAATTTCACATATTTTTTTATTTTTACAGTTTCGGTATGTTTTTTTGCCTCATTTTCTTGACCCGAGAGGGTATTTATGGTATAATTATAATGAATTATTGTGTACAAAAGTCCTAAAAAGGAGAAAAACTTATGTGGCTTACAGATAAATGGAAGGATTTTGAAGTTATAGATGCGGGTGGCGGTGAAAAATTAGAACGTTGGGGAGATATTATTCTTGCCCGTCCCGACCCTCAAGTTATATGGAAGGAAAAGTCACAGCCCTCTTTATGGAAAAGGGCTGATGCACATTACATAAGAAGTAATGAAGGGGGCGGACACTGGGAGTATAAAAGAACTCTGCCCGACAGTTGGAAGGTAAATTACGAAAACCTTACCTTTAACATTAAAACTATGGGGTTTAAGCATACAGGTCTTTTCCCCGAGCAGGGCACAAACTGGGATTTTATTATCTCAAAAATAAAGGGTGCAAACCGCCCTGTAAAGGTGCTTAATCTTTTTGCTTATACAGGCGGTGCTACCGTTGCGGCAGCATATGCAGGTGCTGAGGAAGTTGTTCATGTGGATGCAGCAAAGGGTATTGTTGCTCAGGCAAAGGAAAATATCATCTCCAGCGGTCTTGAAGATAAATTTGTACGGTTTATTGTGGATGATGTACAGAAATTTGTAGCAAGAGAGCAAAGACGAGGCAGAAAATACGATGCTATTATTATGGATCCGCCTTCCTACGGCAGAGGTCCAAATGGTGAAGTATGGAAATTTGAAGATGAGCTTTTTAAGCTTATTGAAAGCTGTATGGAGATTTTGTCAGACAATCCCCTGTTTTTTATGATAAACTCTTATACTACAGGTATATCACCCATTGTAGTATCAAATATACTTTCTCTTACCTTAAAGAAAAGGTTTGGCGGCGAAGCTCACAGCGAAGAAATAGGACTTCCTATTTCTTCTTCAGGACTTATTCTCCCCTGTGGTGCTACCTCAAGATGGTACAAATAATTCCTTTGGAGGGACCTTAATTGATAGAAATCAAAAACCTTAGTTTTACATATGAAGAAAATTCTCAGCCTGTACTCAAATCTGTAAACCTAAATGTACAAGAGGGTCAGTTTGTGGCAGTTTTGGGTCATAACGGCTCAGGGAAATCTACTCTGGCAAAGCAGCTTAATGGCATACTTCTTCCCTCAGGCGGGAAGGTGTATGTGGATGGAATTGACACATCGGACGAAAAACTTCTTGCAGCACTTCGCAAAACTGTGGGAATGGTTTTTCAAAATCCTGACAATCAGATTGTAGCTTCTGTTGTGGAGGAGGATGTTGCTTTCGGTCCTGAAAATATGGGTATAGCTCCTGACGAAATACGAAGGAGAGTTGATTTTTCTTTAAAAACCCTTAATATGTACCACAAAAAAGATATGGCACCCCATAACCTTTCAGGAGGTCAGAAGCAGAGAATTGCAATTGCGGGCATTATTGCCATGTCACCCAAATACATTATTTTCGATGAGCCTACCGCTATGCTTGACCCAAGTGGGAGAAAAGAAGTAATTGAGGCTATAAAAACCCTTAACAAGGAGCAGGGAATTACCTGTCTTTTAATTACTCACTATATGGATGAGGCAGCTCAGGCAGACAGGGTAATTGTAATTGATGATGGTAAAATTTTAATAGATGATACTCCTCAGCTTGTATTTGCAAATGTGGCTCTTTTAAAGGAGCTTGGACTTGATGTTCCTCAGGTTACAGACCTTATGTACAGATTAAGACAATCAGGACACGCCCTTGAATACAACAAGCTTACCGTAGAAGATTGTGCAAATGAACTTTCAAAGCTTCTTGGCGACCCTGAAAAATATAAAAAAATTGGTGAATAAAATGGATATTAAAATAGAAAATCTTGAACATATTTATATGCCCGGTTCTCCCCTTTCCCATACTGCAATTAAAAATGTTAACCTTGAAATAAAAAGTGGCAGCTTTGTGGGACTTATTGGGCACACCGGTTCGGGAAAATCTACATTAATTCAACATCTTAACGGACTTTTAAAGCCTACAGGCGGAAAAATCCTGATAGATGGAAAATGTGTGGGTGAAAACAAAGGTGACCTTAAAAATCTTCGCTTTAATGTAGGTCTTGTTTTTCAGTACCCTGAGTATCAGCTTTTTGATGAAACAGTATATGGAGATATTTCCTACGGTCCTAAAAATATGGGGTTGTCAGACAGAGAAATTCGTGAAAGAGTATATGAGTCAATAGCTTATGTTGGCTTAAAAGAAGAAATATTAGATAAATCTCCCTTTGATTTGTCAGGGGGTCAGAAAAGACGTGTTGCTATTGCGGGAATACTTGCCATGAAACCAAAAGTGCTTATTTTAGATGAGCCAACAGCAGGTCTTGACCCTAAAGGCAGAGAGGATATTCTAAACAGCATTTCCAGACTTCACAAGGAGCAAAAGCTTACTGTTATACTTGTTTCCCACAGTATGGAGGATGTTGCAAAGATATGTGACAGAGTTGTTGTTATGAGTGACGGCACTGTTGCTATGGAGGGAAGCGTCAGCGAAATTTTCCGCAGAGAAAAAGAACTGGAAAATCTTCATTTATCTGTTCCGCAAATTACTAAACTTGCGGATATTTTGCGAAAAAAAGGATACCCACTTTCCAATGATATTTACACCACCGATATGGCATATGACGCTATAACACAGCTTATGAGAGGATGACCATAAATGATTTCAGATATAACACTGGGACAGTATATCCCGGGTAATTCAGTAATTCACAGACTTGACCCCAGAACAAAAATTATACTTACCATTTCCCTTGTTGTAATACTTTTTATTGTGAATAATATTGTGGGTTATCTGCTTACTGGTGTTTTTATTGCACTGCTGATTTCTTCCTCTAAAATTCCAATTAAATTTATATTAAAAAGCATTAAACCCATTTATATTTTTATAATTTTTACTGCTGTGCTTAATCTTTTTATGACAAGCGGTACTTATGTATTTAAATACGGCTGGCTTCATATTACTTACGAAGGAATATATGCAACAATTATTATGGCTCTTCGCCTTATTTATCTTGTTGCAGGCACTTCTCTTATGACTTATACCACCTCTCCCATTGTACTTACCGATGGTATTGAGGGGCTTTTAAAGCCACTTCAAAAGTTAAAATTTCCTGCACACGAGCTTGCTATGATGATGACTATTGCACTTCGTTTTATTCCTACTATTGTAGAAGAAACAGATAAAATTATGAAGGCACAGTCAGCAAGAGGAGCAGATTTTGACACAGGTGGTCTTATTAAAAAGGCCAAGTCTATGGTTCCTTTATTAATACCACTTTTTATCAGCTCATTTCGCCGTGCGGACGAGCTTGCACTTGCTATGGAATGCAGAGGATATCATGGAGGCGAAGGACGCACCAAGCTTAGACAGCTTAAAATTACCCCACTTGATGTAAAGGCATTTTTAGTTTTCGGTATATGCTCTGCAATATGTATAATAGTAGGTAATTTGGATTTTATTAAATTTTTCAGGTGAACGAAATGAGAAATATAAAACTGACTTTAATGTACGACGGCACAAACTATCACGGCTGGCAAAGACAAAATGATGTTATAACTGTTCAGCAGTGTGTAGAGGAAGCTCTTGGTACAATTTTAAATGAAAATCGAGTGATTGTTCACGGCTGTAGCAGAACGGATGCAGGTGTTCACGCAAGGGAATATGTATGCAGTTTTGAAACAGAAGCAAAAATTCCTGCAGAAAAAATCCCTTTTGCACTTAATACCTGTCTGCCTCCCGATATTCGTGCCATTCGTGCAGCAGATGCACCCTCTGATTTTCATGCCCAGTTTAAAGCAATTTCTAAAATATATTCTTATACAATTATAAACGCACCTCACGGTGATGCTTTTATGTATAACAGAGCCTGGCACTACCCTTTAAAGGTGGATATGGAAAAGGTGAAATATGCCGCTTCCTGTCTTGTAGGAAAGCACGATTTTCGCACCTTTATGGCAAATGACGGAAGCCAGAGAATTTACGAAAAAAATATGTATAGTGTAACTGCCCAGAAGGAAGGAGATATAATTACCATTACCCTTCACGCAGACGGCTATCTTTATAATATGGTGCGTATAATATGCGGTACACTTATGTTTATGGGGTCGGGTACACTTAACTATCTGGATATGCCCCAGATTATCACCTCTCTTGACAGACGCCGTGCAGGAATGACTGCACCGCCTCAGGGACTTATACTTGAAAAGGTGTTTTATTCACCGCCATTTGACGTATAAATGCCCTTACTTCCATAAATAAACATTGAAAACTTTATTGAAATATAGTATAATTATAGTATATTTGTTTTTACAGATAAATTTTTTCCACTGGAGGATATTATGTCAAATACACATAAGAAATTAACGCTTCCAATGATACCCCTTCGGGGACTGGTAGTGTTACCATATATGGTTCTGCATTTTGATGTAGGCAGACAAAAATCAATAAATGCACTTGAAAAGGCTATGGAGCAGGACAAGCTTGTCTTTCTGGTTACACAGTTTGATGAAAATATTTCCGACCCTACTCCCCATCAGCTTTATCAAGTGGGTACTATAGCAAAAATTACTCAGGTGCTTCATATGTCTGGAAAGGTTGTACGGGTACTGGTAGAAGGTATAAACAGAGCTGAGCTTTTAACTGCTTACGGCCATGATTATTTTACCGCCGAAATTTTAGAATGTAACCCTGAAACCCTTGTGAAATATTCAGACAATGTGGAGGCTCTTGTACGCAAGCTTCGCACAGCATTTGAAAAGTTTACCGAGCTTAGCGGTAAGGTATCTCCTGAAGCATTTGCTTCTATGTTGATTACTGAAGATCCGGGAAGAATGTGTGATATTATTGCAGGAAATCTTGATCTTCCCATTAAGGACAAGCAGATTATTTTAGACAGTCTTGACCCTAAAGAGCGTCTTGAAAACCTTCTTATTATATTAAACCGTGAATGTGAAATTGCAAAGCTTTCAGCTGATATTGATATGAAGGTGAAGTCTGCTATGGAGGAAAATCAGCGTGATTACTTCCTTCGGGAACAGCTTAAGGTTATTCAGGAGGAACTGGGTGATAAAGACGGTATTATGGGAGAGGTAAACGAATACCGCGAAAAGCTTGATAAAATGAATTTGCCTGAAGAGGTTATGGAAAAGGCAGACAGGGAAATATCAAAGCTTATTAAAACCCCTGCAGGAATGGGCGAAGGAACTGTAATAAGAAATTATCTGGACCTTCTTTGCCAGCTTCCATGGGGAGTATATACAAGAGACAGTATAGATGTTAAAAAAGCTGAGAAGGTTTTAGAGCGGGACCATTATGGGCTTTCTAAAGTAAAAGAGCGTATTTTGGAATATCTTGCTGTACGCAAACTTGCACCTGATGCAAAAGCACCTATACTTTGTCTTGTAGGCCCTCCGGGGGTGGGCAAAACCTCTATTGCAAAATCCATAGCTAAGGCTATGAATAAAAAATATGTACGAATTGCACTTGGCGGTGTTCGTGACGAAGCAGAAATAAGAGGTCACAGAAGGACATATCTTGGATCAATGCCTGGCAGAATTATTAATGCCATAAAACAGGCTGGCTCAAGCAACCCTCTTATGCTTTTTGATGAAATTGACAAGCTTTGTGCAGATAATCACGGCGACCCGTCTTCTGCTATGCTGGAGGTTTTAGACAGTGAGCAGAACTCTACTTTTCGTGATAACTACTTAGAGCTTCCCTACGACCTTAGCCGTGTAACCTTTATTACTACCGCAAATCAGCTTGATACTATTCCCCGTCCGCTTCTTGACAGAATGGAACTTATTGAAATAAGCGGTTATGTAATGGAAGAAAAGTTTAATATTGCTAAAAAACATCTTATTCCCAAGCAGTATAAAATGTACGGTCTTACCAAAGCTACTCTTAAAATCTCCGACGATGCCCTTTATGATATAATAAACTATTATACCCGTGAGGCAGGAGTTCGTAATTTGGAAAGAGAAATAGGAAGCCTTTGCCGTAAGGTGGCAAAGAAGATTGTTTCTGAAGATAAAAAGTCTATCAGTATAACTTCCAGAAATCTTACTGATTATTTAGGTAGTCATAAATATACCTTTGAAAAGATGAAGACTTCTCCTTCGGTAGGTATTGCTACAGGTCTTGCATGGACTCAGGTTGGCGGAGAAACTTTGGAAATTGAAGTAAATGTTATGCAGGGAAGCGGAAAAACCGAGCTTACAGGTCAGCTTGGGGATATTATGAAGGAATCTGCTATGACAGCTATAAGCTATATTCGTTCAAAAGCAGAGGATTACAAAATATCTCCTGATTTTTATAAAACCTGCGATATTCATATTCATGTACCTGAAGGTGCTACTCCTAAAGATGGTCCTTCTGCAGGAATAACTATGGCAACTGCACTTATTTCTGCACTTTCAGGATATGCAGTTAAAAGTGATGTTGCCATGACAGGAGAAATTACTCTTCGCGGCAGGGTTCTGCCTATTGGCGGTCTTAAAGAAAAATCCATAGCGGCTTTTCGCAGCGGTGTTCGCACTGTTATTATTCCTCAGGATAATGTTAAGGATTTGGAGGATATACCTTCCAATATTAAAGAGCAGATAAACTTTATACCTGTTTCTTCTATTGAACAGGTGCTTAAAACTGCCCTTTGCAAAATTCCTGAAAAAAGTGCTTTTTCCGTAAACAGCAATATGATGGCACATACAATTCCTCCTAAAAGTATGGAAATATCAAATCGTATATAGCTAATTGAAGCGGAAGCTTATTTCACATTAATCCTTCAGCGGATTAAATTGCACTGCAAAAATTTTTTCTCTCATATAGAAAAAAGGCGATGTGCATAAAAAACTCTTATTATCCCTTTCCCTTGCAGATAAGAGATAAGCTTTATCACGATTTATGCCGATGCAAGGCGGCGGAATGGAGATTTTTATGAATTTAAACAACTTATCAATAGAGGTTTCTGCAGTTAGTCCCAAGCAGTATCCTACAGGTGACAGACCTGAAGTTGCTTTTGCGGGCAGGTCCAATGTGGGAAAGTCTTCTTTCCTCAATAAAGTAGTAGGAAGAAAAAGTCTTGCCAGAACAAGCGGAAAACCTGGCAAAACTGCACAGATAAATTTTTTTAACATTGACTCACAGCTGTTTTTTGTGGATCTTCCCGGTTATGGCTATGCGGCAGTTTCTAAATCAGAGCAAAAACGCTGGGGTGAAATGATGGACACTTACCTCAATACCAGAAAGCAGCTTCGCCAGACTTTTTTACTTGTTGACAGCAGACATAAGCCATCAAGAGAAGATATACAAATGGCAGAATGGATAAGATACCGCTTTGGATACTTAATTATTGTTGCAACAAAGATTGATAAGCTGTCAAGAAAGCAAATGGAAGAAAATTTTCAGCTGATTGCTGATACTCTTTCTTTTACAGAGGATGACTTTTTAATTCCTTTTTCTGCTACAACAGGTGAAGGAAAAGAAGATTTCTGGGAGCTTTTATGTGATATGCTGGAAATTGATAAGCCAATTTTACGATAAACCAAAAAATTAAAAGTACCGCAAAGGCTGATTTTTGCGGTACTTTTTAAAGATTATGAAAAATTTTTAATTTTTTTTAAAAATTATCCAACATTTTGACTTTCTCAATTGTTATATAAGTGAAAGCCCTTTAGGAGGTGTTTTGAAAAATGAGTTTTTCTGAGTTACGATCGGACGAAGAAATAGCTCGTTTATATGAAAAGTATGTTAATACAGTTTACCGAGTAGCCTTTATGATGTTAAAGGAAAAAGCAGAAACAGAAGATGTGGTACAAAATGTTTTCATCAAGCTAATGAATTCCGATAATGAATTTACTGACGATGAACATATACTCCGCTGGCTGATAGTGGCTGCAAAAAACGAATGCAAAAACCTTTTTAAGCACTGGTGGAAATCCAAAAGGAATCATTTGGAGGATGCTCCTGAGCCTACCTACTCGGATAACAAAGATACTGACAGTATAATGGAGCAAGTTAAAGCACTTCCCGAAAAATACAGCTTACCTGTATATCTTTACTACTATGAAGGCTATAAAACATATGAAATAGCCAAAATATTAGATGTAAACGAAGCTACACTTCGCAGCAGACTGGCTGTAGCAAGGGAAAAACTTAAATTGATGATAGGGGTGAATGATGATGAATGAAAGACAGCTTTTTGATAGCTTTGATAAAATCACTCCAACTCAGGCTCAGAAGGATAAAATGTTTAAAAACATAATGGCAAGTAAAAGACAAGAAAAAAAAGTTGTTACTTTTCCTGCTTACAGAAAGCTTGCTTTTATGGCTGCATCCTTCGCCTGTGTAATTGTATGTGCATTTGCATTTGGAATGCAAAGTGATGATACAGAAGATGGCATTTCAACAGCAAATATAGAAATGCACGGACGCACCATTACTCCCGCAGGACAAACAAATGAATTTCAGAAAACTCTTTCTTTAAATGAGTATTATGAATATCTTGGTGTGGATGTGGAAGATAAACTTGATGTGCCAAAGGATTTTACAAATGATACTGACGAAAAGGTATGTTTTTTCATTGACGAAAACCAAAACATCCTTGAAGATTCTCACACTTTCAGATATGTAAAGGATGAAGCTTCGGTTAATGTTGCAACAACAAAATTTGGTGAGCGTTTAACTGATGTTATAAGTCTTGCACAGGAAACTAAAACTTACCCTGACGGAACAACAGCGGGAATTACAAAAATAGACAGTGAATTTTCCGCATTTGTAATTAAAAACTCCGTAGGATACAGTATTGCTACTTATAATCTTACTGAAACAGAAAATGAAAATTTATTAAATTCAATTATAAATTAATTAAAATTTTTAGGAGGAACAAAAAATGAAAAAAATTATTGCTTTTATTCTTATGACAGTACTTTTAGGAAGCATCGCTTATGCGAATGCAACAAGCTCAAATGAAACTTCAACTGAAGTTGCTATTAACCTTGAAGAAAACTACACAAAAGTTAATTTAGAAGGTGAATTTGTAGCAAATGAAGAAGGTATGCTTATATTTAAAGGTGAAACCGAGTTTGCTATAAACACTGACGAAAACACTCTTTTTGTAGGTCTTAATGGTGAAAAAATCACTATCAACGATTTAAAAGAAGGCGACCTTGTAAAAATTGTTGCTGACGAAAAAACAACCAGAAGTCTTCCCCCTCAGAGCTACGGATACGTTGTAATTGTATGTGACAAAGCTTCTGAAATCCGTCCTATTTTCGGCGAAGTTAAGGAAATTGAAAATGGCGAAGGAACAATCGCTCTTGAAACAAAAGACGGTTCTTATGTTATCACAGTTACAAATGATACTATAATCACTTCCTTAAATGGTGACAAGCTTGATATGTCCGCTATTAAAGAGGATTCAGGCTTCCTTTTCTACACAGATATTCTTACTCTTAGTCTTCCTGCACAGGGTGTAGCATCTAAAATTGTTATTCTTGACCAGATAAATGCTGAAACTGCAAAAATCCAAAACTTTACAGTAAACGGCAAGGAAATTGCAGGTGAAGTGGTATATGAGAATGATATTGCACTTTACCCTGTAAGAGCAATCGCTGAAGCTATGGGTTTTGAAGTTAAATGGGACGACAATCTTCAGTTAGTAACTGTTGGTACAATTCCTATGGGTGTTGGCTTTAATATTGGTGTAAACAGCTATAACAAGGCTAAAATGGTTCCACAAACTCTTTCAAGTGCTCCTATTCTGGTAAATGATGCAAGAACTTATGTGCCTGCTGATTTCTTTACAACTATTATTGGAGCTACAGCAACAGTAAACGGCAACACAATTGATTTTACAATTAACAAGTAATTAATTTATTTAAAATAAATATTAAAAAGCGAAATATCTTATGATTAAGGTATTTCGCTTTTCTTTATACCTGTGTAAATTTATAATTTTTTATTTTTAGAAAATCTGATATTTCTCTGATCTCTATATTTTTATAAAATAATTAAAAATATTATATGAATATTATTATGCTTCTTTGCAAAAAATAAAAGTGGTAAAATGTAAATAATTAATAGGAGCGATAATATGTTTAAACACGAAAAACAGCTTTTTCATCCGGTAGGCGTAGAAAAACCAAATCCTCACTATGCGGCACTTATGCAAGAACAGCTTGGTGGTGCAAACGGTGAGCTTAAAGCCGCTATGCAGTATATGTCCCAGAGCTTTCGTATAAAAGACCAGAAAATCAAAGATTTATTTTTGGATATTGCGGCAGAAGAACTTGGTCATATGGAAATGGTGGCACAGACAATTAACCTTTTAAATGGCCATTATGTAGATGCAAAAGAGGTTAAGGCAGGAGAAATTGAAAGCCATGTATTATTAGGCTTAAACCCCGGTCTTATTAATGCTTCAGGATATTCCTGGACAGGTGATTATGTTTCTGTAACAGGTGACCTTTGTGCAGATATTCTTTCAAATATTGCATCTGAGCAAAGAGCAAAGGTGGTTTATGAATACCTTTACCGCCAGATTGATGACAAAAAAGTAAGGGAAACAATTGATTTTCTTCTTAATCGTGAAGAAGCCCATAACGCTATGTTCAGACAGGCATTTAACGAGGTTCAGGATACAGGCTCAAACAAAGATTTCGGTGTAACAAAAGCATCAAAAATATATTTTGATATGTCCAGTCCCTCACCTTCAAACGGATTTGGAAATGCCAATGTAACAGCGCCAAGTTTTAATAATTAGTTTTTAAAGAGCATCATATTGATGCTCTTTTTTTATTTTAAATCTCCTGTTGCCGGATTATCAATAAGCTTGCCTTCTTTTGTAAATCTTGAGCCATGACATGGACAATCCCAGGAATGTTCATACCTGTTCCAGTTAAGTGCACATCCTAAATGAGGACATCTCTTTACCTTTGGTGTTATAAGTCCTAAGGTTGACTCAAAAATATTTACCGCAAGCTGAGGATGAAAAATACTTCTTGAAGGAGAAAAAACTTCTGCAAAATCATTTTGTTTACCTTGTACCATATCACACAAAATCATAGCCGCTACCATGGAAGTTGTCATACCCCATTTGTTAAACCCTGTAGCAACATATAAACTCTTTGTGCTGCCACTGTAATCACCTATATAAGCAATTTCATCAAGTGTCATACAATCCTGAGTTGCATAGTGAAATTTTTCCTTTGAATCAGGATAATATTTTTTTGCAAAATTTCTTAATTCCTGGTAGCTTCCACCTTTTTTCCCTGTCCTGTGGTCACCTCCGCCTATAAGCAAAAGATTTTCATAATTTCGAAAGGACATACCCTTTAATGCTTCATCTACATACATTCCATTTATATTCGGTGCGTTTTCAAGGGCAATAACATATGACCGATGCTGATACATTTTAACAAAATAACTGCCGTGCTTATTTATAAAAGGAAAATGGGTTGCAACAATGATTTTTTTTGCAGTAATTTTTCCGCCTTTTGTTACAGCTGTATTTACAATTAGTTCTGTTACCCTTGTATGCTCGTAAATATTTAATTCCTTTGATATTTCATATAAAAACTTAAGTGGATTAAACTGTGCCTGATTTGAAAATTTCACTGCACCTGCAGTAGAAAATGGTAATGGTAAATCTTTTATAAATTCTGCCTTAATTCCAAGCTTTTCAAGAGCCTTTAGTTCTTTTTCAATTTTATTTGAATTGTTTATGCTATACACATAGGAATCTTTTTTTTGAAAATCGCAATTTATATTTTTGCAAATATTAATATATTTTTCAAGTGCAGTTTTATTTATTTCTAAATATTTTTTTGCCTTTTCTATTCCCCATTTATTAATCAGCTTATTATAAATAAGTCCATGTTGTACAGTAATTTTAGCTGTAGTGTTTTTAGTAATTCCGCTTCCTATTGTTTCTGCCTCTGCAAGTATACAGGAAACTCCCTCTTTTGAAAGAGCATAAGCACAAAGTACTCCTGTAATTCCGCCACCAATTATCAGTACATCTGTATTAATATCCCTGTCAAGGCTTTTAAATTCATTTTTTTGTGCAGTTTTTTCCCATACTGAACTCATAACATTACTTCCTTATTAAAAAATTAATTCTCCAATATTATTATCAATTACAGATAAATAATACATATTCTAAGGTTACATATTTATAAATCCCACTGCAAAATCTTAAATTCATAATCAATGCCTTCACTTCATATATTTTACAAAGTAGAATATATGGAGTGATTTTTATGAAAAATTACATTGAGCAAAGAACAGTTTTACTTGCAGAATATATTATTTCAAATAATGCAACTGTACGTGCTGCAGCTTGTCATTTCGGCATTTCAAAATCTACTGTACATAAAGACATATCAGAACGTCTAAGGGAAATCAGCCCTTCTCTCTCCAAAAAAGCCTGTGCTGTACTAAGAAAAAACAAAGAAGAACGCCATATCAGAGGGGGTCTTGCCACAAAACAAAAATATGCAAGCAAAATGATGGTATAAAAAAAGACAGAATTAATTCTGTCTTTTTTTATACCATCAGGTAGTAATTGTCAATACTTAAAATAGCCTGTATATCTTATTACCTTCGTAACTCTACATATTAAAAAAGCGAATTCCCTTCCCCGTCATTTAACTGCACTCGTAAAATCTGTACCCATTCAGGAGAAAAATCAGGTATATATTTTTCCAATGCCTTTACAAAAAGTTCAGGCTTTAAATTTTCTGCACCAGTTTTAAGTCTTGCCATATAAACTCCCATATTCCCCTCAAAGGAAAGAATAAATGGGCGGATATCCGTTTCTTTAATACCGCTTTTTGTTTTTTTATCTATCAAAATTTCTTTAAGCTTATTAAAGGATTTTACAAGGTCGCTTTCAGGAAACTTGCCTTCAATATTTATTTTATAATCAGCAGAGGTAAGACGGGCAAAGTTGTTTTTACCTTCAATTTCTTTAATATCAATAAGCTTAAAGCCCACTGGCATAAATTCCTGTAGCCTATTTAAAAATTCCTTTTCCTGCAAATGTTCTGCAGTAGTAATTTCCACCAGCTCTCCTATACTGGAAACCCCTACACCAAGAGGATGAGCAAATGTCATAAGCGGATGAGGATTAAAGCCCTGACTATACCCCATAGGAAGCTGCGCTCTACGCATCGCCCTGTCAAAAACCCTTATCAGGTCAAGGTGTGACACATATTTTACGCTGTCTGCTTTTTCAAATTTTAAAATATATTTACTCATAGCAAACACCTCCTCCAAAGGATTTTGCACCACAACCGCTACATTTTTCACGACAGTTGGGAGTAGTTTCTCCACGATATGCTTTTTCACATTCTCTTTGTAAAAAGGCTTTTGTAACTCCAATATCTACCATATCCCAAGGAAGAACTTCAGAAAACTCCCTTTTTCTCCGGGAATAAAACTCAGGCTCAAGCCCTGCCTCGCAGAACGCTTCCATCCACGCATCATATTTAAAAAATTCGTCCCAGCCGTCAAACTTACAGCCCTTTTCGCAAGCAAGCTCAATAACTTTCGAAAGCCGTCTGTCCCCTCTTGCAAACACACCTTCAAGACAGCTTACTTTGGACATATGATAATTATAGGTAATGGCTCTTGTTTTTATTGTATCCTTTAAAAGCTGTTGTTTTCTCACAAGCTCTTCCATAGGATTTTGTGCTTCCCACTGGAAAGGTGTAAATGGCTTTGGAACAAATGAGGAAACACTTACAGTTATATTTATTCTGTTTGCTTTTTTAGGAGAATCGCACTTTTTAAAGCAGTCCAGCACGCTATACCCTGTTCTTGCAATACCCACAATATCTTCGTCGGTTTCAGTAGGAAGTCCCATCATAAAATACAATTTAACATTAGACCAACCCTCACAAAAAACCATATTTGCACTACGCAAAATATCTTCCTGAGTAACTCCCTTATTCAGTACATCGCGAAGTCTTTGCGTTCCCGCCTCAGGAGCAAAGGTAAGTCCGCTTTTTCGTACTGTCTGCACCTTTTTAAGTATATCAAGGGACATATTATCAATTCTGAGAGAAGGAAGGGACAAGCTTACCTTTTTCTTTTCTGCCATATCAATAAGTCCGTTTGCCAGTTTTTCAAACTGGGTATAATCGCTGGTGCTAAGAGAGGATAGTGACATTTCTTCATAGCCTGTAGAGGAAATTAAATTTTCCCCTGCTAAACAAAGATTTTCTGCACTTTTTTCTCTCACAGGGCGGTAAATCATACCCGCCTGACAAAAACGGCATCCTCTTATGCATCCACGAAAAATTTCCAGCATAACCCTATTATGGACAATATCCATAAAAGGTACTACAAAAGCATCGGGATAATATACCTTGTCCATATCAACAATAATTCTCTTGCGGATTTTTTCAGGTACACCCTCTGTGTTAATTGATATTTCTTTAACTGTTCCATCGTTATTATAGCTTACATCATAAAAACTTGGCACATAAATTCCCTGTATTTCCCTTGCAATTTTCAAAAGAAAATCCTTTTTACTGCCACCGTTTTTTTTGTGAAGTGCATAAGCATCAAGAACCTCTTCCCAGATTTCTTCCCCTTCACCCAGAAGGAAAAAGTCAATAAAATCTGCAATAGGTTCGCCATTATACGCACAAGGGCCTCCTGCACAAATAAGAGGGTCATTTTCCCCTCTGTCTTTGGAATAAATAGGAATATCCGCCATTTTAAGCATATTTAAAATATTAGAATATGAAAGCTCATACTGAAGGGTAAATCCCACAAAATCAAATTCCTTTAAAGGGTCCCTGCTTTCAAGACCATATAAGGGTATGTTATTCTCTTTCATCTGCATTTCCATGTCGTCCCAGGGAGTAAATACTCTCTCCACCCATGTATCCTCTCTGCGATTAAGCTGATGATACAGAATTTTCATTCCAAGATGGGACATACCCACCTCATAAACATCAGGAAAACAAAATGCAAATCTTGAGGTAATTTTATCTGCATTCTTTATAATGCTGTTAAGCTCTCCCCCTATATATCTTGCAGGCTTTTGCACAAGAGGAAGCACGCTGTCCAGCTTTTTTGTCATATATTCATTCATATTTTATCTCCTTACACAGTCTATATATTGTAACATCAGCGAACAATTTAGATGACACCAATTTTGGCGATATACTCACTTCGTTCGTGCGATATAATCTCACGAAAGTTCGATTGCGATATTTTGCAAGCAAAGCGATATGATATAAATTCCTTAATCTCGTCCCGAAGGGACATATCACATCGAAGATATATCGCGTACGAAGTACATATCGCAAATTCCGTCAGGAATTTATATCGCTGAGTTTAATCGTTTCACGATTAAACTCATTATATCATATTCCTTATCTTTTTGCAACTAACTTTTACTTGCTTTTTCCCTTAATATGATGTAAAATATTAATATCAAAAACAGGAGAAATAAAATAATGAAACTATTTCCAAAAGAATATTTACCATCTGTTTCACATATTGATTTAAAAAAGTTATGGAATGAGGGAAAAAGGGGTATTATATCTGATATTGACAATACTCTTTGCAAAGATGAACAGTTTTATATAGAAGAGGCTTCAAAAAAATTTATTGAAGAGGCTTTAAATATTGGTTTTAAAATTTGCCTTATGTCCAATAACGGAGAAGCAAGAGTTAAGCCTGTTGCAACTGAGCTTAATCTTCCCTATCATTTTAAAGCTCATAAACCAAAAAGCGAGGCATATAATACCTGCCTTAAAAAAATGGGAATAACGGTTGAGGAAGGGGTTATGGTAGGCGACCAGCTTTTTACGGATATTTACGGAGCAAATCGAATAGGTCTTTATTCCGTATTAGTTGAAAAAATTCATCCTAAGGAAATTATACAAATCAGATTAAAAAGACCTTTTGAAAAATTGGTGCTTTTTTTCTTCAAAAAGTAAAAATTTATTGTGCATTATTCATACATTTTATAGTATAAATTACCCTTTAGTTATGTGTAAGTGAGAAAATTTTGCAACCTTCTTGACAATTTTCGAAAACAATTATATAATTGTACTATAATAGTTATAATGTTGGTTATTTCTAAGGAGTGAAAATTATGTATTCAAGCCAAGTTACAATAAAGCGTGAAGAGGGATTACATGCTCGTCCCGCAACCTTTTTTATTCAAAAAGCAAATCAGTTTGACTGTTCAATTTGGGTAGAAACCGATTCCAGAAAAGTAAATGCAAAAAGTTTACTTGGTGTTCTTTCATTAGGTATTATGCAAGGTAGTTCAATTAATATTATTGCAAGCGGCTCTGATGAGGAAGATGCAGTTAATGCTCTTGTTGCTCTTGTAGAGTCTGATTTTGTTGAATAATCTATAAAGTAATTATCTATAAATTTGGGGATATATTTATATAGGGAAGACCTTTGTAAATATATCCTTTTTTTCACAATTAGGAGGTGATTTTTGTGAATTTGCAGGAAAAATTAAAAACTTTGCCTGAGTCACCTGGCGTTTATATTATGAAGGATAATGGCGGAAATATTATATATGTGGGAAAATCTAAATGTTTGAAAAACAGAGTTCGCCAGTATTTCACAAAAAACTCCTCTCATACTCCAAAAGTAATCAGTATGGTATCAGCAATTTATGATTTCGAGTATATTATTACTGATACAGAATGGGAAGCTCTTGTGCTGGAATGTAACTTAATAAAAAAACACAAGCCCTATTACAACATTCTTTTAAAGGACAGCAAGGCATATCCATATATCAGGCTTACTTTGGAAGACCCCTATCCTCGACTTGTACTTGCAAGAAAAATTGAAAAAAACGGCAGTAAATATTTTGGTCCTTTTTCAGGTGGTATTGTGAGAGATACATTGGATATTTTAAGAAAAACCTTTAAGCTTCGTACCTGCAACAGAGTTTTTCCAAGAGATATAGGAAAAGGCAGACCATGTTTAAACCATTATATCGGTCTGTGTCTTGCACCTTGCGGGGGCAAAATATCTCAAGAAAAATACAAAGAAATTACTCAGGAAATTATTGACTTTTTAGAGGGAAGGCAGGATACTTTAATAAGCAAATTAGAGGAACAGATGTATGCTCTGTCTGAAAATATGCTTTTTGAGGCGGCAGCGGAAATAAGAGATAAAATAGCCAATTTAAAAGGTATTTTTGAAAAGCAAAAAATTGTTTCTGTAGGAAGCGGCGATAAAGATATTATTGCTATTGTGTCAGGTCCCAGAATTGCAAATGCTCAGGTTTTTTCCTTCAGAAAAGGTAAATTACAAGGGCGTGAAGAGCTGTGGATTGAGGGGGTAAGCTATGAACAGGAAAGGGACATTTCTGCAAACTTTATGGCTCAGTTTTATGCCACCTGTGAGTTTATACCAAAAGAAATTCATATAAACATATTGCCTGAAAATGTGCAGGATATTGAAAAATGGCTGACTGAAAAAAAAGGCTGTAAGGTGGAAATAAAAGTTCCTATGCGTGGCACCGGCAGAGAAACAATGGATATGGCAATTAAAAATGGTAAAAAGGCTATTTACGACTATAATAAAAGTGCAGGTCAGGATAAAGCACGGAATATTATTGCGGCAAATCAACTGGCAAATGCTATAGGACTTTCATCTGTTTCCCGAATTGAAGCATACGATATATCCACCACAGGAGGCGAGAACTCTGTAGGCAGTATGGCGGTATTTCAGGAGGGCGAACTGGCAAAGTCAGAATATCGTCATTTTCGTATAAAGACCATTGAAGGTGTAAATGATTACGGCTCTCTTCAGGAAATTTTAACAAGAAGACTTAGCCACTTAAATGATAAAAAAGGTAGTTTTTCAAAAATTCCTCAGCTGATTTTAGCAGACGGCGGAATTGCTCAGGCAAGCGTAATAGCCTCTGTAGTAAAAAAAGCAGGAGCAAACGTGCCTGTTTACGGAATGGTAAAGGATTCCCATCACAAAACAAGAGCACTGGTCAGCATTGATGGTGAAATAATTCCTGTATCTGATGAAGCCTTCCGTTTAATTAGTATGATTCAGGAGGAGGTTCACCGCATCGCTATCGGCTACCACAGAAAGCTCCGAAGCAAATCTATGGTACATTCTGTACTGGAGGATATCCCAGGAGTCGGCAGCGGGAGAAGGGTAAACTTAATTAAGCATTTTAAAAGTATTAAGGCTATTGAAAATGCCTCAGCAGACGAGATTTCAAAGGTAAAAGGTATTAGCAAAAACCTGGCAGATACAATCTACCTGTATTTTAAAAACAAAAAGGATTAAATTATTATGAGAGAATTTACTATAACTAAAAATGACAGCGGACAACGTCTTGATAAATTTCTTACTAAGGCTTGTCCCCTGCTTCCTCAATCTCTCCTATATAAATATATTCGTTTAAAGAGAATTAAAGTTAATGGCAAAAAAAGCGAGCTTTCCTACAGACTTATAGAAAATGACCTTATTTCCCTGTATATAAATGACGAATTCTTTGAAAAAAAAGAGGATAGTCTTAGCTTTTTATCATCAAAGAGTACTCTTAATATTGTATATGAGGATGAAAATATACTTCTTATAGACAAGCCGACAGGTCTTGTGGTACACGAGGACGACAGAGGAAGTACTGATACCCTCATTTTTAGGATTTTAAAATACTTATACGACAAAAAAGAGTATGACCCTAAAAATGAAAATTCCTTTGTGCCTTCTCTTTGCAACCGTATCGACAGAAATACATCAGGAATTGTAATTGCTGCTAAAAATGCAGAAACACTTCGTATTATAAATGAAAAAATAAAAGCAAGAGAAATTGAAAAATACTACAAATGCCTTGTTATGGGACATTTAAGTCACAAAGAAGGAACTCTCACAGGATACCTTGTAAAGGACGAAAATAAAAAACAGGTTACAGTATCAAAAAAACCTTGCAAGGACGGCAAAACTATTATTACTCACTACAAGGTTTTAAAGGAATTTAAGGAATATTCCCTTTTAGAAGTACATCTTGGCACCGGCAGAACTCACCAGATAAGAGCACATTTTGCGCATATCGGCCACCCGCTTTTAGGTGATGGAAAATACGGCGATTATTCTTTTAATAAAAAGGTAAATCAGTCTTATCAGCTACTTTGCTCATACAAACTAAAGTTTGCCTTTAAAGAAAACAGCGGAAATTTGGAATATCTTAAAAATAAAACCTTTTGCATAAAAAATGTTTGGTTTGAAAATGGGATATAAAAAAACTGGGAATCCTGTGATTCCCAGTTTTTTATTTAATTAATCAATCTTATTTTTAGTCTTAAACATTTTTATTTCTTTTCTGTACTTGAAAATTACTATACCTGCAATTACTTCAAATGCACAATTAATAATTGCCCGAATTCCTAATGCGGGTGTAATCAATGTGAATAATGCTTTAAATGCCTCAAAGAATGCTGAAATAAAGAGAAAAATACCTACAAATGCAGAAGCATTTCCAACAACTTTATTAGTTCTTGCTGTTTTAATTGCACTCGATAATGAAGTAACTATTTTAGCAAAAAATATAACATCAATCAACATTAAAATCAATGTGATAAAGGCTGTAACAGCCAAAGCAATCCATACTGTTACCATATCACTTCCATAATACGCAACAGTTGAGGAAAGTACAATTGCTGTAATTGCAAATATAACTATAACTAATAACATTAAAAGGCAACACGATACCAGTGAAATTATCTGTACAACTTTTAAAAGTGTAAGTCCGCCTGTTTTGAATATGGGAGCCTTATTCTTTGCAGTCACATAACATATCCAAAGACCAATGCAAACCAAAATAGCGAAAACAGATAAAAACAGCGAATACATAAATGTAGCAGGCCCTATTGAGTAAAGTGACCGCTCAAATCTGTAAACAACCTCATTATCCACGCCCATAGTATAAAGAGCTTTTAATAAATTATGATATAACTGTCTTATACCTGAATTGCTTGCAAAAACACTTAAAAAAACAATTACAGTATTTAAAATAGTCATAGTTAAAAACAGGGACGATGATCCTATCTTCTTAAGTATTGCCACAGGCCCTGTTGCCTCTGTAGGCTGAGTGTAAACAGGCTTGGAAATATCTTCTGTAACTGTTTCTGCTGCAGCTTCCTCTACAGGTGCTTCTGCCTGTTCTCCACTTTCTTTTGTTTTTTCAACAATTTCTGTTACAAGTTTTTCCCCGCAGTCTGCACAGAATTTTGCTTCATCAGAATTTTCTTTACCGCATTTTCTACAAAACATACTCCTTCTCCTATTCTGATATTATTTCAAAAAACCAAGTGAACTGATAATTACAGGCTCTTTTGCTTTTCCGTTACAAATCTGGAAGAAGCAAATAATCTTTAATACAAATAAAATTATATAACATATACCAGCAGCAACAGGAACAATAAATGTCCAGAATAATAATATTGATATAATTCCAAGAAGTGCTTCAACTACTGCAAATTTAAGTGCCTGACGAACATGGAAGGATGTATATGGGGAATTGCCAGATGCAATAAGTGCAATTATAATTCCAATCCATCCCATTAAATAAACCAGCATTGCAATAACCTTATTGTCTGAAATATCTTTTTTATCAAATTCCGCTGTATGGTCTGTAGGGTCAGCATAATATGCATTATAATAACCCTGAGGCGGAACATATCCTTGGGAATTTACTGTTTCAAACTGCGTCCCGCATGCGGTGCAGAATTTTGCATCATCAGGAAGATTTGCCTGACATTTACTACATACTTTCATTTCTATAATCCTCCGTTTTTTTAAATTAGGAATTTACTCCTTATAAATATTATACAGTTCTTTTACAAAAATGTCAATCATCTTGCAATTTCCAACAAAAAAAACTCCCTATAAAAATAGGGAGTTTTTTATGGATTATTTAATGTTACTGTGCTTTTTTGTCCTTTAATATAAGATTAATTACAATACCAAGAATAAGAGCACAAGCAATTGATGTAAGATTTACCTTGCCAAATGTAAGACTAAGTCCGCCGATACCTGCTATAAGGATTGTGGAAACAACAAAAAGATTTTTGTTTTCGTTTAAATCTACAGCCTGAATCATTTTAAGACCGCTTACTGCAATAAATCCGTAAAGTGTCATACATACACCACCCATTACACAAGAAGGAATAGTATTTACAAAAGCAACAAATGGTGAAATAAAAGCTACCAAAAGTGCAAGCACTGCTGCAGCAATAACAGTATAAACAGATGCACAGGCACTAATTGCAACGCAACCTACAGACTCACCGTATGTAGTATTGGGACATCCTCCAAAGAAAGCACCTACCATTGAGCCTACACCGTCACCAAGAAGTGTTCTGGAAAGACCAGGCTGTTCAAGAAGGTCGTTTTCAATAATACTTGAAATATTCTTGTGGTCTGCAATATGCTCTGCAAATACAACAAAGGCAACAGGAATATAAGCTACTGCAATTGTGCCTATATATGTAGCGTTAAGTTCGCCCACACCCTTCCAAGCTGTAAGAAATGTAAAATCAGGCATGGTAACAAATGTGCTTAAAGTTACACCATCTTTTACAAGGTCTGTAATGGGAGCAATATTAAGAATTTTAATAGCGTCATAATCTACAGCGTATCCAATCGCTGTCATAACAGCAGCCACTGCATAACCTGCTAAAATACCAATAATAAATGGTATCATTCTTACTGTTTTCTTACCAAATGTAGAGCAAAGAGCAACTACAATAAGGGTAATAACACCACAGAGAAGACAAGCAAAAGGAGAAGCAAGCTGACCTGCTTCGCTTGTTAAATTACCTTTTAAAATATCACCTACTGCATTTCCTGCAAGAGAAAGACCTATAATTGAAACTGTAGGACCGATAACAACTGCAGGCATAAGCTTATTTATCCAGCCTACTCCAACAAGTTTAACAATTAAAGCTATAACTACATATACAAGACCTGCAAATATCGCACCTATGATAAGTCCTAAATATCCAAGACTCATCGAAACGCCGCCTGCAAAAGCAACAAACATTGAGTTAATAAAAGCAAAAGAGCTACCTAAAAAAACAGGACTGCTTGCCTTTGTAAAAAGAACATAAACAAGTGTACCTAAGCCTGCACCAAAAAGTGCTGCTGACGGACTCATACCATTTCCTATAATAACAGGAACAACAAGAGTTGCTGTCATAATAGCAAGAAGCTGCTGAATTGCAAATACAATCAGCTGACCAAAAGGTGGTTTGTCTTTAATGTTGTAAATTAATTTCATACCTATTCCTCCGTAAATTTGTTATTCAGACGGATTTTTGCAGTTTTTAGCAAATTTTGTCCATCCTTAATAATTTTATCATAACAATAAATAAAAGTAAAGTTGTTTTGATTACTTTTTTTATCTTTGTGAAAAATATACAATTTTTTGTAACATTTTTGTAATACAAAAAACAAGAGGGAAAATGTTGATATTATGCAAAATTTGTGGTAGAATATAGGAAATCTTTCTTTTTTCAGGAGATGTTTTAATATGTATAATGTTATTATTGTGGAAGATGACCCTATGGTAAGGATGCTTAACCGCACCTATATTGAAGAAAACAAGGCTTTTCATATTTCAGGGGTCTTTGAAAACGGCAGAGATGCTCTTGAATTTTTAAAAAAAGGGAACCCTGTAGATTTAATAGTACTGGATGTTTTTATGCCAGTTATGAGCGGTGATATATTTTTGTGTGAACTTCGCGGGAACGGATATAGTTGCGGAGTTATATTGGTAACTGCAGTAAATGAGCCTGAGCACTTCAAAAAGCTTATGGCTTTCGGAATAACTGATTATCTTGTAAAACCCTTCGAAAAAGCAAGATTTATGATGGCTCTGGATAAGTTTATAAAATCAAGACAGCTGGTGGATAAAGATACACGGCTTACTCAAAAGGAGCTTGACTCTGTATATCTTACTTCCTATACTGAAACAGATAGCTCCTTGGAAAAAGGACTTCAGGAAAAAACTCTTGAAATGGTGCGTGGCTATTTACAAAGCAACACCAATAAACCTCTTACCAGCGAAGTTATCTCGGATGATATAGGTCTTTCAAGAGTAACTGTCAGACGATATATGAATTATCTTTGCGAAAAAGGAGAAATAGTAAGTTCGGTTGATTATTCAACAGGAGGCAGACCCTCAATTACATATATTTATAAAGCATAAAAGGCAGGTTTCCCTGCCTTTTTATTTATTAACCTATAATTGATATAATTACGCCCAATTATTTTCACATTTTCATTTTTAAAAATCCATATCATGAAAATTCTTATTTATAAATCATATTCATCCGTAAGCCTGCTAAGATTAAATAAAAATTCAGCATTTGCACAGCTATGCATCATAATTTTGCCTATTTTAAGTACTCTTTTTACAAATTCACTATTCAATTCTTCCATCAAATCTGCTTTAACTATTGGGCAGACACTTTTCCCTCTTGGGTCAAGCTTTACCGATACTTCACCATACTCGTTTACATAAGGAAGCAGAGGGAAAATACGACAGGAAAGAGGTCTTTTGTCCCTTGGGCAAGAAGATTTACACACAAGAATATCTGCAAATTTCCCATCGCTGTACTCAAAATCACTTTTTATTATTTTCAGCCAGCCTTTTTCTTTGTTATAAAGGTGCTTTTCTCCCGGAAACAGATACATTCCCGTATCTTCTTCACCCTCACAACAGGCTGACCCGCATAGCTTTCCGCAATCTTCCATTATTGGAGTATAAGCTCCCAGTATTTTATATATTTTTTCATAATATTCTTTACTTGTCATATTAATCTCCAATTTTAAAAAAATTATGAAGTACTATTTTTCAGTTGCTATTTTAAAAATTTCTTCAGGTTTTTCCACAATCACATCAGCTCCTGCGTTTCTCATTTCTTCCTCGCTGCGAAATCCCCACAATACTCCTATCGTATAAATTCCAGCAGCTTTGCCTGTTTTCATATCAACAGCAGTATCCCCTATATATAAACATTCCAAAGGAGTAACATTAAGCTCTTTTAAGGTTTCTATTACAGAAGAAGGATCAGGCTTTAAGGGCACACCGTCTTTTGCTCCTGTACAAATATCAATCAGCTTATCTCCAAAGAGCTTATCCGAAACCTTAAGGGCTGTGCTGTGAGGCTTATTAGATACAATAGCAGTTTTAATTCCCGCTTTTTTTAGGTTTTCAAGAAGTGGTAATATACCTTCATACGCCTGTGTAAGGTACATAAAATCATTATCATAGGTGGTGTTGTATTCATTTAATACCTGCTGAAAAACTTCCTCAGTACCCCCTGTATAATCTATCATTCTCTGCACAAGCACCTTTGCTCCGTTACCTACCATTATTTTATATTCATTAGTAGGAATGGAAGCAAGTCCAAATTTATTAAGTGCATTATTAGCAAAATAGCTAATGGAATTTATTGTGTTTACTGTTGTTCCGTCCATATCAAAAATACACGCTTTAATCATTTTATTATTCCTTTCCGCTTTTTCCTGCAAGATACCCTGTTGAAAAGGCAATCTGCAGATTGTATCCCCCTGTGTATGCTACAATATCAATTACTTCTCCTGCAAAAAACAGACCTTTTACAATCTTTGACTCCATAGTAGAAGGATTAATCTCCTTAACCTGTACTCCCCCATCTGTTACAATAGCTTCCTCAATAGGTATTGTACCAATAATAGTGAGTCTAAGATTCTTCGTAATATAACACAGTTTTTTACGTTCCTCTTTTGTTATTACATTTACTTTTTTATAATTATCAATCCCTGATAATTTTACAATTACAGGTATCAGCTTTTGGGGAAACAATCCCGAAAGAGCATTTTCAAAGTTTTTATTCATATTTTCTTTAAAATCCCTAAGAACCCTGTCCTCTAACTGTTTCTCATCAAGGGCAGGCTTTAAATCTATAGAGAAAATATACTTTTCATTATCATTTATATGACAGCTTGCACTAAGAACAACAGGACCTGATATGCCAAAATGAGTAAATATCATTTCTCCAAAATCTTCATACACTTTTTTGCCCGAAGCTTTTTCCAGTGTTACTGCTACATTTTTAAGAGAAAGTCCCTGAAGCTCTGTCACCCAGTTTTCTGCTGTTTCCAGAGGAATAAGTGCTGGTTTAATAGGAGTTATATTGTGTCCCAGACTTTTTGCAAGGGCGTATCCTGACCCGTCCGAGCCTGTTAAAGGATAGCTTTTTCCTCCTGTGCAGATAATCACCTTTTTTGTAAGAACCGTCCGTCCTTTATCTGTCTTAACTCCTGTAACCTGACCATTTTCTGTTAGTACTTCCGTTACCTTATCCCCAATCAGTACAGTTACTTTACATTTTGCTAAAATGCTCCTAAGTCCATTTACAATATCAACAGCTTTGTCAGACTGAGGAAAAACTCTTCCGCCTCGTTCAGTTTTAAGTTTAACTCCTTCATCTTCCAGCATTTGGATAAGGTCGTTATTGTCAAAATTTTTAAAGGCACTGAATAAAAAGCGGTTGTTTTTGGGAATAAACTGCATCATTTCATCTGTTGAAGCAATATTTGTAACATTACATCTTCCCTTGCCTGTTATCCTCATTTTTCTGCCCAGCATTTTATTTTGTTCAATTATAAGAACCTTCTGTCCACATCGTGATGCAGATATACCCGCCATCATTCCTGCGGCACCACCGCCAATTACAACTACATCAGGCATAATTTTCAATCACTACTTTCCTGAAAATAAGCTGGAATAATATTATTCCAGCTTGTTTTTATTAAAACTTTTTTATAATCTTTCTGGGGCATTTTTCACTGCAAAGTCCACAGTTGGTACATTTAGTATAATCAATTTTTGCACGGTTATCCTCTACGGTTATTGCACCATTTGGACAAGCCTTTTCACACATTTTACATCCAATACAGCCTACATCACACACTTTTGTAACCTTAGCACCTTTAGCCTTTGAGTTACATACTACAGTATATTCTTTAGATGCAGGTACAAGCTCAATTATTCTTCTGGGGCAAGTACTTACACAAAGTCCGCAGGCAACACATTTGCTTTCTATTACATATGCAATTCCGTTACTCATTGAAATTGCATCTGCGGGACATACTTTAGCACAACTGCCAAGACCAAAACACCCGTATTCACAGTTTTTGGGTCCTCCTGCTATTCGTGCAGCAGACACACAACTTTGTACACCGATATACTCATATTTAGCGGGAGCTTCAAAGCAGTTTCCTCCACATTTAACTCTGGCAACCTTCTTTTCTTTAGTTGTCGCTTGCACTCCCATAATATCAGCAACTTTAGAAACACAGGTTTCACCGCCTACAATACAACCTGACGGAGATGCTGTACCCTTTACAACTGCCTCAGCATAAGCACTACAGCCTGCATATCCGCAGCCTCCGCAGTTTGCACAAGGAAGTACCTGAAGTATCATGCCAACTCTTTCATCTTTGTCAACATGAAACACTTTAGATGCAATTCCTAAAATAATGCCAAAAAGAACTCCCATTCCTCCAAGCACAAGTGCAGCTAATAATATTGCTTTAATCATAACTGCCCCTCCTTAAAACTTTAGTCCCTGAAATCCGAAAAAAGCCAGTGATAAAAGGGATGCCGATATAAGTGTAATGGGAAATCCCTTTAAAAATTCCGGAATATCACTATCCTCTAAACGTTCACGCACTCCTGCAAACATAACCATAGCAAGCATAAAGCCTATAGATGATGCAAAAGCATATACAACCCCTTCTATAAAGGTGTAATTGTTATCCTGAATTAAAATTGCTGAACCCAGCACAGCACAGTTTGTAGTAATAAGAGGAAGATATATTCCAAGTGATTCATATAAGGGCGGAACAAGCTTCATAAGTGCCATTTCCACAAACTGAACAAGGGATGCTATTATAAGAATAAAAGCAATCGTCTGTAAATATTCAAGTTTAAGAGGCACAAGCAAAAATCTCTGCACGCACCAGGTTACAATCGCTGAAAGAACAATTACAAAAGTAACTGCTGCTCCCATACCAAGTGCAGTTTTAAGTTTTTTTGAAACCCCAAGAAAAGGACATATTCCCAAAAACTTTGAAAGGACAAAGTTTTCCATTAGAATTGCAGTAATGGCAATAACAAATAAATTCCCCATCATTTTTTGCCCCCTTCCTTCTTTTTACTTCTTACAAGCTGAATAATACCGATTACAATACCAAGTGTTAAAAATCCCCCCGGTGCAAGAATCAGCATAGTAACACCCTGAAAGTTTTCACCAAATAAGTTAAAGCCAAATATTTGACCTGCTCCTAAAATTTCACGGATTACTGCTAAAACAGAAAGACCAAGAGTAAATCCAAGACCCATACCTGCACCGTCAAGTATAGATAAAAGCACTCCGTTTTTGGAAGCAAAAGCTTCTGCTCTGGCTAAAATTATACAGTTTACAACTATCAAAGGAATAAATACTCCAAGTGCATTATTTATTTCAGGCAGATACGCTTTTAAAAGCATCTGTATCATAGTTACAAAACCTGCAATAATTATAATATATGAAGCAATTCTGATTTTGCCCGGAATTAACTTACGAAGAAGTGATATTACCGCATTTGAACAGATAAGCACAAGTGTAGCTGTAAGTCCCATACCTACAGCATTTTTAAGAGATGTACTGACTGCCAAAAGGGGACACATACCAAGTAACTGAACGAAAGATGGGTTTTCATTAATAATACCATTTAAAAAGGTTTTCATTTTACTCATCTTCCCTTACCTCCCCCTCTACAGCGTTCTCGCCTTCCTCAGGCTCTCTTTCCTTTGCTGGAACAATATATTTTCCATCTACAATTTCCCCTTCAGCAATTGAACTGCCGTAAATACTGTTGTTGTTCATAACTTCAATAGCCGCATTAACACCGTTTGTTACTGCTCTTGAGGTAATTGTAGCACTTGTTATGGCATCCACATCTCCCCCATCCTTTGTAACTGCAAAGGGAGAAGTTTCCTGCCATTGTCTATCCGCAAACTGATATGTAAACTTTGAACTGTCTGTTGCTTTTGCACCAAGACCAGGAGTTTCGGACATATTTGAGGTTACATTTACACCTGTAATTTTAAAGGATAAATCAACACCTACAATAGTTTCAATTTCTCCTGCATAACCTCCAGGCTTTGCAACAGCACAGTAACCGATAACATCCTCGTTTGCATCCATTGCAAGGTACATTTCATCTACTTTTACTCCATAGGAGTTTCCAAGCTCCACACCATCCATAGGAATAAAATGGTCAGCGTTTTCCATAACTGCAAAAAGCCCCTGCTGCAAAGCTGCTGCATTTACTTTTTCAATTCTTTCTTTTGTTATATTATTTACAAAGGCTAAAAGAAGGGCAAGCACCAACGCAATAGCACCTAAAATGCCTCCAAGCTTTAATGGCTCTTTAATGTTATTCATTAGTTTGCAGCCTCCTTCTTTTCTTGTTTTTTCGCTATAAAGTTCATAAGCTTCTTTTCCAGCTTTTCTTTTCCTGATTTGCTGCCAAAAGGCTTAGGAACTGTATAACGGTCAATTAAAGGAGTAAATATATTCATAATAAGGATAGCGTAGGTTACACCTTCAGGATATCCCCCTTTAAGTCTGATTAAAGAGGTTAAAAGTCCACAGCCTATACCCATAATAAGTTCACCCTTTGGAGTTGTGGGAGAGGTGGTATAATCTGTTGCCATAAATATAGCACCAAGAAAAAGTCCTCCTGCAAAGGTATGCCATCTCATAAACTGCAATCTTTCTGCTAAGGTACTTCCGCCGGCAAATAAAAATGCACATACGGAAACTGTAAGTATAAAACTGACAGGTATGCGTAATTTAATTACACCACGCATAGCAAGGTAAATACCCCCAATGATCAAAAGACAAGCGGAAGTTTCACCGATACATCCACCAACGTCTCCCATAAACAATTTCTGCACTCCCGGCATATTTTGTAATGCCTCTCCTCCTGCTTTTAAAAGAGAAAGAGGAGTTGCACTTGACATAGCATCCGAACCAAAAAGGGATGGTGAAACCCAGGTAGTCATAGCACCTGCCCAGGAAGCAAGCATAAAGGCTCTTGCACCAAGAGCAGGGTTAATAAAGTTCTGTCCAAGACCGCCAAAAAACTGCTTTACTATAATTATAGCAAATAATGCTCCAATAATTACCATCCATACAGGAATTGTAGGTGGCATATTATAAGCAAGGAGAAGTCCTGTTACAACTGCACTAAGGTCCCCTACCGTATTTTTCTTATGTAATAAAATATTCCAGATTGTTTCAAAAACAACACAGGAAATTACACTGGCAAGTATTACCCAAAGAGAGTGAATACCAAAGTAAAATATACCTGCAAGACCAGCGGGAATAAGAGCAATTACCACATCCAGCATAATGCTTCTTACTGTGAAATCATTATGTATATGCGGTGACGAGGTCACCTGAAATTTTTCATTCACTTTGTATTCCTCCTTTATCTTTTCTGACTTTTTTCAAGGGCAGTTACCTTTGTTTTAGCAAGGCGAATACCCTCTACCAAATATCTGTGTGATGGGCAGGTATATGAACATGAGCCACATTCTATACAGTCTGACGCATGATACCTTGCCGCTTTTTCTATATCATCGTTTCTTGCCGCTTTTGATATTACATACGGCATTAAGTTCATAGGACAAACATCTACGCACTTTCCGCATTTAAGGCAAGGACTTTCTTTATACACTCTTCCTTCTTTTTCGGTAAATGCAAGTATTCCGGAAGTGGTTTTTACAATCGGCACATCAAGAGAAATCTGTGCCGCACCCATCATAGGTCCTCCCATAATGATTTTCTTAGGATCTTTGGTAAATCCCCCTGCCGCTTCAAATACTTCACGGAAGCTCATACCTACAGGAACGTCATATACGCCTGGATTTTTAACTGCTTTACCTGAAACCGTAACTCTTCTTCTATATAGGGGTTTTCCAAGTACAAGAGCATTATAAAGGGAAATGCAGGTATCAATATTATTTACCACCACCCCCACATCTGCGGGAAGCTTACCATGTGGCACTTCAATTTCAGTAATTGCTTTAATAAGATGTTTTTCCGAGCCCTGAGGATATTTTGTTTCAAGGGGAACAACTTCAATTTGATATGGCAGACCTTTTTTTAGAAGCAGTCCTATAACATCAGGCTTGTTATCTTCAACGCCAATAAATGCACGCCTTGCCCCTAAAATTTTCATCATAACATTAATACCAAAAATCATTTCATCAGCGTGTTCCATCATAGTACGATGGTCAGAAGAAAGATAAGGCTCACACTCTGCACCGTTTAGAATTATGTATTTGATATTTCTATCCTTAGGGTCAAGCTTAATGTGCATAGGAAAGCCTGCACCGCCCATACCAACAATACCCGCCTTACGGATAGTTTCTATTAGTTCCTCACGGGACATTTCCTCATAGTTGCCCTTTAAATTTAAAGTATCATCCTCAATATACTCACCGTCATTTTCAATAACAACAGAATTTACCTCTACACCGCCATTGGAAAGTCTTGGTTCTACTGCCACAACAGTACCAGAAACAGAAGAATGTACAGGTGAGGAAACATAGGCATCTACATCGCCTATTATCTGCCCTACTTTTACATAATCTCCCTTATTAACAAGAGGGTCACATATTTTACCTATATGCTGCTGAAGAGGAATTACAACCTGTCTTCCTGCCTCAAGTTTTATAATTGGAGATTTTTTTGTAAGCTTTTTCATATAGCCTGGATGAATACCGCCTTTGAAAGTTTTAATGCCCATATGGCACCTCCGTTAAACTTTATGGATATAATTGTTCCTATTATATAGTAATAATTATACAACAAAAAAACGCATATTACAAGAGTTTTTTCCATTTTACACATAAAAGACAAAAAAACTGATGTTTTGCTATTGCTTTTTTTTGCAAATGAAGGTATAATAGTATCATACATTTTTTGGAGTAGAAATATATGATTATAAAAAAAATTAATGAAAATAGAATAAAAATTCAGCTTAAAAGCAGTGAAATAACTCAGTGGAGTAACCTTTACGGCAACAAAATTCCTGATTATAATGCCATGATGCTGGACCTTATAGGAGCGGCTGAAAAAGAAACAGGTATTTCCTTTCGCAACTGTCAGGTAGTTGTAGAGGCAGGCCCTTGTAAAAATAATGTTTATGAAATTTTTGTCACAAAAAATCAAGGCAGGACTATAGCCCCTGAAAAGCGTTCTGTTCACAGAATAAAAGATAAGGAATTTCAGCCTCAAGGTTGTAAAACTTTTCTTAGTATTGTAGCAGAGTTTGATAATATTGAGGATATTTGCAGTTTTGGCAGAATTTATCCCTTTTACTCTAAGCTTTTAAAAGGAAATAACACATTATATGAATATCAGGATATGTATTATTTGGATATTACACTTCCCCCTCAGTTTGAAAGCTACTATAAGGCAATTTCAGGAAAAATAAGTGAATTTTCCACAAACACAAAAGGTACTATTCTACCATATATGCTATCGGAGCACGGTAAATGCATTATTAAAGATAATGCCCTGCTGGAACTTCAGCGGATATAACAAAAGCCAAGTGTATATACACTTGGCTTTTTCTTTTTAACCGTTATATTAAAAAGGGGTTATCTCATTGCTTCTTCGATTGCAACAGCAACCGCAACTGTCATTCCTACCATCGGGTTGTTACCTGCACCGATAAGTCCCATCATTTCAACGTGAGCAGGAACGGAAGAAGAACCGGCAAACTGAGCATCAGAGTGCATTCTTCCCATTGTATCTGTCATACCGTAAGAAGCTGGGCCTGCTGCCATATTGTCAGGATGAAGTGTACGTCCTGTACCACCACCTGATGCAACAGAGAAGTATTTCTTACCCTGCTCGATACATTCTTTTTTGTATGTACCTGCAACAGGATGCTGGAAACGAGTTGGGTTGGTGGAGTTACCTGTAATGGAAACGTCAACACCTTCAAGGTGCATAATAGCAACACCTTCTCTAACATCATCAGCACCATAGCAACGAACCTTTGAACGTTCCCCATTTGAGTAAGCAATTTCTTTTACAACAGTAACTTCACCTGTGTAGTAATCAAACTGAGTCTGCACATAAGTAAATCCGTTAATTCTTGAAATAATCTGAGCTGCGTCCTTACCAAGACCGTTAAGAATAACTCTTAAGTCTTCTTTTCTTGCCTTGTTGGCACTTCTTGCAAGACCAATAGCACCTTCAGCAGCAGCAAAAGATTCGTGACCTGCAAGGAAAGCAAAGCACTTTGTATCCTCTCTAAGAAGCATCGCTCCAAGATTACCGTGACCGATACCAACCTTTCTGTCATCTGCAACAGAGCCGGGAATACAGAAGGACTGAAGTCCCACACCGATTTTTTCTGCAGCATCTGCAGCCTTTGTGCAGCCATCCTTAATAGCGATTGCAGCACCTACGATATATGCCCAACATGCGTTTTCAAAGCAGATAGGCTGAATACCTTTTACTATGTTATATACATCTATGCCCTTATCGTCACAGATTTTTTTAGCTTCCTCGATGGAGGAAATACCATGTTTTGCAAGTTCAGCATTAATCTGATCTATTCTTCTTTCGTAACTTTCAAATAAAGCCATTTTTAAATTCCTCCTTTTCGATTATTCATGTCTGGGGTCAATAAGCTTTGCAGCATCATCAACTCTACCATATTGTCCGCTTGCTTTTTCAAGAGCTTCGTTTGCATCCATACCCTTTGTAATCATTTCCATCATTTTGCCAAGGTGTACAAACTTGTAACCAATAATCTGTCCTTCATTATCAACAGCACACTTTGTTATGTAACCCTCTGCAAGTTCAAGATATCTTGGACCCTTTTTAAGTGTTGCATATGTTGTACCAACCTGAGAACGAAGTCCCTTACCAAGGTCTTCAAGACCTGCACCTACAGGAAGACCATCCTCGGAAAATGCAGTCTGTGAACGACCATATACAATTTGAAGGAAAAGTTCTCTCATAGCTGTATTGATAGCGTCACAAACAAGGTCTGTATTAAGTGCTTCAAGTAAGGTTTTACCTACAAGGATTTCAGATGCCATAGCAGCTGAATGAGTCATACCTGAGCAACCGATTGTTTCAACAAGAGCCTCCTGAATAATACCTTCCTTAATATTTAAGGTAAGCTTACAAGTACCCTGCTGAGGTGCACACCAGCCAATACCATGTGTAAGACCGGAAATGTCTTTAATTTCTTTTACCTGTGTCCATTTGCCTTCCTGTGGGATAGGTGCAGGACCATGATATGCGCCCTTAGCAAGAGGACACATAGCTTCAACTTCCGCTGAATATTTCATATTCTATCTGCTCCTTTCAAAAGCTTTAAATTTTAAGCATAAACATACTTGTTATAATTATAACACAATCTGGAAATATTTGCAACATTATTTTACAAAAAAAATTTATATTTTTTCAAATTAGGTATTGCATTTTCAAAAAAACTATGGTATAATATCATAGTCAGTTGTAAAAGATCGGGGTGTGGCGCAGCTGGTAGCGCACTAGACTGGGGGTCTAGGGGCCGCAAGTTCAAGTCTTGTCACTCCGACCAAAAACGAAAATCCTATCGAAAAGATAGGATTTTTTTATTTTTTTATTAGCCTATTACCCAAATATTTCTATTGTGTAAATTTTTTGTAAATTCCTTGACTTTAATTTATAGTAATGATATACTTTAATATATCTCATTATAAACACTAACAAGGGGAATTTAAAAATGAATTATAATGAATTTAATGGTGAAGAAAACAATCTTTCTCAGAACAATATAGAAGCAGACGAAGAAATCATTTTAAACGAAGAAATTCAATTGCCAAAAGATGAAGTATATGAGGAGTATATGAAGGAAGAAATTCCTGTTTCTGCTCCAAAAAGACGACGCAGGAAAAAGTATAAATTTCATTTTAAAACTTTTCTTCGCTCCCTTTTCTTGACGCTTCTTGTAGCGGCACTAATGCTGGTAGCCTGGAGAGCGGGCATATTTGCTTATGATTACATATCTTTAAGAAAAAATGGATTTTCTTCTTCTGAAGCCGCAAAAATTGCTTGGAGTGACTCAGTGGAATTTTTTGTTGAAATTGTAGATGAAGTTTCTCCTGTTATGCTTACTGATAAAAATGTACTGGTTATCGGCTCGGACAAGCAGAAAATCAATGCTGACGTAATAATGCTTGTGCAGCTTGATGCACAGACTAAAAGTGTAGATATTATTTCAATCCTTCGTGATACACGCATTAAAATTGGTGACAGATATCACAGAATTAATGCTTCTTTACATATCGGGGATGAAGATTTTCTTGTTGAACAGGTAGAAAATCTTATGGGAGTTAAAATTGATAACTATGTATTTATGAATTACGAAGGCTTCCGTAATGTGATTGACGCTATTGGCGGTGTTGATTTTTATGTTCCTCAGGATATGCATTATAGTGACCCTGAACAGGATTTGTATATAAATCTTAAAGAAGGTCAGCAACACCTTGACGGCGACAAAGCTGAACAGCTTGTGCGTTTCAGGCGTTATCCCATGGGAGATATTGCAAGAACACAGGTTCAACGCGACTTTGTAATGGCTCTATACAAGCAGAAGCTTAATTCGGATTTAATTAAAAAATACAAAGAGATAATCCCTGCCGTTATGGATTTTGTTGATACAAATATTAGTCTGCAGGATGCACTCCAGTATGCAAGCTTTGTGTCAAAATTTGATGTTAACTCTATTAATACATATCAGCTTCCCGGTGAGGCAAAGGATATAAACGGGGTTTCATACTACATTGCAGATACCGATGCAATTGACGAAATGCTGCTTGAAATCGAAGCAAGTCATAAACCTTTAGAAGAAGATCAGGAGCCTATAGACTACCAGTACAGAGATGATGGGGTAGATGAAAACGGAAAGGATATTATTACTCCTGCACAGTAAAGAAACAAAAAAGCTCAAAAATCCTAAGGGATTTTTGAGCTTTTGTTTTATGCAATTTCTACACCCTCAGGAAGTTTAACATCAGTTTTAATACTTCCGTCAGATTGTTTTTCGTGCTTTACGTAAATACTTCCGTATGGAGTAGGATATTCTCCTTCTGCATACTGCAAATTACCAAGAGAAGGTTTAATGTTTACCTTTTTAAAGCCTGGCTCAGCCGGTCTTATACCAAGCACACATTCTGAAAGAAAAGCGGTAGGCCCTGATGCCCAGCCGTGACAAAAGCTGTGGCGGTATCCTTTATAGCAATATGCACCGTTATCTCCGTGAACATCATATTCGCCTTCTTTTAATATGGTGTCAATAGACTTTGCACCCTTTGACCAGTCCATATTGAAATCTTCCCAGAAGGTGGTAGCACCAAGCTTTAACATTTCACCCCAGAACACTCTTATAAGGTCAAGAGCACCTTCTGTATCCCCTGCCAGATCTCTTGCTTTTAAAACATAATATCCTAAAAAAGTTGATATATCACTATATGGATTTTCTTTTAAAAGGGTTTCATTAACCTGTTTTGCATCCAGCACCTTACTAAGAGCCAAAAGAGATGCCGCCGCCTTGCTGTTTCCGTGAGATGGCTTATTCTTTTCAAGATAAAAAAGAATTTTTTCACATTTTACTGCATACTCATTTTCATTTGTTTCAGTAAAGATTTCTTTAGCATCTTTATAAGCCTGCACTAAAATAGCATGTACACCGCCCCTTTGGGCAACGGGATTTTCAGATGTAGGCCAGTCTATAAAATATCCTATCCATCTTCCTTCCCCTATATCATTTGTTCCGTCTTCTTTTATATGTGCTGAAATATTATCTATAAGCTGTTTTAAGTAATCTATTTGGCAAAGAAGATACTCTTTATCTCCTGTGTGCATATACCAGTCGTGCTGAATTCTTATCCACCAAAGAGAGTAAGACGGTATTCCGTTCATCCAGGATGTGGGTTTTGTATCTGCCTTTACTAAATCAAGACTTTTAGGCACCGCCTTATCATACCCAAAAACTGCCTGAATTGTGGAGGTTTCGGGATGCATATCCCCTATCCACACAAGTCGGTCCCTTTTCACTCCGTCCCATACATAATCTCCCATATTTAGTTCTACTGTATAGGCACCTACTTTCCATATCTCATTTAAAAGCTCATCATTACATTTAAAGCTCCCCTTGTACTCAAGGTCTCTGTGAAGATATACTGCTCTTACAAGCTTTATAGAAATTTCTCCGTCATAAAGGGAATCTATTCTTACAAAACGAAAAGCAGTAGCTCCCACCTCAACACTTCCAAGCTGAGAAACAGCGATTTCCACATCTCTGGGAGAATGGTCATTTGTAGCACCTTTTTCGCCAATATTACTCATTGCCTCCATAGCAGATTCACCAAAACGAACACGGAGTTTTGCCTGTTTACCCTCAGCACTTTCTCCGATATTCTGCACAATAATCTGCACACCGCCGTGATATTCCTTTCCAAAATCAAGCAAAAATCCACCCTGAGGTTTTAACAGGGTAACATTACTTCCATCAAAGGATGCCTGAGGAGCTTTAGAATTATCAAGAAGTCTGCTATGATTTTCCACAGTATCTCCTGTTGTAAAAATCACTTTTTTCGGCATTATATAATCTCTGACTCTGTCATCTCTAACAATACTCATATAAATAATCTCCTACATCTGGTCAAGGGTAAGTGAAAAGCCTTCCAGAAAGTTTTCCATAAAAAATTTTACCTCCGGCAAATCACAGTTATCAAGCCAATTGCCAACGGATTCTTTTGCAGTAGAAAACTCATTATTGCCTGCATTAGTTTCCTCAATACATTTAATATAAGCTCCCAGTTTGTCTGCCGCTTTTACAATTTTACAAATTTCTTCATCCCTGCAAAAGAAAATATCTTTATAGTCTTCTTTCATTTTATCAGGTAAAAATCCAATAATTTTTTCGTTTGCCATCTTCTCCAAATCTTTATACGAAGAAATTATTTCTTTATTATGATATTTTACAGGGGTAGGCAAATCACCTGTTATAATTTCGCTGGCATCGTGGTACATAGCAACGGTTGCCACTGTTCTGGCGTCCACATTTCCGCCATAATATTTGTTTCTTATAACCGCAAGTCCGTGAGCAATCATTGCTACCTGCAAGCTGTGCTCCTGAATATTTTCCACATAGCTGTTACGCATAAGTCCCCAGCGGTTAATATATTTCATTCTGCTTAAAAAGGCAAAAAAGTTACTTTTCATTACTTTTCATATGTCTTTCCAGGGAAAGCTTCCTTTCTGAGTTTAAAGACCTCAAACTCTAATCTTTAGCATGGTGGCCAGCCAAAGTTTGTGCCGGCAATTAAATGAAAATGCATATGAAAAACAGTCTGCCCTGCATTTTCGCCGCAATTGTTTACAATTCGGTATCCCTCTTTAAGGTCAAGATTTTTTGCAATTTGGGAAATGGCTTCAAATACCTTTGCAATATAAATGCTGTTTTTTTCATCTACCTTGTCGGCACAGCAAATATGCTCTTTCGGAATAACAAGAATATGCACTGGGGCAACAGGGTTTATATCATTAAATGCATATACATATTCATTTTCAAAAACCTTACTTGAAGGAATTTCACCCTTTATAATTTTACAAAAAAGACAATCTTCCATTTGCTTTTCCTCCTTTTTCCCCCAGAAAAACTATTTAATCATATCAAGAAGAGTTTGCTTTGCCACTTCTATTGCGTCATTTATCTTGGAAACATCCTTACCAGCACCCTGAGCCATATCAGGCTTTCCGCCACCGTTACCGCCAACAACCAAAGTGGCAGCTTTAATGGTATTTCCAATATGAATTCCCTTTGCTACAGCTTCTTTTGTTGCCATACCTACAAAGGTAATCTTGCCATCTGACTCGCTTGCTATAATCATAGCAGAACAAGGAAGCTTATCCTTAATTTTGTCGCAAAGAGTTCTAAGCTCATCACCCTTCATACCTTTTACGGGTGTAGCAATAACACTTACTCCCTCTTTAACCTGAGCAAGAGAAATAATTTCATCAAGCATTCCCCCTGCAAGCTTGGATTTAGCAGCTTCAAGCTCACTTTTCAAATCACGGATTTCATTTATAACTCCGTTTGCTCTTGTTATAAGTTCTCCCTCTGTTGTTTTTAAAGCTTCCGCAGTCTTAGAAATAAGGGCATTTTTCTCTCTTATATATTCTAAAACTCCAAGTCCTGTAACACCTTCAATTCTTCTTACGCCTGCAGCAACACCTGTTTCACTAAGAAGCTTGAACATTCCTGCATTTGCAGTATTGGTAAGATGGCAACCACCACAAAACTCAATACTGAAATCTCCCATTTTTACAACACGCACATTGTCACCGTATTTTTCACCGAATAATGCTGTTGCTCCCAGTTTTTTAGCTTCATTTATGGGGAGCACCTGAGTAGTGATAACATCCCCAGCAAGAATTTCTTTATTAACAATATCCTCAACCTGAGCAATCTGGTCCGGAGTCATAGCTTCAAAATGAGCAAAATCAAATCTAAGACGTTTTTCATCAACATAAGAGCCTGCTTGTTCAACATGGCCTCCCAGTACCATTTTAAGTGCTTTTTGCAACATATGTGTTGTGGAATGGTTGCGGGAAACAGCATCTCTTCTGTCTTTATCAATTGCAAGGGTTACGGTTTGTTCCAAGTTAAATTCACCTTCAAGCACCTTTGCAATATGCATATAAACGCCATCGTGATTTTTCTTTGTATCAATTACCTGTGCCTTACCTTTATCACCTATAATTATACCTGTATCTCCTACCTGCCCTCCGCCTTCGCCATAGAATACGGTTGTATCGGTAATGATAATACCTTCCATACCTGCACTAAGTGTTGAAACACCCTCTCCTCCTGTTGCAAGGAAAAGAATTTTACCCTTTTGTGTATCATTTTCATATCCTACAAAGTTTGTAGCTTCTGTTACACTGATATATGCTGTATCGGCAGCATCCCATGAAGAGCCGTCTTTTCTGGAAGTACGTGCAGTATCCTTCTGGTTCTGCATAAGTCTGTCAAATTCTTCTTTATCAACTGATAAGTCCTGCTCAGCAAGAATTTCCACAGTTAAGTCAAGAGGAAATCCATAGGTATCATAAAGCTTAAATGCCTTTTCCCCCGAAAGAGAGGATTTGCCCTCTTTTTTAGTCTGGTCAATATATTCGTTCAATATAAGAAGACCATTATCTATAGTTTCGTTAAATCTTCCTTCTTCAACGCTGATAATCTTTTTAATATAATCAGCCTTTTCCACAAGCTGCGGATATGCGTTTCCTGATTCTTTAATTACAGTACCTGCAACATCTGCAAGAAAAGCACCTTTAATTCCAAGAAGTCTTCCATGACGGGCAGCTCTTCTAAGAAGTCTGCGAAGAACATATCCTCTGCCTTCATTTGAAGGAAGAACGCCGTCACTAATCATCATTGTAGTGCTTCTGATATGGTCAGTTACAACTCTTAATGAAACGTCTGTATTTTCATTATCATTATACTTAACACCTGCAATATCACAGATATGCATCATAATATTTCTTACAGTATCTACTTCAAATAAGTTGTCAACACCCTGCATAATAGCAGCAAGACGTTCAAGTCCCATACCTGTATCAATATTAGGATTTGGAAGGCGGTTATAATTACCCTCTTCGTCCTTGTCAAACTGAGTGAAAACAAGGTTCCAGAATTCCACATATCGGTCACAGTCGCATCCCAGTTTACAGTCAGGACTGCAAGCCTTTTCAACCCCTCTGTCAAAATAGATTTCAGAACAGGGACCGCAAGGACCTGTACCATGTTCCCAGAAGTTGTCTTCCTTACCTAATCTTACAATATGAGAAGGGTCAACTCCTACTTCCTTTGTCCATATATCAAAGGCTTCATCATCATCAAGATATATAGTAACCCAAAGCTTATCTACAGGCATTTTAAGGTCTTTTGTAATAAATTCCCATGCCCATGCAGTAGCTTCATGTTTAAAATAATCCCCGAAAGAGAAGTTTCCCAGCATTTCAAAAAAAGTGCCGTGACGTGCAGTATGTCCAACTCTCTCAATATCGGGAGTTCTGATACATTTCTGGCAAGTAGTAACCCTTTTTCTGGGAGGAATTCTTGCTCCTGTAAAATAAGGCTTTAAAGGTGCCATACCTGCATTAATCAGCAAAAGACTTGGGTCATTTTGCGGAACTAAAGAGAATGAGGGCATACGAAGATGTCCCTTGCCTTCAAAAAAAGAAAGATATCTTTCACGTATTTCATTAAGTCCTAATTTTTCCATACTACTCATTGCCTTTCAAAAAAATAATCTACTTATTATTATACTTTATTTTCCAGTTAGTGTCAATACTATTTTCCCCTATTGGCAACTTTAAAAAAAGCGGTTTATAACATATTTTTGTTTTTTTGTCATTATTTTTACGCAGGTATTAAAATTCAAATGCAAAGGGCATTTCTTATTGACAAAAACTCCCCATTATTATATAATATATCTGTATATATTTTCACTTGAAAGGAATGCTTTTTTTAATTTTAAATTAAAAAAGTAAGATATTTTGATGAAAAAATTAATAAACAAACTTGTATCTTTTATTTTGCTTTTTTGCTTGATATTTCCAGTAGCTGTTACGGCAAATACACCCGCCTACTGTGATATTTCAGGTCACTGGGCCGAAGAATATATTGAAAAAGCTGCAGCTATGGGTCTTATTCAGGGACATCCGGGAGGAAAGTTTGACCCGGACTCCCCTATTACATTAGCTGAAGTGCTTGCTATGCTTGTTCCTGTTGTTACAGGTCTCAGACCTGAAATTACAGATAGTCAGCAGTGGTACACAGAATATGTAAACGAAGCCTTTGAATGTGGAATACTTAATAATTTTACTCAGGAAGAATTAGTAGGCTTTTATGATTCTCCTGCACTTCGTCTTATGATAAATGTGCTTTTTGATAATACCTTAGTAAGCCTTAAGCTTTCTCCGCCCCATCGGCTAAGCGAGAAAAATGCAGCAAAGGCACTTGTTGGAATTGAACATTTTACTGATTCAGGAGACCTTTTTAATGACCTTTATATAATTTCCGCATACTCCTGTTTTGCTCACGAAATAATTCAGGGTAATGACAAAAGAGAGCTTGCTCCTTATTCATACCTTACAAGAGCAGAAGCGGTTACTATGTTACTTAGATTAAAAATATACCAGCTAAAAAGAAATAATGGTATGCATTATATTGACCCATTTACTTATAAAGATTATGCATTTACCTGTATTCAAACAACAGGCGGACAGGTTTTCCCTATTGCAGATACAGGCAGACCAATAATAAAGGATAACGGCATAGTTTATATGACTGCAGATGGAATAGCTAAAATTTTGGAAGCCTGTGAAGCGGATTTTACTATGCATCCCACACTGGAAAATGACATATATTACGGATTTTATGATTATTATATTCATATACCCAGTTCTGACTTTTACTCTCATGTTGAAACAGAGGAAAACAATTACGGATATTCAAATTATTATGAGGGTTATATATCAAACAGAGAAGGTAAAAAATTCGAATTTGTATGTGCCCAGGATACTGATGCCAGCATAGTGCTGAGAAATCTACCTATGCTTCCTGTTGAAGAAGTCCTTGACTTTTTTCAAATACCTTATAAGCAAATAACTACCTCCTCTGCTAAAACAAGTGTTATTGTAGTATTTTAATAATAAAGGAATTTGTATATATGAAGAAAATATTCAGCGTTATTCTGATTTTAATATTATGTTTTTCATCTGTTTGTGTAAATGCTCAAACTTCGCCATTTTGCAACCTTGACCCTGATGCATTTGATGCAAAATCCATTCTTTTGATGGATGCAGACACAGGATATGTAATTATGGCTAAAAATCCTGATGAGAAAATGCCAATGGCAAGTATAACAAAGCTTATGGTGCTTTTAATTGCAGATGAGTATTTGGAGGAGGGAAAGCTTAAGCTTACGGAAATTGTTACCGGAACAGCAACAGCAAAGGAAACTCCCGGCAGCCGTGTATATCTTGACGACGGTGAAAAAATGACACTTGATGATATTTTAAAGAGTATCTCTATACCAAGTGCAAACGATGCAGCTGTTGCCCTTGCCGAGCATATTGCAGGGTCGGAAGAAGCCTTTGTACAGCTTATGAACAAAAGAGCACAGAAGCTTGGTTTAAAGGATACCCACTATGTTACCGCTTCCGGTCTTGATGCAGAAGGTCATTATTCTACCGCTCGTGATATTGCAAAAATCTCCCGTGAGGTTTTGCTTAATCATCCAAGAATTATGGCTCACTCCGCAACTGTTTCGGATACCCTTCGGGATGGTACTTTCCCCCTTATTAACACAAACAACTTGCTTTCCAACTACCAGTATGCAACGGGACTTAAAACAGGTACAACAGACGGAGCAGGATATTGTCTTACCGCTACTGCACAAAAGGATAATGTTAAACTTATTTGTGTTATTTTAGGTGCTCCTGACAGTCCTACCAGATTTTCTGAGGCAAAATATCTTTTTGAATATACTTATTCCTCATTCACTCCTGAAATTATACAGAAAAAAGGTATTTTGAAAGACACTGAGGGAAATACAATTTATGTTAACGTTCAAAGAGGCAACAAGTCTAAGGTTGCTCTTTTCTGTGACAAGGATATAACTGCCTTTATACCCTCTTCCAAGAAAAGTTTAGTAAGGGCAGAATATGAAATTGATAACAGCTTGGTTGCCCCTGTTCCAAAGGGCAGTGTGGTAGGCAAAGTTAATATATATGTGGATAATGTGCTTGTTTCTACCACACAGGCAAAAACCTCTGTTGAAGTAAAAAAAATGAATATTTTCCAAGCCTTTTATCACGTACTTAAGGCATGGTTATCAATATAACATACAGTAAGGAGAATTGTTATGTCAAAAATTAAAATTATGTGCGACTCTGCGGGAGATTTACGCTACCAGGCTATTGAAAAATACGGAATTAAAGTACTTCCCATAAATATTATGTTTGGGGAAGAGCTTGTTTTAGACTATTATGATATTAAATATCAGGAATTTTACAAAAAGCTGAAAGAAATGTCTGAGCTTCCTACCACTTCACAGATTTCTCCCACCACTTTTTATGATGCGTATAAAGAGGCGGCTGAGGAAGGCTATGACACCGTTTTATGCTTTACTATATCTAAAGCAGGAAGCGGCACATATAATAATGCAAACCTTGCCTGCAAGATGTTGGAAGAAGATGGAATAAAACTGGATGTGGAAGTTATTGACACAATGTCATATAGCCTTATGTATGGACGAGTTGCGGAAGTTGCAGCAGAAATGGCACAAAGTGGTGCTGATAAATCCCAGATTTTAGATAAAATTTATCCTATGCTTCAACGTCAGGTTGCTCTTTTTGCGGTTGATAATCTTAAATATTTGAAAGCAGGCGGAAGAATTAAACCTTCTGTTGCTACTATTGCAGACATTCTTGATATTAAGCCTATACTTTCTATTGAGGATGGACTTGTAGAGTCAAAAGAAAAGGTGCGAGGAAAAAAGAAGGTTATTCCAAAGCTTCTTCAGCTTGCAAAAGAGGAAGGCATTGAAAATGCCTCTGAAATATGGATTGTTCACGCTGATATTCCTGAAAAAGCAGAAGAATTCAAAAATGCTATGGAAGAAAATTTAGGAATAACAGTAACAGGCATTTCCTACATTGGTCCTACAATCGGAATTAATACCGGCGATGGTGCATTTGCAGTTATTTTCTACAAAAAATAGAGGTTATTATGTTTAATACAAAATGGGATAAGGTTTTAAAGCAAGAAACGGAAAAAGACTATTTTATAAAGCTTATGGCTTTTGTAAATGAGGAATATGCAAACAAAACTATATTTCCTCCAAAAGACTGTATATTTAATGCTTTTAAGTTTACTGATTATGATGATGTTAAAGTAGTAATTTTAGGTCAGGACCCATACCACGAGCAGGGGCAGGCACACGGACTTGCTTTTTCAGTAAATAAAGGTATTACTATTCCGCCCAGTCTTTGTAATATGTACAAAGAATTAAACAGCGACCTTGGCTGTTATATTCCTGATAACGGATATTTGGAAAAGTGGGCAAAGCAAGGAGTATTGCTCCTTAATACTGTGCTTACTGTAGAGGAAGGAAAAGCAAATTCCCATAAAAAAACTGGATGGACAACCTTTACCGATAGTGTAATAAAAGCACTTAACGAAAGAAAAACTCCTGTAATCTTCCTTCTTTGGGGTGGAAATGCAAAGGAAAAGCTAAAGTATATTACAAATCCCCATCACTATGTACTTACTACAGTACATCCAAGTCCTCTTTCTGCCTATGGCGGTTTTTTTGGTTGCAAGCACTTTTCCAAAACCAATGCCATACTTTCCTCAATAGGTGAGAAAAAAATTGACTGGCAGATAGAAAATGTATAAAGTAGGTTTCTATGATGAATAAAACAACATTCAAAGGCGGAGCTATGCTCTCCCCTGTACCACCTACACTTGTTTCCTGCGGTGACGAAAATCAGCAAAATATTTTTACTGTTGCCTGGACAGGAACTATGTGTACAGACCCGCCAATTACATATATATCTGTGCGTCCCTCAAGACATTCATATGAAATTATAAGACGCACAGGGCAGTTTGTTATAAATTTAGTGCCAGCATCACTTGTTAAAGTTTGTGATATTTGCGGAGTTAAAAGTGGCAGAGATATTGATAAATTTGCTGAATTTAAGCTCACTGCCTTAAATGCTACCCGTGTATCTGCACCTTTAATTTCTCAGTGTCCTGTAAATATCGAGTGCAAGGTAATAAACGAAACTCCTCTTGGTACTCATAATGTGTTTATGGCAGAAATTCTTGCTGTAAATGTGGATAGCAATCTTATTGATAAAAACGGAAAAATCTGTCTTTGGAAAGCAGATCTTCTTGCTTATGCTCACGGCAGTTATTATACACTTGGTAAGTATCTGGGAGATTTTGGATTTTCAGTAAAGAAAAAAAATAAACATAAAAAGAAATAAAGAATGCCGATACATAAAGCATAAAACTTTTTTGTATCGGCAATTTTTACTTATTATTTGAAATAACCTGCTTTTTGGAATATATTCTTCTTACTGTGCAATAACTGTTATTAAATAAAATACAACAAAATTTCTTCCGGGGTTACTTAATTTGATTTATTCCATTATCACTTACATCATATATCTTATTGCAGATTTCCAGTGCTGCGGGCCTGTGAGCAATTAAAAGCACCGTTTTATCTGTCATATTTTTTATATTTTCTAAAAGCCTGCTTTCTGTCTTTCCGTCAAGTGCACTGGTCGCCTCGTCAAGAAGAAGTATGGGACTTTCAGAAAAAACAGCCCTTGCAACTGCAATTCTCTGCATCTGCCCTTCGGATATTCCGCCACCGCACTCACTTAGCATACTATCTATTCCCTTTGGCAAGCTTAATACAAACTCATCTGCAGATGCTACCTTTAATGCCTCTATTATTTTGCTGTCATTATCTCTTTCATTTGGTCTTGAAAAAGCTACGGCATCACGTATTGACCCACTGGTAAGCCTGTTATCCTGCGGAACATAGGCAAAAAGCCTTCTCCAAGCTCCTGTAAGAGGAATACTTTCCCCTTTATTATCTTTTAAAACAATCTCACCTTTAGTTGGCGAATACAAGGATAACAACAGCTTGATTAAAGTGGATTTTCCGCTGCCTGAATAACCTACTAAAGCAACACAATCCCCTTTATTTATGGTTAAGTTAGCATTATGGGTTACCTCATCTTCCTCAGAACCCGGATATGCAAAGCTTACATTATTAAACTGTATCTGTAAAAAATCCTTATTAAAATACTCCATTACAGGAGCATATTCCATTAAAGTTTCTGAAATATCCTCTGGAAAATCCTCTGCCTCATTAAGACGCTCTGCACTTGCAATCATACTGTAAAATCTTGGTATAATTCCCGTAAGACCTATTACAGGAGACTGAAGCTGACCCACCAGCTGTAATAGTGCTGTCAGTGTACCATATGTAATACTTCCTGCTAAAAGACGCACGCAGGAAAAACCCAGTCCCATTAAATAAAGTGCGTTTACACCAACAGAAAGAAGAACATTTGCAGCGTTTGAAAAATTGCTTTTTTTAATTCTCTCTCTTTTATATTCTCCCATATAACCCTTTGCTTTAGAAAGGGTGTCTTTCTGAGCACCAAAACATCTTATAAGTACACCGCTTGTTAACTGTTCCTGTAAATATCCTCTGAGCCTTCCGTCTGCTTCGCGAACATTTTTATGCATTTTCTTCATTTTTTTTCGTAATAAAAAGCTGAATAATGCTACGCCTAATCCGCAAGGCAACAAAAATAACAAAAATTTAGGCTCCAGTGCCACAATAACTATAAGTGCACCTGTAAGACGCACAATCATACCTACTGCAGAGGGTATAATATTAACAACGCTTGATGTTACAATTGAAACATCTGAAGTAAGTCTGTTCATCCATTCTCCTGAGTGGAAAGCGGTAACAGCAGAAAAATCCTTGTTTAAAAGTGTTTCAAATAGTCTTGACTGAAACCTGTTTTCAACATTTGCAAGGGTAAGCTCGTAAAAATATCTTGCAAACACATGCAATAAAATTTGAAATATAACAAGAGAAATCAGGGATATAAAGGAAATTTTAAATCCCTCAGCACTTTTGCTCACTGCAAAATCCACTGTCTGCTTCATAGCTAGTGCAAAATATACAGTAATTACACCGCTGATAAGCTGTATAATACTAAGAACTAAAATATTAAACTTGTATTTTCCAATAACCTTTGAAAGTCTTTTTACTGTAGAATTTTTCATACCAAACTCCTATTGTTTTGCCTTTAAAATCCACCTGATTTCATTTAACCCTTTTGAAAATCCCTTAAAAATGCACTGCAAAATACGAATTAAGTAAAATACAGGTAATAACACTATACCTATTTTACCATATCTTTCCTTAATTATTTCAGGCTTTGGAAACACTCTTGAAAGAATATATTTAGCCTTTGTAAAGGCATTAACCTTTCCCCCCGTTACCCTTTTTATTTTGTTGGACATATTGGTAACTCTATCTCCATAAGTTCCTGCGTTTAATATGTACAAAAGCATTTTTTTATTTTTTTCATCTAAGCTTTTCTTTAAGAAAACCGCTTTGCAAATTTCCTGCAAGCTTTGTTCGAAATCGTAAATGCCCAGCTTTTTAAGCTGACTGTCTATATAATCACGATTAAGCTTTTCTGAAAGTTTTTTATTTAAGAAAAACAAATCAACTAATGTTCGAAAGCCTGTCCCTGCCTCAGTATAATGCTTATAACTGTGACAAATTATATACACATAAAAATCTTCATCAGAAAAATTCAGTTGAAAGTCTTTGCTGTTTAAAACAAGGCTTTGAAGCTTTTCGTTATAATATTCATAGAAAACATCATATCCGCTTTTTGAAAAAAGAGAGGTGTGATGCATTTCAAAGTTAAGCACTGGTTCTTTTGTGAATTCATAATGAACGGGAGCGTTCATTTTACAAGTATATCCCCTGTCCTTAAACCAGCTGACAACCTGATTTTCATATGACTTGTCAAACCAGATATCATTGTCTGCCACCTGACGCATAAAAGGTTTTGGATATAAATCGCTTATATGTACCCCTTTAAGTATCATATGAAATATGTCGTTTTTCTTTAAAAAATCAACAAGACAATTTCTTTCCAGTTCAAAGAGCACCATATTACGCATAGCTATGTTTTTTTCTTCTTCAAATGCTACAATAGCAGACTTGTCCCTGTCAGAATATTTTAAAGCATCCTCAAAAGCATAGGCTATCAGTGCCGATAAGCTGTTTAGTTTAGCAAAATTATAAATAGTATTAAGTTGGCATTTAAGCCGAGAAATATCAGCTTTCTTTTCCATTGAAACGCAATCTATAAGATAAACTATATCTTGCATAACAACAAATAATTGTTCCGTCATAATTATTGCATAACCCTTACTTTATTTTAATAATTGATTTTAACTCTTTCAGCCCACGTCCAAATCCCCGTACAAATCTGCATATGTAAATTATGGGAATTTTATATTTTTTCTCATTTTTATATTTTATATCTAAATTTTTAACACTTGGGAAAATTCGCTTTAAAATATATTTAATCTTAACAAATATATTAATTTTAGCTGAACTGTTTGTTACTTTCTTAATTTTGTTTAATTCCATGGAGTAGCTGTTTCCGTAAGCATTGCTTACTGAAACAAATGAAAGGATATTTTTTTGTTTATTATTTAAATTTCCATTTCCTTGAAAGATAGTATGCGTAAGGTTTATAATATCATTTGCAAACTCCGTTATACCAAGAATTTCAAATTGCTGATTTACATATTCCATATTAATTTTTTTAGAATATTCTTTGTTTAAAAGGTAAATATCCACAAGGGTGCGAAGTCCTGTACCTCTGTTGCTGTAGTGCTTATATGCATGTGCAAAAATATAAACAAAAAAATCTTCATCTGAAAATTTAAGGACACAACCTTCTTTATGATTAGCTATAAGGTTTTCAAATTTTTCTTTATAGTACTCATGAAAAGTGTTGTTCCAGAATTTAGCAAATAAAGGAGCATAATGCAGTTCAAAATTCAGCACAGGTGCTTTAGTAAATGTATAATGAATAGTTGTGTCTTCCACTTTACAATTATATTCCCTATTTTTAAACCACTCTATGACTTTTTCCCCATAGGCTATATCAAACCAGATGTCGTTATCCACCATCTGACGCATAAAAGCTTTAGGGTACAGCTTGCTTATCAGCGCACCCTTCATCAGCATATACAAAATGCCCTGCTCCTCAAAAAAGTCTGTCAGGGCATTACGCTCAAGCTCAAATAACACCATATTCCTCTTAGCCTTATTTTTTTCATCCATAAAGGCTGAAATTACCTTTTGCTCTTCAGGTGCAAAGTCTTGAGTATCCATATCTGAAAAAGCATAGGCAACTATTGCAGAAAGATTGTGAGCTTTTGCAATTAAATATATATTTTTTAGTTCGGTATTGATAAGGTTTTTGTCAGCCTTATTACCATTTAAAACGCACTTTACCAAATATAACAAATCACTTGTTGTATTTAATATTTTTTTATTCATAAGCATTTTACCCCCGTTGCTTTCTTGCACGAAGTTTTTTAAGCTTGTAACGGAAAAATCTTAAAGGATAACTCCATATGTTTACCAAAACATATACCTTGTAAATAAAGCTTTTTTCTACATCTATGTATCTTCCATTTCGATAGACTCTGGATACTTTACCTATAATCTGACTTGGGTGAATTTTTTCCAAGTAAAAGGTATTGTCTCCGCGAATATAAAAAAAGTCATTTTTAATATTCAAAAGTCTGTGAAGAACATATTTTCCGTCTTGTCTTTCATAAAGAAGGATATCGTACTTTTGGGGTTTTGACACAGGTGTAAGAACTACATGAGTTCTTCTTGCCTTTAATAGAGGCTCCATACTAATACCCATAGTATAATAAATTACGGTTTTACCCTCTTTTAGTTCCTGCTTAATACTTGTTTCCTTCACTTTTGTATAATTCCGTTTTCTATTAAATTGTTCAAAAATGCCTCTACAGTATCCTGTGCTTCCTTCTGCTCCACATCATATTCAGAAAGAAGTGCCGTAACTAAAGTTTCTTTAGAAAACTCAGAGTCCATAAGCTTCCAAAGAAAGGCACCTGTATCGTTAAGCCTTATCATTCCGTGAAATTCCTCTGTTGCCTTACCGATTGGAACAACAAGATTTTCATCACAAACCGTATGAAGAACAAACCCTTCTTTTACTCTCATTTTATAACCCCTTTGTCATTATTCCGTCAAATGCAGTTTGTGCTGACGAAATATCCCTATTACATTTAATTAAATAAAATTCACACTTTTTAAAACATTCATCAATAACTCCAAATGCGGTATAGTTTTTATCAAGATATACCTGAGGCAAAAATCTTTCAAATGCCTCTTTTTTAGAGATTTCTGTTACACTACTGTTAACATCTCTTTCAATAAAGCAAATCTTTTTCAGTATTGCCCGTGTGTTTCGATGAACATTTTCTTTTCCTGCCCAGGGCGTACCATAAACAAATACGTTGTTATCAATAAGCCGTACCAAAGGCTTGTCCCCGTTAACAGGTTTTACTTTATCACCAAATAGTTTTTTCCAATTTACAATATGGGTAGTCTTTCCTACGCCTGAGCGTGCAAGAAAAGCTATCCCCGTATCCTCATAGGTAATTACCGCACCATGCATTAAAAAACCTCCGTATGCAGGAAGCATTTCAGCTATTTTGCGGTAAATTGCAAGGCTTTCTAAATACCCTAAAGGAAATCCTTCCTGTCCTGCCTGTTCTCGGAGTATCTCCTCCTGTGTGACAGAAAGGGAGAAATTTTCATTTCCCCCGTCTGTTAAATAATCCTTGCACATATCTGAAATATATTCATATTTATTTTCAATTTTAATTTTTAAGTCTGCTAATTTTATATAAAACATATTAAGCCGCAGGTCTTAAAATAGTTACGGTTGTGGTAGCATCATCCCAGTTTACAGTATAACCAAAGGTTTCTGAAATGGCACGAACAGGAACAAGAGTTCTGCTCTCTACTAACTGAGGGGGAACATCAAGAATAACTTCTTTTGTTACTTCAGTTTTTACGTCTGTAACGGTAAAGCTTAATTTTCCTATTTCCATAACTATAATCTGTGAATCACGAGTTGCTACAATAGTTTCTGCCTCTCCAACCCATGTTACCTCAGCACCTAAGCTTTCAAAAATTTTACGCATAGGTACCATAGTTCTGTCATTAATTAACTGAGGCTGTACATCAAACTCAAGTTTTTTGTTGCCTATATAAACGCTGATATTTTCTGTTGCAAAAGCAGTAATGGATACTGCCATTATAAAAATCATTAATAAAACTATAATTTTTTTCATGGATATACCTCCATTTTATCTGTCATGTAGTTTTTAATCCTTTCCCCAAAGGTTAGGGAAAGGATTAAGCCCCTTCCCTTCTAGTGGGGTTTATTAGTTTTTGATATACCTTTTTTAAAGGCTTCACTCCCTGCAGAGAAGCCTTTAGACAATCATAACCACCCGCCTGGCGGGTGGTTATGTTTGCATAAGGTCATTTACTCAATAATCCTAAAAATTAGCCAAGTAAATCTGCGTAATCTTGAGTTCCTATATTGTTTCCGCCATTGTTAGCAAGAACAGTAGGCTCAACAGGAGTACTTGTGCAAATTACGTCAGGAGCATTGAATTTTACCACCTGTGCTACAGGTGCCTGAAATACTTTTTTCATAATAATATGTCTCCTTTCAAGGACTAATCACTTAATTATTTTGTACCAAGCCATTTAGCTGTATCAACAGCTACTGACTTAAGAGCTCCATAATGTGTCTGTCCGTTAATAACAACGAAAGCTTTACCAATAATTATTGCATCTAAATCGTTAATGCCTGTTACTAAACCATAGAACTTACCAAGTGAAGATACAAGTTCGTCAGCTGTTGCTGCTTCAAGGTTCTTACCGTTTTCTTCCATACCTGATACATAAAGGAAGATACCGTACTTTTCAACATTAACAAATTCGTTATAGTTTTCAAAGAATACGTTGAAAATAGCTTCGCCTTCTACAGGAGCATCTAATTCACCATAGTAACCGGAATCAGCTGTTGTTGTAAGAATTGGAGAAATTGTTTGTTCATATACAGCTGTATAAGTTACATCACCTGTTGCTGCAACGATTTCTTTATCCCATCCTTTAAATTCCCAGCCTGTTTTACCAACTACTGTAGGAGGAGTAGGCATATTGCCTTCAAATACATAAACCACTTCATCACCAAATGTTACAGTACCGTTTTCGCCAACTTCAAATGTGATAGTGTACTTGTTAACAGCAGTGAACTGAGCTGTATATGTTGTATTCTCTGTAATTGCTGTAGCAGGGTCAACATCCCAACCTGTGAATGTGTAACCTTCTTTAGCTGTAACTGTGGGAGCTGTAGCAGCTGTACCATAGTCAATTTCCTGTACAAGCTCGCCAACGTAATCAGCCTTTTCGGAATCAACTACGAATGTAGCAGTAACTTTAGAAAGTGCACTGTTTGCAGTAACTGTAGCGTCTCTGTCACCCATTGTGAATACAGTTGTTGCTGCATCTGCAGGTTCTACGTTACCTGTCCAGTTTGTAAAGTTCTGACCTTCGGATAAATCAGCAATAAGTGTAGCTTTAGTACCTGCAGGCATATAAATCTCATTTGTAAGAATTCTGTCGCCGGTTACACTAGCAACACCGCCGTTTTCAACAGTAAGCTTAGGAGCAGCTGTCATTGTAGCATATCTTGTAATATTAATCTTTTTAATTACGAAGGAATCATTCTCATTTACTCTGCCCTTTGCTGTCATAGCAATCTTTTTGATAAGTCCGTCAGCTAATGTTGCATAAGAATCAAGATTTGATGTTGCACCAATAACGCCGTCTTTTACAACGTACATTTTGTTATTAGTATCATCAATAATAAACTTAAGTGTATGTTCCTGACCATCAGCACCTGCATTCACATTTTCTAATGCAGCATTATCATTGTTGCCTTTAACAAAAATGGAATTTGCCTGCTGATACCAGTTCTGAATAGTTGCACTTGAGCTGTTCTGGAAAGTTGCGTCAAAAGGAACTGTACCTGCTGACTGAGTATATGTGAACTCAATTTCCATACCCTGATTTGCAGTATCTTCAATAAAGTTCGCTTCAAGGCTTCTAGAAGGCCAGTTCATCATTTCAATACCTTTACCCTGAACAAAAGCTGAAGACCATCCGCTGAAGGGAGATACACTAAGTGCATCTGCAGTCATAGCAGAAAAATCATATTCGCCGTTTGAGAACGCTTTTTCCTTAATAAGAACAGTTACTGTTGTATCTTCGTTAATTGGAAGAGTCTTAAGCTGGTCCCAAGTGTATGCTGTATCACCAATTTTATAACCTATGATATAGAAGTTATTGTTATCATATGATGTAAAGGTTGGCTCTGATGTAAGAGTAGCACCTTTTTCAACTTCTACAGAAGTTGTTGTAAGTGTACCTTTACCTAAACCTTCAAATGTAACTGTATATGGTCCATTATCTACTTCAGCAACATCCTTAATATATACATATCTGTTAGCACCTGCAATCTGTGTGTTACCTGTGGCAGAAATTACAAGGCTAACATCTGTAGCAGAAAGAGCAGAAAGCTCATCCACTGTTAAAGGAAGTGTTGTTGTAGAATTTGTTGTTTCAGGAAATGCAGTATCATCTGCACCAAGAGAAACTGTAAGACCTACATCTTCTTTATAGCCAAGTGTTACTGTATAATTATACCACTTTTCATAAACTAATGAAC
>JAFQMF010000013.1 GCA_017396395.1 Clostridia bacterium | reverse complement strand
GGTTCAATCAAGCCTCACACAAAGTTTAAGGGTCAGGTTTACGTATTAAAGAAAGAAGAAGGCGGACGTCATACTCCTTTCTTCAACAACTACAGACCTCAGTTCTATTTCAGAACAACTGACGTTACAGGCGTAGTTAACCTTCCTGAAGGCGTTGAAATGTGTATGCCTGGCGATAACGTTGAAATCTCTGTTGAGCTTATCACTCCTATCGCTATGGAAGAAGGACTTCGTTTCGCTATCCGTGAAGGTGGCCGTACAGTAGGTTCCGGTATCGTTACAGCTATCAACGAATAATTTTAGATTATTTGTAAAGATATATTTAACTGATATTAAAAAACAGGCATTGGGCTTTAAGCCCAATGCCTGTTTCATTTTTCTTAAGTATTTAGTTAACAACATAAATAGAGGATGCATATTATTTCAAGTAGTATAGAAAGAGAATAAAATGATACAAAAACTGTACATTTTATTCCGCCTTATACATACAGTTTCCAAAGCTATCGCCTATTACTATAAGGGGAAAATCTTCTACCTCAAGTCGCTTTACCGATTCACTAAGCAGCTCAGGATATGCAATCTCTGTTACACTTTTTACGCATTTTGCAATTAAAGCTCCGCAACCGCCGATAGCACCAAAATATATTGCTCCATATTTTTTCATAGCAGAATATACCTCAGGTGTACGCTGACCTTTTCCTATCATACCTGTTTCCCCAAGTGATATAAGAGTAGGAGCATAAGCGTCCATTCTTCCGCTGGTAGTAGGACCGCAGGAGCCAATAATTTCACCTTCCTTTGCAGGGCAAGGACCAACATAGTAAACGATACTGTCTTTAAGGTCAAAAGGCAATGACTCTCCTTTTGAAATTGCTTCACAAATTTTTTTGTGAGCAGCATCACGTGCTGTATATATAGTGCCGGATAAAAGTACAGAGTCCCCTGCTTTAAGAGATTTAACTTTATCGTGGGTAAGAGGTGTAGTAATTTTAATCTGTTCCAATTTTTTATTTCTCCTGTTATATAAATTATTCTTTAATAAGATCTGAAATACTGTGAAAAACCCTATCTGCCTCAAGATGGCGAAAAATATCCCGACGTACTTTATTTGTAGGGTCATCTACCACTGCAGCAAACCCTGCTCCCAGAGTCTGGGATACAAAAAGTGATATTTCCGAAGAGCTTACCACAAGCGTGCGAAGAAGCTTAGAATCATACTTTCCTTTAAAATAAGAATCATATGAAAAAGAAGGACCAATAGCACACCTTGCAATAGGATAAACATCCGGCTTAGCGGGAGTGTTTATATTAGGAAGTCTTCCGCTATCTACAATATCTTCATAGCAAATATAAGAACCTATGGGAAAGGTATCCGTTAAATTAAATTTATTAAGAAAATATGCAATTTCACTTCTTGTACGGGTAGAATACAGGGAAAGCTTATGAGAGTTGCCAAGTACTGAAAAAATATCCTTCAAATTTGTAATAGAGCAACAGAGTTTCTCGGTTGATATAATGGAAGGCTTTCCCTTGTTTTCAGGCTCCTCGCCAAACACTGCCTCGTACAGCTCATCGCCATATAGCCACTCATAATAACAATTTGCAATATTTTGCCAGAAAGCTCCACCTTTTTTACAGTCAATATGAGGAAAACATCTTCCCAGTAAAACGGCGGAATGTTCAAAAATTTCGGGTGTATGTAAATCAATATATCGAAAATAGTTGCATATATTTAAAAAATCCCGTCTTTCCCCTAAACCTAAAATTCCTGAAATAAGCACATAGGCAATATCTATAGGGTGATCAATTCCAAGGTCATTAAATACTGCAGGCAATTTTCCACTGCATAATAAAAGGTCGGAAATTTGCTTCTGGTTTGAATATATGGAACTGAAATTCAAAGAGGATTTGCCATAATATTTTTCGCTGTTGCATATTTCATATACAGCAAGCACCGCACATAAAAGCCTGTGGCTGTCGCTGGTTATAACACCCTCAGGCTCAAAAACTATATTATCAAATTTGTTTAAAAATTTTTCAGGTTGCATAGTTTTTTGACCATATCGCCTTTCTGTAAAATTATGTCTTACTCATTATGGAGAGATTTCTCTCCAACACCCCTTTTCCACGCCAGGAAAAAGCACGATTTCCAAACTGCTTTTTAAATGTTTTATTAGATAATCCCCGTAAATCCTTAGTGGTAACAGAGTGCATAATGTTCTGTGAAAATTCAGGCAAGGGAGTAATTTCCAGATTTTCATTATGGGGACATACATTTTGACAAATATCGCAACCCCATATAAGACCTGTTTTTATAAATATTTCCCTTTCCTGTAAAGAAAGGTCTCCTTTTTTCTGGGAAATTTCACTTCCGCAAAGACTTTTATTAAACCCATTACTGCCAAGTGCATTTCCTGGACAGGCTTCTATACATTTATTACAACCTTTGCAGGATAAATTAAGAGGTAAATCTTCCTGAAAGAAAGTATCCGTTACAATTATTCCTATAAAGAAAAAGGAGCCATAAGCGGAGTTTATAAGAAGTTGATTTTTTCCATAAAAACCAAGACCTGCCTTTTGTGCAAGGGCCTTTTCGTTGTAAGGACTTACATCACAGTAGCATTTTCCCTCAAAATCAGGTTGCAAACTTTTAATAAATATTTTAATTTTTTCAAGGTATTCCTGTACCGTAAGGTGATAATCCCGACTTTTTGCATATAAAGACAAATTGCCGGAACTAAACCCGTTAAAATAAGGAAAGAGAAAAACAAGTGCAAATTTATTATCAGGAGTTTTTGCAACACCAAACTGATGCAACCCCAGAGTTTTTACATAATCTCTAATCTGCTCTTTTATGTTACTCCCTCCTTTATAGGTATCAATAATATTTTACATCAAAAAAGGAAAATTGTAAAGAAAAAAACACATTTATAAAGAAATTTTGCAAACAATTATTGAAAAATTAAGGATTGTATTGTATAATATATTATGTATAGGTATGTAAAAAGAAAGGTGTGAGCATATGTTTGACAGTAAAGAGTTCAGCGTAAGCATTGGAACTATTGTTGAAGAGCTTAAACTGAAAAAACTTTACTATACTGAGGAAATGGACGAAATTAAAGTTGTTTGCAGTAATGTTAACCGTCCGGGGCTTCAATTAGTAGGTTTTTTTGAATATTTTGACGGAGACAGAATTCAGGTTATCGGTAAAGCAGAAACAGCATATATGGCAGAGCTTTCAAGCCAGGAAAGAAAAGAAAGAATAGACCACCTGTTCGGAGCAGGCATACCTGCAGTTATTGTAACTCGCGATATGGAGCCCAGCAGTGAAATGTTTCACGCGGCAGAAAAATATGGAGTTCCTCTTCTTTCTACAACAGATAATACCAGCCGTTTTATGAGTGAACTTATAAGAAGACTCAGCGTTTGGTTGGCACCAAGAATTACAAGGCATGGTGTACTGGTAGAAGTGTATGGAGAAGGTATGCTTATTTTGGGTGAAAGCGGAGTAGGAAAAAGTGAAGCGGCTATAGAGCTTTTAAAAAGAGGTCACAGACTTGTTGCTGATGATGCAGTTGAAATAAAAAAGGTGTCAAATCAATCTTTAGTTGGTGAATCACCTGCAATTATCAAGCATTATATTGAGCTTCGGGGTATAGGAATTGTAAATGTTAAAAATATTTTTGGTATGGGTGCTGTTAAAGATACTGAAAAAATTGATTTGGTGGTAAAACTGGAGCAGTGGAAAAATGGATATGAATATGACAGAATGGGTATGGAAAATGAATATACTGAAATTCTGGATATTAAGGTACCTCAGCTTACAATTCCTGTAAGACAGGGCAGAAATCTGGCAGTTATTTTAGAGGTTGCCGCTATGAATAACAGACAAAAAAGAATGGGATATAATGCGGCAGATGAGCTTTATCAAAGACTTAACGAGAGTATGGGTCTGGAATAAATAAAAGAGAGGGAAAAATATGTATTATATTGGCGTTGATTTAGGCGGAACAAATATAGCAATAGGACTTGTAAATGAAAAAGCAGAGATTGTACATAAAGAGTCAGTTAAAACAGCACTTCCAAGGCCTGCCTCGGAAGTAGTTAAAAGCATCTGTGATTTAACAAATCAGGTAGTAAAAAATGCAGGTGTATGTATGGATGAAGTTAAAAGCATAGGTGTAGGACTTCCTGGGTGCTGTGATAACAAAAACGGAATTTTGGTTTCTGCAGTAAATTTAGGGTATGAAAATGTTCCTTTCAGACAGGAAATAAACAAATATATAGATAAGCCTGTATTTCTTGAAAATGATGCAAGTGTGGCAGCACTAGCAGAGTATATTAATTTTAATGAGGAAATGGAATGTTTTGTTGCAATAACTCTTGGCACAGGAGTGGGAGGCGGAGTTATTATAAACGGAAAAATTTTCTCAGGGTTTAACGGAGCAGGAACAGAGCTTGGCCATACAGTAATAAATGTAGATGGAAATGCCTGCAACTGCGGCAGAAAAGGTTGCTGGGAAACATATGCATCAGCAACAGGGCTTATTCGTCTTACCAAAGAAGAAATGGAAAAATCTCCTGACAGTATTATGTACACTCTTTGTAATGGTGAATTAGGAAAAGTAAGCGGCAGAACCTCCTTCCAGGCAGCAAAACAGGGAGATGAAGCAGGTAAAAGAGTTGTAGATAAATACATAAAATATGTTGCTGAGGGAATTACAAATATTATAAATATATTCCAGCCTGAAAAACTTGTTATTGGAGGCGGAGTTTGCGGAGAAGGAGATTATCTTCTTAATCCTATAGTTAAGTATGTAAATGAAAATCAGTATGTTAAAAAGCTTAAATCCACTGAAATCTCCATCGCAAAGCTTGGAAACGATGCAGGTATTATCGGTGCAGCAATGCTGGGATTATAAAATACAAAAAATATCTTTGCTTATATAAAATGGAGGATTAGTATGAAACAGGCAGAAAATGCTCTTGCAAATGCTGGGTTAAAGTATAAAACAAAAGAACCTATGAAATTGCATACCTCTTTTAAAATAGGAGGGGAAGCGGATTTTTTTGTACTTCCAAAAAATTCACAGGAAGTATTAATTGTAAAAGAGATTTCAAAAGAGTTTAATTTACCGCTGACTGTTATGGGTAACGGCTCAAATATGCTTGTTTCAGATTTTGGAATTGAAGGTATTGTTATTTCCCTTGAAAAAATGAAAGATATTTTTATTGAGGATAGTAATGTTTATGCAGAAAGTGGAGCTGTTCTTGGTAAGGTTGCAAGTATTTGTCTGGAAAACAGTCTTACAGGAATGGAGTTTGCGGCAGGTATTCCCGGAAGTATAGGCGGAGCTGTGTATATGAACGCAGGTGCATATGGCGGTGAAATGAAGGATATTATACAAAGCGTAGAAGTTCTTCGTGGGGATGAAATAATAAAGATACCCCCTAACCAGTGCAAGTTTGGGTATCGTGAAAGTATTTTTACAGATAATGATGATATCATTTTGTCAGCAACTCTTTCCTTAAAAAAGGGAAATAAGGAAGAAATTAAAGAAACTATGAGGGAGCTTGCAAGAAAGAGGATAGAAAAGCAACCTCTTGAATATCCCAGTGCAGGAAGCACTTTTAAACGACCTAAAGGATATTTTGCCGGAGCACTTATACAGGAAGCAGGACTTAAAGGCTTTGCTGTAGGAGGTGCAAAGGTTTCGGAAAAACATGCAGGGTTTGTTGTAAATTCAGGCGATGCCACTTGTGCAGACGTTCTTAAGCTTATTAAACAGGTTAAAGAAAAAGTGTACGAAAACAGCGGTGTTATACTTGAGGAAGAGGTTAAGGTAATAGGAAGGCAGGACAATTTATGAAAATCGTAATAATATCGGGAATGTCAGGGGCAGGAAAATCCAGTGCCATTAAAGCTATGGAGGATGCAGGGTTTTATTGCATTGATAATATGCCTCCTACGCTAATTCCTAAATTTGTGGAAATTTGCAATCAGTCAAAGGGCGAAATTGAAAAAATAGGACTTGTTGTAGATATGAGAAGCGGTGCTATGTTTGGAGAGCTTTTTTCTGTTCTTGACAAGTTTGATAATAAAAAGATTGCATATGATGTGCTGTTTTTAGAGGCAAATGACCAAGTGCTTATATCAAGATATAAGCAAACAAGACGCAGTCACCCGTTGTCCTCAGACGGGGGAGCAATTGAAGGGATTACAAAAGAGAGAGAACTTCTTTCTGCACTTCGCAGAAAAGCAAAATATATAATTGATACATCTTCTTTAAATACTCTGCAGTTAAAAGAAGAAATAAACAAGATTTTCCTTCAGGGAGAAAAATATAAAAGCATGGTAATTAAGGTGGAATCCTTTGGATTTAAGCACGGTATTCCAAATGATGCAGACCTTGTATTTGATGTAAGATTTTTACCTAATCCCTTTTATATTCCTGAACTTAAATATAAAACAGGTATGACAACAGAAGTAAGTGAATATGTTTTTTCTTTTGAACAGACAAAGGTGTTTACAGAAAAACTGGAAGAAATGCTTTCTTTTCTTCTTCCTCATTATATGGAGGAAGGCAAAACAGAATTAGTAGTCGCAATAGGCTGTACAGGGGGTAAACACCGAAGTGTTGCAATAGCAGAAAAAATATATAAATATATTGAAGCTTTTGAATACAGAACTGTAATTAAACACAGGGATTATTTGAAAGAATAATTTTTAAAAAAGGAGGAGAAATATGTCTTTTACAAAAGAATTAAAAGAAGAAATACTTCAAAAAGAACAAGGCAAGGATTGTTGTAACCTTGCTGAGCTTGCAGGTATTATTGCTTTTTCCTCCACAATAAAAAACGGATATTTAAAAATTACTATTGAAAATAAATTTGTAGCAAGAAGAATTGTAAAGCTTTTAAAAAGGCTATTGGATATTCAAGCAGGTATTGAGGTAAAAGCAGGTGGTGGAGTTCGAAAGAACGATACCTTTATAATTTCGGTAAGAGAATTTGCAAAGCTTCTTAATGGAATTTCAATGATTAATAAAGAGGGGAGCCTTTGTTTCCCCCAAAAATCAGCGGAAAATCCTTGTTGTAAAAAAGCTTTTATAAAGGGTGCATTTTTAGGCGGGGGAAGTATGTCCCACCCACAAAAAAGATATCATCTGGAATTTGTAACCCATTACCCTGAAATTTGTGAAGGCTTTAACTTGTTTCTTGAGGATATGGAATTTGCAGCCAAAGCCGTAGAAAGAAAAGGGAAATTCGTTACCTATTTTAAGGACTGTGACAGTATTTGCAATTTGCTGGCAATTGCAGGGGCAAGTCTTGGAGTAATGAAAATATATCAGGAAAAGGTATATAAAGATAAAAAGAATGAAATAAACCGTCTTAACAATTCTGAAGTTGCAAATATAATGAAAACAGTAACAGCCTCAACGGACCAAAGAGCCTGCATTGAAAAAATACAAAGAACAGCAGGACTGGAATCTTTGCCTGAATCTTTAAAAAAGCTGGCAGAGGTAAGACTTAAATATCCTGACGATGGACTTGCACAGCTTGGTGCAAGACTCAATCCCCCTATAGGAAAGTCAGGGGTAAATCACAGAATGAGAAAAATTATAGAAATATCTAAAAGGTATTAAGTAACTATAAGATACTATAATGCAAGAAAGGAGCAGATGTTATGAACAGCTTTGTTCATCTTCACACTCATACGGAGTATAGCCTTTTGGACGGTGCCTGCAGAATTCCCAAGCTTATTGCTAAGGCAAAAGAGCTTGGTATGAGTGCAATGGCGATAACTGACCATGGCAATATGTACGGAGTGGTGAAGTTTTATAAAGAAGCAAAAAAGCAGGGAATAAAGCCAATACTCGGATGCGAAGTATATACTGCTCCCAGAAGCCGTTTTGAAAAGGAAGGCAGACAGGACAGCGAACCGGGACACCTTGTACTTTTAGCGGAAAATATGACGGGATATAAAAACCTGATGAAGATAGTATCAAGCGGATTTGTAGAAGGTTTTTACTATAAACCCCGCGTAGATATGGAAATTTTAGCTAAGCACTCAGAGGGTATTATTGCTCTTTCTGCTTGTCTTGCAGGTGACATTGCCCGTAGCTTGCTTCAGGGAAATCCCGATAAAGCAAAGGATTACATAGAAAAATATATAGATATTTTTGGGAAAGACAATTTCTTCATTGAGCTTCAGGATCACAATATTCCTGAACAAAAGCAAGTGAATGTGGGTCTTATCAGCCTTGCAAAGGAATATGGCCTTAAAATGGTTGTTACAAACGACATTCATTATGTTGAAAAAAGCGACAGCGAAATGCATGATGCTCTTTTGTGCATACAAACAGGCAAAACGGTATCAGATGAAAACAGAATGAGATTTTCCACAACAGAATTTTATGTAAAATCTCAGGAGGAAATGGCATCACTTTTCCCCAATATTCCTTCTTGTATTACAAATACTGCAGAAATTGCAGAAAGATGTAATGTACAGTTAGAATTCGGAAATTACCATTTGCCAAAATTCGGTGTACCTGAAGGGTTTACTCCCTTTGAGTATTTAAAACATTTATGTGAAAAGGGACTTTGCGAAAGGTACCAGAACCCTGATGACGGAATAAAGGAACGCCTTTCTTTTGAGCTTTCCACCATTGACCGTATGGGGTATGTGGACTATTTTCTTATTGTGTGGGACTTTATAAAATATGCAAAGGATAACGGAATTGTAGTAGGTCCCGGACGAGGCTCGGCAGCAGGAAGTATAGTTTCTTACTGCCTTAGAATTACAGACATTGACCCTATTGCATATAACCTTCTTTTCGAGAGATTTTTAAATCCTGAAAGAATAAGTATGCCTGATATTGATATTGACTTCTGCATTGAAAGACGAGGAGAAGTTATTGATTATGTTATTGGCAAATACGGAGAGGATAATGTTGCTCAGATTATAACTTTTGGTACTTTTGGTGCAAAACAGGCAGTGAGAGACAGTGCAAGAGTTCTGGATTTGCCTTATGCAGATGCAGATAAAATTGCAAAGCTTATACCCAGTGAGCTTAATATGACTATAGATAAGGCTATAGATATGAATAAGGAACTGAGTGAGGTGTATCAAAGCAGTCCTGAAATCACTAAGGTAATTGATATTGCAAGAGCAATTGAAGGTATGCCCAGACATTCTTCTACCCATGCGGCAGGAGTGGTTATCTGCGGCGAGCCTGTAAGTGATTATATACCTCTTTCTCATAATGGTGAAATGGCAATTACCCAGTTTGAAAAAGATACTGTGGAGGAACTGGGACTTTTAAAAATGGACTTTTTAGGCCTTAGAAATCTTACCATTATAAGAGATACTCTGGATATGATAAAAAGAGGAACAGGCTGTGAGGTGGATTTAAACGGAATTGATTATAATATTCCCGAAGTATATAAAATGATTTCCAAAGGGGATACTGACGGAGTATTCCAGCTTGAATCTGCAGGTATGAAAAACTTTATGAAGGAGCTTAAGCCTCAGAACTTAGAAGATATTATTGCGGGAATTTCTCTTTTCAGACCAGGACCTATGGATGAAATTCCAACATATATTCAAAACAAACAAAATCCTGAAAAAGTAAGCTATAAGCACGAAAAGCTTCGTTCTATACTGGATGTAACATATGGTTGTATGGTGTATCAGGAGCAGATTATGCAAATTGTGCGTGAGCTTGCAGGCTATTCTTTTGGAAGAGCCGACCTTATGCGGCGTGCTATGAGTAAAAAGAAAATGGATGTAATGGAGGAGGAACGAGGATATTTTGTAAATGGTATTACTGATGAAAATGGAAATGTAACCCTGGAAGGTGCGGTAAGACGAGGTATTAGTGCTAAGGTTGCAAATGAAATTTTTGATGGTATGATTGACTTTGCCAAATACGCCTTTAACAAATCCCATGCAGCCTGCTATGCAGTTGTTGCATATCAGACAGCATACTTAAAATATAAATATCCCGCCTACTTTATGGCAGCACTTTTATCCAGTGTGCTTTCTACAACGGACAAGGTTTCAAGATATATTATGGACTGCAAGGAGATGGGAATACAGCTTCTTCCTCCTTGTATAAACGAAAGCATTGATGGTTTCTCAGTAGATGAGCACTCTATTCGTTTTGGACTTGCGGGCATTGCAAATGTGGGATTTAACCTGGTGGATGTTATTATAAAGGAACGAAATGATGGGGGAAAATTTAAATCCTTTGACGATTTTGCCAACAGGATGCAGGTGCGTGAACTTAATAAAAGAGCAGTAGAATGTATGATAAAGGCAGGAGCTATGGATTGCTTCGGCAAAACAAGGGCAGCACTCCTAGAAGGATATGCTCCTGTGCTTGACGGACTTACAAACAGCAAAAAAAACAATATTTTAGGACAAACTTCTTTGTTTGCTGAAATACAAGAGGAAGAAATTGATTCAATCGGAAATGTAAAGGAATATCCTCTTTTAAAGCTTCTTTCTATGGAAAAAGAGATGATGGGAATTTACATTTCAGGGCATCCTATGCAGGAATATGCAGAGCTTGTAAGAAAAAGCGGTGCTAAATCCACCTTAGATATTCTGGGAGAGGAAGCAAATGTTCGTGACGGAGAAACAGTTACCATTGCAGGTATGATTTCAGCTCGAAAGGACAAGCTTACAAAAAATAATACCTATATGTCATATATTACAGTAGAAGATATGATGGGAAGCATAGAGGTATTGGTTTTCCCTAAAATATTTGAGCGTACAAGGCAGCTACTTGGTTCTTCTCAGCCTGTGATTGTAAGAGGAAGACTGGACATAAAAGAAGAGAGAGATGCTAAAATAATAGCAGACAGCGTATCTTCGCTGGAAGAAGTGGGCAGTATAAAAGAAGAAAATAAAGAGCCTTTTACAAACTCCGGCAAGCTTTATATAAAATTCAAGTTAGGTAAGGATTTTTTACTGAATAGGGTAATGGAAATTATCCATAAATATAAAGGAAACGCTCCTCTTTGCTTGTATTTTGAAGAAAGCAAAAAGGCACTTAATGCTAATCCGGAAAATTATGTGGACATATGTCCGGAACTGAAAAAAGAGCTTTCAGATTTACTGGGAGAGGATTGCGTTAAAGAAAAGTAGTTAAAAAAGCTTTTGAATGTAATATTGTATATATTATACAAAAAAAGGGAGTTTTTTTGTTAAATAAAGTTTAAAAGTAAAAAAAACTTAAAAAATAAAAAAAACTCTTGCTTTTTTCCGTGATTTGTGGTATAATAAAATTCGTTCATTGGACTTTGCACCCTTTTATTGGTAAAAAAGCCCGTAATGAAAAGGTTTTGAGCATATTTATGCTTTACTTATAAAAATAACAACGGAGGTGTTTATAGATGGCAAAATGCGAAGTTTGCGGTAAAGGTGTAAGTTTTGGTATTAAGGTAAGTCACTCTCACAGACGTGCTAATCGTACATGGAAAGCTAATATCAGAACGGTAAGAGCAATTGTAAACGGCACACCTAAAAAAGTAAACGTTTGTACACGTTGCTTGCGTTCAGGAAAGGTAGAACGTGCAGTTTAATTACGGTTACGGCATAGCCGCATGAGAAACGGAGGCTAATTATGAAGCAGGATATAAGTTCCATTGTAACAAACAATGGCGGTAAAATATCATTTCATGGCAAATCCGTTATCTCTTCGGTAACTTTTTGCGGAAGTGAATATTCCTTCCCGGAAGGAATGGAGTTAAGCGGTGAAATTGCCAAATCGGCAGGTGATTTTATAGTAAATGCCACAGTCAGCGGTAAGGTAAGTACCTTATGTGCAAGATGTGGAAAGCCTGTCACGGAAGATTTTTCCTTTGAAATGCAGGAAACTCTTGTAAAGGATAAAGCTTCCTGTGCAAATGATGATGCTATAGTATTTACAGGAAATGAAATTGATTTAGGAGCACTTGCTCTTGACAGTTTTTTTGTAAATACCTCAAGCAGATATCTTTGCAACGAAGAATGTAAGGGACTTTGCCCTGTATGCGGTATCAATCTTAATGAAAAAGAGTGTGATTGTACCACTCAGGCATCCGACCCACGATTTGACATTCTTAATAACTTAGAATTTTAATATGCATTTGCATAAATACTTATAGGAGGTGTACGCAGATGGCAGTACCTAAGAGAAAAACATCTAAAGCTCGTAGAGATAAGAGAAGAGCAAACTGGAAGCTTGTTATTCCGGGTATGATTCAGTGTCCTCAGTGTCATGAATACACATTGCCTCACAGAGCATGTAAGGCTTGTGGATATTACAAAGGAAAAGAAGTTGTTAAAACAGCAGCTGCTGAATAATAGTGAAAGACAGGGCTATGCCGTTTGAAATTACAACGGCAGGTTTTGGTGTTGGGGCTATGACAAAGCTTTGATTCCGAAGATGCGTAGGATTTTTGCTACGATGCTTTGGAATAGGCGGCGGTCAGAGTCCTTTTTTCATTTTTTAAAAGGGAGGTGAATAAAGTGGATAAATACAAAGTAATTGAAAGTGTTGATAAGGGAAGTATTGCAGAAGAAATCGGTCTTTGTAAAGGCGACTGCCTTGTTGAAATAAACGGCAAAAAAGTTAAAGATATTTTACAGTATAAATATTACAGCAGGGAAGAAGAAATTACTTTAAAAATTAAAAAGGCAAACGGAGAAATTGAAATTATAGATATTGAAAACCCTGATTATGAGGATTTAGGAATAAATTTTCAGTATCCTTTGCTGTCTTGTCCTCGCTCCTGTCGCAATAAATGTGTTTTCTGCTTTATTGACCAGTTGCCTAAGGGTATGAGAGAAACCCTGTATTTTAAAGATGACGATTCACGCCTTTCCCTTTTGCACGGAAACTATGTAACCCTCACAAACCTTAGTGATGAGGAAATAAAGGAAATGGCAAATATGCATATCAGCCCCATTAATATCAGTGTACATACCACCGACCCTGAAAACAGAAAGCTTGTTTTCGGTCACGGAAAATCGGGAGATATTCTTGCAAGAATGAAATTTTTTGCAGAAAATGGTATAACTATGAACGGGCAGATAGTGCTTTGTAAAAATGTAAATGATGGCAAATATTTAGAAAAAACTTTAAATGACCTGTGCGGTTTATATCCTGCAGTTTATTCTGTTTCGGTGGTACCTGTAGGACTTTCCAAATATCGTGAGGGACTTTATCCGCTGGAGCCTTTTAATAAAGAGGAAGCAACAGAGGTAATTAAACTGGTGGAAGGTTATCAGCAGAAAATGCTGGAAAAGCATAACAGCAGGGTAATATATCTTGCTGATGAGTTTTATTTAAAAGCAGAGCTTCCCGTTCCTCAGGCAGAAGCCTATGAAGATTTTCCCCAGATTGAAAACGGCGTGGGACTTATTGCATCTTTAAAAGAAGAATTTGAGGATGCTTTATCAGGTCTTGCCATAACACAAAGAGAAAGGGAAGTTTCTATTGCAACAGGCAAGGCATCCTATCCTTTAATTTGCAGTTTTGCAAGCAGGCTGGAGGAAAAGGTAAAGGGACTTAAAATAAATGTATATGAAATAAAAAATGACTTTTTCGGGGAACTTATTACAGTAAGCGGACTTATTTGCGGATGCGATTTAATGGCACAGCTTAAAGGTAAAAATTTGGGTCAGGAGCTGTTTATATCTCATTCAATGCTACGTTCAGGTGAGGACGTATTTCTGGATGATGTAACTTTAAAGGAGATTATCAGTGTCTTGAAGGTGCCTGTAACTCCCGTATATAATGATGGATATGAATTTGTTGATTTGATTTTAGGAGAGGAGTAGGAGATGAAACCTGTAATTGCTATAGTAGGCAGACCGAATGTGGGTAAATCTGCCCTTTTTAACAGACTTGTAGGAAGAAGAATTTCTATTGTAGAAGACACTCCAGGGGTTACAAGAGACAGAATTTATGCAGACATAGAGTGGAGAAATATTCCTATTTCCTTAATTGATACAGGAGGTATTGAACCAGACAGCAAGGATGAGCTTTTAAGCCAGATGCGTAGGCAGGCAATGCTGGCAGTTGACCTTGCGGATGTTATAATTTTTGTAGGGGATATTCATACAGGTGTAACCTCTGCGGATATTGCAGTAGTGGATATGCTTAGAAAATCTAAAAAACCTATTGTTCTGGCGGTAAATAAGGTGGATAAGGTAGGTGACCCGCCACCTGAAATATATGAATTTTACAATCTTGACGCAGGGGACCCAATTGCTGTATCTGCAGTGCAAAGTCTGGGACTTGGTGATTTGCTGGATGCCTGCTATGAACATTTTCCTGAGAATTTTGATAAAGAGGAAGAAGCGGATGTAATAAAGGTTGCGGTAATTGGCAGACCAAATGCAGGAAAATCCTCTTTAATCAACTCAATTTTAGGTGAGCAGAGAGTAATTGTAAGTGATATTGCAGGTACTACAAGGGACGCGATTGATACTTATTTTGAAAAGGACGGCAAAAAATATCTGTTTATTGATACTGCAGGTATAAGAAGAAAATCCAAAGTAGATGAAACTGTTGAAAGATATAGCGTTATGCGTAGCTATGGAGCAGTTGACAGGGCAGATGTGTGCCTTATTATGATTGATGGTAATGAAGGTGTAGCGGAGCAGGACGCAAAGGTTGCAGGATATGCTCACGAGCAGGGGAAAGCAAGCATAGTACTGGTGAATAAATGGGATATTGTAGATAAAGATACAGGAACTATGAAAAAAATGAAAATTGAAGTTCAAGAAAAGCTTTCCTATATGACCTATGCGCCAATAGAATTTATTTCAGCAAAAACAGGCAGCAGAATTGAAAAGGTATTTCCTCTTATTGACAGCGTATATGAGCAGAATTCCAAGAGAATTACCACAGGTGCGTTAAACGATATTTTAAACGAGGCTACCTTAAAGGTACAACCCCCTTCTGATAAGGGAAAGAGACTGAAGATTTACTATGGAACACAGCCTTCCAGCAATCCTCCTACCTTTGTACTTTTTGTAAATGATAAAACTTTGGCTCATTTTTCCTATATCAGATATTTGGAAAATCAGTTCAGAAGTGCTTTTGGTATGGAAGGAACGCCTATAAGATTTATTATCCGTGAAAAGGGAAGCGACAGCGGACCTTCAAAGTGGAAATAAGGAGTGAAAAATATGTCCTTAATTGGTGCTAATATGGTAAAAGCTTTAAATAAGGTGTTTAAAAAACAAGTTCACCCATTTAATATGCAACAGGACGGGGAAAAAACCTATGCTATGTGGCAGTTTGAAAAGGGAGCAGATACTATAAAATTCTTTTTGGAAAAATTTACTAAGGAGGAAATGTTCAAGGACAAAAATGTACTTGATTTTGGTTGCGGTGCAGGAGGAAAGTCCCTTTATTATGCTAGTCTTGGTGCAAAACAGGTGGTTGGGATTGATATAGTGGAAAGCTATAAAGAGGAATCAGAAAAGCTGGCACAAACCTTAGGTCTTTCTCACAAATTTAAGTTTGTTCTTGGAAGTGCCATAGAGTCAGGTTTTGAAGATAACAGCTTTGATACCATTATAATGAACGATTTTATGGAGCATATAAATGACCCATACAAGGTGCTGTTGGAGGCTAAAAGGATAATTAAACCAGGAGGAAGAATTTATATAAATTTCCCTCCTTACTATCATCCTTTTGGTGCTCATATTTCCGATGCCGTAAATATGCCGTGGTGTCATATGTTTTTTAGCGAAAGCAGTCTTGTCAGTGCATATAAGGATTTAGTAAAGGATTTGCCTGACGGACACAGTAGAATAAAATTTCGCATTTCCAAAAATGAAAAAGGGAAAGAATATTTTTCTTATATAAATAAAATGACCATAAAACGCTTTAAGGGAATTTTAAAAGAGCAGAATATTACTCCTTTGTATTATAATGAAACCCCTGTAAGAAGCATTGTAACACCTTTTGCAAAATTTCCTCTTATAAAAGAGATGTTTGTTAAAATGGTTACAGTTGTAATTGAAGGTTAACTTTTAAAAAAAAGCCCATACAGTTTTTGCTGTATGGGCTTTTAATTTTTATTCGGTTTTTTCCAGTCCGCCAAATCGGACATTTTTATTAAAAGCGCCATCTTTTAAGAAATCTTCCTCTTTTTTTATTTTATCCCATTCTTTCTGGGTAGAAGGATAATCCACAAAGACTAGCCTTGAAGTGTTGTTAAATACTAATGAGCCTGCTTTTTCCAAGTTTATGGGGAGTATAACCTGAGAAAGTGAAGAACATTCACTAAATAGTCCTGAGGAAATTTCAGTAATGTTTTCAGGAAATACAAAGTAGCTTAAAGCTTCGCATCCTGAAAACGCATATGCACCGATGGACATAAGGGAGGATGGAAGGTCTATTGACACAAGATTTTTACAATTTTTAAAAGCATTTTTATCTATAGTAGCAACAAGGGGAGGTGCGGTAAATACGGAAAATCCGCATCCCTCAAAAGCGGAAGCCCCTATTTTTGTAATGGTAGAAGGAAGAGCAATATCTTTCAAATTTCTGCAATTATAAAATGCCCTTTGTTCTATTGAAATAAGCTTCTCGGAAAATTCAACCTTAGACAGGGAAGTACACATACTGAAAGCTTCCTTTCTGAGACTGTCAAGATTGCGGGGAAGAGTTATTTCAGTTATGCTTTCGCAACCGAAAAATGCTGACTCGCCAAGATGTATAAGCTTGGCAGGAAGTATAGGGTTTTCCAGTTTTACACAGTATGCAAAAGCTCCGTTTCCTATTCTTGTTACAGCAGAAGGTATTTCTATATTTGTCAGTTCTTTGTTGTTATCAAAGGCGTAATCCTTAATGGAAGTAAGTTCAGTGGGAAGATTTATCTCTTTTAATGAGGTGCATCCTGCAAAGGTATAAGAGGATATTTCAGAAACCCTGTCAGGAATAGTAATGCGGGTTAAATTTCGGCAGTTATTAAAGGCACAGTCGCCTATAGATACTACAGAAGCGGGAATCTCTATCTTTTCAAGGGAAGTACAGTTCATAAAAAGCCCATAGGGAATATTTCGCAAATAAGCGGGCAAAGTAACCTTTTTTAGAGAACTGCAACCTGAAAAAGCCCTTGTACCAAGAGAAATTACCCCGTCATTTATGACTATTTCAGATAAAGCACTGCAACCTGAAAAAGCAGAACTGCCTATTTGTATAATATTGGGATGAAATATAATTTCCTTAAGGGTTTTGCAATCAGCAAAGGCGGAATCATATATGGTAACTATATTTTCGGGAATTACCACCTTTTCACTATCACCGCAGTATTTTATAAGCTGATTGTCATACACCACAAAACCGCTGGCATTTGCATATTTTTCGGGATTTTCAATTATTTCAGTTAAAGATTTGTCCTTACAGGCACAAAGAGGGAAAAGAGATATTACTATAAAAAACAAAAAGAGAGTTTTTGTCAGTTTCATATAAAAAGCATTTCCTTTCCATAAATATCAATACACATTGTATCATAAATTGGCCTAAAATTCAATAGTTTTACTAGTAATAACTGCAATTTTTAATATGCACTTTTTTATTAAATTGGTACTAATTACAACTATGTGGAATAAATTGGATTTATTGACTTTTTTGTAACAATATGTTATACTTTGATATAATAGGATAGTGTAGGCAACTTGATAAAATATAATGCAAATAAGGAAATCGAGGCTGAAAATATGGAGCAGGTAAAAAATGTAAACGAGCTTGCACTTGGTATTGATATAGGCTCAACAACTGCAAAAATAGTTTTAATTGACAAAGATAATAATATACTGTTTGAAAAGTATGAAAGACATTTTTCTCAGGTAAGAGAAAAAATTCTGGAAATACTTAAGGATACACAAAATCTGCTTTCGGTGAAAAGCTTTTTTGTTTCCATTTCCGGCTCGGCAGGTCTTGGACTTGCAAATGCTCTTAATATACCCTTTGTACAGGAGGTGTATGCCACAGGAGAAGTTGTAAAGCTTTTGCAACCGGATACCGGAACTGTAATTGAGCTGGGGGGAGAGGATGCAAAAATTATTTTTCTTCGTGGCGGACTTGATGAACGAATGAACGGTTCTTGTGCCGGAGGTACAGGAGCATTCATTGACCAGATGGCAACACTCCTTAATGTTACCAATGATGAAATGGACAGCCTTAGCCTTAATTATACTAAAATATATCCAATTGCCTCCCGTTGCGGGGTGTTTGCAAAAACAGATATTCAGCCTCTTTTAAATCAAGGTGCAAAAAAAGAGGATATTTCCGCAAGCATTTATCAGGCAGTGGTAAATCAAACAATTGCAGGTCTTGCACAGGGCAGAAAAATAGAAGGTAAGGTTATGTTTTTAGGCGGACCTCTTTACTATTGCAAAGGGCTCAGGGCAAGATTTGAAAAAACTCTGGGACTTGACGAAAACACAAGCGTATGCCCTGAATATGCTCGTTTTGCTGTGGCTTTGGGTGCAGGATTATACGCAAAGAAAGCGGGAAAAACTTACACCTATGAAAGTATTATAAAAGGGATAGAAACTGCCCCTATTACAAGACAAAGCACAAGTTTAGAGCCTCTTTTTGAAAATAAAAAGGATTATCAGGTTTTTCTTGAAAGGCATAATCAGGCAAATGTAAAAATTCTGGATATTTCACAGTATCAGGGCAGAGCATATCTTGGTATTGACTGCGGAAGCACTACCACAAAGCTTGCACTTGTAACTGATGATATGGATATAATTTATACCTACTACAGCTCAAATGAAGGAAATCCTGTAGAGGTGGTAAAAAACCAGCTTTTAAAAATATATCAGCTTTGCGGTGACAGAATAAAAATTTGCGGTAGTGCCGTAACAGGATATGGAGAAGAGCTTATAAAAAACGCTTTTCACATAGATAAGGGAATTGTAGAAACGATTGCTCACTATACTGCTGCAAAATATTTTAAGCCGAATGTGGATTTTATTCTTGATATCGGAGGTCAAGATATAAAATGCTTTAAAATTCGTAATGGTGCTATAGACAGTATTATGCTTAATGAAGCCTGCTCATCAGGCTGCGGCTCATTTATTGAAACCTTTGCCCGTTCTATGGGATATGAAATAAAGGATTTTGCAGAAAAAGGAATTTTTGCAAAAGAACCTGTTAATCTTGGAAGCCGTTGCACAGTATTTATGAACTCCTCTGTTAAACAGTCCCAAAAGGACGGAGCCACAGTAGGAGATATTTCCGCAGGGCTTTCAGTAAGTATAGTTAAAAATGCAATTTATAAGGTGATTCGTGCTGTCAGTGCAGATGAGCTGGGAGAAAATATTGTAGTACAGGGCGGAACTTTTTTAAACAATGCAGTTCTTCGTGCCTTTGAAAGAGAACTGGGCAAAAATGTTATACGACCATCTATAGCTGGACTTATGGGAGCATACGGAGCAGCCCTTAATTCAATGTGCTATACATCCTCCTCTATCATAACTGAAGAAAACTTAAAAAAGTTTACTCATACTTCAAAGATTACAGTATGTAAGGGCTGTACAAATAATTGCCGTCTTACGATAAATACTTTTTCAGATGGCAAAAAGTATATTTCAGGTAACCAGTGTGAAAAAGGGCTTGGACTTAAAGGTGTAACGAAACACCTGCCTAATCTTCATGAATTTAAAAGAGGCATTTTATATAACCTTCCCCAAAATGAAGGCAGGCGTGGTAAAATTGGACTTCCTATGGCACTTGGTATGTACGAACTTGCCCCTTTATGGCATGGGATTTTTGAAAGTCTTGGGTTTCAGGTTGTAACTTCAGGACCATCCAGCAAAAGTTTATATGAAAAAGGTCAGTTTTCTATTCCCTCTGACACAGCCTGCTATCCTGCAAAAATTATGCATGGTCATATAGTAGAGTTGGCAGAGCAGGGAATTACCAACATTTTTTATCCCTGTCTTTCCTATAATATAGATGAAAAATCAGGCGATAATCACTACAACTGTCCTGTAGTAGCATATTATTCGGAGCTTTTAATGGGTAATATGGAACAGCTTAAGAATATTAATTTCATTTACCCCTATCTTAATATTAATAATGAAAAAGAGCTTGTAAAGGGTCTTTTAACTGCCTTGAAGGATAAATTTAATATTACTAAAAAAGAAGTTGAAAAAGCAGTAAAATGCGGACTAAAAGCTTACAGCGAATATATGGATAAGGTAAGAAATGAAGGGGAAAAGGCAATAGAATTTGCACGAAAAAACAAAAAGAGAATTATGATTTTGGCAGGAAGACCATATCATATCGACAAAGAAATTGGTCACGGAATTGCCCAGCTTGCCACATCTTTAGACTTTGTTGTAGTAAGTGAGGATAGTGTATGCCATCTGGAAAACCCTGTAAAAGTTAATGTGCTTAATCAGTGGACATACCATGCAAGACTTTATAGGGCGGCAAGCTATGCGGCAACACACGAAGATACAGAACTTGTACAGCTTGTTTCTTTTGGTTGTGGCGTAGATGCTATTACTACTGACGAGGCAAGAGAAATTTTAGAGAAAAACAACAAATTCTATACCCAGATTAAAATTGACGAAATAACAAATTTAGGTGCAGTAAAAATCAGACTACGCAGTCTTCTGGGAGCACTGGAGGAAAGGGGAGAATTGTAATAATGAAGGGTGAATATATTGAATTTACCAAAGATATGATTAAGGACTATACAATTCTTATTCCCACAATGTTGCCCATACATTTTAAGCTTGTTACAAGGGTTCTTTCAAACTATGGCTACAAAACAGAAATTCTTGACACAAGCGGTAAGCAGGTAGTGGATACAGGACTTAAATATGTACATAACGACACCTGCTATCCTGCAATTTTAGTTATTGGTCAGCTTATAAATGCACTTCAAAGCGGAAAATACAACATTAATAAAATAGCCTTGATGCTGTTCCAGACAGGGGGAGGGTGCAGAGCATCGAACTACATTTCTCTTTTAAGAAAAGCACTTAAAAAGGCGGGACTTGGACATATTCCTGTTATTTCCTTTGGCATAGCAGGCATAGAAAAACATTCAGGTATGAAGCTGACAGCTCCCAGACTTATTAAAATGATACAAGGAGTACTGTACGGAGATTTACTTATGAGTCTGGTAAATCAGGTAAAGCCTTACGAGAAAAACAAGGGGGAAGCGGTTGCACTTTCGGAAAAGTGGATGCACAGTCTGGAAATTGAACTTGCCCGTCTTCATATAAGCAAAAGAAAGGTGCTTGAAAACTATAGACAAATTATAAAGGAATTCGGAGAAATTCCGTATGAAAAGAAGGATAAAATAAAGGTGGGAATTGTAGGGGAAATTTTTGTAAAATATTCTCCCCTTGGAAATAACAATTTAGAGGAGTTTCTTTATAATGAGGGAGCAGAGGTTGTTGTTCCGGGATTGTTGGATTTTCTTCTTTACTGCATATATAACCCCATTTTGGATGCCAAGCTTTATGGAATAAATAAAGGAATTTCTTATGCATATAAAGCCGTGCTTAACGTTCTTTTAAAAAAACAGCAACAGATTATAGATGCAATAAATGCTCACGGCAGGTTTATGCCTCCTACTCCTTTTATGACTACAGTTTCTCTTGTGAAAGGATATATTGGCATTGGCACAAAAATGGGTGAAGGCTGGCTTCTTACTGCAGAAATGCTGGAGCTTGCCCATCAGGGAGTGGAAAATATTATTTGTACTCAGCCTTTTGGGTGTTTGCCTAATCATATTTGCGGAAAAGGTATGATGAAACCTATTAAAGAGAAAAATAAAAATGTAAATATTGTTGCTATAGATTATGATGCAGGAGCAACGCAGGTAAATCAGGAAAACCGAATTAAGCTTATGCTTGCAAATGCAATTGAAAAACAGTAAAAATGAAAAATGTAAAAAGATGGCATAATGATAAAATTATTATGCCATCTTTTAAATTATTCAATTTCCTTAAACATTTTGTCTATAAAAATTCCGTAGCCTCTTGTAGGGTCATTTACAAAAACGTGAGTAACTGCACCTACAAGCTTGTCATTCTGAATTATGGGACTTCCGCTCATTCCCTGAACAATTCCACCCGTTTGTTCAATTAAAATATTATCAGTTACACGAATAAGCAAATCCTTTGAGGAGCTTTCACCGCTGTCGTTTACCTTTTCAATTTCAATTTCAAACTTTTCTACGGTTGTTCCTCGGACGCAGGAAAGGATATACGCTTTTCCGGGCATAACTTCACTTCTGGGGGCCAACTGAGCGGTAAAAGAATTTTTTATACTTTCGTCGTAAAAATTTCCACAGATGCCTCCCATAGTATTTTTCTGTATATCCCCGATAATATTATTATTTGAAAGAAGTCCACAAAGTTCTCCGGGAGCTCCTTTTTTACCCTTAGTAACAGAAAGTACCGATGCACCTGTAAGCTCTCCTCCGGATACTATATAGGGGTTTCCTGTGTCGCTGTCCGTAAGAGCGTGACCTAGTGCAGTATATTTTCCATTATCAGGACGGTAAAAAGTAAGAGTTCCTATTCCCGCACAGGAATCTCTAATCCATACTCCCAGCTTTTCCTTTCCGTCACGGGGATCTGTTTTGGGATAAGCGGTTAATGAAAATTCCTCATCTTCCCGAAGTATGGTAACTTTTGCGGGATTTTTTGTTAAATATAAATCCATATCTTCAGCACAGGTTATAGGGTTATTATTTATTTCTGTTATAATATCACCCGGTTTAATACCTGCAGAAAGAGCAGGGCTTTGTGCTTTTCCGCTTTCATCTGTAAAAGAGTCGGTGGAAATTACCAGTACACCCTTTGTAAAAAGCTTAATGCCTACCAGTCTTCCGCCAGGATTTACAGTAGCGGAAGGAACAGTTTTAACTGAAAGGGTTTTTATGGGAATCAGCCCGCACAGTTTTACAGTAGCAAAATTTTCTTTTTCAAATTTTGCTCCGGACTGGGAAATTTCTGAAACAGATACATATTCTCCAGTAAAAGAAGGGGAGAAAGAACGAAGGGAAATGTTTTCTCCCTCAATGCAAACTATTTTCTCCGGAATTTCAGAATATATTATGCCTCCGTAAAGGGCATAACAGCAGAAACCTACGAAAAGTGTTAAAAGCCTTTTTTTAATAAAGTAACACCTGCCTTTTTTATAAGTCTGCTATTTTAGTTTTACAATATATTGTAGTTCTTATTCTTGGTTTATTTTGGATAAAAAAATCAAAAAATTTCAGTAATATTACATAAAAAATCTATATAATACAATATTTACCTTATTTGGTATTGACAAATACTATATATTGTGATATAATTATTACATATTGATTACAAATTAATATAAAGCAGTGTATTTCATTATTTCGCATACCCCACATTATATTGTATAGGAGTTGGTTCTGGTGCAGGCAGTGGTAGAAAGCATTAAAAAAAGTATTGAAAGCAATATTGGCAGAAGAGTAAAAGTTACAAGTAAGGAAGGAAGAAACCGTTTTGCAGTTTGCAAGGGTGTTATAGAGGAGTCTTATCCTAATGTTTTTGTGGTAAGATATGAAAACCCTCAGGCAACCAATAAGGAAACAAGCAGAATTTCCTACAGTTACATAGATGTACTTACTCACAATGTAGAGGTTGCCCTTTACAGATAATGGATTTTATAGTAAATAGCAATTTTAACAAAAGCTTTGTCCGCAACTTTTTGCGTGAGGGACAAGGCTTTTCTTCTCGTCAATTGTCACTTTTAAAAAGAAAAGGTGGAATATATGTAAATGGTATTCCCCAAAATCTAAACTGCGAGATAGTTACAGGGGATATTGTAAGTGTTGTTTTTCCTTGTGAGGAAAGCTCCATACTTCCTCAAAAGGGAAGCCTTCATTTGCTTTTTGAAGATGACTGCATTTTAGCGGTAAATAAACCTCCCTATTTGCCTTGTCACCCAAGTGCGGGACACAGAGAGAATACTCTTGGAAATTTTGTTGCAGGTTATTTTATGGAAAAAGGGGAAAAAGCTTGTGTAAATATTCCGGGACGGCTGGATGCAAATACCAGCGGAATAGTTCTTATTGCGAAAAATAAATATGTGCAAAATCAGCTTGCAAAACAGTTTAAAGAGGGTAGTATAAGTAAAAAATATATTGCAATAGTTGAAGGAAGCACAGAAAACCAAGGAGAAATAAATCAGCCTATTGCAAGGGCTGAGGGAAGTATTATAAAGCGGGAAGTAAACGCAGAAGGGAAAAAAGCCATAACCCGTTATAAAAAAATATTTGAAAATATTTTCCTTCAAAATAATGAAAAATATTCTGTGGTGGAGGTGGAAACTCTTACCGGACGAACACATCAGATACGGGTGCATATGTCATATATAGGACATCCTCTGCTGGGAGATTTTCTTTACGGTACAGAAAGCAAGAATTTTCCAAGACATATGCTTCATATGAAGGAAATAGCTTTTGTTCATCCTATTACAGGTGAAAAAATGACTATTACAGCATCCTTGCCTGAAGATATGCAATATCTGTTGAATTTTGAAAAATAAAAGTAACAAAAATATATATTGAACAAGGGGATAAGCCTGCAAGTGCCTTATGTATTAAAGAAAAAGAATAAAATTATTTTATAAAGAAAAGCCACGCGACTGTAGCGTGGCTGAATACAAGTTAAAAAGAAAAATTAAATTATATGCACCTTGCAATATCACTCTTAAAATCGCCCACACCTTTTTAGTGAAGCAAAAATGATTCCATTTAAAAAACCATTTTTAATTTTATATAAAAGTGCATTAAAGTTGCCTGTTATTCCGGCTTTGAATTTAGCCATAAATAATACTTCTTTTAAAGAAGATTTTTTCTAAGCTCATCGCCGGATATTGGTGAAATATAGGCAGGGGGAATATCAAATATTGTTTTACATCCAAAAGAGCCTTCCTTGCTCATACGATATGCTGCTCTTGCATAGGCAGTGAGTACATTTGATGTAAATTGTGGATTAGAATCCAGTTTCAATGAAAATTCTATAGTATGTGCGTTTTCATTTTCCAGTCCTGTTTTACCGCTGCGGATTACCATTCCTCCGTGAGGAATACCGCTATGCTCTTTTTTAAGAGTATCAAGTGATACAAAATGCACAGTAGTATCATAATCAGCAAAATAGTTAGGCATATTTTTAATTTCACTTTCAATGCGGGCTAAATCCGCACCTTCCTCTGCCACTACATAGCACTCTCTTGTGTGCTTTTCGCGGGTAGTGAATTCAGGCATTTTTCCATCCCGCACATTCTGCACCGCTTTTTCCACAGGGACAGTATATTGCTTTGCATCTATCACACCTTCAATTCTGCGGATTGCATCTGAATGTCCTTGACTTACTCCTCTGCCCCAGAAAGTGTAGTCCTTGCCTGCAGGCAGAACAGCTCCAGAGTAAAGACGCATTACAGAGAAAAGTCCTGGATCCCAGCCTACAGAAATTATAGCAGTATGTTTCCCTTTTTTGGCAGAGCTATCTACATTTTCAAAATGCTGGGGAATTTTTGCGTGAGTATCAAAGCTGTCAACAATGTTAAACATTTCAGCCATTTTAGGTGACTGCAAAGGCAAATCCGTTGCACTTCCTCCGCAAAGAATAAGCACATCAATTTCATCTTTTTTAGATTCTATATCATCAATATGACAAGCCTGTGCAGTCTTTGACCTAAAATCCAAAGATAAAGGGTCTCTTCTTGTGAAAATATACTTAAGCTCCATATCGGGATTTTGAATTACCGATGCTTCAATTCCTTTGCCCAGATTACCATAACCCAGTATTCCAATTCTAATCATATTTTAAAACCTCCGAAAATCTGTTTATATTATTTTAGAATCAGTGCTCGTTTCGTTCAATGTGCCATTAAACTCAAATGAATAATTAATAATGGATAATGAATAATTGTGGTTGAAAATCGCTTTGCGATTTTCTTCGTTAATTTTTCATTATTCAATATTCATCAGTGTAGCGACTTCATTATTCATTGATTTCATCTATTTGATGAAATTCTTATAGAATCAGTGAACGATGTAGATGTCACGCTTTTTAGCTAAATTTCGAACTTCGTTCAAAGCTAAATTATTCCGCTATCGCTTCATAGCCAAATAATTTGCTTCGCAAGTAGCTAAATAAAATTCGCCTTTTTGCTGACCAAAGGTCAATTTAGCTACGTAGCAATTTAACGTGCATCAGCACATTTAGCTCGCCGTAGGCAAATTTAGCTGATTTCATCTTCGATGAAATCATTATAGCATAAACCCCTTTAAAAATCAATAAAAATATAGATTTTTTTCTCTTTTTAAACTATAAAAACAGTCGGGAGATTATCCCGACTGTAAGTATTTATATAACTTTTATTTTTGCAAGATTTTTGGTAAGAGAATTTTCCCCGATTAAAACTTCAAAGTCACCCTTTTCAAGGATATAACTTCCGTCGGCCAAATAGTAGCCAAGCTCATCATAACCGATAGTAAATTCCACAGTTTTGCTTTCGCCCTTTTTAAGGAAAATTTTGTTATAGTCCTTAAGTTCTCTGTAAGGACGCATCATTTTGCCAACTACATCCCTAAGATAAAGCTGTACAGTTTCTTTGCCGTCGTAATCGCCTGTATTGGTAACAGTTACACTGCAGGTTATTTTCTTGCCCTTTTGAACATCCTCTAATGAAATTTCACTTACATCTGTTTTAACAGGTGAATATTCAAAGGTTGTATAAGAAAGTCCATAGCCGAAGGGATAGTAAGGAGTAGCAGTGCTGTCCTCGTAGCTGAAATCTGCATATGAACCATAATAACAGTTAAAACGGTTTTTGGTAGCATTGTAATACATTGGAATATGTCCAACCTGTCTTGGGAAGGTTATAACCGTTTTACCACTGGGAACAATATCACCATACAAAATGTCGGCTGCCGCAGAAGCTGTTTCACTTCCTGCGTGCCATGCGTAAAGAACTGCATCAAGATATTCAGCTATTCCTTCAAGTGCAAGAGGACGTCCGCAGAAGAATACACCCACAACCTTTTTGCCTGATGCCTTTGCTTTTTTGACAAGTGCTTTTTGTGATGGAGTAAGAGTAATATCTGAAAGAGAACGTCTTTCCCCTGTAACTCTGTGGCTTTCCCCAAGTGCAAGCACTAATATATCTGAATGGAATATAACTGCAGATGCCACATCATCAATCTCTGTGTGATTATTTTCTGTAATAATTTTATCAGCACCGAATTTTTCTAACATTTTCTCGCAAAGAGAAGGAGTTTCTGCTTCTTTACCATTACTGCACCAACTGCCCAGAAGTGCTCTCTTTTCGTGTACAAAAGGACCTAAAAGACCAATTCTCTTATCTTTAGGAAGGGGAAGAACATTCCCTTCATTTTTAAGAAGCACCATACATTCACTTGCTAACTCCTTGGCACATTTTAAATGCTCGGTTCTGTCAACCTGAGGCATTTTGCAATATGGATTTTCAAATAAATTCTTTTTAAACTTAAGACGAAGTACTGACCTTACTGCATTATCAAGAGTTTCCATGGAAACCTTGCCCTCATTTATTAATTCCTCCAGATTGTTAATAAAGCAGTTATCGCACATATCAATTTCCATACCTGCATTGATACCTACTTCAGTACTTTCCTTGTCATTTGCTGTTATTCCCTGGTCAGCAAGATAGTGTACGGCTGCCCAGTCAGAAACCAAAAGACCTTCAAAGCCTAAATCCTTGCGAAGCACATCTGTTAAATAGTGCTTGCTTCCTGATACAGGCTCACCGCTGATGTCGTTAAAGGAGGGCATAACGGTATCTACCCCTGCATTTACTGCCTCACGGAAAGCGGGTATGTAATAGTTATAAAGAGTATAGGGAGCAATTTCGGTGCGGTAGTAATCTCTTCCGCCTTCTGATGCACCATAACCTACAAAGTGCTTTGCACAGGTTAAAAGAGAATCTTCCTTTGAAACATCTCCGTTCTGATACCCCTTAATCATAGATTTTGCCATATGTCTTCCTACAACAGGGTCCTCTCCTGGACCTTCAATAATTCTGCCGTATCTTGGATCGTGACACATATCCAGCATAGGAGAAAATGTCCAGTGAACACCTACTGCAGAGGCTTCAATGGCACTGTATCTTGCCGCTTTTTCCACAAGCTCATCGTTAAAAGAGGCTGATGCAGCAAGCGGAATAGGGAAAATAGTGCGGTAACCATGAATAATATCACGTCCGTAAATAATAGGAATACCGTGTGGGCCTTCCTCGACAGCAATTTTTTGAACCTTGTTGCACATAGCAGTATTTACCGATTCGGGAGCATCATTTCCGGCAGTATCGGAATTTGCAAGTATCATTGACCCAAATTCGCCACGGCGAAGCTGGTCCATAATGTCTGCTAAAGCCTGATCATTTCTGGGAGAAACCTGCATATTAAGCTGACCAATTTTCTCTTTTAAGGTCAGCTTACTGAGAATATCTTCAATTTTTGCATCAAAGTTTTTTTCAGGATTTGTCATAATAAGCCTCCTAATAAAAATGCATATAATTTTTCATCTTATAATATACTTAATTTTACTACAAAAGTAAATCTTTGTCAACCTTAAAATAGGTTTAAACGGGCTTTTTATAACAAATGGACTATTTGAATATTGCTAATTGTAAACAAATTTTTAAAGCTTTGTTAAATTTGTTGAAAAAGAAATAAATTTGTGATAAAATGAATTCAACAAAGTTGAATTTAGCGATATAAATTCCTGAGGGAATTGTAATGCCTTACTGGTGGCATAGTATAACGCTTGGCTGAAAGAGACAGCTTGATGGGGACGAAAAAATCAACATAAAAATAATATAAAATTGTGCAAAAAGTAGAGTTGACAAAACTCATTTTTGTTGTTATAATTTAAGTATAAGAAAATGACCTTTTGCGTAACTGACGGATAAGCGGGAAACCGCAAGGGAATGCAGGAGGAATAATGCCGACCGTCTGGGCGATTCAGTTCTGCAGAGAAGCTGAAATCGTCCTTTTTTTATTTGTTAGAATTTTCACATAGGAGGTGCTCTTATGAAACATCAGAATTGGAACGGTTTTAAAGAAGGTATCTGGCAGGATACCATTGATGTTCGTAATTTTATACAAGAAAATTATAAACCCTACGAGGGAGATGCAACTTTCCTTGCAGGGGCAACTGAGCGTACAAAAAAGCTTATGGAAAAGCTTCAGGCACTTTTTGCATTAGAACGCAAAAAAGGGGGAGTGCTGGACATTGATACCCAGACAGTAAGCTCTCTTACAAGCTATGCTCCAGGATATCTTGATAAAGAAAATGAAATTATAGTGGGGATTCAAACTGACAGTCCTTTAAAAAGAGGAGTAAACCCATTTGGTGGGATTCGTATGGCACGTCAGGCGTGTGAGGCGTACGGATACAAGCTGGGACAGAATATTGAAGATGAATTTTGCTTCCGCACAACTCATAATGACGGCGTTTTTCGTGCATACACAGATGAAATGAGAGATGCCAGAAAATCCCATGTAATTACAGGTTTGCCGGATGCCTACGGACGTGGCAGAATTATTGGAGATTACCGTCGTGTGGCACTTTACGGAGTGGACCGTCTTATTGAGGAAAAGAAAAAGGACAAGGCAAACATTGGAAAAAATGCAATGGGTGCTGAACAGGTAAGACAGACAGAAGAGCTTTTTCAGCAGATTGCATTTTTAGGACTTTTGAAAAAGATGGCTGAAATGTATGGGTATGATATCAGTCAGCCTGCACAAAATGCAAAAGAGGCTATACAGTGGACATATTTTGCTTATCTTGCATCAATAAAAGAGCAGAACGGTGCAGCTATGTCCTTAGGTCGTGTAAGCAGTTTTTTTGATATTTACATTGAACGAGATATAGATAGCGGTGTGCTGACTGAAGAAGGTGCACAGGAGCTTATGGACGATTTTGTTATGAAGCTTCGTATGGCAAGACATCTTCGCACTCCCGAATACAACGAGCTGTTTGGTGGCGACCCTATGTGGATTACAGAAGCAGTAGGCGGTATGGGTGAGGATGGACGTACACTTGTTACAAAAAGCAGTTTTCGTATTCTTAATACACTTTATACTCTGGGGTCTTCTCCTGAGCCTAATTTAACAATATTATGGTCAGGAAAGCTTCCTGATGGGTTTAAGCGTTTTTGTGCAAAGGTTTCAGCAGATACCGATTCTATTCAGTATGAAAATGACGACCTTATGCGTCCTATATATGGTGATGATTACGCAATAGCTTGCTGTGTTTCCGCTATGAAGGTAGGCAAACAAATGCAGTTTTTTGGTGCAAGGTGTAATCTTGGAAAGCTTCTTCTTATTGCAATAAACGGTGGTTATGATACCACAAGCGGTATGCATATTGGACCGCAGATGCCTGTTTTAGAAGGGGACAAGCTGGATTTTGACACTGTAAACAAGCGTCTTTGTGTGTATATACAATGGATTGCAAAGCTTTATGTAAATACAATGAATGTTATCCATTATATGCACGATAAATATGCCTATGAAAAAATCCAGATGGCACTTCACGATACTCAGGTAGGCAGATTTATGGCGTTTGGAATTGCGGGACTTTCTGTAGTTGCCGACTCTCTTAGCGCTATCAAGTATGCAAATGTTAAGCCTATTAAAAACGATGAAGGTTTTATTTGCGATTTTGAAACAACAGGTGATTTCCCTAAATATGGAAATGATGATGACAGAGTTGATTTAATTGCAAAAGACCTTGCCCACAGGGTTATAACAGAGCTGAGAAAAACTCCCGCTTACCGAGATGCAGAGCATACCTTATCAGTACTTACTATTACATCTAACGTTATGTACGGCAAACATACAGGAGCCACTCCGGACGGCAGAAAAAAAGCAGAAGCCTATGCACCGGGAGCTAATCCTATGCATAACAGAGAGGAAAACGGAGCACTTGCATCACTTAACTCTGTTGCAAAAATCAGCTATGAGGACTGTCGTGATGGTATTTCAAATACCTTCTCCATTACTCCTGAGGCTCTTGGAAAAACTCAGGAAGAAAGAATAGAAAATCTGGTTTCAATACTGGACGGATATTTTGCCAAAATGGCACATCATATAAATATAAATGTATTAAACAGAGAAACATTGGAAAAAGCATATGAAAATCCTGAGGATTATCCAAATCTTACAATTAGAGTTTCAGGCTACGCAGTAAACTTTAACAAGCTTTCTAGAGAACAGCAAAGGGAAGTTATCAGCCGTACCTTCCATGAAACAATATGAGTAAAATTAAAGGATATATCCATTCAATTCAGTCACTTGGTACAGTAGATGGGCCGGGAGTGCGTTTTGTAGTTTTTATGCAAGGGTGTCCTCTCAGATGTTCCTGCTGCCATAATCCGGATACATGGGAATATGAAAAAGGCACTGAGTACACTCCAGATACGCTGATAGAAAAAGCAGAAAGATATGTGAGTTATTTTGGAAATCAGGGCGGTATAACCCTTTCAGGGGGAGAGCCTCTTATTCAAAGTGATTTCGCTCTGAGCGTGTTTAAGCTTGCACATAAAAAAGGTATAAATACCTGCCTTGATACCTCTGGCTGTGTTTTGAATGATAGTGCAATCAGCCTGCTTGATGAGTGCGATAGAGTACTTTTAGATATTAAGTATATAAATAATACCGACTATAAAAAATATGTTGGTTGCAGCATAGATGCACCAATGGAATTTTTAAAGGTACTGAATGACAAAAAAATTGCTACAACTATCAGGCAGGTAATTATCCCTACGATTAATGATAATGTAAAAAATGCAGAAAAACTTCTTGAAATTGCTAAGGCTCATTCCTGTGTTGATAAAATTGAACTGTTGCCTTTCAGGAAAATGTGTCAGGTAAAATATGAAAATCTGGGAATTGAGTTTCCATTTCAAAATATTCCATCCCCTGATAATGAAAAAATGGCAGAATTAAATGAAGTTATAAGGGAATATAAATAAAAACAGGAGGTTATAAACGTAAGCTCTTGTTTTTGGTGCGGGTGTTCATATAATATTAAAATGTACCTACAAAAAGTTGGTAGAGACAGGACACAGTTGCTGCGCAACTTGCGGGTTTGACGACCCAAGCCGTAGGCTTTGGTACCCGTCTGCACCCCAAAAACCTAAAAAACTTGCCACAGGCAAATTTTTCTTAACGGTTTTTGCCTCCCTGAGGCTGAAGTCCTTTTTACAATTTATACCAAAACAAAAGCCTCCACTGTTGTGGAGGCTTTGATTTTGGTCGGAGTGACAGGACTTGAACCTGCGGCATCCTGCTCCCAAAGCAGGCGCGCTACCAGCTGCGCTACACCCCGATGTAATACTGATATATTATACGATAAAATCCCTGTAAAATCAAATAAACAATAATCTTAAAATTTTAAAATATGGCTTATTATCTTTAATATTCGCCTGTTTTCTTTGCTAGACGACTGTTTTTAAAAATATAAATATTTAAAAGCACTTGCAAAATGAAAAAATATGATATAATCATACTGACGAACAAAAAGCGACCTAAATAAGGTCGCTTTTTACTATTTCAAAACAGGAAATACATAAAGAAGAATGGACAGAAAATGTGCTACACTTCCAAATAATACAAAAATGTGAAAAACAGAGTGCATATATCTGTATTTATGTAGTATGAAGAAAACAGCACCTACAGTATAAAAAAGCCCGCCTGCCACAAGAAGATACATACCTATCAAAGGTATGTTTGAGGCAAGCTTGTCAATAGAGCCTACAATCAGCCAGCCCATAAAAATGTATAATGGAAACTCTAAATATTTAATGGATTTTTGTAATGCCGCAAAAAGTATGCCTATTATAGCAAGTCCCCATATTATACCAAATATTATCCAGCCAAGAGATAATCCGTAAAAATCCACATTCCTTAGAGAAACAAGTGAATAGGGAGTGTATGTTCCTGCAATAAGAAGAAAAATGGAACAATGGTCAAAAATACGGAACACTTTTTTTGCCTTTTTGGGAACTATAGCGTGATACAAGGTGGACATAGTATATAAAATAATAAGGGTTATACCATATACAATTCCGCTTGCAAGACACCAACCATCTCCAAATATAACGGCAAAAATAATTAAAAGAACCAATGCTGCAATTGAAATCAGTCCGCCTATCCCGTGTGTTACTGAGTTAAATATTTCTTCTCCAGCAGTATAGAGTCTGGAGGGTAATGAGTTATCTTTTTTCATTTTTTTGTTACTCCTGGTGTTAAATATTACCTTCGTTAGTTTTAAAAACTGCTTTTTAAATTATATTACTTTAGCCTATATTTGTCAAGGTTTTTTATCTTTAAAAAAGTTGCTTTTTTCTTTTCTTTGTGATAAAATAAATACATTATAACTAAAGGTGGGAATTTTGTGGATATATTAAAACAATTATCTGAGGAGTTATCTATTGCTCTGTCTCAGATTACAAACACAGTAGCACTTATTGATGAAGGGAATACCATCCCTTTTATTGCCAGATATCGAAAAGAGGTTACAGGAGGTCTTGACGATACACAGCTGAGAAAGCTGTCAGACAGACTTACATATCTTCGTACCCTGCAGGAGAAAAAAGAGGATGTTATAAGACTTATCGGGGAGCAGGAGTTGCTTACTCCCGAAATTGAAAAGGCGGTAACAGAGGCAAAAACTCTTCAGGAAATTGAAGATATTTACAGACCCTTTCGCCCAAAAAGGCGTACAAGGGCAACTGTTGCTAAGGAAAAAGGTCTTGCTCCTCTTGCTGATATTATTATGGAGCAGAAAAGTGAAAATGTAGATGGGCTTGCTTTAGAATATATAAACCAAGAAAAGGGAGTTGAAAGCGTAGCAGATGCAATATCCGGTGCTAAGGACATTATTGCAGAAAGTGTTTCGGACAATGCAGATTTCCGAAAGCTTATACGCGAATATACTTATAAAAATGCAAGCATATCCTCTAAAGAAGCAGGAGGGGATGCGGAAGGGGTTTATGACTCCTACAAGGATTATACCGAGCCTACAGCAAAAATTGCAAATCATAGAATACTTGCCCTTAACAGAGGGGAAAAAGAAGGAGTTCTTAAGGTTTCTTTAAATGTAAACAGCGAGCTTATTTTAAAAACGCTTCACCATAAGCTGGTGAAAAAGGATGACACTTACTCTGCTCAGCTTATTGACGAGGCTTGTGAGGACAGCTATTCAAGGCTGATTGCTCCTTCCATTGAAAATGAAATCCGCAACATCTTAACAGATAAGGCACAGGAAAGTGCTATTGAACTGTTTTCCAAAAATTTAAGTCAGCTTCTGCTGGCACCGCCCATTAAAGGCTATACTGTAATGGCACTTGACCCTGGATTTAGAACAGGTGATAAAATGGCAGTAGTGGACCAGACAGGTAAGGTGCTGGATACAGGAGTTGTTTATTGTACTCTTTCTAATCATGACCTTGACAAGGCAAAGAGTATAGTTCTTTCAACAATAAAAAAACATAATGTTGATGTGGTGGCAATCGGCAATGGTACTGCATCAAGAGAAACAGAAAAATTTGTGGCAAGCATTCTGCCCGAAACAGGCAGAGATGTTAAATATGTAATTGTAAGCGAAGCGGGGGCCTCTGTATATTCCGCATCCAAGCTTGGGGCAGAGGAGTTTCCTGATTATGATGTGGCTCTTCGCAGTGCTGTTTCTATTGCCAGAAGACTGGAAGACCCACTGGCAGAGCTTGTTAAAATTGACCCTAAATCAATCGGTGTAGGTCAGTATCAGCACGATATGAACCAGAAGCGTCTTAGTGAGGCTCTTGGGGGAGTGGTAGAAGCCTGTGTTAATAGCGTAGGAGTAGATGTTAATACTGCATCAGCCTCCCTTCTTTCATATGTTGCGGGTATTAATAATACTATAGCGAAAAATATAGTTACCTACAGAGAAGAAAACGGAGCATTTACTGACAGAAAACAGCTTAAAAAGGTAAGCAAGCTGGGGGATAAGGCATATACTCAGTGTGCAGGATTTTTGAGAATTCGTGACGGTAAAAATGTTTTTGATAATACTGCGGTTCATCCTGAGTCTTATGACCTTGCACAAAGCTTGCTTGAAAAGTGCGGATATTCAAAAGAGGATGTTAGGGAAAATAATCTGGGTGATATTTTTGATAAGGTAAAGGGTATTAAGCTAGAAGAAATTGCAGCAGAGTACGGAGTGGGACTTCCCACTGTTACGGATATTATAAAAGAGCTTGCAAAACCGGGACGTGACCCACGAGATGAGCTTCCTAAGCCTATACTCCACAGCGATGTGCTGAGCATTGAAAATTTAAAACCGGGTATGGCTTTAAATGGTACAGTGCGTAATATTTGTGACTTTGGTGCTTTTGTGGATATAGGTGTACATCAGGATGGTCTTGTACATATTTCTCAGATTTGCGATAAGTTTATTAAGCATCCTATGGATGTATTGTCGGTAGGGGATATTGTAAAAGTAAAAATCTTAGATATAGACACTAAAAAGGGACGAATTTCTCTTACAATGCGGTAAAAATTGTATATTCTTGTGCAAAGTCCATAATATTTTGTGATATATTTCTACATTTTCACTATTTCATTATCTTTTTAATTGTGTTATAATATCATATATATAAAATAATTGTATATTGCAATTTTTCAGGAGGTATTGACTAATGGCAGGATTAGAACTTAAAGGTATTTATAAAAGATACCATGGTGGTGTTGAAGCCGTTAAAAATTTTAATTTGGTTATTCCAGATAAGGAATTTGTTATTCTTCTTGGCCCTTCAGGTTGTGGTAAATCAACAACTCTTCGTATGATAGCAGGCCTTGAAGAAATATCTGAAGGTGAACTTTACATCGATGACAGAATCGTAAATGATGTTGCTCCCAAAGACAGAGATATTGCGATGGTTTTCCAGAACTATGCTCTTTATCCTCATATGACAGTTTTTGAGAATATGGCATTTGGTCTTAAACTTCGTAAAACTCCTAAGGATGAAATTAAAAAGCGTGTTGAAGAAGCAGCAAAGATTCTTGATATTGCTCATCTTCTTGACAGAAAACCAAAGGCACTTTCCGGCGGTCAGAGACAGCGTGTGGCTTTAGGTCGTGCTCTTGTTCGTGAACCTAAGGTATTCCTTATGGACGAACCTCTTTCAAACCTTGATGCTAAGCTTCGTGCACAGATGAGAACAGAGATTAACAAGCTTCATCAGAAACTTCAGACAACATTTATATACGTTACTCATGACCAGGTTGAAGCTATGACAATGGGTACTATGATTGTTGTTATGAAAGATGGTGTAATTCAGCAGATTGATGCTCCTCAGGTACTTTACGAGAACCCTGTTAACTTATTCGTTGCAGGCTTTATCGGAAGTCCTCAGATGAACACAGCTCCTTGTACAGTAGAAAAGAAGGGTTCTGATTACTATGTAAATATTGGAACAGCATCTTTCAAAATTCCTGAAGGCAAGGCTAAGAAGTTAGAGGGCGTTGACATAGAAGGTAAAGAACTTATTTTCGGTATCAGACCCGAAAATGTACATGACGAAGACATTTATCTTTCCACTCTTACAGACAGCAAGGTTGAAGTTGATGTTGATATTACAGAAGCAATGGGTGCTGAAACTCAGCTTTACATTGTTCTTGAAGGAAATAACTTTATTGCTAAGGTTAATCCTCGTTCAACAGCTAAAGCCGGTGACAGAATTACTGTTGCTCTTGATCTTGAAAAAATGCATTTATTTGATAAAGAAACAACTCTTGCTATTATCTAAGTCGGTTAAAAATATTAAGGCTATCCTTTAGGGTAGCCTTATTTTCCGCTCTTAAAAGATTTTAGCGAGGTTATATTATTATGGAAAAAAATAAAGATATACAAAGGCTGATAGATGCCTTTACCAATATTGATAATAATGAAGATATGGAAAGTTTTCTTGCTGACCTTTGCTCAGTGGGAGAGCTGACAGCAATTTCTGAAAGATTGAAAATAGCTTCCAAATTGAAAAATGGGGAAATGTACAGTGATATTGCCTCCTCAATGGATGTAAGTGCCACTTTGATTGCAAAAGTTGACGATGTTTTAAAGTCGGGCGGTAAAGGCTTTGATATTGCACTTGAAGCAATAGAAAAAGATGAGGAATGTTATGGCAGTTTTGCTTCTTTATATGATATTCTTACTTATGATGTGAATTATGAAGAAAGAGTAGAGTATGTAGAAAAGCTTTTTGAAAAGTTTTCAGATATAAAGGTATCTTCAGTATTAGACCTTGCTTGCGGTACAGGCACAACCTCTATAATGCTTGCTGATAAAGGATACGAAGTAATCGGGGTTGACAACTCCCAGGAGATGCTGGCGGTAGCCAGAGAAAAGCAGGGGAAAAGAGATATTCTGTTTTTAAATCAGGATATGGACAGTTTTGAGCTTTATGGTACGGTGGATAGTGTTATATGTCTGCTGGACAGTGTTAATTATGTTCTTGATGAAGATGCACTGCTTAGATGTTTTAAATGGGTAAACAATTATTTAAATCCCGGCGGTATATTTATTTTTGATATAAATACAAAGCATAAGCTTGAAAATGTTCTTGCTGGAAATATTTTTAATGATGAGCAGGACGGGGTTTTCTACAGCTGGGAAAATTATTATGACCCTGAAGAAAATATTTGCGAATTTGATATAAACTTTTTTGTGCGGGAGAAAAGTGCATGGAAGAGGTTTAATGAAATACATTATGAACGTGCTTACACTCATGATGAAATAAAAACACTTGTGGAAAAAGCAGGACTTAAGCTTGAAGGAGTGTATGATGACCTCAGCTTTAAAAGACCTGTAAAGAGCAGTGAAAAGGTATTTTATATTGCAAAGAAAAAGTAGGCAAAAGGAGAATATTATATGGAAAACAATGATATTTTAATCCGAATTAAAGAAAATTACAACGAGCTTAGCAAAGGTCATAAAAAAATTGCGGATTACGTTTTGTCAAAGTACGATAAAGCGGCATATCTTAACGCCTCTGCCTTAGCAACAGAAGTGGGAATAAGCGAATCCACAGTTGTAAGATTTGCCTATGAGCTTGGTTGTGATGGGTTTTCTACTTTTCAACGGTCTTTGCAGGAGATTATACAAAATAAGCTTACATCTGTTCAGCGAATTGAATCAACCTCTGAACGTATGGGGGATAAAGATATTCTTTCAGCTGTAATGCAGGCAGATTATGAAAAAATCAAACAAACCTTAGAAGAGATTGACAGAAAAGATTTTACCGGTGCGATAGATGATCTTTTAGATGCTGAGAATGTGTATATAATTGGTGGTCGAAGCTCTGCATCTCTTGCTCAGTTTGCGTTTTTTTATTTTAAATTACTATTGCCTAATGTAAAACTACTTTTAACAAGCAGCTCAAGCGAAATTTTTGAACATCTTATTGGAATTGATGAAAAAACAGTTATACTTGCAATCAGTTTTCCCAGATATTCAAAAAGTACACTTAATGCTGTGAAATTTGCCTGCTCCAGAAAGTGTAAAATTATTGCTGTTACAGACAGTAAATATGCACCAATTAACGAATATACAACCCATAAACTTATTGCAAGAAGCGAAATGGCATCCTTTGTGGATTCTCTTGTTGCACCATTAAGTCTTTTAAATAGTCTTATTGTAGCATGTGGTATGCGTAAAAAAGAAAAAGTAAAAGAGACATTTACACAGCTTGAAAATATATGGGAAGAATATGATGTTTATGAGAAGGCGGAGAAAAAAATTGAGCCTAAAAAGTAAAATAAATTGTTTTTTGTGGTTTGGTGGAGCTTCCGCTGACAGAGGAGAAAACTTTGCTGTTAAATTTCTTAAAAGAAAAGGATATAAAATAATCTGTCAGAATTATGATGCTCATTTTGCAGAAATTGACATAATAGCAAAAAAGAGAGATACCACGGTTTTTGTAGAAGTTAAACAAAGAAAAAGCACTGCCTTTGGACTTCCCTGTGAAGCGGTAGGAAAAGAAAAACAGGGGAAAATACGCAGGTGTGCTCAGTATTATATCGGTAAGTTTCGTCCTCAGGGGGATTTTCGCTTTGATGTGGTAGAAATTTATGGCTCTTGTGACGGAATAAAAAAACCTAAGGCGATACAAATAGAAAATGCCTTTTAAAATGCGATTTATATAAGAATGAAGGGTAAGAAAAATGGAACTTAGTAAAATTGTAGCAAATCAGGTATTGATAATTTTCGGTCTGGTTGTAATAGGATTTATTCTTACAAAAGCCAAAATGCTTACAGAAAAAGGAGTAAAAGACCTTACTAATATACTTCTTTTTGTTGTAACTCCTTGTGTGCTTATTTCCTCTTACCAAAAGGAATTTTCAGTTTCAGAAGCTAAAAAGCTGGGACTGGCAGCACTTCTTGCAATAGGCATACATATTGTGGCAATTGTAATTTCAAGCTTGGTATTTATAAAAAATGATGATAAAAAATTTAACAGAATAAATAATTTTGCATCTGTTTATTCTAATTGTGGATTTATGGCAATTCCCCTTTTGTCTGAAGCACTAGGTGCTCAAGGAGTTTTCTACGGCTCTATGTATTTAGCAGTATTTACTCCTCTTTACTGGACTCACGGTGTTTATGTTTACACAGGCGGAGATAAAAAGGAAATTTCTCTAAAAAAAGCGTTTTTAAATCCTGGTTTAATTGGTACAACATTAAGTCTGGTGCTTTTTATAACAGGCTTCTGGTTTAAAGATTATATACCATCTGTTAACATAGCAGTAGGTACATTTAAATCTGTAGTTTCATATATGGCGTCTTTAAATACTCCCCTTGCAATGCTTGTTCTGGGATATTATCTTGCAAATGTGAATTTCCTTAGCTGTTTAAAAAAGCCTGCTCTTTATTTAGTATCAATATTAAGACTTGGTGTAATTCCCATAATTGGCATATATATAATGAAGCTTTTAAATGTGGATATGGAAATTGCAAAAGCGATTATTATTCCTGCAGCTTGCCCTACGGCTACTGTAACTACACTGTTTGCCTCCCGATTTAAACTGGACGCAGAATATTCTGCCGAGCTTGTTTCGGCAACCACACTACTTTCGATTATAACAATACCGCTTGTGGTAATGCTTATATAATAAAAACCCGCTTTTGAAAATCAAAAGCGGGTTTAGTTTTAATTATTTAAGATTGTTTTCCAGTTTTTCAAGCTCTTGTGCCATTTCCTTAGGAAGTCTGTCACCAAACTGCTGGAAGTATTTTCTGATACCTGTATTTTCGTCCTCAATATCTTCAATCCAATGTTCTTTATCAATTGTAAGAAGTTCTTCCATTGTTTTATCATCAACATCAAGGCCTGTAACATCAATATCCTTAGCATAGGGAAGGTAACCGATAGGAGATTCTTTAGCATCAACCTTGCCTTCGCAACGCTGTAATATCCAAAGAAGAACTCTCATATTGTCACCAAAACCGGGCCACATAAAGTTGTCATTATCATCTTTTCTGAACCAGTTAACATGGAAAATAGCGGGAGCCTTGTCACCAAGCTTTTTACCCATATCAAGCCAATGTCCCCAGTAATCAGCCATATTATAACCAACGAAGGGCTTCATAGCCATTGGGTCACGGCGAACAACGCCTACTGCACCTGCTGCAGCAGCAGTTGTTTCAGATGCCATTGTAGCACCAACAAAAGTACCGTGCTGCCAATCTCTTGACTGATATACAAGAGGAGCACACTTAGCACGTCTGCCGCCAAATACGATTGCAGAAATGGGCACACCCTGTGGATTTTCAAATTCACTGGAAATGCAGGGACAGTTTTTAGCAGGAGCTGTAAATCTTGAGTTAGGATGAGCAAGCTTTCCGCCTTCTGCTGTAAATTCCTTACCGTTAACTTTAGCACCCTTCCATTCGGTTGCGTTTTCAGGAGGATTCTTATCAAGACCTTCCCACCAAACTGTCATATCGTCGTTATTAATACCAACGTTTGTAAAGATGGTATTTTTCTTTGTAGATTCAAGAGCATTAAAGTTTGTCTTTTCACTTGTGCCTGGAGCAACACCAAAGAAGCCTGCTTCGGGGTTCATCGCCCAAAGTCTGCCGTCTTCGCCTATTCTAAGCCAGGAGATATCGTCACCTACTGTCCAAACCTTGTAACCCTTTTCCTGTAAATATTCAGGAGGAATAAGCATAGCAAGGTTTGTTTTTCCACAGGCACTTGGGAATGCAGCACAAACATATTTAACTTCGCCGTTGGGAAATTCAACGCCAAGGATAAGCATATGTTCAGCCATCCAGCCTTCTCTTTTACCCATTGCACTTGCAATACGAAGAGCAAAACATTTTTTACCAAGAAGTACGTTTCCGCCGTAAGCTGAGTTAATACTCCAGATTGTGTTGTCCTGAGGAAAATGAACAATATATCTTTCATCAGGATTTACATCCTTTTTAGAATGAAGACATTTAACAAAATCTCCATCCTCGCCAAGAACTTCAAGAGCACAGTTGCCCATTCTAGTCATAATATTCATATTCAGTACAACATAGATGCTGTCTGTAAGCTCAATACCTACCTTGGCAAAGGGAGAACCTGCAACACCCATAATATAAGGAACAACATACATTGTACGTCCCTTCATAGAACCATCATAAAGCTTTGAAAGCATTGCATATGCTTCGGATGGCTCCATCCAGTTGTTTATAGGACCTGCCTCTTCCTTTGTGGGAGTACAGATAAATGTTCTGTCCTCAACGCGGGCAACATCATTTTCTGCTGTTCTGTGATAATAACATCCGGGAAGCTTTTCCTGATTAAGCTCAATCATTTCTCCTGATGCTACAGCTTCTTTTGTAAGCTGGTCAAGCTGAGTTTGGTCGCCTGTAATCCATACAACATTTTCAGGTTTAACAAGAGCTTTCATTTCTTCCAGCCATGTTAAAACTTTCTGGTTTTTTGTCATTTTATTTTCCTCCTGTTATTTAAGTATTAAAAGCCTTTACATAAGCTTTTGTACCTCTAATAATTTAAGCCATTGTGCATATTGATAAAAAAATAACAAACGCTCAAAAGCAAAATAACCTATATTCTCTTATTCTACATTTAGCCTGTATATCCTTCTTTTTTTGGAATATATTAGAAGTTTTTTAAAGGAATAATATATCAGATAATTGTCCGTACTGCTCAAGAGAAAGGGCTTCTCCTCTTACCGTTGCACTAAGCCCAAGTGTTTCTAAAGCACTTATGGTTTTTTCTTTAGGTATTCCAATGCTTTGAAGACTGTTTACAAGGGTTTTTCTGCGTAAAGCAAACCCGCCTCTTATAATCTTAAAAAGCTGCTGTTCGTTTTTCACTTTTATTGGAGGCTTATCAAGAATTGTAAGCTTTACTACAGCAGAATCCACCTTTGGGGGCGGCATAAAGTTATCCGCAGTAACAATTTGAGTAATTTCCGCATGGGCCCTGTATGCAACAGCAAGGGATATTGCCCCAAAATCAGATGTTCCTTCTTTTGCAACAAGTCTTTTTGCAACTTCTTTTTGTACCATTATTGTTATTGACAAAATATGAGATTTATATTCAAGAAGACGCATCAATATTGGGGTTGTTATGTAGTATGGAAGATTTGCGGCAACCTTAATTTTTTTACCCCGAAACTCCTCGTTTAACAGCTTTTCAAAATCAAGCTTCATAAAATCTTCATTTATAACCTTTATATTTTCATATCCTTCTAAGGTTTCAGCTAAAAGAGGCATAAGTGAAGTATCAATTTCCACTGCCACCACATTTGCTCCTGTCATACCCAGCTTGCAGGTGAGTACACCGATACCTGGACCTATTTCCAGCACACAATCCTTATCAGTTATTTTGCTTTTATCAACTATACCATCCAGAACCTCCTCGCTTGTAAGAAAGTTCTGTCCTAAAGCTTTTTTAAAGGTTTTGCCGTATTTTCCCATAAGCCTTTTTATTTCGGCAGGCTGTGTAAGCTTGTACATTTTATCCATCCTTCCTTCTTAAGAAAAGCACGGAGATATTCTCCGTGCCTTCTGGTTTTTATGAAAGAATATAAACTCTCATTCTTCTTACACCGTTGGCACAAGCTTCAGCATAGCTTGATACCCAAAGATCAATAATATTTCCCTTTATAGCGCCTCCTGTATCTGCTGCAATAGCATAACCATAGTCAGGCTTGCCGTCAAGAGACTGTATATAAAGTCTTGTACCAAGAGGTATTACTCGAGGGTCAACTGCTACAACTCCAGGCTGTGTAATCATACCCGAAGCGGTTTTTCCCGTTAAAATATAGGAATATGCCTTGCAGTCAATATAAGAAACACCTGCAAAGGTTTCGGTAGCGTTGGAAACTACGCCGTTTTTTGCGGAGCCTGATACATATTTTGTTCCAAATTCAATAATTTCTTTTACAGGCTCTTTTGTTATACGCTCATCTTTTAAAACTCTTTCAGTTTCCTCTCCATTTGTAACTGTGACTGTGTAAACGGATTCTTTTTCTCCGTCTTCACCTTTTGTTCTTACTTTAGTTTCTCCCCGTACAAGGCTTGCGTTTGCAACAAACTTTTTAGTGTAGGGAATAACCTCAGTTTCGGAAATATCACCTTTAAAAATTCGGGTGATATTAACGCTCATACCTTCTTCAATTACTGTATCAAGGGGGGGATCTACAAGGTCATTTTCATAAACCTTAATTCCTTCCTTTTCAAGCAGGCTTGATAAAGGCTGAGTTACGCTTTTTAATACAAAGCTGTCCGTTCCTAAAACAAAAGGAACATCAAATGCCCGTTTTACAGTTATTGTCATGTTTTTGCTTGTATATTCATCAAGCGGGGGCTGAATTTCATCGTTTTCGCCAACCTGTATGTCGTTTTGCTCCAGTACCGATTCTACCGTTCTTGCATAGCTTTTAACAGTATAGGTTTTTCCGTCTGCAGTTATAGTAATATTTTTTATCTGAGCAGTAACGGAAACAGCAAACACGGCAATAACTGCTATAATCAGTGCTATAATAAGATAAACTCTTTTTATCTTTCTAAGCAATGATTTTAGTTGGTTTATTACCATTACTTTTCCTCCATTCTGCCATATAAAAACAGCTGTTTTTATATGCCTTTTGTGTCTAAATTTTTACCAAAAACCGCTTATAAAAGCCATTTTAGTTAAAAGTTTTTCTCCACAACGAGCCTATTGTAACATATTTTGCCCGTTATGTCAATTTTAGTGTCCTGATTTTATTATACTCCTAATTCCCAAAAATATCCATTTTTATTTATGAATTTATTTAAGAGATAAAAATATGCAGTTAAATTTTATGGGTTTTTCTGAAATAAATATAAAAATGCACAATACATAATCAAAAATAGGTTTCAAATTTGTGAAAAATGCTGAAATTATTATTAACTATTTATCTTTATCCGTAAAAATAGTATAATTAATATAGTTTTAGGATGATTCACATCAGTTTTAAACAGGACCGGTTATTTGTTAGGGAGTTGAAAAAATGATAGATAAAAGTAAAGGAAGGGTGCATTTTATTGGCGTTGGCGGAATCAGTATGAGTGCTCTGGCAGAAATTCTGCTTGGAGAGGGATTTGCTGTTTCCGGCTCGGATAGAACAAACAGCCCTTTGATTACTTCGCTGGAAGAAAAGGGACTGACCTTTTACAATGGGCATAGTGAAAAAAATATAACAGATGATACTGCTCTGGTAGTTTATACTGTGGCGGTAAAATATGATAATCCTGAGCTTATTGAAGCACGAAGAAGAGGGATTGATGTTATACCCCGTTCAAGACTGCTGGGTGAAATTATGGAAAAATATAAATATACTATGGCAGTAGCGGGTACTCACGGAAAAACCACAACTACTTCAATGCTGGCTTATATTTTTACATATGCGAAGAAGGATCCTACCATTATTGTGGGGGGAGGATTGGACCTTTTAAATAAAAAAACACTTCGACTTGGGAAATCACAGTATTTAATTGCGGAAGCCTGTGAATATTACAGAAGTTTTCTTGATTTTAAGCCTTTTTGTGCAACTGTATTAAACATTGAGCCGGACCACCTTGATTATTATAAAGACAAAGAGGATTTTCAGAGTGCTTTTGTTGATTTTATCCATAATATTATTCCGGGAGGATATCTTATTGCTTGTATTGACGACCCGGATATGGATAGAATTATAAAGGAAGCAAAAGCCAATATTATTACCTACGGCATTGAAAAAGATGCGGATTTTACTGCAAAGGATATTGAGTTTAACGATGGATACCCTACATATACCCTTGTAATAAAAGGAGAGGAAATATGTAAGGTTACACTTTCGGTAACTGGAAGTCATAATATACTTAACTCTCTGGCAGCTCTTGCAAATGCATATGTTCTGGATATAGATATGAAGCAGGCGGCAGAATATGTGGGTATGTTTAAAGGTGCAGTAAGAAGATTTGAATATAAATTTGATGTAAACGGTGCTAAGGTATATGATGACTATGCACATCATCCAACCGAAGTTAAAGCAACAGTGGAATCTGCAGTAAAGCTTCCTCATAATAAACTGTATTGCGTATTTCAGCCACATACATATTCAAGGGCAAAAACATTTCTTGATAAATTTGCAGGCTCTTTTAAGGGAGCAGACAGAGTAATTGTGGCAGATATTTATGCTGCCCGTGAGCCTTTTGACGGAAGCATTTCATCCCAGATTATTGCGGAAAGAATTTGTCAGCAGGGAGTAGATGCAGTAGGAATATCCGGCAACGATAAAATTGCGGAATACATAAAAAGCAAGGCAATGCCGGGAGATATTGTTGTAATTATGGGAGCAGGGGATATTTTCAAGATTTATGAGCTTTTTTAATTACAGTATCTTTACAATTTAATAACAAGGAAGGAAAAAAGGGACTAATGGCGAAAAAGACAAAATGGGTATTCTTTTAGCTGACAGTCCCTTGAATTTTACAGAAAGGTAGTTTTACATATGATAAAGTGCAAGCGTTTATTTACTCTTTTGTTAAGTTTAATATTAATATTGTCATTTGCTGTTATGAGTGTAAACGCTGCATCTGAAATTACCCTTATTTGTGATAACAAAAAGATATTTTGCGATGTTCCCCCTGTTATAGAAAACGACAGGACACTTGTTCCTGTAAGAGCAATTTCAGAGGCAAGCGGAGCGGAAATCGGTTGGAACAGCAAAGAAAAAAAAGTTACCATATTATACGAAAATACCACTGTTACCCTTTTTATAGATTCAAAATCAGCATACGTTTCCGGGAAGGAAATTATTCTTGATGCACCTGCAAAAATAATAAAGGACAGAACTTTTGTGCCGGTAAGATTTATTGGTGAAACCTTTGGATATACAGTTGGATGGAACGAAGAAACAAGAACCGTATCCTTAACCAGTCCCCCTGAAAATAACGGAAAACTGGCAAATCTTACTACCATAGGCTCGCAAAATACTGAAAACGGATATAGAATTACCCTTAAATTTGATGCTCCCTTGTCAGGTGAATATACTGTGTTTGATTTAACTTCTCCTGACAGAGTTATAATTGATGTTGAAAATGCACAGATTGATTATTCCAGACAGTATGATTTTGCTAATGAAACTGTTAAGGATGCAAGAGCAGGAAACCATGATAATTATTTGCGTGTGGTAATTGACCTTGATAAAAAAGCAAAATACAAAACATATTTAAGTGAAAAGAAAGATGCTATAATTTTCTTCTTTGATGTGGAAAGCGATGAAGAAATAGAAAAAGAGCCTGATGAAAATCAAGATGCTACTCCTCCAAAAGAAGAAGGGGAATATGTAGTTGTAATTGACGCAGGTCACGGTGGCAGCGACCCTGGTGCTCTGGGAAAAGAAAATGGAGAAGTTTTAGTAAAAGAAGCAGATGTTAATCTTCAGGTAGCACTTTTTGTACGGGATATATTGGAAGAAAACGGAGTTACAGTTGTAATGACAAGAGAAAAGAAAACAGAAACAATTTCTCTTAGTCAGCGTTGCAAAATTTCCAATGATAATAAGGCAGACTTATTTATAAGTATTCATTCTAATGCTATGGACGAAGGAATGGAGTATGTAAACGGAACTATGGTATTTTACGGAAAAAATAAGGACGCTAACAATAACCCTTGGATACCTTCAAAAACTCTGGCAAAAAATATACTGGACCTTTTATATCCTGCAATAGATACCATGAATTTAGGTATTCAGGAAAAAGGTGATGAGCTTGCCGTAATTCGCGGAACAGAAGCTCCTGCAGTGTTGGTTGAGCTTGCTTTTATAACAAACGCTGAGGACAGAGAAAAGCTTATGAGCACAAAGTATATGCAAAAAGCAGGAAATGCTATAGCACAGGGAATTTTAGATACATTGGGCATATAAAAGTAAGGTGAAAATATGTTTAATATTGTTTTACATCAGCCGGAAATACCGCAGAATACTGGAAATATTGCAAGAACCTGCTCTGTAACAGGGGCAAGACTTCATATAATCAAACCTATGGGTTTTGAAATTGATGATAAAAAGTTAAAAAGAGCCGGTCTTGATTACTGGCATCTTCTGGATATAACCTATTACGATAGCTTTGAGGACTTTTTTGCTAAAAATACAGGGAATATGTATTTTTGTACCACCAAATCTCCTCATTGTTATTCGGATGCAAAATTTCTTGATGGAGATTACTTTATCTTCGGCAAAGAAACAAAAGGACTTCCTGAAGAGTTACTTAAAGACAATCTTGATAATTGTATTCGTATTCCTATGAAGAAGGAAACTCGTTCACTGAATTTAGCAAACTCAGTTGCTATTGTAATTTATGAGGCTCTTCGTCAGACGAATTTTGCAGGTCTTACGGAAGAAAGTGACTACTTAACAGAAGGGTTATAAGTATGGAAAGTGTAAACAGAATTATTTTTTTCGGTATTGGGCTTAAAATTAACCCGATTGCATTTCACATAGGAAATAAACCTATTTACTGGTACGGAATTATAATTGCACTGGGCTTTTGCCTTGGTATTTTATATGCATTTAAAGAGGCAAAACGAACAGGCTTTTCTGCTGACCATATAACAAACGCTGTTATTTTTGGCACGCCTGTTGCTATAATATGTGCAAGGCTTTACTATGTGATTTTTAATTTAGAATTTTATAAGAAAAACCCTATGGATATTTTTGCCATATGGAATGGTGGAATTGCCATTTACGGCGGACTGATAGGTGCTTTTCTTACTGCATTTATATACTGCAAAATAAAGAAAATCAGCTTTTTAGAAATGACCGACGTAGCTTGCGGAGGCTTTTTTATAGGTCAGTTTATTGGCAGATGGGGAAACTTTGTAAATTGCGAAGCTTACGGCAGAGAGACTTCCCTTCCCTGGAAAATGGGCATTTATGAGTGGGGGAGAGTGCAGTATGTACATCCCACATTTTTGTATGAATCCCTTTGGAATTTAGCAGGTTTTATACTTCTTTTAAGTTTTCGAAAAAACAAAAAGTTTAAAGGTGAGCTTTTTTTCTTTTACATAATCTGGTATGGCATAGGCAGATTTTTTATAGAAGGACTGCGTACTGACAGCTTATATTTAGGTGTTTTCAAAGTATCACAACTGGTAGCGGTAGCTTGTGTGATTGTGGGAACCGTGTGCATGATAACATTTAATAAAAAAAGGGATAAATAATTATTTATCCCTTTTTTTATTGACAAAAATTTTAAAATATGGTAAAATATTAGAAAGTATTTTACTATATAGAAATTTTCAATTTTTTTGGAAAATTCGGAAAGGTTTTTATGAATCAGCTTATAAAAAACGTCATAACAGTTGAAGGTATAAAGACTGACGTGCTTGTTTCGGATAATATTATTTCCGAGATTTCTTTTGGCATTGACGAAAACAAGGCAGAGGTAGTTTTTGACTTTAATAATAAATACATATTTCCCGGATTTACAGATGTACACGTGCATCTGCGTGAGCCGGGATTTTTTTATAAAGAAACCATAAAAACAGGAACAAAGGCAGCTGCTCACGGTGGATTTACCGATGTATGCTCTATGCCAAATTTAAATCCTGTACCAAGCAACTATGAAACTTTGAAAAAACAGCTGGATATTATTGAAAAAGATGCTGTTATAAATGTACATCCCTTTGGCTCAATTACAGTTGACCAGAATGGAGAAAAGCTGGCAGAGATGGATGAAATGGCGGAGTATGTAATAGGCTTTTCTGACGATGGCAGAGGTGTACAAAGTGAAGGTATGATGAAATCTGCTATGGAAAAGGCAAAGGCACTTGGGAAAGTGATTTCGGCTCACTGCGAAGTAAATGAGCTTTTAGAGGGTGGATATATTCACAAGGGGGACTATGCAAAAAAACATAACCATAAGGGCATATGCTCCGAAAGTGAATGGAAGCAGATAGAAAGAGATATATTACTTGTAAAAGAAACGGGAGTTAAATACCATGTGTGCCACATTTCTACTAGGGAAAGCGTGGAATTAATAAGACAGGCAAAAAAAGAGGGAGTGGATATAACTTGTGAAACTGCCCCTCATTATCTTGTATTTAATGACAGTATGCTAAAGGATGAAGGCAGATACAAAATGAATCCACCTATCAGAAGCGAAGAGGACAGACAAGCTTTGATTGCAGGGGTTTGCGACGGCACAATTGATATGATAGCAACTGACCATGCACCTCACAGTGCAGAAGAAAAAGCAAAGGGACTGGAAAAAAGCCTTAACGGAATTGTTGGTATTGAAACTTCCTTTGCGGTATGCTATACACATCTTGTAAAAACAGGTAAAATCACATTGAAAAGACTTATTGAATTATATAGTGACAACCCTTGTAAACGGTTCTTGTTGGATAATAGCCTGAAAGTTGGAAACAGGGCAAACTTTACAATTTTTGACCTTGATAATGAATATGAAATAAACTCTGCAGACTTTTTATCAATGGGAAAATCAACTCCCTTTGAAGGAATGAAAGTTTTTGGCAGTTGTGAAATGACAATGGCGGGAGGGAAAATAGCGTGGAGCAAATAGTTATATTTGAAATAGAGAAAAATGAAAAATTAGCAAAAGATGTTTACAGAATGAAGCTTATTGGTGACACAAAAAATATTACGAAAACAGGACAGTTTGTTAATATTAAAATAGAGGGGCTTTATTTAAGACGTCCTATTTCAGTATGCCTTGCGGAGGAAAATGAGCTTACTCTTATTTATAAGGTGGTAGGCAAAGGCACCGAAAAAATGGCAGAAATGAAAAAGGGAGAAAAATTGGATATTTTAGTGGGGCTTGGTAATGGCTATGACACATCAAAAAGCGGTGAATATCCTCTTTTAGTTGGCGGAGGTGTTGGTGTACCTCCTCTTTACGGATTGTGCAAAGAGCTGATAAGTATGGGCAAAAAACCTACAGTTATTCTTGGCTTTAACACTGCAGACGAAGTTTTTTTACAACAGGAATTTTGTGAGCTTGGTGCAAAGGTTTATGTTGCAACTGCAGACGGAAGCTACGGAGAAAAGGGCTTTGTAACTGATGTTATGATAAAGCTTGATTATTCGTATTTTTACACCTGCGGTCCCGAGCCAATGTTTAGGGCTATTGAAAAGGTGGCAAAAACAAGCGGACAATTCAGCTTTGAAGAAAGAATGGGTTGCGGTTTTGGTGCTTGTATGGGTTGCAGCTGTAAAACAAAATACGGTAATAAAAGAATTTGCAAGGATGGTCCTGTGCTGGAAAGAGAGGAAATAATATGGTAGATACAAAAGTAAATTTAAGCGGAGTAGAGCTTGATAATCCTGTTATTCCTGCCAGCGGAACTTTTGGATATGGATATGAATTTGCAGAGCTTTATGACATAAATATTCTTGGCTCATTCTCCTTTAAAGGAACAACCTTGCAACCAAGATTTGGAAATCCCACTCCCAGAATTGCAGAATGCAGTGAAGGTATGATTAACTCGGTAGGCTTACAAAATCCAGGTGTAGATAAGGTTATTTCTGAAGAAATCCCCAAAATGGCAAAATGCTTTAATAAGCCTGTAGTTGCCAATGTAAGCGGATTTTCTCTTGATGAATATGCACAGGTTGTACGAAGGCTGGATAGCGTTCCTCAGATTGGAATATTTGAAGTAAATATAAGCTGTCCCAATGTGCATAACGGAGGTATGAGTTTTGGAACTGACCCTAAAAATGCAGCAGATGTGGTAAAAAGGGTTAAGGCAGAAACAAATAAGCCTGTGTATGTAAAGCTTACCCCCAATGTTACTGATATTACCGAAATTGCAGTAGCTTGCGAAGCTGCAGGGGCAGACGGACTTAGTCTTATAAACACTCTTCTTGGAATGAGAATTGACCTTAAAACAAAAAAACCTGTAATTGCCAATAAAATGGGGGGGTTTTCAGGTCCTGCAATTTTCCCTGTAGCATTACAAATGGTATATAAGGTATATGAAAAAGTAAATATTCCCATTATTGGTATGGGTGGTATATCCTCAGCAGAGGATGTAATCGAAATGATGCTGGCAGGTGCAACTGCAGTAGAAGTAGGTGCAGCAAACCTTGTAAATCCTTACGCATCAAGAGATATAATAAATGACCTTGAGAGGGTAATGAAAAAATATAATATTGAAAGATTATGTGATATAATAGGAGGAGCACACTAATGGGAAAAGATGTAATTATAGCTTGTGATTTTAATTCAAAAGCAGAGGTTATGAGCTTTCTGGATAAGTTCACTCAGGAAAAGCCTTATGTGAAAATCGGTATGGAGCTTTTTTATGCAGAAGGCCCTGAAATTGTAAGGGAAATAAAAGCAAGAGGTCATAAGATTTTTCTTGACCTTAAGCTTTGCGATATTCCAAACACAGTTAAAAAGGCAATGAAGGTATTATCTTTGCTGGATGTTGATATGTGCAATCTTCACGCTTTTGGTACAAAGGCTATGATGGAAGCGGCAATTGAAGGTTTAACAAGAGAAGACGGAAGCAGACCGCTTCTTATTGCAGTAACACAGCTTACCTCTACAAGTGAGGAAAGAATGAAAGCAGACCTTCTTATAAACGAGCCTCTTGACAAGGTTGTTATGCACTATGCGAAAAATGCAATGGAATCAGGCCTTGACGGAGTTGTATGCTCACCTCTTGAGGCAGGCAAGGTGCACGAAATATGCGGTAAAAACTTTGTAACTGTAACTCCCGGTGTTCGATTTGCTGACGGCGAAGTGGGTGACCAGGTAAGAGTTACCACTCCCGAAAAAGCAAAAGAAATTGGCTCTGACTATATTGTAGTGGGAAGACCTATTACTCAGGCAGAAGACCCTGTTGCAGCTTACAGAAGATGTATGAAAGAATTTACAGAATAATTAAGGAGAAGTGAAAAATGAACAAGCTTATTTCTAAAGATTTACTTAGTATCGGTGCAGTATTTTTAAGACCTGAAGACCCATTTACTTGGGCAAGTGGAATTAAAAGCCCTATTTACTGCGACAACAGACTTACACTTACAGATGTAAAAGTGCGTAACGATGTAGAAAAAGCTATTGCACAAACAGTTAAAGAAAAGTATCCTCAGGCAGAGGTGCTTATGGGTACATCTACAGCAGGTATTGCTCACGCAGCAATTGCTGCACATATTCTGCAGCTTCCTATGGGTTATGTAAGAAGCGGTGCTAAAGACCATGGCAGAGGCAACCAGATTGAAGGAAAACTGGAAAAAGGACAGAAGGTTGTAGTAATTGAAGATTTAATTTCTACAGGAGGAAGCGTTATTGAGGTTGTAAATGTTCTTCGTGAAGCAGGTGCACAGGTGCTTGGTATTGTGTCCATTTACACCTACGGTATGCAAAAAGGAATTGACAGACTTCGTGAGGCAGAGGTGGAAAACACCAGCCTTACAGATTTTGAAACCACTTTGGAAGTGGCTGCAGAGTCAGGTTATATCAAGGCAGAGGATATTGACAGACTTATCGCTTTCAGAAACAATCCTTCAGACGAAAGCTGGATAAACAAATAAAATCTCTTTTACGAGGTGAAAAAATGAAACACTTAATTGATATTATGGAGCTTTCTGTAGAGGAAATTCAGGAGCTTATAGCGTTAGCTGAGGATATAATGAATTTTCCTGAAAAGTACAGAGAAAAGTGCAAATATAAAAAGCTTGCAACATTATTTTTTGAGCCTTCAACCCGTACAAGACTTAGCTTTGAAGCGGCAATGATGGAGCTGGGAGGTAATGTGCTGGGCTTTTCAGATGCAAATTCCAGTTCCTCTTCAAAAGGGGAAAGTGTTGCGGATACTGTTGCAGTAGTTGGCAGTTATGCGGATATTATTGCAATGCGTCATCCTAAAGAGGGTGCTCCTACGGTGGCTACAATGCATTCGGATGTGCCTATTATAAACGCAGGAGACGGCGGACATAATCACCCAACCCAGACCTTAACCGACCTTCTTACAATTTCTCTTGAAAAAGGAAAGCTTAATGGTCTTAAAATAGGTCTTTGCGGTGACCTTAAATTTGGCAGAACTGTCCATTCTCTTGCAGCGGCAATGTCAAGATATGAAGGCACAGAGCTGGTACTTATTTCTCCTGATGAATTAAAGCTTCCCAGCTATGTTAAAAACAGCTATATAAAACCCAATAATATAAAATATACACAGACCACAAATCTTGATGAGGTTATGGGAGAACTTGATGTTTTATATATGACAAGAGTACAAAGGGAGAGATTTTTCAACGAAGAAGATTATCTTCGTCTTAAAGACAGCTATATTCTAACTGCAGAAAAAATGAGAAATGCAAAGGCTGATATGACAGTTATGCATCCTCTTCCCAGAGTAAATGAAATATCCACAGAAATTGACAAGGATAAAAGGGCTGCATATTTTAGACAGGCAAGAAACGGAAAGTATATAAGAATGGCATTAATACTTAAGCTTCTGGGGGTGGAATAAATGACAATAGATTCAATAGTTAACGGAATTGTAATTGACCATATTGCACAGGGTAAAGCTATGGAGATTTACAGCTATTTGAGCCTTGATAAAATTGATTCTCAGGTAGCAATAATTAAAAATGCACCCAGTAAAAAAATAGGCAAAAAGGATATTATAAAAATTGACGGAGAATTTGCCTTAAACCTTGATATTATCGGATTTATTGACCCTGAAAGTACAGTTAATATTATAAGGGACGGAAAGCTTGTGGAGAAAAAGAAACTGCAGCTTCCGGAAAAACTTACTGATGTATTGAAATGCAAAAATCCCAGATGTATTACTACTACAGAACAGGATATTAAACATATTTTTCTCCTGAAAAATTCTGAAAAAAGAGAATACAGATGCCTTTATTGCGAATCCAGAGCAGAGTAATAAAATAAAAGGACATATCAGATTTTAACTGGTATGTCCTTTTGTTTTAAATCAGCGACAAAAATAGACAAGGAAATATAAAAATACCTCTTGTAAAAAATAGGCAAATGTGATATAATTATACATATATAATTTAAAATTGTTTGAATTGTGTTTATTTATAAAAAAGAAGGAGATGAGCACCGGTGCAGGAAATGCAAAAAAACAAGGTAAATGTTGAAATTGACGGGAAGGAATATACTATTATCGGAATAGAAGACCCGGAATACATTTTAGCTATTGCTAAAAAAGTAAATGATACTATTGCTATGGCATCTGGTGACACTCTGGGATTTTCTATGAAACTGGTGCTGGCAGCTCTTAATCTTGCTGATGAAACAGAAAAAGTAAAAGCTCAGCTATCTGAATATTGCACTCTATTAACGGCGGCTCAGGAAAAGAATGATATTTTGCAGAAAAACCTTAATGCTTTAAGGGAAAGAAATATGGATACAAATATTGTAAAGCTTCATAAAGCTGCGGAGGAAGAAAATGAAAAAGCCTGAACTTCTTGCACCTGTGGGCGGTGAAAAATGCTTGTATCCCGCAGTGCAAAACGGTGCAGACAGTGTGTATCTTGGAATAAAAAATTTTGGTGCAAGAAGCTTTGCGGATAATTTTGATTTTAACTCTCTTAAATCTGCTGTAGATTATTGTCACCTTCGTAATGTTAAGGTTTATATAACCTTAAATACCATAATTGCGGATGTGGAAATGGAAGAAGCGGTAGAAAGTGCAAGAAAGGTTGCAAATATAGGTGCAGATGGAGTTATAGTTCAGGATGTAGGCTACTGTAAACTGATTCGGGAATTTTTTCCTGACCTTCCTGTGCATATCAGTACCCAGTCTGCTGTTATGAATTCTGCCTCTGCAATAATGTGTGAAAAAATGGGAGCAGAACGTGTGGTAGTTGCACGAGAGCTTTCTTATGACGAATTAAAGGAAATTTGCAGAAAAAGTAATATTGAAATTGAAATGTTTGTACATGGTGCTCAGTGCTATTCCTATTCAGGTCAATGCCTTATGAGCAGTATTTACGGCGGGAGAAGCGGAAACAGAGGTAAGTGTGCAGGCCCCTGCAGACTTCCTTATACCATTAAGGATGAAAAAGGAAATCATATAGACAAAGGTTACCTTTTAAACCCTGTGGATATGTGTCTTGGACTTGATATTGAAAAAGTACTGGATATTGGTGCTGATTGTCTTAAAATAGAAGGCAGAATGAAGGGCGGAGACTATGTTGCCGCTACTTGTGATATATACAGAAAAGCACTTGATAAAGGTGAAAATATTTCAAAAAAGGGTCAGGAAATTTTACAGAATGCTTTTTCAAGAGGAGGCTTTACAAATAGTCTTTTTTCTGGAAAATCAGGGGAAATGAATAAAGAAAAAAGTAATGATGATGCCTATGCAAACCAGAAACAGGAAATTCTGGAGCTTTATAAAGATACGCAATACAGTAGCTGTAATAATAAAAGGCTTTCTGTAAATTTACACTTTATAGGGCAGGTAGGAGAAAAAGCGGTATTAAAGCTTATTTATAATGGAAAATGCTTTGAGGCATTAAGTGAAAATTCTGTGCAAAAAGCGAAAAACGCACCCTTAACAAAAGAAAGAATATTACAGCAACTTGAAAAAACAGGGGAGTATCCCTTCTTTTTGGAAAGCTGCCAGATTAATATTTCAGAAGATATTTTTATGCCGGTAGGGGAAATCAACAAAATGCGAAGAAACGTATTTGATATTCTTTGCCGTCACATTATAGATAGTTATGCAAGAAGTTACAATAAGGTAAAATTAAAAAGACCCAAAAAAATAAAACAGGAAAAATTCTTTACTGCATTTGTGCTAAATTATGCTCAGGCAGATGTGGTGCAAAAATGGGAAAGTATTAAGGAAATTTATATTCCGGAAGATGTATATAAGCCTGATGAAAACAATAAGATAATACCCGCTTTTCCACCTATTATCCGTGAGAAAAGCCTTGACAGTTATATAGACAGGCTAAAGCTGTTTAAAGAAAAAGGTGTAAAGAAAATTTACGCATCAGACTGGGGAATTATTTTGAAAGCTAAAGAAATGGGATTTTCAGTTGTAGGCGGACACGACCTTAATGTGTTTAACTCATACGGAGTTTCCTTCTGGAAGGAATTTGGTCTGGAGAAAGTGGTTTTATCACCTGAAATGACTGCAAAACAAATAGAATTTTTACAGAATGAAATAGATGTTTTGGGAATAATCTACGGGCGTATTCCCCTTATGAAATCTGCAAACTGTCCCTTAGAGAGTGCTGGCAAATGCGGTAAAAATGAGAAGAACTGCACTTTAACAGACAGAAAAGGGGAAGTTATTCCCATAGTGTGCCAGTGCGGTAAAAATAAGGATCTTCCATGTACGGTTTATTTTTTAAATTCCAAACCTATATATATGGCGGATAAGCTGAAAGAATCAGGTCTTTTTTCAGGACAATTTATATTTACTTTAGAAAGTCCTCGCCAATGTGGGGAAATACTTGAAAGCTATCATATCGGAAAACCCTGTGAGGGAGATTTTACAAGAGGACATTTTTTCAGAGGAGTGCTTTAGGGCTTGAAAAAGAAATTTTTTACACCTTTGGATATTTTAATAGCTGTTATAATTTTTGCCATTTGCCTTTCAGGTTTGGTACTTACCTTTAATAGAGGGGGAGAAAAAATAGTTATACAGGCAGAAGGAAAAATTTACGGAGAATATGATTTAGCTTCCCTTTCAACAAAGTCTAAAACTGTTGAAATAAAAACAAAATACGGAAAAAATGTACTTGAAATAGATTGTTACGGTGCTGATATGATTTATGCGGATTGTGAAAATCAGATTGATGTAAAGCATAGAAAAATTACCAAAGCAGGAGAAAGTCTTGTGTGTGCCCCTCATAAAGTAGTAGTTTATATTGACGGAAAGGGTGGTGCAGATGGAGTCAGCAGGTGAAAAAAGCCTTAAAAAGGTTGCAAGGCTGGGTTTGCTTACAGCTCTTGCAATGGCTCTTTCCTACATAGAAAGTTTTATTCCCGTAAACAGTGCTGTACCGGGAGGAAAGCTGGGACTTGCAAATATAGTCACTATTTATGTGCTTTTAAATTATGGATTTTCCTATGCAGTTTCCATATCGGTAATAAGGGCAATTCTTTCGGGACTGTTATTTGGGGGAATAATGTCAATTCCTTATTCATTTATGGGTGCAGTAGCTTCTGTTATAGTTATGACATTGGCGTATAAAATTAAAGGAATAGGAATAACGGGAATAGCAATTCTGGGAGCTTTTACTCATAATCTGGCACAGGTTGCGGTGGCCTGCGTTATAATGGGCAATATTTTGATAATGAACTATATCTGGTATCTTGGAATAATTTCGATTTTTGCAGGTACCTTTACAGGCGTTGTTTCAATATTTTTAAATAACACACAAAGGAAATAACTTATATGCATAAAATAATTCTTGCCTCCGGCTCACCAAGGCGGAAGGAAATACTTGAAAAAGCAGGAATTCCTTTTCAGGTGGTGGTAAGCGGAGCAGAGGAAAACTTAGAACAGCAAGGCTTGTCCCCAAAAATGTTTGTACAGGAATTAGCACTAATAAAGGGACAGGCAGTTGCAAAAGAATTTGTAAAAAGTAAGGAAATTACTTATATTATTTCTGCTGATACTGTGGTGGTGTTAGGGGATAAAATACTGGGAAAACCGGTATCATACGAGGATGCCAAAAAAACGCTTACTAAGCTTTCGGGTAATACCCATAGCGTTTTAACAGGGATTTGCCTGTGGCAGATAGGAGGAGAAAATTCCGGTAAGGCAGTAACTGCCTGTGAGGAAACCAAAGTGGTATTTAAAACCCTTACCAATGAAAAAATAGAGGAATATTTGGCCTGTAATGAATATATGGACAAGGCAGGTTCTTACGGAATTCAGGAAAAAGGCGGAGAATTTGTTGACCATATTGAAGGGGATTTTCTTAATGTGGTAGGACTGCCTCTTAATAAATTGATTTCCCTGTTTGAAAGTGAGTTTAATTTTAAATTAATTATAAAAAATATAGAAAATACATTTGAAAGGAAGTAAAAATAATGCTTAAGGATATAGGAATTGACCTTGGTACTGCCAATACTTTAGTTTATGTTAAAGGAAAAGGTGTTGTTGTAAATGAACCTTCTGTTGTGGCAGTAAATCAACTTACAGGAGAGGTTTTAAGTGTAGGTAACGATGCAAAAAGTATGATAGGCCGTACTCCTGGTACAATTGATGCAGTAAGACCTATGCAGGATGGAGTTATTGCAGATTTTGATGTAACTCAGGCAATGATTAAAAAGCTTATAAGAAAGGCCATTGGCTCGGCAGGAATATTTATCCGTCCTATGCTTGTTGTTTGTATTCCATCGGGAGTTACTGAAGTGGAAAAACGAGCAGTAGATGAAGCAGGCATACAGGCAGGTGCAAAAGAGGTATTTATGATTTACGAGCCTATGAGTGCGGCTATTGGTGCAGGACTGCCCGTAGAAGAGCCTACCGGAAGTATGATTGTGGATATAGGCGGAGGTACAAGTGAGGTAGCAGTTATATCACTTGGCGGAATTGTAATCAGTAATTCTCTTCGTGTTGCAGGAGACACCTTTGATAATGCAATTTCTCAGTATATTAAAAGAGAATTTAACCTGCAGATTGGTGACAGAACAGCAGAAGAAATCAAGGTAAAAATAGGAAGTGCGTTCCCCTATGAAGGAGAAGGCAGTATGCCTGTTAAGGGACGTGACCTTATTTCAGGTCTTCCAAGACTTATTGAGATTCGTGCAGATCAGGTGCGTGAAGCACTTGCTGAGCCTGTTTACAGTATTATTGATTGTATAAAATCCACTCTTGAAAAAACTCCTCCCGAACTTGCGGCAGATATTATGGACAGAGGTATTATGCTGGCAGGCGGCGGTGCGTTATTAAGAGGACTTGATAAGATTATAGAGCAGGAAACTGCAATTAAAGTAAATATTGCCGAAAATCCTCTTAATGGTGTTATTGACGGTATCGGAAAAATCCTTGAAAATGAAGATAGAGGTATGCTTCGAAAAATTTTAGAGAGATGTAATAAGCAGAGGTAATGAAAAATGTGGAACTTTATTAACCGCAATTATTGGAACGTGGTTATAGTCACCGCCGTTGTCCTTGCTCTTATATGCGGAATCTCTGCATTTACAAGGGGAGAATTAGAGGATACGCCTATTATGACGGGGGCAGTTAATGTTATTGCAACCCCTGTTAAGAACTTATTTGACAATGTAGGGGATGCAGTAGGCGGATTTTTCGGATCTATGGCAAATGCGGGAAAACTTACTAAAGAAAATGCCCAGCTTAAAAACAGATTAAAAGTTTTAGAAAATGAAAATGAGCATTTAAAGCAGTTTGAAAGAGAAAACATCCGACTTCGTGATATGTTGGGCTTCAAAGCAGCTCAGGGTGAAAATAAGGTGGTGGCGTGCGAGGTAGTAGGACGTTCCTTTTCAAGCTGGAACACAACTTTTATTTTGAATAAAGGTACAAACGATGGTATTGACGTAGGTAATATTGTTATGAACAATAACGGTCTGGTTGGAAATATTACTATGGCAGGCAATAATTGGGCACAGGTAACAACCTTGCTTGATAAAGATTCCAGCGTTAGTGCAGTAATTACACGAAGCGGTGCTGTAGGTATAGTAGAAGGGGACATAAACGAATCAGATGATAATATGTGTCTTTTAAACTATACTTCAAAAAATGCGGATATAAATTCTGGAGATACCGTAGAATCTTCAGGACTTGGAATGGTATTTCCCAAAGGACTTATTATAGGCAAGGTTCAGGATATTAAAGAAATTAAAGGGCAGGTTAATAAAAGAATAACAGTAAAACTGTCTGCGGATATTTACAACCTTAAAGAGGTAATGGTACTTATATAAGAAAAGGAGGAATAAACGTGGTTTATCTTTTAAATATTTTAATGTTTGTAGCTTGTTTTTTGCTTGACACAACAAAAATAGTTGACATTATCAGCATATTTGGGATAATGCCACAGTTTGTTTTTGTTTTACTTCTTTGCTTTTGTATTTATTACAGCAAAGAGAAATCCCTTGTTTTAGCAGTAATAGTAGGGCTTGTTACTGATATAGTAACAGCAAGTCCCATAGGTGCGTATGCAGTTCTTTTCTTAGGTGCATCAGTGCTTTGTTCTGTTACATATGAAAATATAATTGAAAGAAGTCTTCCTTCTGCTCTGGCAGTAATTTTTGTAATAAGCAGTATTTTAAATATTATAACTTACATTTTCCAGATTTTTATGGGAAAAGATTTTGCATTTATGTATTGCCTTTGGAGATATATACTTCCTACAGGCGTTTATAATGTTATTATCACTCCCGCTTTATACTGGTTAGTGGGAAAGGTATATTACAGAAATGAAAGGATTTTTTAGTAACAGATATAATATACTTTATATTTTTGTAAGTTTGCTTGTAGGGATACTGGTATTTCAGGTTATAAATCTTCAGGTAATAAAAGGTGATTATTATGCCTCTGTTGCAAACAGCCGAGGCTACTCTTCTCATGCCATAGAAGCTCCCAGAGGGGAAATACTGGATAGAGAAGGAAAGATTATTGCCTCAAATACCACTATCCAAACGGTATATATAATAGATAATGGTCTGGAAACTGAGGAATTCAACAGGGGTCTGTATGAACTTTTAGTGCTTGCAGAGAGTATAGGAAAGAAATATGAAGATACCCTTCCTATGACAGACCAAAGACCTTATACATACACTTTTGAAACAATAGAGGGAGAAAAAAGGTGGAAAGAGCAGTGGAAAATAGATGAAAATGAAACTGCAGAAAGCCTTTTTGAATTTTTAAAAGAAAAATACCAAGTAGAAGGCTTTGATGAAGAATATACAAGAAAATTAATAGGACTTAAATTTGATTTAAAAAAGAATAATTTCAGTGCCTCAAATCCCTTTGAGTTTGTGCGTGATGTGGATATAGATACTATTTCTCTTTTAAAGGAAAATAAAAAACGGTTTCCTTGCGTTGCGGTAGATATCCTTCCGGTGAGAAGTTATCCTTTAGGAAAGACAGCTTCTCATATGCTGGGATATATCAGTATGATAAATGAAGAAGAATATGCAGAGAAAAAATCACAAGGATATGGAATGCAGGACTATATAGGAAAAACAGGTCTTGAAAAATATCTTGAAAAGGACCTTAAAGGTACAGATGGGAAAACAGGGCTGACAGTTGATGTTAACGGGTCCAAAACTCTTGTAAATGAGGATATTCCTGCAGTACCGGGAAACAATGTTTATCTTACTGTGGATATTGACCTTCAACAGGCGGCTGAAGCAGCTCTTGCTGAAGCTATTTCGGTAATACGAGAAGGACAAGAAGGTAATTTTATCGGCGGTGGAGCTGCAGTTGCAATTGATGTTAAAACAGGAGCAGTTCTTACCCTTGCAAATTACCCTAATTATAATCCAGCTACTTTCAATAAGGATTATAATATGCTTATTGAGGATAAAAACAATCCTATTTACAACAGAGCAATAGCGGGTACTTATTCCCCAGGCTCAACCTTCAAACCTCTTGTTGCTTTGGCAGGACTTAACGAAGGAGTAATTACTGTTAATGAAACTATAGATTGTACGGGAAAGTATCAGCATTATGCTCCAAGCTATTCTCCTTCCTGCTGGATTTATGGGTACCACGGCAGAAATCACGGACATTTGAATGTGTCGGGAGCTATTGAAAACTCCTGTAATATATATTTTTTTGAAACAGGCAGAAGATTAAAAATTAATGATATTAACAGGTATGCAAAAATGTTTGGCTTTGGAAAGGTTACCGGTATAGAAATTGACGGTGAAAAATCTGGAGTTGTTGCAGGAATTGAAGAAAGAGAAGAAATGGGCGGAGATTGGTATCCTGCTGATACAATTCAGGCTGCAATAGGACAGTCGGATAATAAATTTACTATTTTGCAGATTGCAAATTATTGTGCTGCTCTTGCAAACAGGGGAACACTTTACAAGCCATATCTTGTTGACTCGGTATATTCGGGCAAAGACGGAAAACTACTTAAAAAAACCTCTCCTCAGGTGCTTACGACAGTAAAATTTCAGGATAAATACTGGGATGCTGTACAAAAAGGTATGCTTGCTGTTACAACTGAAGGAAGTGCAGTATCGGTTTTTGAAAATGCAGGCTACAAGGTTGCAGGAAAAACAGGAACTGCCCAGACAAGTAACACAAAAAATGATAGTTTATTTATATGTTATGCACCTTATGATGACCCTCAGATTGCAGTTGCCTGCATAATTGAAAACGGTGGTATTTACGGACAGGGCAATCAGGTAGTAGGCGTTGCAAAAAAAATATTGGATACATTTTTTATAAAAAAAGGAGTAATTGCTCCTGACAACAATAATGATTCTGCAGGAGGTACAGAAAATGGAAGTATGCAAGATTAAAGGTATAAAAAACGGATTTCGTATTTGTTTGCCTGAAGAAGGCGATTTTGAAGAAATTTATGCTGATATAATTGAAAAAGTAGGAAATACAATGGAGCTTTTTAAGCTTAAAAAAGAGCTTACTGTAGAGATTGAAGGGGGAAACCTTACACACGATAATAAGTGCACCCTTACAAAAAAACTGCTTGAAATGGTGGACTATAAGGGAGTTATTTCCTATCTGGGCAGCAAAGAACTGGAAATGCGAAAGGCTGAAATAAAGGAAACTATATACCATGAAGGTACCCTTCGCTCGGGCCAGAATATAACTTCTGAGGGGCATTTAATAGTACAGGGAGATGTAAACCCAGGAGCTGAAATTTCAGCTTGCGGAAATATTGTGGTACTTGGACAGCTAAAGGGTGTTGCCCATGCAGGGTGCGAAGGGGACGAAAATGCCACTGTGTGTGCACTGTTGCTTCAGCCTACACAGCTTAGAATTGCGGAAATAATTACACGGGCTCCCGAAAATGACAAAAAAACAGAGTATTATCCCGAAATAGCAAGAATAAAGGACGGTTGTATCTATACTTATCCAATTCTTAAGAAATAAGGAGAAAATTAATTGGATTTTTTTGAAAAAACTATAGACGAAGCAGAAAAAATGTGATAGAATATATAGGACAATTAAGATTTTTGGGGGTAAGATTATGAGTGAAGTAATAGTTATTACGTCCGGTAAGGGCGGAGTTGGCAAGACTACTACTACTGCAAATATAGGTACAGCACTTGCAATGGCAGGTAAAAAGGTTGTTTTAGTGGATGCTGATATTGGTCTTAGGAACCTTGATCTTGTAATGGGACTTGAGAATAGAGTAGTATATGATATTGTTAATGTTATTGAAGGCAGCTGCCGTGTTAAGCAGGCACTTATTAAGGACAAGCGTCATGATAGCTTGTATATGCTTCCTGCTGCTCAAACAAGAGATAAAGACGCTGTAAATGCTGAGCAAATGAAAGATCTTTGCCAGAAGCTTAAAAAAGAATTTGATTATGTTATTTTAGATTGCCCTGCAGGCATTGAGCAAGGTTTTAAAAATGCAATTGCAGGTGCGGATAAGGCAATTGTAGTTACTACTCCCGAAGTTTCGGCAGTTCGTGACGCAGATAGAATTATAGGCTTACTGGAAGCAAATGAAATAAACGACCCAAAACTTCTTATAAACAGACTTAGGGTTAATATGGTAAAGTCAGGAGATATGATGTCAGTAGAAGATATTGTAGAGCTTCTTGCTATAAATCTTATTGGTGTTGTGCCTGATGATACCAGCATTATTACCACCACAAACAGGGGCGAGCCTGCTGTTATGAATGAAAAATCTCTTCCTGGCAAGGCTTATAAAAATATTGCTAAAAGAATAATGGGAGAAGAAGTACCTCTTTTAGAACTTGATCATAAAAGTATAGCAAAAAAAATCAAGGCATTTTTTGCAAAAAACAAAGAGCAATAAGAAGGGAGAAATAAAAAAATGTTTGAAAATATTTTAAAGCTTTTCTCTTCTAATAAAGCTACAGGCACAGTTGCAAAGGATAGACTTCAGGTACTCCTTAAAATGGATCGGGAAAGTACATCTGCTATACCTGAAGATGTTATGGAGAAGCTTCGGGAAGAACTTATGCAGGTTATTAATAAGTATCTTGAAATAGAGCAGGAAGAGCTGGATGTTAAGTTTGAAAGAAATACTGATAACGAGGGAAGAGTAAGTACAGCTCTAGTTGCAAATATTCCTATTAACAAAGCAAAGCTAAAGACAGAAAAAAAAGAAACTGATGCAAAACCTAAAAAAGCACCTGAAAAGGTAACAAAAAAGGAAACTGCCAAAGAAGAAAAAACCGAAAAATAAAATATAGAAGGGACAAGAAATCAATGAACATTGCCTTAATTGCACATGACAAGAAAAAAGAGCTTATGGTGCAGTTTTGTACTGCTTATAAATTTATACTTGCAAAGCACAATTTGTGTGCTACTGGTATGACGGGCAGATTAGTGTCCGAAGCAACCGGACTGAATGTTCACCAATTTTTGTCAGGACAGCAGGGCGGAGATCAGCAAATCGGTGCCAGAATTGCTTATAATGAAATAGATATGCTGTTATTTTTCAGGGACCCTCTTACTAACAGACAGCCTGAGCCGGATGTGGCATCTTTAATTAAACTTTGCGACATACATAATATTCCTCTTGCAACAAATGTTGCAACTGCGGAAGTGCTTATACTTGGGCTTGAACGCGGAGACCTTGAGTGGAGAGAAATTGTTAATCCAAAAAGTGAAAACGGAATAAGTTAATTTAATGAAAAAGCTTTTACATACAGTCTTTTGAAGGCTGTATGCTAAAGCTTTTTTATCAGTTAATATTGCAGCATAAATACTGAATAAATGCAATAAGTCCTAATAAAAAAGCAAGGAGTAATAAACCTGATAAGTGTGAAGATAAAAATATAAAAATATAACATAGCACAATCAGGGAAAGGATTATACTTAAAATATGCAGGGTACATTTCAGGCAGACAGATGATTTTATATGAAATCTTGGTCTGTGGGGAAAGGACATTCTGTGCATTATATAGCCTCCTTGTTATTAACCTATTTATATATAATATATTACAAAAGTAATTTTTTTGTGAAAAGAAAGAACAAATATAATGATAAAATTATTAAATATTGCAAAAAGATTCTTAAATGAAGCAGATATTCCGGAAAACGGAGTATTAGCGGATTTTACTATGGGAAACGGCAAAGATACCTTGTATCTTTCTACCCTTGTTCCAAAAGGCAAAGTATATGCCTTTGATATACAACAGGAATCAATTAATAATACAAAGGAATTATTGTCAAGTGAGGGGTATTCCAATGCACAGCTGATTTTAGACAGTCATGCAAATCTTGATAGCTACATAAAAGAAGAAATTGACGGAGGAATGTTTAATCTTGGGTTCAGACCCGGTGGAGATAAAAACATTCACACTATGGCAGACAGCACTCTTGTTGCAGTAGAAAAAGCGATGGGAATACTGAAAAGAGGAGGAGTGCTGGTAATTTCAGTATATCCTGGGCATAAGGAAGGAAAGTGTGAAGGGGAGTTACTGGAGGAGTTTTTAAAGAAGTATGATAAAAAACAATACAGCGTTATAATGTACAAAATAATAAACTCGACGGATTCACCGTTTATTCTGGCAGTACAGAAAAGTCTGTAGTTACATAGATGCAAAAGAAAAGTATTATAGGAGGACATTATGGATTTTTTTGACATTTTAACCTTAATAGGAGGGCTTGCTCTTTTCCTTTACGGTATGGAGCTTATGGGAGACGGACTTAAAAAAGCAGCCGGCGGAAAACTGGAAGCAGTTTTAGCCAAGCTTACTTCAACACGTTTTAAAGGATTTTTACTTGGTTTTATAGTGACAGCAGTAATTCAGTCTTCATCAGCTACAACAGTTATGCTGGTAGGATTTGTAAATTCAGGTATTATGAAGTTGGGACAGACCATCAGTATTATAATGGGTTCCAATATTGGTACAACAGTTACTGCATGGCTACTTTCTCTTACTGAAATCGGAGATGGTGCATTTATATTAAAACTCTTTAAGCCTTCTTCATTCACACCTGTACTTGCAGTAATAGGTGTAATTATGATTATGGCTGGAAAAACAGAAAAAAGAAAGAAAATCGGCTCTATTTTTGTAGGCTTTGCAGTGCTTATGACAGGTATGGATTTAATGAGCGGTGCTATGGATGACCTAAAAGAAAGCGAAAGCTTTGGAAATCTTATGATTATGTTTGATAATAACCCTGTTATGGGTATTATAATGGGTACACTTCTTACGGCAATTATTCAGTCATCTTCTGCATCTGTTGGTATTTTACAGGCACTTAGTATTTCTGTACCTATCCACTTTGCAACAGCATTTCCGATTATACTTGGTCAAAATATTGGTACAACAATTACTCCTATTATTGCGTCAATTACAGGCAACACCAATTCAAAAAGAGTGGCACTATCTTGCATATATATTAAAATGATAGGCGTTGTAATAGTATGTGCAATATTCTATGCTATAAACTATTTTGTAGGATTTGAATTTATGAATATGGAAATGTCTCCTACAAAAATTGCTATTACACATACTCTGTTTAACATAGCAACTACTATAATTCTTATGCCCTTCTGCTCATGGATTGAAAAGCTTGCAATTAAATCTGTTAAAGAATCTAAAAATAACAGAGAATATGATATTTTTGATACGTTGGAAGAAAGATTTTTTGATGTACCTTCCTTTGCTGTTGGAAAGAGCCGCGAGCTTGTGGAAAAAATGGCTGAAATTACCAGAGATTCTCTTATTAAATCTACCACACTTCTTACTGAGTATGATAAACAGTTAGAAGAGGAAATACGTGCAGAAGAAAGTGAAATTGATAAATTTGAAGATAAAATCAGCACTTACCTTGTAAAACTTTCTGCTAAAGAGCTTACTGAAAAGGATAGTCATATGGTGTCCCAGCTTCTTCATTGCATAGGAGATTTGGAAAGAATTTCCGACCATGCAGTACATATTGTAGAAGTTGCAAGAGAGCTTAACGATAAGGGAATTGATTTCTCCACAAAAGCAGAAAAGGATATAAAGGTTATTACAGATGCAGTTTGTGAAGTAGTTTCTCTTGCTGTTTCTTCACTTGTAGATAATAACCTTGAAACAGCTAAAAAGGTTGAACCTTTAGAACAGGTTATTGATAAGCTTAAATACAATGTTAAAAAGGGTCATATCGAAAGACTTAAAGAGGGTACCTGTACAGTAGAGCTTGGTTTTGCACTTTCCGACCTTTTGGTAAATTATGAAAGAGTATCTGACCACTGCTCAAATATTGCAGTATGTATTCTTGAAATTGCAAACGATTCTTTCGAAACACACGAATATCTTAATAATGTAAAAGAAAATGGTGAAAACTCCTTCTTTGAACAGTTTGATCAGTACAGTAAGAAATACGCATTAAATTAATAGCTGTTGACTTTTTTTGAAAAAATTGTTATAATATGTAAAGATAAAAAAATAAATGGAGGAATATAAAATGAAAAAAATTATTGTTTTGGCACTTTGTGTAGTTCTTGCAATTTGCACTCTTACAGCTTGCGGTACAAATGATGTTAAGCTTAATATTCTTGACACTGAGTATGCGGTTGAAGATTACGCAATCTGCGTAGCTAAGGATAATCCGGAACTTCTTGAGAAAATTAACAATGCTCTTAAGGAAATGGAAGCTGACGGAACAAAGAAAGCTATTGTTGACAAGTACATTTCAGGTATTGAGCACGACTTGGTTTTCCAGGCAGATGCAGAAGGCAAACCGGAACTTCATATGGCAACAAACGCACAATTTCCACCATATGAATATTACGAAAACAATAAGATTGTAGGTATCGATGCTGAAATGGCTGCAGCTATTGCAGATAAGCTTGGTATGAAGCTTGTAATTGACGATATGGAATTTGATGCTATAATTACTGCTGTTCAGACAGGTAAATCAGATATGGGTATGGCAGGAATGACAGTTACAGAAGACCGTTTAAAGAGCATCAACTTCTCTGATACATACGCAACAGGTATTCAGTCTGTTATTGTTCCCGAAGGCAGCAAGATTACAAGCGTAGATGATTTATTTGCAGAAGGTGCTGAATATCTTATAGGTACTCAAAAAGGTACAACAGGTGATATTTATGCAGAAGGTGATTTTGGTGAAAAAAGAGTTATGAAATATGCTTCCGGAAACGAAGCGGTTCAGGCTCTTATTACAGGCAAGGTTGACTGTGTAATTATTGATAACGAGCCTGCTAAGGCATATGTAAATGCAAATAACAATAAGTAATAGCAGAAAAAAATGGGACGGTAAAGCCGTCCCCGTTTTTTGGTCATAGGAGAGTGGCATAAATGAGTGATATTTTCACTTTGTTTTCGAGATTAAAAACAGGCATTATATTATGGATGTCAGATATAAAAGATGACTTTATACTGAATTTCATAGTGCAGGACAGATGGAAATTTATTGTCAGCGGCCTTAAAAATACCCTGATAATAACTTTTTTCGCTTTAATTTTAGGTGTTGTGCTTGGTATTATTGTGGCTATTATACGATCAAGCTATGACAAAACCTATGGGGATATGAGAAAGGGTTTAAAAAAGACACTTTTTGCAATTATAAACGGAATTTGCAACGTATATCTTACAGTAATACGCGGAACTCCTGTAACTGTTCAGCTTATGATTATGTACTACATAATTTTTGCATCTTCCAGAAACAGTCTTATGGTAGCAATTATTGCCTTTGGTATAAATTCAGGTGCCTATGTTGCGGAAATTGTCCGTTCAGGCATTATGTCCATTGATGAGGGACAGTTTGAGGCAGGCAGAAGTCTTGGGTTTAATTATAAAAGCAGTATGTGGTATATTATAATTCCTCAGGCTTTTAAAAATGTGCTTCCTGCACTTGCAAATGAATTTATTGTACTGCTTAAGGAAACCTCTGTGGCAGGGTATGTAACAATCAGAGACCTTACTATGGGTGGTAATATTATCCGTGCAGCTACATATTCAGCCTTTATGCCTCTTATTGCAGTTGCAATTATTTATCTTGTAATGGTAATGTTTTTCACCTGGCTGGTAGGATTACTGGAAAGGAGACTTCGTAAGAGTGAAAGATAATTTTTTAATTGAAACTAGAGATGTAAAAAAATATTATAAGGACGGAACAATTAAGGCTCTTGATGGGGTTTCTCTTAGTATAAAACAGGGTGAAGTGATAGTTATAATCGGTCCTTCAGGCAGTGGGAAATCCACATTTTTACGTTCACTTAATCTTTTGGAGGTACCTACCTCTGGCACAATTATGCTAGAGGGAGTGGATATTACAGACCCTAAAACAGATATAAACCTTCACAGACAGAAAATGGGTATGGTTTTTCAGCATTTTAATCTTTTTCCTCATATGACAATACTGAAAAACCTCACTATCGCACCAATGAAGCTTCATAAAGAATCCAGGGAAAAAGCAGAGAAAAAAGCGATGGAATTGCTTGAGAGAGTTGGACTTGCAGACAGAGCAAAGGCATATCCGGCTCAGCTTTCCGGCGGACAGAAACAGCGTGTTGCCATAGTGCGTGCTCTTGCAATGAATCCTGAGGTTATGCTTTTCGACGAGCCCACTTCCGCACTTGACCCTGAAATGGTGGGAGAGGTTTTGGAGGTTATGAAAGAGCTTGCCAAAAACGGTATGACAATGGTAGTGGTAACTCACGAAATGGGTTTTGCAAAAGAGGTTGCAGACAGAGTAATTTTTATGGACGAAGGAAAAATTATGGAAACAGGCACCCCTGAAGAAATATTCGACAATCCTAAGAATGAAAGAACAAAAGCCTTTTTAAGTAAAGTGCTGTAATAAAAAGGCTACATTAAAGCTGATACCACCTTACAGGGTATTTGCTAAGGTGTAGCCTTTTTTCGCAGGGTGATTTATATGAAAAGAAAAGTATTATCAAAATTTGAACTTAATTCTCTTGCTATAATTCTTGTTATTTCCTTTGTGCTTGTAGTGGCAGGAACTTTTATTAATTATTTCGGCACAAGAAAAGTGGCAGAAAAAATGGAACAGGAATACCTTGTAAATGTTGCTAAAAGTGTGGCGAATGTAGAGTCGGTTAAAGAATCAGTACGCTTTAAGGAAATTTCTGATTCAACTATAGCTGACCTTAAAAATTTAACGAGAGTATATAGGGATATTGATAATATAGTAATTTATGATAAAACCGGCGTTGTGGTATATTCTACTAAAGATAAAAGGCTTATTGGTACAGTAAGTAAATATAAAGAGGAGCTTTTAGCATTAAATGGCGGAGAATCTCTTTCAAAAATGGAAGAAGAAAATAAATTATATACAAGATGGCATTTTGGTGCGGTGTCAGAACGAAACGGTAAGCGGAACGGCTTTGTGGGAGTTTGTAAAGACGAAAGAAAAACTACCCGCCATATGACAGACTTTAAAAGCACTACCGCAATAGTCGCTCTCTGTATAATATTTATTGTTATTATAATTTTTATGATATTTGCAAGGCTCTTGCGTAAAAAGCTAAAAGGATATTCCCCTGATGAAATAGGTGACAGTATCAGTCTTAGTATAGGCTCAATGAATGCTATAAGAGAATGTATTTTTCTTCTTGACAGACAGGGAAATATAATTATGCAAAATAAAACTGCCTCTAATGTTTCAGGCATTTCTCAGCATGTAAAAAATGTTAGTTTTAATAAGATTTATAACGGAATAGATATTAAAGAGTATATAAATCAGGATAAATATTTAGAAACCCGCAAATGCCTAATAGGAGGCAAACGCCTTGTTATTGAGGGTATGCCTATAAATAACGAGGATATAAATTATGCTTATTTTATTATTGGGTATGATGCTACGGAAATTTACAGGCTAAATAAGGAATTGGAAGGAAAAGAAAGCCTTATTGAAACTATGAGAGTGGTAAACCATGATTTTGTAAATAAAATGCACGTAATTATGGGGTATCTTGAAACAAAGCAGTATGATGAGGCAAAGAAATTTATTCACTGTATAAGAAGTGTGCCTACTGAAGAAATTATTAAAATTACAAAAAGAGTTTCCAATCAGCGTATATGTGCACTTTTAATAGGCAAACTTATTAGTGCAAAGGAAATTGGAGTTTCTGTTAATGTTACAAGCGGAAGCAATACTGACGTGCTTACTTCAGGGGTTTTAGAGGAAGAATATATTAGTATAATAGGAAATCTGTTGGAAAATTCTATTGAAGAGCTTAATTTAATAAAACAGGACAGAAAAACTATTGATGTACTGATAAATACCAGTGAAAAATGGACACTTATTACAGTAACAGATAACGGCAGAGGTATGGATGCAGAAACCTTAGAAAAGATTTTTGAAATGGGCTATTCCACTAAGGGACAAAATCGTGGTGTTGGTATGTCAACCGTTTTACAGATTGCAAAAAAACATCAGGGTAATGTTGAAGTAGAGTCAGAGAAAAATGAAGGCTGCAGTATAACTGTAAGTATGAAAGGCTGAAAGCAAATATGAGCAGGGAATTAGTTTTAAAACTAAAAACTGATAAAAATTTAAAAGATGAGGAGCTTCTTACACTTTTAAAAACGGATGAAGTTGACCAATTTTTAAGACAGGAAGCAGATTTGGTAAGAAGAAAAATTTATGGTAATAAAGTATATATTCGCGGGCTTATAGAGATTTCCAACTATTGTAAAAACAACTGCTTGTATTGTGGTATCAGAGGAGAAAACTTTGGTGTTACAAGATACCGCCTTACAAAAGAAGAAATTTTATCTGCCTGTGAAATGGGATATGCTTTAGGATTTCGCACCTTTGTTATGCAAGGGGGAGAAGACCCGTATTTTACAGATGACATTATTTGCGATATTGTAAAAGAAATAAGAAAAAGATTTGCTGATTGTGCAATAACCCTTTCCCTAGGCGAGAAAACAAAAGAGGCATACGAAATGTTTTTTAAAGCCGGTGCTAACAGATACCTTCTTCGCCACGAGGCGGCGGACTTTAATCTTTACAGTAAGCTGCATCCGAAAAAAATGAGTTTAGAGTCAAGAAAAAAATGCCTTTTTGATTTAAAAGAAATAGGGTATCAGGTAGGCTCAGGCTTTATGGTGGGAGCACCCTTTCAGACTTTGGAGAACATTATTTGTGATTTAAGATTTTTACAAGCTTTAAACCCTGATATGATTGGTATAGGGCCGTATATTTCTCACAGTCAAACACCATTTAAGGAGTATAAAAATGGCGAAACTAAGCTGACACTAAGGCTTATTTCCATTCTTCGCCTTATGTTTCCTCACAGCCTAATTCCTGCTACCACGGCACTTGGTACTAATTCAGAAAATGGCAGAGAACAGGGAATTATGGCGGGGGCAAATGTTGTTATGCCAAATCTTTCTCCCGAAAATGTAAGAAGTCTATATGAAATATATGAAAATAAGTTGACTGTAGGTGCAGAATCAGCACAAGAGCTTGATAAACTAAAAAAATGTATGAAAGATATAGGCTATGAAGTTGTAGTAGATATTGGAAATGTAAAAAGATAGGACAAGGTTTTGTCCTATCTTTTTATATTTTAGGTTGTGAAAGTTTACTGCATTTCGGTAAGATTTTTCCAGTATCTTTTAGGCATATATGCCTTTTGCTGTCTGGGGTTAAGCCGCTCTCTGATTGCCATACTGTTCCAGTATTCCTTCCACATACTGCGAAATTCATCTTTTGAAATATCAAATTTAACTTGGGAAGGAAGATGAATCAGCACCCAGTTTCCGTTATAGGAGCATATGGCAAGCTCACGCCTGGTATCACGGATAACAAAGCTGTGAGTGGGCATTCTTCCCGCAAAATGACCCGCAATAAGGGAAAGTATATTATGGTCAGGCTGTATTTCCGAAATATATACTCCATCCTGGGTTTTATCAAAACGGACAAGCCCCAGCATTTTATCTGCCTCATGCATTACTTTTCTACGCAAGGTAAGGGCATTTTTGACGGCAGGGTCAAAATGAAGTGAACGGGCACCCTTGCCTTTCAAAAAGCAAAAACGTAGATATTTAAGAGCAATAGTACCATGGTCTGTGTAGTCAGAAAGATATATAATATAAATATCCCTTAAAATTATTTTTGATAGTTTCTTATTGATACCACTTTGAAGCCGTAAAGATTTTCTCATATCGGTTTCCACCTTTTTATATTCAAGTAGAGGAGGAAGAAGCTCCCCTTCCTTAAAAATCAAAGCTTCTCCGTCGTTATATGCATCAAAAATGGCAGTAAGCAATCCTTCAAAGCTGCCGTTATAAATATAAATCATTTTATTTTACCTCAAAATTTTAGTTATTTATCTTACAAAGTCAAATAATGAAACCTGATTTGCAGAGGCTGTAAAAGCGGGAGTTTTGTCCCTTAAAAGAGGTTCTAAATATTTTTGTTCCTTTGAAAGATATGTAAGATTTTCGTTAAAATCAGCAGCAGTAATAAAATATTTTGCTCTTTTTAACACAACTCCTATTTTTTTAAGATTATCAAAGGTAAGCCGAGTATGTTTTCTTGCGGCTACAATACGTTTTGCGGATACTACACCAATGCCCGGTACACGAAGAAGCATATAGTAATCGGCTCGGTTTACATCTACAGGATATGAGTCAATATGAGAAAGTGCATATGTGCATTTAGGATCAAGAGTGTTGCTGAAATTCGGCATTCTTTCATTTAAAAGTTCCTCTGCACGAAAACCATAAAAACGCAGCAGCCAATCTGCCTGATACAGCCTGTGCTCCCGAAGTAAAGGCACAGCTGTTGTGGGGGCAGGAAGATTTGGATGGTTTCCTAAAGGTACATAGGCGGAAAAATATACTCTTTTAAGCTTGTATTTATCATAAAGACCTTGCGAAAGACGCATAATCTGTAAATCATTTTCCTTATCTGCTCCTATAATCATCTGGGTAGTCTGACCTGCCGGAACAAATCTGGGAGCAAGAGAGGATTTTTTTCTTTCTATAAGAGAATTTGCACTGTGAGAAGAAATAAATCCCATTGGATTTAAAATTGCTTCCTTAGTTTTTTCTGGTGCAAACATTTTTAAAGATTTTTCTGTGGGAAGTTCAATATTTACACTTGTTCTGTCTGCCAGTGTGCCTATAGAGTGTACAAGCTGTGAAGACGCACCGGGAATAATTTTTACATGGATATATCCATAAAAACGATATGAAAAACGCAAAAGCTTCAAGGTTTTTATCATAAGCTCCATTGTATAGTCAGGATTTTTCACAACGGCAGAGCTTAAAAACAAACCTTCAATGTAATTTCTTCTGTAAAATTCTATGGTAATATTTGCAATTTCCTCAGGAGTAAAGGTTGCTCTTGGCACATCATTTGAAATTCTGTTTATACAGTAGGCACAATCATAGGTGCAACAGTTTGACATAAGAATTTTAAGCAAAGAAACACATCTGCCGTCTGATGTCCAGCTGTGGCAAATTCCTGAAATGTGGGCAGAACCAATCCCGTCCTTATTGCTGGAAAAGGAGCTTTTTGCACCGCTGGAAGAACAGGAAACGTCGTATTTTGCCCCATCTCCCAGTATTTTAAGCTTTTCTTGCAAATCCATAATTTTCACCTCCCAATACAAGAACATATGTTCTGCTATAATAAGTATAACATATATCTTTATATTTGTCAAACATTTGTTCGTATTTTCCATAAATTTAATTAATTGGTATATTTAGTAAAAATAAAAAATAGATTTAAGTAATACAAGCGAAAGGACGAAAAATATGATAGAGGAAAAATACATAGGTTTATCCCAAAAGGAAGCGTTAAAAAGATTAGCACAACAAGGGCAAAATACTATTGAGGAAAAAAAGAAAAAAGGTCCTTTTAAAATATTTCTTCAACAACTGGGGGATTTAATAACACTTGTTCTGATATTTGGTGCTGTAGTTTCTTTTTTTCTTGGAGAAACTGCGGACAGCCTTGTAATACTTGCAATAATTTTAATTAATTCCTGTATGGGATTTATTCAGGAATATAAAACGGAAAAATCTCTTGAGGCACTGAAAAAACTTACTGCACCACGAACAAAAGTAATAAGAGACGGTCAGGAAAAAAATATAGATTCCTGCGAGCTTGTAGTGGGAGATGTGATTATCTTATCTTCGGGAGACTGTGTGCCTGCAGACGGAGTTTTGCTAAAGGGTAATGAAATAAGTCTTAATGAAGCAGTGCTTACAGGGGAAAGTGCGGGAGTAATTAAAAAATCAGGGGAAGAAATTTTTATGGGAACTTCCGTAACCTTTGGGAAATGTTTTGCACAAATAACCCGAACAGGAATGAATACAAAAATGGGTGAAATTGCGGGTATGCTGCAGGGAGAAGAGGGAGAAACACCCCTTAAAAAACGCCTTAACAAGGTGGGAAAGATGCTGGTGGGCGTATCGGTTATTGTATGTATTTTTATTGCTTTTGCAGGTCTTTATTACGGACAGCCTTTATATGATGTATTTTTCTCGGCGGTATCTTTGGCGGTGGCAGCTATTCCTGAAGGACTTCCAGCTACAGTAACCCTTTGCCTTGCTATAGGAGTGCGAAGGATGCTTAAACAAAATGCTCTTGTAAAAAAGCTTCCTGCAGTAGAAACTTTAGGATGTACTACCGTTATTTGTAGTGATAAAACGGGAACAATTACTCAGAATAAAATGACAGCAGTAAGCTTTTATGCAGGAAATAGACAGACGGATAATCCAAACCAGGAAGGAAAGGAATTTGAACTTCTTAGTAAAATAGGAAAAATGTGTCTGGAGAAGGATACTACAGATAAAGTGGGAACAGCCACGGAAAGAGCAATATTCAGTGTGGGGAAAATCCGAAGAACAGACATTTCAAACTGTGTAAGAAAAAAAGAAATTTCCTTTAATTCTGACAGAAAGATGATGAGCGTTTTGTATGACACCTCTGAGGGTCAGATAGTGGCAGTAAAAGGTGCGTGGGACAAAATACTTTCAAAATGCAACAAATGGTTTGACGGTGATTTGATAAGGGATATAACCCCCTCCTATCGTGAAAAGGTATATGATAAATGTATGGAAATGGGAGCACAGGCACTAAGAGTTATTGCTTTTGCATATAAACCCTTTAATGGTGATAATTTTCAGGAGTCAGACGAAAACAACCTGATATTTGCAGGGCTAATGGGACTTATGGACCCTCCCAGAAAAGAAGCAATAGAGGCGGTAAAAAAATGCAAAAAAGCGGGAATAAAAATAGTAATGATAACAGGCGACCATATGGCAACGGCTTCTCAGGTGGCAAAAATGGTAGGAATGGAGATAAAACCTGGAGGAGTTATCAGCGGAGAGGAGCTGGAAGGGTTATCTGACAGAGAGCTTGAAAAGCGTGCCTGTGATATATCGGTATATGCAAGAGTAACGCCAGCCCACAAGTTGAGAATTGTAAAAGCTCTTAAAAATATGGGAAATATTGTGGCTATGACAGGGGACGGGGTAAATGATGCCCCTGCCTTAAAAGAAGCAGATATTGGAATAGCTATGGGTAAAAATGGTACAGATGTTGCAAAGGAGGCAGCCAACCTTATTTTAACAGATGATAACTTTGCAACTATAGTTTCAGCGGTAGAAGAAGGAAGAACAATTTATAACAATATCCGTAAATTTATCCGATATCTTCTTGCCTGTAACTCAGGTGAAATTTTGCTTATGGGGTGTGCCGCCTTTATGGGACTGCCTGTACCCCTTTTACCAATTCAGATTTTGTGGGTAAACCTGGTAACAGATGGACTTCCCTCTCTGGCACTTGGTATGTGCAAAGGGGAAAAAGATATTATGCAAAAACCACCCAGAAATCCCAGAGAAAGTCTGTTTTCAGGTGGGCTTGGGGGGAATATTATTTTTTCTGGGCTTATTATCGGATGTGCCTCTTTGTTAGCTTTTGTACTGGGTATGAGAGTGTTTAACAGCATCCAGATTGCAAGAACGGCTTGTTTTATTGTTATGATAACAGCAGAGCTTATATTTGCCTTAGAATGTCGAAGCGAGGGGACAAAAAAAGTACCACTGTTTGAAAATAAGTATTTAACAGGTGCAATAGTCCTTTCTTTTTTGCTGATGCTGGGAGTTTTATATATCCCTGCAGTAGCAAAAATCTTTTCCGTACTGCCCCCATCAAAAGAAATTATACCCTTTATATTTATGCTTTCGTTAGTTGAAGGGATAGTAAACTTTATTATATCTCCAAAACGCAGATATTTCAGAAAAGGTATAAAAGTTAAAGCAAAAGCATAATAATTTGTTATAAAGAATGAATAAGGAGCGAATAGAATATGTTACCCGAAATAAAGAAATCAAGCATTGTAATTAACGAAGCTGTTTATGAAGGAAGCTGTCAGAGCGTGTGTCAGACAGATATTATTGTTCCGGACAGTATGCCTGATGCGTTAAAAGTACTTCAGGCTGAAGGCAGAGCAATTACCGAAGGAGTAACGGTAACTTCAGGAAAAGTATCGGTGCGTGGAAAGGTGGTATATAACCTTTTATATGTGCCGGATAATGCAAAGGGAGTAAAAAGCATCAGCGGAGAAATGCCCTTTACCTGCAGTGAAAATGTTAAAGATGCAAAGGAAGGTATGATGGTAAGCTCCCAAAGCGAGGTTACTCATATGGAGATTCAGCTTTTAAACAGCAGAAAAATCAGTCTTAAAGCTATTACAGAGTCGGATTTTTCTCTTGCAGGCAAAAGAGAAATTCAGTATGTAAGCGAAGTAAAGGGTGAGGATGTACAAACACGAGAAAAGACTATGCAAGGTGAAAATACAACTGTATTTACACAGGGTTTTTTCAATATATCAAATAGTATGCCGGTGCCTTCAGGGGGTGAAACTCTTTTAAAATTAGATGCGGAAATAACCTCTCGGGATATTAAAGTAATCTCCAATAAGGTTGTAGCAAAAGGGGAAATAACAGTTTTTGCTTTATTTTCTGACAGCGAGGACAGACCATTATGTGAAAAGACAGTAATTCCTTTTACAGAAATACAATCAGCAGATGGCATAAATGAAAAAATGAGCTATGACATCAAGTTTTTTGTGGGAAATACCTCCGGCAGTATTGCTGATACAGAAAAGGGCAGAGAAGTTAAATTTGATGTTAATATTAAAATTCAGATTACCGCAGGTGAAAAGGTTAGCTTTACTGCTCCTTGTGATATTTACGGAACAAAATGCTGTATTACTCCCACCACAGGAAATATTTCTCTTAAAAACAAAGGTATGCCCTACAGCTCAAAGGTGGAAATAAGAGAAATTGTAACTTTAGCTGATGATATGCCGGAAATATCCAAAATATATAAGCTTTCTATGAAGCCTCATATAAATTCCTGCAAGGCAGAAAAGGGGAATATTAAAACAGAAGGCTCAGCTATCTGTACACTTACATATATTTCGGATAAAGAAGATTCGGGAGTACAAACCGCCGTTTTTGAAATTCCTTTTTCCAATATATCAGGAGAGAGTGTTGAGGAAGGCTGTAAGGTTATGGTAAAAAGCGTTGAAGGAGAAAAAGCCGACTGTTCAATCAGCGGAAGAAATATTGAACTTCGGGGAAATATTAACCTTATAACTATGACAGAAAAAGAGGAAAAAGTATCTGTTGTAACAGATATTTCCGCAACGGAAGAAGAGGAAAAGGATATTCCGGTTGTGGTACTTTATTTTGTGCAAAAGGGTGACGATATCTGGAATATTGCAAAAAGATACCACAGTAAAATCTCAGATATTGAGCAGATTAATAAAATTGACGGAGATAATATTAAAGAAGGTATGATGCTTCTTATACCTAAAAAGTAAAAAAAGGGCTGAAGGAGAAATGATATGTGCCTCAAAAAGTGTCTGACTTATTGAGGTTCACTTCATAAATTCCTTCAGCTGTTTTTTAATAATTATAAATTATAGGTTTTCGTTTTTCATATCTGCAACACTGTGAAACGCCAAGTGATGAAAGAAGGGAAGAAAGTCTGTCAAAGCCGTTACCTACACCCTCAGGACAGTGGCTGTCCGAGCCTGCCGTAATAAGAGTTCCCCCAAGGGAAAGATACATTTTCAGTATTTGGGCTTGAGGCATAAAGGAGTCAAAAGGAGTATTTATTCCCGAGGTATTTATTTCAAGTGATTTTTCCCTTGAAATTATTACCTTTAAAATTTTTTCTATTTTATCAAAAAAAGGTTCAAGACTGATTTTTCTGTTATATTTTCCGTTTATATATCTGAGGGGACAGTCAAGATGAGCAAGTATATCAAAATCGCATTTCTCCGAAACTATCAGCAAATTGTCAAAATATGCATTAAGATGAGCTAGAATCAGCTTTTCTTCCCACAGGGAAAAATCAGGATGAGAATAATAATCCTGCTGAGCACCTTCAAAATTTATTGCGTGAACAGACCCGATAACAGCATCATACTGTGTTAAATGTAGTATTTCATCTGTTAAAGAAGTGTTTAAAAAGTATTCCGCAATTTCCACTCCCGTAAAAACATCAAGTGAATTTTGAAAATCCCGTTTAGCTTTTTTAGCGGCAGTAATAGAATTTGTTATAATTTCTTTAAAATTTCTGGTGTTGCAGTCCAGACCATTGTAATGGTCAGAGATAAGTATTCCCGAAATATTTTTGCTTATTGCACTTCTACATAAATCATTTATATCACTTTTGCTGTCGTGGGAATAATTTGTGTGATTATGAAAATCGTAAAACATACATTTTGTCCTTTATAATTTTTTTACGATTATAGCACAAATTTATGCTAAAAGTCAACTATTTTTCACGAGGTCGGAAAATAAGAGCAATTATAAAACCAAAGACTACAGCAACGGTAATTCCTCCTGCAGTAGCAGTAAGTCCCCCTGTAAATATTCCTAAAAATCCATCAGCTTCCACTGCTTTTTTAACTCCGTTTGCAAGGGCATAACCAAAGCCTGTAAGCGGAAGAGTTGCTCCTGCCCCTGCCAGCTTTACAAGAGGTGCATATACGCCAATAACAGTTAAAAATACTCCTGAAATTACATAAAAAACTAAAATTCTGGCAGGAGTAAGCTTTGTTTTATCTATCAGTAGCTGACCGATAGCACAAAGCAGTCCGCCTACAATAAACGCCCATAAATAATTCATATTAATTTTCCTCCCTTTTTGTTATACTGACTGCGTGAGCCACTCCTGCAATGCTTTCGCCCTGCTTGCAGGTAAGGGGACTCATTAACGCTCCTGTGGGTACAAAAAGCACCTTTTTGAATTTTTCTTCCTTTACCATTGGGAGAATATACGAGGCAAGCACAGAAGCACTGCAACCACAACCGCTTCCTCCGCAGTGTTTGTCCTGCTTGTCAATGTTATAAATCATACAACCGCAGTCGTCAAGACGCTCTGATAAATCTATCCCTTCTTCTTTTAAAAGTCTGTCAAGAAGGGTTTTTCCCAGCTTTCCTAAATCCCCTGTAACGATTAAATCGTAATAATCGTAGTCGAGTTTGGTATCCTCAAAATGAGTTTTAATTGTATCTGCCGCTGCAGGGGCCATCGCCGCCCCCATATTATTGGCATCCGTAATACCCTTATCAACAATTTTCCCTGTGGTAATTTTATCAATTATAATATCACCCGTTTCTTTAGTAACAAGAACTGCTCCTGAGGCTGTTACAGTCCACTGGGAAGTAGGAGGTCGCTGACCGCCGTATTCAAGAGGAAACCGAAACTGTTTTTCAGAGGAACAGAAGTGACTTGAGGTAACAGCAATAATATTTTCTGCAAAATCTCCCTCTATTGCCATACAGCCTAAATGAAGAGCTTCAGCCATAGTGGAGCAGGCTCCGTATATTCCATACAGAGGAATCTGTAAATCACGTGCAGCGAAATATGAGCTTGTACATTGGTTTATAAGATCACCTCCGAACATAATGTCAATGTCCTGTGGCAGATAGTTTGATTTTTCAAGCAAGGTTTTTACTGCAGAATATTGAAGCTTACACTCGGCTTTTTCCCAGCTTGCTTCGCCTAAGTAGGGATCAGGGAAAATGGTATCAAAATGCTTGCCCAGAGGTCCTTTTGCCTCCTCCTTACCGCCTACCGCCACATAGGAGAGAATATGAGGCGGATTATTAAAAATTATTGTTTGCTTACCTGTTTTTTTTGTCATTTTAATAGCCCTCCTATATAATAAATTATTCCTGCCGCCACAGAGGAAGTAATTCCATATACAATTACTGGACCTGCAATTGTAAACAGCTTTGCACCAAGTCCAAGAATAAGTCCTTCTGTGTGATATTCAATAGCAGGGGAAACAACAGAGTTTGCAAAGCCTGAAATAGGCACACTAAAACCCGCACCTGCATACTTTGCAGCTTTTTCATATATTCCAAACCCTGACAGTATTTGAGCTATAATAATTACCATTATAGAAACCCATGTAGAGGCTGTGGTAACGGAAAAATCCGCAGAAATCAGAAAACTTCTGAAAAATTCCCCTAACAGGCACAAAATCCCCCCTGCAAAAAACGCTTTAAGCATATCTGTAAAAAGAGGAGAGGAAGGAGCATAATTATTTACAATTTTGCTGTATTGTTCATCATTCATATTATCAAATCCTTTTTTGTTTTTTGTAACAAGTATTTGCAAATAATGTAACTTTTATAAATAAAGTAAAAGGAAAAAATGACATTTTTTTCAATTTAATTGATAAAAAAAGGTAATATCATGTCCTTTCTTGTGTGCATAATGGAGAAATTGTAATAAAAAACTTGCAAGAATGATGGTTTTGCAGTATAATGTTAACATATAATTTATTTGAAAATAAAATAGACGGAGGTAAATATTATGGCATTAAAAAATGAATATCTTCTTAATCTTATAGAAACAGTTAAGAAGAGAAACGCAGGAGAACCTGAATTTATTCAGACTGTAACAGAAGTTCTTGAATCTATTGAGCCTGTTGTTGAACAGAGACCTGACCTTGTAGAGGCAGGGGTTATTGACAGAATGGTAGAGCCTGAAAGACAGATTACTTTCCGTGTTCCTTGGGTGGATGATAACGGTAAAGTACAGGTAAACAGAGGTTTCAGAGTTCAGTTTAACTCAGCTATCGGTCCTTACAAGGGAGGTCTTAGATTTGCTCCCAATGTATATTCCGGTATTATCAAATTCCTTGGCTTTGAACAGACATTTAAAAACAGCCTTACCACACTTCCTATGGGTGGCGGTAAAGGTGGTTCTGACTTTGACCCTCAGGGAAAATCCGACGCAGAAGTAATGAGATTTTGCCAGAGCTTTATGACAGAGCTTTCCAGACATATCGGTGCTGACCTTGACGTTCCTGCAGGGGATATCGGTGTTGGTGCAAGAGAAATTGGTTACTTATTTGGTCAGTATAAAAGGCTCAGAAATGAGTTTACAGGTGTACTTACAGGCAAAGGTATTCCTTATGGTGGTTCTCTTATCCGTCCTGAGGCTACAGGTTTCGGTGCAGTTTACTATTTAGTAGAAATGCTTAACTATTTTGGAGATGATATTAAAGGCAAAACAGTTGCACTTTCAGGCTTTGGTAATGTTGCATGGGGTACAGCTAAGAAAATTACAGAGCTTGGCGGTAAGGTTGTTACAATTTCAGGTCCTGACGGATATATTTATGATGAAGCAGGTGTCAACACAGAAGAAAAGATTAACTTCTTGCTTGAAATGCGTGCATCCTGCAGAAACAGAGTTCAGGATTATGCAGATAAGTTCGGTGTTCCTTTCTATGCAGGTCAGAAACCTTGGGGAACAAAGGTTGATATTATTATGCCATGTGCAACCCAGAACGAAGTTGGTATGAAAGAAGCTGAACAGATTGTTGCAAACGGCGTTAAATACTATGTTGAAGTATCTAATATGCCTACAACAAACGAAGCTCTTGCTTATCTTAAAGAGCAGGGCGTTATCATAGCTCCTTCTAAGGCAGTTAACGCAGGCGGTGTTTCTGTTTCTGGTCTTGAAATGTCTCAGAACTCAATGCGTTACAGCTGGTCTGCTGAAGAAGTTGACCAGAAACTTAAGAGCATTATGAAGAATATTTTTGAATCTTCAGTTAAGGCAGCTAACGAATACGGTCTTGGAGACGACCTTGTAGCAGGTGCTAATATTGCAGGCTTTATTAAGGTTGCAGAAGCTATGAAGGCTCAGGGTGTAGTTTAATCTTTAATAAGCTTATAGCTGAAAAAGTAAAGTCCCGAACACATTTGTGTTCGGGACTGATTATATTTAAAGGTGCGAGTTTTAAGTTTTACTTTTTCTGGAAGAACAGAATGGTTTGGATGACAATGTTTAGGCGATATACTCGCTAACGCTCGTGCGATATATTTGCTTTGCAAATTCGATATAACTCCACTTCGCTTGTTGCGATATGATATAAATTCCTTTTCTCGTTGCAGTAAGGCAACATATCGCATCCAAGATATATCGCGTACGGAGTATATATCGCTGAAAAAAGCGTACTGAATTTTCAGTACGCTTTTTTCTGGTGGAGAGGGGTGGATTCGAACCACCGAAGCAATAAGCAGCAGATTTACAGTCTGTCCCCTTTGGCCACTCGGGAACCTCTCCATATTAAATTTGAACAAAAAATTGGAGCTGGTGATGGGACTCGAACCCGCGACCTGCTGATTACAAATCAGCTGCTCTACCAATTGAGCTACACCAGCACACTTTCTTGTTTGTCATTAACTGACCCTCTTATTATACCACGTATAAAAAAGTTTGTCAATACCTTTTTAAAAAAATATCAATATTTTTTTAAAAAAATTTGAGGAACTTTTTACCTGTAAATTTAATATTATAAATAAGGGGGAAAATCCCCGTAAATATAAAAAGGAGGTAAATGTAAATTGGCAACCTTTACTAACCAGGCTAACTTAACCTATACAGGCGGTAATGTATTATCCAACATTGTAACAGGTACTATTGTCCAGGATATTTCTGTTACAAAATCCGCTTTAAAAAGCACTTACAATCAGGGTGATAATATAACTTTTATAGTAAGTATATTAAACACAGGTACTACTGATTATAATGATATTACAGTAACAGATGACCTTGGTGCTTACACCTTTGGCACTGAGGACTTAGTTCCTCTCACCTATGTAGATGAAACAGCAAGTGTATTTGTAAATGGTGTTCGTCAGACAAATGTTACGATAGCAGGAGGACCACCCCTTACTATCAGTAATATTACAATTCCCGCAGGTGGAAATGCAATTGTGGCATATACAGCTACTGCTAATGAATTTGCTCCTGTTGCAGTAGGAGGAACTATCCGTAACCAAGTTACAATTTTTGCTACAGGTCTTAGTCCTGCTGTTGTTGCAGACGAAACTATCAATGTAACAACAGAGCCAGACCTTAGTCTTGTAAAAGCTCTTACACCTACTACTGTTATTGATGGTCAGCAGATAACCTATACCTTTACTATTGTAAACAACAGTACAACGGTTGCAGATGCAGAGGATGCTATACAGATTACAGACATTTTAAATCCTGCACTTACAGAGCTTATAGTAACTTACAATGGTACTCTATGGGGACTTAATACAAATTACACTTATGCTGTGACTACAGGTGAATTTGCAACAGTTCCAGGTCAGATTACAGTGCCTGCTGCAACTGTTACACAGTCAAATGTAACAGGACAGTTTATAGTTACACCGGGCACAGCAACTCTTACAATTACAGGAACAATTTGATTTTTTAACTTTACCCCCCTCATTTTTGAGGGGGTAAATACATATTATTAAATAAAAGGGGGGATGCATATGCAGAAAGAGCCTGAAATATACAGATACATAAACGACATTTTTGTTATTCCTGATATAAAAAGAATTGAGCAGGTTATTTTCTTTAACAGAGGAATATCCTACGGAACTTTAAATGGTGTAGGTATGGTAAAAGCAAACTATGGCATACGCATCAGATATTATAATAAAAAAGAAAGAAGAAAAACTGTAGAAGGATATGGCGTTGGAATATTTACAGGGATATCTAAAACAAATATTACAGTAAGACTTGATGCTTCTCCACAGATAACCTTAGAAGGATGCGTGCTTAAAGTGCGGGGAAAGATTGCCTTGCAGTAATAAAACAGTTGACAAAAAGAAAAAAATATGGTATTATATAGAAAGTGATAGAGGTGCATTTTGTAAATAGTATTTCCGCTATAAAAGGGCTTTCGCAAAAGTCAGCGGTAAAGAAAGGTACAGGTGCCGAAGACAGGCGAGGCGTAAGTCTGATCTGGCAAAGTAAAATAATATTTACTTTGTTGTCGCTTTAAGCGGAGAGCTATCTTACTTTTTGAAAATATTCCCCCTGTCATTAAGGGGTATAATAGAAAAGTAATGATAGTCGTAGCTTATACGACTATTTTTTATTGTTTGGAGGAAAAAGAAAATGAAAAAAACGGTATTTGAAGGCGTGGCAACGGCTCTTATTACTCCTTTAGATGAAAATGGAGTAAATTATGAGCTTTTTGGAAAGCTTGTTGACTGGCAAATTGAAAAGGGGATAAATGCTCTTGTGGTTTGCGGAACAACAGGCGAATCCTCAACTCTTACTGATGAGGAGCATAAAGAAGCTATTAAATTTGTAGTGGATAAATCAGCAGGCAGAGTGCCGGTAATTGCAGGCACAGGAAGTAACGATACGGACTATGCTCTTGACTTGACCGATTATGCTTGTAAAGCAGGTGCAGACGGGGTTTTAGTTGTTACTCCATACTACAACAAAGCAACACAAAAGGGACTTATAAAAATGTTTTCACAAATTGCAGACAAAAGTACGGCACCTGTGATTTTATATAATGTTCCTTCCCGCACAGGAGTGAATATTACTCCCAAAACTTGTCTTGCATTGTCAGAACATCCTAATATTTCTGCTATTAAAGAGGCAAGCGGCAATATTTCTCAAATTGCAGAAATTGCATCGCTTGTAGGGGATAAAATGGATATTTATTCGGGTAATGATGACCAGATTGTGCCTATTATGTCTCTTGGTGGTAAAGGTGTAATTTCAGTGCTTTCAAATGTTCTTCCAAAGGAAACGGTTGCAATTTGTGACAATTTCCGTGCAGGAAATATTAAGGAAAGTGCAAAGCTTCAGCTTGAATTTTTACCTCTTATTAACGCACTGTTTAGTGAGGTTAACCCTATTCCGGTTAAGGCAGCAATGGCAAAAATGGGATTTTGCAAAAACTTTCTCAGACTTCCTCTTACTGAGATGGAAGAAGAAAATGCAAACAAGCTCTATGAATTAATGAAAAAGTTTGGAGCAATCAACTAACAAAGGAAGAAAAAGTATGAAAGTAATTGTTATTGGCTCAAATGGCTATATGGGAAAAGAAGTTATAGCACTTTTGGAAAAAGGTGTTATGGGAAGCTCTCTTGCGGCGGCAGTGGATATAAATGTGCCTGCAAGCTGTAATTATCCCACATATACATCTCCTGATGACATTATTGAAGATGCAGATGTTATAATTGACTTTTCTCACCACAGTATTACAAAAGATGTTATGCATTTTGCAGTAAGCAGAGGTATTCCTGTGGTTATGGCAACAACAGGGCACAGCGAAGATGAAAAAGAATATATATTAAAGGCAAGTAAAAGCATACCTGTTTTTATGTCTGCAAATATGTCACTTGGTGTAGCACTTTTGGTAGAGCTTGCTAAGAATGTTGCAAAAACTATGCCGGAAGCGGATATTGAAATTGTAGAAACACACCATAACAGAAAACTGGATGCTCCAAGCGGAACAGCCTTATTAATAGCAAATGCTATTAAAGAGGTCAGGGAAAAGGCTCAGCTTATTTTTGGAAGAGAAGGCAAAAGACAGTCAGGGGAAATAGGCATTTCCGCAGTGAGAAGGGGGAATATTGTAGGTATCCACGAGGTGCTGGTTTCCACCGATTCTCAGACTATTACATTAAAGCACGAGGCACATAGCAGAGCTCTTTTTGCTGAAGGTGCAATATCTGCAGCTAGCTTTATTGCAGATAAAGATGCAGGCCTTTATAATATGAATGATATGGTAGGTAAATAGAATGTATATTTGTGATAATATTGGAAACTGTGAGGGACATTTAACTTTTGCGGGGATAGACACCACTCTTTTAGCTGAAAAGTATGGTACGCCTTTATATTTAATGGATGAAGATAAAATCCGTGAAAATTGCAGAATATATAAAAATGCTTTTACAAAATATTTTGGGGAAAATGCTCTTCCGCTTTTTGCAAGCAAATCAGCTTCTTTTAAAAGATTGTATGAGATTATGGCAGAGGAAAAAATGGGCATTGACGTGGTTTCCTCAGGGGAAGTATATACTGCGATAAAAGCAGGTTTTGACCTTAAAAATGCATATTTTCACAGCAATAATAAGACTGATTTTGATATTGAATTTGCTATCCAAAACGGAATTGGTTATTTTGTTGTTGATAATATTCAGGAGCTTGAAAGAATAAACTTTGAAGCGGGAAAACAAGGCAAAAAGCAGGATATACTTCTGCGACTTACCCCCGGAATTGACCCTCATACATTTGAGGCAATTTCTACAGGGAAGGTAGATTCTAAATTCGGTTCTGCCATAGAAACAGGTCAAGCTGAAATTATTACTTGTCAGGCACTTGAAATGGAAAATATTAATCTTTGCGGTTTTCATTGTCACATAGGCTCTCAGATTTTTGAAACTGAGCCTTTTTACAAGGCTGCAGAGGTAATGCTGGAATTTATCAGCCTTATTAAAGAAAAATACTGCTATGAAATTTCCCAGCTTAATCTTGGTGGCGGATATGGAGTAAGATATACAAATAATGACCCTGTATTTGATATTGACGGAAGTATAAAGCAGGTTGCAAAATCAATAAAAGAAATATGCGAAATAAAGAAACTTAGTATTCCAAAGATACTTATGGAACCGGGAAGAAGCATTGTAGCAAATGCAGGAATGACTTTATATACTGCAGGAACAGTAAAGGAAATACCTGGATTTAAGTCATATGTTTCAATTGACGGAGGCATGACGGACAATCCAAGATATGCCCTGTATAAAGCCGATTATACAGTATTAAACGCCTCAAAAGCAGATAAAACCCCTGACTTTAAATGCAGTGTAGTGGGAAGGTGCTGTGAAAGCGGAGATATAATTCAGGAGAATGTAAACCTTGTAAAGCCAACAAGAGGAGAAATTATAGCAGTTTGTACAACAGGTGCTTATAACTACTCAATGGCATCCAACTATAACAGGGTGGGAAAGCCTCCTGTGATTATGCTGTCAAAGGGAAAAGACTATATTGCAGTAAAAGGCGAAACCTTAGAGGATATAGTGAGAAATGATATATAGTAAAAAAGACCTGATTTTATATCAGGTCTTTTTGTATCAGAAGTTAAATTTTGTAAATATTAGCGGATAAATTCCCACCGCGAAAAATGTTAACAGAAATTTTTCTATACAATAGCAAATGTTGTTTTCAGGCATAAAAATAGAAGACAAAACCGCAATAATGATTATTCCAAGCAGTCCCACTGTCAGGCGTAGTACCTTTTTTTGTTTGGAAATTATTGTAGTAAAATTAACCTGTTGTTCTATAAGTAATCCTGCTACCGAACCTAACATAAGTCCTAAAGTTTTATAAAAATCAGGCTCCTGACCAAAGGGTATAAATATCAGCAATATTAGTGTTGATGCTATATAACATACATTCATATTAAGGTGAGAGTTAAGAAGCTTGCTGATTATAAAAGATATCAATATACCAATTGTAAGGCCTGCCACAACATCTGTGGGGAAGTGTAATCCAAAATACATTCTGGAAAAGGCAATTAGTATCATATATATAACAAAAAGTATTCGGAAAATATTATTTTTTGTCCAGCTCATAAAGCTTCCTGCTACACTTGCTGCCGCTGTACTGTCTGCACTGGGAAAAGAAAAACCAGGTGCAGTGTGCTTGTTTTTTACTATAATTCCTTCGTAATTGTATGGACGGGGAACTTTGAAAACTCCTTTTATTCCACAACTGAAGGCTACGGAAAAAATAAGGGAATAGGCAAGCTGAAGTCCTTTCTTTTTATCCAATATCCAATAAACTATTGCCACTAATAGCACGAGAAAATATTGCTGACTTAGAAGGTTAAACAGTGTTAAAAAAATATCTAAAAAGGGATTTGAGATACTTTGTAAAGATTTTAGAAAGCTAAGTAAAAAGTCTAACATTTTATCACCTCATAAATCTTGATGAAATTGCAACAGTTGCAATTAATATATATTTAGCACCGGCTCTTTTAAGAACCTTTGCACATTCTCTTGTAGTTGCACCGGATGTATAAACATCGTCAAATAAAATAATGCTTTTTCCTTTAACAAGGGATTTATCTGTCACTTTAAAAGAACCACGCACATTTCTCATTCTGGCTGAAAGTGACATTTTACTTTGCTGAGGAACATGCTTATGACGAATAATAAGATTATCTAAAATAGGAAGATTTGTATTATAAGATACAATTTCCGCAATTTCAAGCAGAGAATCATAACCTCGATCTCTAAGCCTTTTCTTGTGAGAGGGAATATACACTATTCCGTCAGGCATTTGAGTAAATTCTGAAATAAAATCCAGAATACAATTTGAAATTTCTGTTGCTAAAAATGGTGAGTGATTTGATGCAAATTGAAATTTGTGTGAAACTATAGTATCTCTTATACCCTCTTTATAAAAGTAGGCAGATATTACTCCATCAAAAGGATGACGGCGAGAGTGACAGGTATCACATACCAAAACGCCCTCTTTAAGCCGAAACTCATTTCCGCACCTGGCACATTTTTTGGTGTAAGCAGAAATTTTAACCTTGCAGTTTTCGCATAATAAAGGTCTTGTGCCTAAATGTAAATTTTTATGGCAGTTGTAGCATTTTGGTGGATAAATTATATCGACTAAAATATTTTGTAGTTTCATATTCCTAAACTGCCTTTCAATATGATGTAGCAAAAAAGCCGTGAAAATTCACGGCTTTTAATTGTTATATTAGTTTCTGTTACCCTTAAGCCATTCAGGAATTTCTATTCCATTGGAACTTTCGCCGTCGTTAATATCGATGGGAGGAAGGGGAGCAGGAGTAACAGTTCTGGGAGCAGCTGCTGAACCGGTCTTTTTGCTGCCGTAGCTGTCGATAAATCTATCTACAGGATTTTCCCAAGGGTAGGTCTGTGACTGAGCCTGAGGCTCTGCTGAAGTACCGCCGATAGGTCTTGGATCAGGAATACTTGTTATTGGCTTTCTGCCTGCTGAAGGCTTCTGGTTAGCTTCAAAGCCTGTAGCAATAACAGTAACGATGATTTCATCCTTAAGAGATTCATCAATTCCCATACCATAAATAAATGTAGCGTCAATATCAACAAGCTGCTGAACAATGTCTGCAACCTCGTTAGCTTCAATCATTGAAAGTTCAGGGCCACCTGTAACGTGAAGAAGTACACCCTTAGCACCATCAATAGATGTTTCAAGAAGGGGACTGTTAATAGCCATTTTAACAGCATCTTCAGCCTTATTTTCACCCTTAGCATGTCCAATACCCATATGAGCAAGTCCACGGTCTTTCATTACGGACTTAATATCAGCAAAGTCAAGGTTAATACAACCTTCCTGACGAATAACGTCAGAAATACCCTGAATTGACTGGCGAAGTACATCATCAGCACTCTTGAAAGCTTCGATAACGCTTGTATGCTTGTCCGAAATCATAAGTAATCTGTCGTTAGGAATTACAACAAGTGTATCAACAGCCTTGCTAAGCTCTTCAATACCGCTTTCAGCCTGAAGACCACGTCTTCTGCCTTCTGTCATAAAGGGCTTTGTAACAACACCTACTGTAAGTATGCCCATTTCTTTTGCAATAGATGCAACAACAGGAGCAGCACCTGTACCTGTTCCGCCACCCATACCTGCAGTTACAAATACCAGGTTAGCACCCTTTAATGCCGCAATAATATCTTCACGGCTTTCTTCTGCTGCCTTTTGTCCGATTTCAGGATTTCCACCTGCACCAAGACCCTTTGTAAGTTTTTCACCAATCTGGATTTTGGTAATAGCTTTAGAAGTTAAAAGTACCTGTTTATCTGTATTAACTGCGATAAATTCAATGTCCTTAAGTCCGCAGTCAATCATTCTGTTAACTGCGTTGTTACCGCCGCCACCGACGCCGACAACCTTCATAACAACAACATTAGTTGAAACTGTTTCAAGTTCTAACATTTTTTTGCCCCCTTTATTGTAAGTGGTTAACATATATAGTTATATTATACTATATTTTTTTTTGAATTTCAATACTAAATTGAAAAATAATTGTAATAATATTAAAATTATTTTGAAATCTTATTCAGTTTCTGTTTTTGCATTTATATTATATATAAATATTCGGCGTATTGTAGCAAAGTTGCTGAACATTCTTGAACCGAATACAACTATTGCCGCAAGGCTGAAATCCATACCAAGAGAGTTGCCTATAAAGGTAAGTGCGGCAGCTATAAATGCGTTGCCAAAAAAGCCAGTGACAAAAATACTTAGCTTAAATGTATTCTTAATGGTAGATACAATAGCACCAAAGACAGAGTCAAGTGCTGCCAGAATTGCCATTGCAAGATATACAGTGTAAGTGGGAGGAACATTAAAATTAATTAACAACGCTAAAATTACTCCCGCCAAAAAACCTATTATGGGAAACATTAATTATCACCCCTAACCTTTTCTTCTGTTTTGCTTTTTTCATCCTCTGCTATTTTTGCATATTTAAATGTGGTAGAACCTGTAAAAGCAGGAACAGTCAGCTTTTCAGAAGCTGCTATAGTAATATTTATACCCCAGGGGGTAAGAGAATCCACTACACCGCCCTTGACAATAAGACCAGCCTCAAGAGTTTTGCTGTCTCCGATGGCAGTAATTATAAAGGGGGTACTGAGTCTTGTGTTATTTATAATTACGGTAGGTCCTACACATCTAATAGAGCTGGTAGATACTATTCTTTCGCCGTTTATGGAAATAGCCTCTGCGCCTGATCCTAAAAGCTCATTAATAACAGTGCGTATATCAGAATCGTGAATAATTAAGTTTTCAGAGTTAATACTGGAACTGCTACCCTTTGAGTCAGAAAGAGTTACTGTAACACCGGGTCCTGTAAGAGGAATAAGTCCGGCAAGTCTTTCTGCATTTAAAAGTTGACCTGTTACAGCTTCGGATACAGCTCCTGAACGAAGTTCTGTTATCTGTTTTTTTGCTTCCTCCAAATCCTCCTGCAGGCTTGCATTTTTTTCCTGTTCGTTATTTAGCTGAGCCTGAAGCTCCTGAGCACGAAGATTTGTAGAATGGCCTTTGTTAAAACGAACACTTTTAAACTGAAGGGTAATTGCAAAGCCAAGCAAAAGGCATATTATAGTAAGAGTAATCTGCTTAGCAAGGGAAGAATTTGTATTTTTCATAATCTTGTCCTTTATTTCTAAATGTATTCCTTGTAGAAAAATTTCAATTAAATTTTTAAGTTACTTCATATGTTACACGGCTGGGAGTGCTGATATCTACCACCCCTGCTGTGTCAGCAACGGATATAACCTCCTTAAGCATTGACAGCTTATAGGACAGCTCTTCGGTATTTCCGCATTTTACCATAAGACCATTATTTGTTTTTAATATAATATCGCTGATTTTTGAAACATTAATATATTTAATTTCATCAGATAATTTCTGATTATATATTTCTGATGCTACCTCAATAAGACAGGAAATCTGCATATCTGAGCTTTCGTCCACATCAGGTTTTTCGCCTATTGAGTAAGAGGCAAGAGTAATACCCTCTGCAACAGGAAGGGGAGTATCCATATCCTGAACAATATCAGTTACAACTCCGTCTGAATTTATCCCAACGAAGCCGTCTGCAAAGCTGTAATATACAACAGGCATTTTTTCCTCTACGGAAATTACAAGACTGCTGGGAAAATGGTAAGAAATTTTTGCGCCTGAAATATATGCGGTTTTATTAAGAATATCTTCTGCTTTTGAAAGTCCTGAAAAAACAAGATGCTTTCCTGTTGTAAGTCCAGAAGCAGAAATAATATATTCATGAGAAAGTTTGTCTGTTCCCTCAACAGTGATTTCTTTTATTTTAAAAAGAGGGGAAAGAAAAATAATAAGCATTATGGCAATTATAATAAGAAGTCCTTTGCCTGTCCTTTTTTTTCTTTTTTTACGGGCGACTTTTCTAAAGTCGCCCTTTGTAATATTATCCATTAGTTTAAACCTTAGCTTTTTGCAAAAAAGCTTCCTCTCTGTTATTTTTTGCCTGTAAAACTATTCTCTTATAATATCTCCTCCAAGAGAGGAAATCATATTCTCTAAATTATCATAACCTCTGTCTATGTAGTGAATATTGTCCACAATTGTTTTACCTTCTGCACCAAGTGCTGCAATAACAAGTGCCGCACCACCGCGTAGATCGGGAGAATACACATGAGCACCGTGCAGTCGGGGTACGCCGCGTATCACTGCCATTCGGTCACCAATTGTAATGTCAGCTCCCATTTTCTTAAGTTCACTGGTCTGATTAAACCTGTTTTCAAATATAGTTTCTTTTACTATACTTGTGCCCTCCATTGTAGTAAATGAGGCAAGTGCCTGTGATTGTGCATCTGTGGGAAATCCAGGATAGGGCATAGTCTGAAGAGTATCAGGAGATTTCAGTCTGCCTACACATTTAATATCAAGACTGTCACAGTGGGTGTAAATTTCCGCACCACAATCCTTTAGAAGAAAAATTATAGACTCAAGATGACTGCAATCCACATTTTTTAAAGTTATATTTCCACCTGTAGTTGCTACTGCAAACATCATAGTTGCCGCAACAATTCTGTCAGGCATTATTCTTTTTTTTACAGATTTTAAAGAAGGTACACCCTCAATACGTATTCTGCTGCTGCCTGCTCCTGAAATATGAGCACCCATACTGTTGAGAAAATTTTGCAAATCCTTTATTTCAGGCTCTCTTGCAGCATTTATTATTATGGTAGTTCCTTTTTGCTTACACGCAAGAAGCATTATGTTTTCGGTAGCACCCACAGAAGGGAAATCCAGTGCTACCTTGCAGGCTTTAAAGTGGGAGGAATCACAAGATATGTATCCGCCCTTTTCTTTTATGCGAACGCCCAGTTTTTTAAATGCTTTTAAATGTAAATCAATAGGCCTTGCACCAAGCTCGCATCCTCCCGGATATCCGCAAACAGCTTTTCCGCCAATAGCAAGCATTGCTCCTAAAAAAATAAAGGAGGAACGCATTTTATTCATTAGTTCAAGAGGTATTTCGAAATTATTAATTTCGGAGGAATCAATTTCCGCTGTATATCCTTCTCTATGTACACTGCAACCCAGATGCTTTAATATTTCGATTGAAATATCCACATCGGTAATGTTTGGACAATCAAGAAGCTTTGTCTGGGATAGGTTTAAAAGAGATGCAGCCATTATTGGCAGTACTGAATTTTTTGCACCTCCAATGCGAACTTCTCCGGTAAGAAGGTTGCCTCCGTGAACAACATATGTACTCATTTTTATTACGAACCTCCAAACAGCAATATTACCGAAAAAAATTGCGGTATTAGTATATTTTATGCTGAGGAGGGGTGAGGGGTTACTGTTTAAGATTTATTCCCTAACAGACTGATACATTCAGTATAAATCAAAGATGTAGCATCCGGCTTTGCCATCTGCTTTGCTTTTTCGCTCATTTTATTAAGACGGTTTGTGTCATAAATCAATCTTATTACAGTATCAAAAAGTATATTTTCATCAAGTTCCCTTTCGCATATCACTACTGAGGCACCCTTTTCTTCCAGAGTGCGTGCATTAATTTCCTGATGATTTTCCGCTACGTTAGGAGAAGGAATAAGCACTGACGGTGTTCCGCAGGCACAAAGCTCAGTAAGAGTAATTGCACCTGAACGGGATAACACAAGATCTGCAGCGGACAGCACTTCCTCCATATTGTAGATGTATGGAGAAATTGTAACATTAGAAGGAATTTCTCCAATTTCTGAAATAATTTCTTCATATTCCCTGTTGCCTGTTGCCCACATAATCTGTATATCCGAAGGAAGCTTTTTTATCAGCTTTTTCATTTCAGCATTTATTCTGCCAGCACCAAGACTTCCTCCCACAGAAACAAAAAGAGGACGGGAATCCAAACCAAGCTTTTGTCTGGCTTCTTCCTTGGTATAACTGAACATTGAAGGACGTACCGGATTACCTGTATAAACAACTTTTTTAGCTTTGGGAAAATATTTTACAGTGTCCTCAAAGCTTATACATACTGTGTTAACCTTTCCGCTGAGCATTTTATTGCTTATGCCAGGAAAAGCATTTTGTTCATGAATGAGAGTAGGAATTTTCTTGAGTGCGGCTTCCATTACAACAGGACCGCTGGTATAACCGCCGCAACCTATTACAATATCAGGAGAAAATTCCTTTAGTATTTTGCGTGTGTGCAGCATACTTGTAAATGCCTTGTATGCCACTACAATATTTTCAAGGGTAATTTTGCGTTTAAATCCCACTGTTTCAATAAAGTTAATATCAAAACCTTCTCTTGGAACAAGTTTTCCTTCAAGACCACGTTTTGTTCCAACAAAAAGTATTTCACATTGGGGATGATTTTTTCTGAATTCTTTTGCTATAGCTATGGCAGGGTTAATATGTCCTCCTGTACCTCCTGTTGCAAATAAAATACGCATATAAAAACTTACCTCCGAAAATCAGATATATCTTTTTTTAGTTTCAATAGTTTTAACAGGCTGTTTTACCCTTTTTACCGACTGTCTTGAAATATTAAGGAGCAGTCCCATACCTGCAAGAGTAAACAGAAGATTAGTTCCTCCCGCACTGAAAAAAGGAAGTGGCATACCTGTTACAGGGCCTGTAGCAGTTACAACCATTATATTAATTATAAACTGTGACATAATAAGTGTTGTAAGTCCCATAGCAATAAGCTTTCCTAATTTATCGGGAGCTTCTGAGGCGATTTTTATACACCTGAACATAAATAATACAAAAAGCATAATTACTCCAATGGCACCTATAAAACCCAGCTCCTCGCAAATAATGGAGAATATAAAGTCGTTCTGAGGTTCGGGAATATACATAATTTTTTGCTGAGAACGTCCAAGTCCCAGTCCAAAAAGACCGCCTGAACCAATTGCATATAAGGACTGTACAGCCTGATAACCTGTTCCTCTTGGATCAAGGAAGGGATTGAACATAGACATAATTCTGTTGCTGCTGTATGTATCACTCATAAACCAAACTATTAATCCCACTAATGCAACAGGTGCAGCAGCAAAATAATATTTAAGATTTGCACCGCCTATAAATGCTATAGAGAAAACCAGTAGGGCAAATATTATACAGGCACTTTTGTGTCTTTCCAAAATAAGAGGAATTACAGAAACACCCAGTATAATTACATATGTTAAAAAACCGCCTTTAAATGTACGCAAAGCTTCCTTTTTTTGTCTGGAGCAAACATATGCAGTTAAAACAACCAGAACAATTTTTGCAGGCTCAGAAGGCTGTAAGCTTGTTCCTCCTATGGTAATCCAACGGTGTGCACCGTTAATATCTTCGCCTATAAAAGCTGCCAGTACCATAAGCACCCATACTATGCCATATCCTATCATAATCATAAGAGGAGAGGCAATTTTATGATAATCAACTCGGGATATTAAATACATAGCAACAAAGCCTGCTAATGCTACAATAAGCTGTTTGCGAAGAAAAAGCATACTGTCCCCATATTTGTAAAGTGCTGAAACAGAGCTGGCACTACCTACCATAACAAGACCGAAAAGCACCATTATGGAAATAATAGACAATAGCTCGATATCAAGCATACCGAATGTATTTTTTCTTTTAAAGCGTATTTTTTTAACCAATGCTTTCGCCCTCCAAAAATTTAAAACTTATGATAAGTGTACTAAAAAACCACCGTAAGCAATTATGCAAAGCAATAGAGAACAAAGAGTAAAGATTATTACAATTTTCTGCTCTTTAAAGCCTGACATTTCAAAATGATGGTGAATAGGAGCCATTTTAAAAACTCTTTTTTTAGTTAATTTATAAACGCCTACCTGAATTATAACGGAAAGAGCTTCAATAACAAGTATTCCTCCTGCAATCAGTAAAAATAGCGGAGTGCCGGTCAATATTGCCATACCAGCAAGAGCACCGCCTAAAAAAAGCGAGCCGGTATCTCCCATAAATATTTTTGCAGGGAACTTATTGAAAATTAAAAATGCACCTGTCCCCCCAATTATGGTACTTCCGAAAATGCTTACAGGAATATTTTTTGTGATAAGTGAAATAATCGTAAAAAATATTGCCACAACAGTTGTAACACTGGATGCAAGACCATCCAGTCCGTCAGTTAAGTTAACAGCATTTACTGAACTGATAATTACAATTACTGAAAGAGGAAGATACCATATTCCCAAATTAATTGAAATATTTGTAAAGGGAATAATAAAGGGAGTGTTTATAAGAGTATCTTTTAACACCCATACGAAAAGACAGGAGGCAACAATCTGAAGTCCTAACTTTTGTAACTCTGTAAGACCTAAATTCCTCTTGAATTTTACTTTAATAAAATCATCTACAAAGCCTACTACACCAAAGGAAACACTAAGGAATATAAGCATTATTGTAACTAAGTTTCTATTAGATACTATTATTGCGGGAATTGCGGAGGCAAGTATGAAAATCATCCCTCCCATTGTGGGAGTGCCTGATTTTGATTCATGCCAGCATGGACCTTCATCACGAATTTCCTGCCCGCATTTTAATCTTTTAAAAAAGCTGATAAGTGGCGGAGATATTAAAATACCTATTATAAAAGCCGCTATAAAACCAACTATAAGCATTTGTATATTAATCACTTTTTATCCTCCTCGATATATCATATATAAGTAAATTATATATGACTGAGTTAGTTTTTATTAAGATATTCTAAAACAATATTTTTTTCACTAAAAGGAACTTTTTCATCACCTATAAGCTGATATGTTTCGTGTCCTTTTCCTGCAAGAAGCACTATATCCTCCTTGCGTGCAAGTGTTAAAGCGTCTATAATTGCATTTTTTCGGTCATAAATTATTTTGTAGGGACAAGAAGTTTTTAATATTCCTTCCTCTACCTGTGAACAAATAAGAGTTAAATCTTCATTTATGGGATTGTCAGCAGTAATAATAGCTAAATCTGCATATTTTCCTACTATTTCTCCCATATCGGGACGCTTTACAGAATCTCGTTCACCTGCTGCGCCAAACACACATATTATTCTGCCTGTAGCAAATTTTTTTAGTGTTGAAAGAATATTATAAAGTCCATCGGGAGTGTGAGCATAATCTATAATTACTTTATAATCTGTATCAGTATTTAATACCTGTGCTCTGCCTTCTGCACCCATAGAATCTGAAAGACCTTTTGCTATATCTACATAGCTAAGACCAAGACCATAGCAGATTGAGATAGCCAGAAGACCGTTATACACAGAGAAAAGTCCTGGAATTTTCATTGTAAAATGAGTTCCATTTAAATCAAATTCGTTGCTGCCTTGATGAAAAATAATATTTTCTGCTTTGTTATCAGAGGGAGAATTAACAGAATATGTAATAACCCTTCCATTAGCTTTTTGGGGAAGCTTTGCACCCCAGTCATCGTCAACATTTACACATCCAAATTCACACATAGAAAACAGCTTTGCTTTAGCATTAAAATAGTTTTCCATAGTTTTATGAAAATCAAGATGGTCATGGGTAAGGTTAGTAAATCCTCCGGCAGTAAAGCTTATTCCTTCTACTCTGAATAAGTCAAGAGAGTGGGAAGAAACCTCCATTACGCAGTACTGTGCACCCATATCAAGCATATCCGAAAAAAGCTTGTTAAGCTGATAAGATTCAGGAGTAGTACGCATTGCGGGAATCCGTGTATTTCCTACAACAGTTTCATTTGTTCCAATTAAACCCACCACTTTGCCTGCTGACTCCAATATATTTTTAATAAGATAGCAGGTGGTAGTTTTTCCGTTTGTTCCTGTAATTCCTATTATTTTAAGTTTTTTTGAAGGGTCGCCATATATAAATTTTGAGCTTTGAGCAAGAGCTTTTCTTGTGTTTTCTACGTATATAACAGGAACAGATACATCAATTTTTTCAGAAGCAATAATACAAGATGCTCCTGCCTTCTGGGCATTTAAAGCAAAGTTATGTCCGTCTGTTTTAAATCCCGCAATACACACAAAAACATCTCCTGCTTTAATTTCTCCCGAATTGTTTGTAATTTCGCGAATTTCAGGATCGAAAGTAGCATCACAGGATATATATTCAATGTTTTTTAGTAAATCACTTAAGTACAAGAGAAATTCCTCCGTCCTTTTTATTGCTGTCCAAATGTTACGGTTACCATGCTTCCTCGTTTTACTTTTTTGCCTGCAACAGGATTTTGATTAAGGGATATTACATTTCCGCCTGATGCACCTGCCACCTTTAAAGTAAGTCCCGATTCTGCGACTATTGTATTTACTTCCTCCATACTTTTTCCTATAAGACTGGGAACTGCTACCTCATCTGAAGCATCGGCAGAGGTGCCAAGAGTAATGGAAACGTAGGAATTGTTACGCACATGGGTTCCTGCAGGGGGGTCTTGGGAAATTACAGTATCACCTGAACCATATATAGTACACTGAAGTGCAAAGGAAGAAACAATTCTCTTTGCATCCTCTGCGGTTTTTCCAATAACTGAAGGAATTACTGTATCATCAGAAGAAGCTTTTACTTGATCGCCGTTTGGCTGAACTTTATAATACTGAAGCACCTGCTCCATAATACTGCTTGCAACAGGAGCAGCGGTCTGTCCGCCATAGTAGCTTGCCCCTCTTGGGTCGTCAATAATAACAAGGCATAAAATCTGTGGATCATTTATAGGAGCTACACTGCAGTAAGAGCCTATATACTGTCCGTTTCCTCTGGGAAGTTTTTCACTTGTTCCGCTTTTTCCGCCTATTTCGTAGCCATCTACCTTTGCAAGACTTCCCGATTCCACAAGAGTCGTTTGCATAATATAACGCATAGTATCAGATGTTTCTTTGGAAAGTACCTGTCTGATGCGTGTAGGAGTTGTAGATTCAACGCGATTTCCTTCGCTATCTACAATTTCTTTAACTATAAAGGGCTTATATAAATATCCGCCATTAACAAGAGCACCAACTGCTGTTGCCATCTGTAATGGTGTAACAGTAAAACCCTGACCAAAGGAGGAGGTGGCAAGCTCCGTTTCGTTATAATTATTATAGTTCCAATATGAACCTACTGCCTCGCCGGGAAGGTCAAACCCTGTAGTTTCTCTGAAACCAAAGGATTTAAAATATTTGAACATAGTATCTTTTCCGATTTTGGATGCAACCTGCATATAAACGGGGTTACAGGAATCCACAGTTCCCTTTAAAAGATTACTCGCACCGTGTCCTGTAGTTTTAAAACAATGAATTTTTTGTCCGCCTACTACCAGATATCCCGGGCAGAAATATGGGTCAGTAAGATTTGTAACCTTTTCCTCTAATGCAATAGAACAGGTAATAAGCTTAAATACTGAACCTGGTTCATAAGCATCTACAACAACTTTATTTCTCCAACGCTCCTGAAGCTGTTCAAGTGTTGCAGGCTCACTCTGGTCTGTTGAAAGAACACGAGGACTGTTAAGGTCAAAAGTGGGGCGAGTTGCCATAGCAAGAATTTCTCCCGTGTTAGGGTTTGTAACAAGTACACAAGCACCACCAAGAGCCTGATATTTTAAATATGCATCATCAAGTGCCTTTTCTACAAAACGCTGAATATTTGAGTCTATAGTAAGAACAATATTGTCCCCGTCCTGAGCATTAAAGTATTTTTCATAATCCTGAGGAAGAGAGCCTGTACTTTTATTTGAGGTTACAATTTTGCCTGCATTACCTTTTAAAAATTTGTCATAAATTGCCTCAATGCCCTCCAGTCCCTGATTATCAGTGCCTGTAAAGCCTATAACATGGGAAGCAAGACTGCCGCCTGGATAAAATCTTTTAGTATCCTCAATAAGGGAAATACCGCTTAAATCGTGGCCTTCCATCTCCTTTTTGGAAAGCTTGTTTCCTTTTTCATCCTTGCCGGAAATGTATTTGCGTATCTGAGCAGATTTTTCTGAATCAATCTTTTTTGCTACCCACTCAAAACTGCTTTCTTTGTTAACAATAGCAAGTATATCCGCTTTTTCCATACCTAAAATAGGGGAAAGTGTGTTGGCAATATCCTCGGCATTTTTCTTTGATTTAATAATTTTAGGGTCAGCTACAACAGTATCAACAGTAGCACTTACAGCCAGTTCTTTGCCGTTTCTGTCATATATAGTTCCTCTTTTGGGAGTAATTTCCTTTTCCTTTGTTTGCTGGTCAAGAGCCATAGCCTTGTAGGTATTGCCCTTAATCATCTGAATATAAAAAATACGTCCACATAAAAACACTATTACAGAAAGGAATATAAGTGCAAAAGCGAGAATTCGATTACGCATCATAGTTTTGGAATTATCTCTGGCCATTTTGTGCTCCTGTCCGCCATATTTTTGGCAAAATCTAATTTAATGTTTAAATTTTAAAGGTTAATACCTTACTCTATAAATCTCAAAAAAGGCAAGGCCCGGATTTTCGAGCATTACCTTTAGTTGATATCAATATATTCTGTAATATTATGTATAAGCAAAAAAAGTTCTGATTATTACCACTAAACTTTTTAGTTTTTCACAACGCAAGCGGTATCTTCTTTAGTAATGCATACATATACTATTTGATTGTTGGCAGGCTTATTCATGCCAAGTCGTACTCGTGCGTTTTCTTCCAGCTCCTCAAGTGTCATAGCACTTTCCAACATAACCTCTTTTTGGTCATTGGAGCTTTTTATATTATTAAGGTTATTTTCTGCTGCTGTGATTTCATTTTGTTGTTCTGCAATCGCCATATATCTTGACACAATGGTAAATGCAAGAGAAAAAGCAAGAATAATGCCTACTACAGCAGATAAACGTTCAGTTCTTTTTGCCTTTGCTTTTCTTTGTCTTCGCTCATAAAGTTCTTGCTGGTACGCCAGCCCGTCATCTGCCAGTATTCGCGCCAGATTATCTGCCATTTTCAATCACTTCCTGCCTTTTATAGTTTAGTAATACCGCGAAGCTTTGCGCTTTTGCTTCGGCTGTTATTTTCAATTTCTTCTCCTGATGCCACCATGGGTTTTTTATTAATTATTTTTCCTCTTGGCTTTTTTCCGCATACGCATATGGGAAAGCTTGGGGGACAGGTACAACCTGTTGAAAGCTCAGTAAAGAGCTGTTTTACTATTCTGTCTTCTAGAGAGTGGAAGGTTATTACCGCCAGCACTCCTCCGGGAGCAAGTACATCAAAAAAATCACTTAGTGCATTTTTCAGCTTTTCAATTTCCCCGTTTACTTCAATTCTTATTGCCTGAAAAGTTCTTTTGGAGGGATGTCCGCCATCTTTTCTTGCACCTGCGGGAATTGCTGATTTTATTATATCGTTAAGCTGAAAAGTAGTTTTAATATCCTCTTTTTTTCTTGCTTCCACAATAAATTTTGCAATTCTTGATGCCCACTTTTCTTCACCATAATCTTTTATTACACGGAAAAGGTCCTTTTCGCTGTAAGTGTTCACAAGCTCATATGCGCTGAAGCCATCCTGAGCGTTCATACGCATATCCAAGGGGGCATTATGCATATAGGAAAAACCTCGCTCAGGATTGTCCAGCTGGTACGAAGAAACACCCAAATCAAGTAAGGCACCGTTTATGAGAACCGGTCCCTCTTTAGAAAGGACATTCTTAATGTTTGCATAGTTGTCGTTTACGAAGGTTACTTTACCTTCAAATTTCTCCAACCGTTTTTTTGCAGCAGAAATAGCTTCTGAGTCACGGTCAATACCAATAAGCCTTCCCTTATCTCCCAAACGACTGCATATTCCGTAGCTGTGCCCGCCACCGCCTAAAGTTCCGTCAACATATATTCCGTCTTGCTGTATGTTTAGCATATTTATGCAATCATCAAACATTATGGGTATATGTTTAAACTCCATGACAGTTTCCTTTCATTAATATAGGTTACAGTTCAAGCTCTTCCAGATTTTCTGCTATGTATTCTGCATCCAAATCATCATCTTCTCCATAGCCTGTCCAGCTGTCCTGTGCCCATATTTCAATTTTATTTCCAACGCCTACAAGCTGAATATCACCTTCAATATTTGCAAAAGCACGAAGGTCAGGGGGGATAAGAACTCTCCCTTGTTTATCAAGCTCGCACTCCTTAGCACCGCCAAGGAAGAAACGTTTTAAATATCTATCGCCTTTTTTTGTATCAGAAAGCTTAGAAAGGTTTGCAAAAACCTTTTTCCATACAGGTTGGCTGTAAAGCCACAAACACCCGTCAAGTCCGTGAGTGATGGTACATGTGCCCTCATTATCAAGAATATCCCTAAATTTGCCTGGAATGAAAAAACGACCCTTTTCGTCAATTTTTGGAGTATAAGTTCCTGAAAAGCTTAAACCTTCAAGATTTTCTTCTTTTGCAGAAGCATCTTCCAAAACTATTTCGTTCTTTTCTTCGAGTGCCATATTACCACCTCGCTTTCTCCACTTTTGTTTATTATAACTCCACTTTCATCCACTTTACTATTATTTTACTACATAAATATTACAATTGCAAGTCTTTTTTTGAAAAAATTTAAAAAAATTTAATTAAATTGTAATATTTGTTCAAAAATCTTGAAAAAGAAACATTTACGCCTGCTTAATACATATATTATGGAAATTTATAAACCTGAAAAAGCTTATGAATCTTTAGAAAATGCACAATTATTGGTATCCACCAAAAAACAAAGAAAAAATTTATGTAAAATTATTAAAAATTTTTGTGGACAAGTAAAAAAAACTGATGTATAATATTTATAGGATAATAAAGGTAGCTTCTATATATTTACCAAACAGGTTTTGGAAAATATTTTCTTTGCTTATTTTTTTGGATAATATACTTAAAGGAGGAAAAAGAATGAATCCAAATGTTAGACCTGAAAATATGCAACGCATTACCACAAAGGAACTTGCGGACAAGTTTATTGAAGAGCAGATTGCTCTTGTTCGTAATCAGGTAGGAGATAAAAAGGTTTTACTTGCTCTTTCCGGCGGTGTGGATAGCTCTGTTGTTGCGGCACTTTTAATAAAGGCAATCGGAAAACAGCTTATTTGTGTTCATGTTAACCACGGACTTATGCGTAAAGGGGAAAGCGAGCAGGTTATTGAAGTTTTTAAAAATGGACTTGACGCTAACCTTATTTATATTGATGCAACAGACAGATTTCTTGATTTGCTGAAAGGTGTTGCAGAGCCCGAAAAGAAGAGAAAAATTATTGGCGGCGAATTTATTGAAGTTTTCAATGAGGAAGCCAAAAAACTTACGGATGTTGATTTTCTTGCTCAGGGAACAATTTATCCTGATATTTTAGAAAGTGATGGAGTTAAGGCTCACCACAATGTTGGCGGACTTCCTGAGGATATGAAGCTGGAGCTTGTTGAGCCTGTAAAGCTTCTTTATAAGGATGAAGTAAGAGTTGTAGGTAAGGCTCTTGGGCTTCCTGCAGAAATGGTAGAAAGACAGCCATTTCCTGGACCTGGTCTTGGTGTTCGTTGTCTTGGGGCTATTACCCGTGACAGACTAAGTGCTCTTCGTGAAGCTGATGCAATTCTTCGTGAGGAGTTTGATAAATGCGGACTTGCAGGAAAAGTATGGCAGTACTTTATTGCAGTTCCTGATTTTAAAAGCGTAGGCGTAAAAGACGACAAGCGTTATGAAGGATGGCCTGCAATTATTCGTGCAGTAAATACTGTAGATGCTATGACAGCAACTATCGAGGAAATTCCTTATGATGTTCTTCATAAAATTACAGACAGAATTACTGCAGAGGTTCCCGGTATTAACCGTGTACTTCTTGACTTAACACCCAAGCCCATTGGAACTATCGAATGGGAATAATAAATTTTGGAGGAGATACAAAAATGAAAACACTTTACACAGGTAAAACCAAAGATGTTCTTCTTGATGAAGAAACCAATATTGTAAGCCTTTTATTCAAGGACAGTGCCACAGGAGAAAACGGCGTATTTGACCCAGGTTCTAACACTGTTGGCGGCAGCGTTGAAGGAAAAGGCAAAATAGGCCTTATAATTTCCAAGTATTTCTTTGAGCTTATGGAGAAAAACGGTATTCCCACACACTATATCAACTCTGATATTGAAAAGGGACTTATGCAGGTTCGTAACCTTACAGTTCCCAAGCTTGAATTTGTACTTCGTTATTTTACAGCCGGAAGTATGTGCCGTCGTTTTACATTAGACGAAGGAATTGTTTTCAATCCTCCATACAGCGAAGTTACTCTTAAGGACGATATTCAGGGAGACCCGCTTATCAGCGAAAGAATTTGCATTATGAAGGGTCTTTTAAAGGAAGGCCAGTACGACGAAGCTTTAGATATTTTAGTTAGAGTTGGCGAAGTTCTTAAAAATGAACTTGCTCCTTTAGGACTTACTCTTATTGACTTTAAAATTGAAATAGGATATGACGAAAACGGCAAAATGTATGTTGCTGATGAAATTACTCCTGATATTTGGAGAGTTCGTGATGAAAATGGTAACATTCCTAATCAGATTGACTGTGCTAAGATGTTACTTGAAAAAATGGGACTTTAATTGAAAGTAATATATGCTAAATAACACAAAAACCTTGCAAGAATTCTTGCAAGGTTTTTAATATGTATTTAAATTATGAAATGAAATATTGAAAAAGGGAAAGTGGTATGGTATAATGAGTTTAATCGTGAAACGATTAAACTCAGCGATATAAATTCCTGACGGAATTTGCGATATACCTTGCGGTGCGATATATCCTAACGGCTCGATATGTTGCTGACGCAACGAGATTTATATCATATCGAGTTTTTGTAGGGGCAATTCACGAATTGACCGAAAAAACATATCAATTTTAAGAAGTAAAAATATCGAGCAATCAAAGATTGCATATCGACGAAAAATGTTGTCATCTAAATCGTTCCCTGATTTTACAATATAAAAACCTTTGAAAGAAGGAATAAATTATGAAAAGAAACACAGGCATTTATATTATAATATGGGTAATACTGTCATCTATTATAATGTCAGCTGTAGATGCAGTTATAAAGCCTGAATATATAACAAAATCCCTTATAAAAATATTACTGTTTTTAGTTGTACCTGCAATATATTTTTTGCGGGAAAACAAAGCAGAGAGTTTAAAAAAGCTGTTTATTGTAAAAAAAGCAAGTTTTTTTAAGGCGGTAATTATAGGTGTAGGAATTTATGCTGTAATAATTGGAGGATATTTTTTAACAAAAGGCTTTATTGACTTTTCAAGTGTTGTAACGGGACTTACGGAAAATCACGGAGTAAACGGAAACAACTTTATATATGTTTCTCTTTATATTTCCCTTATAAATTCCTTTCTGGAGGAATTCTTCTTCAGGGGCGTTGGTTTTATAAATCTGAAGGAAGCTGGAGGAAGAAAATTTTCCCATATGTTCAGTGCAGGTATGTTTGCGTTGTATCACACAGGGATGCTTGCCATAATGTTTGATTTATGGGTACTGCCGATACTATTTGCAGGACTTTTTGCAGGAGGACTGATATTTAATTTTCTAGATGAAAAAGAGGAGAGTATATATACCTCTTGGGCAGTGCATATGTTTGCAAATTTTGGTGTAAATACCGTAGGGTTTATTTTGTTTGGCATACTTTAAGTTGCAGATAAAAGTATTAATACTATTCTATTTTATATTGGCAACTCTTTTTACAAAGTATAAAGTTATAGTAATAAAATGTAGGTCGTGATTACTAATGAAAACAGGAACAAATTTGACAGAAGGGTCAATAATGAAAAAATTCTGCCTGTTTGCAATTCCCATAATTTTATCGGGGTTTTTGCAGCAGCTTTATAATACTGCCGACACAATAGTAGTAGGCAGATATGCAGTAGATGGTGAAGGAGCATTAGCGGCAGTTGGTGCAACAACCTCCCTTATTCACCTTATACTGAACTTTTTTATTGGCTTATCTGTTGGTACAAATGTAATTTGTGCAAGATTTTTTGGCGCTAAAAATAATGATGGTATTGAAAGAGCGTTACACACATCTTTGTCACTTGGAATAATTTTAGGTATTCCGCTTATGCTTGTAGGCTGGTTTTTCTCGGAATATTTTTTGGGACTTATGAACACTCCTCCTGATGTTATAAAACTGGCTACCCTTTATATGAAGCTATATTTTTTAGGCGTCCCTGCTACCCTTATATATAACTTTGGTTCAGCAGTTCTTCGCGCTATGGGAGATACTAAACGCCCTCTTTATATTCTGACATTTTCAGGAGCAGCAAACGTGGTTTTAAACCTTATTTGCGTTATAGTGTTCCATCTTGATGTGGTGGGAGTTGCAATAGGTACAATAGCTTCCCAGATTATCTCCGCAATAGCAGTTGTGTGGATTTTTGCAAAAGGGAAGCTTATTCCCGAATATAAGCTTAGCAAAATTAAGATTTTTAAAAATGAACTTTCTATGATACTTGCTATAGGTGTACCCTCAGGTTTAAACAGTATTTTGTTCAGCCTTTCAAATACCATTACTCAAAGTGCGGTAAACAGTTTTGGAAAGCTGACTGTTGCGGCACACAGTATAAGCTGGACCTTTATGGGTTTTTGTTATTTATTAATCAGCTCAAGCGAGCAGGGAGTAATCAGCTTTGTAGGACAAAACTTAGGTGCAGGCAAGCTTCAAAGGGTAAACAAATCTGTAAACTGTGCACTTATATTTTCAAGTATAACGGTATTTGCTTTTTCAGGGTTTTTACTGCTAAATGGCGCTGGTATTTTAGGAATATTTACAAAAGATGCCTCTGTTGTAAAAATAGGACTTGTTCAGTTTTACAGTGCAATAAGTATGTATGTACTATATGTACCTAGCGTTATATACAGCGGTGCACTCAGGGGAATGGGAAAGGGAATACTTCCTACAATAATTAATATTATAGGCATATGCGGAATAAGAGTAGCGTGGGTAACACTTGTATGGCCTTTTAATCCCACACTTCCTATGGTATATTATTCTTTCCCTATTTCATGGACAATTTCAGGTATAGCTATGGCAATAGCTTACTATATACACCGTAGAAAGCTTCTTAAATTGGGAAGAGTATAATAAGAAATCTCATAGTGAAAAATGGAGAATTATAATGAACAAAAACAGAATTTATAGAGTATTTGCATTTTTAATATGCTTCCTCCTTTTATCTCCTCATGTAATTGCATCCCAAAAGCCTGAAGATGTTGTAATAAGTATGCAGATTGGCAATCCTTTAATGGCAGTAAACGGAGAAAATCAGGAAATTGACCCAGGCAGAGGTACAGAGCCTATAATAAAAACAGGCAGAACATTAGTGCCTGTTCGTGCTATTATTGAAGCCTTTGGTGGCAAGGTGGACTGGAAAGGAAAAGAGAAAACGGCTGTTCTTACTCTTGAAAATGATACTATAAAGCTTATTATAGACAGTAAAAAAGCTTATTTAAACGGAGCCTTGTTTACTTTGGATGTTGCTCCTTCTGTTTATAATGACAGGACGATGCTTCCCATCCGTTTTATTGCAGAGAGCTTTAATCTTGGGGTGGCATGGGACGAAGCTACAGAAAAGGTTTACATTATCCGTGACCTTTTCCAGCAGGGGGAATACGATTATCTTTTGGGAGAGTTAAAAGAATACTCCAAAAGTGCGTATATAAAAATAAATAATAATAAACCTTTTTTTAAGGATTATGAAATTATTCCTGCCTCTTTTGAATATTACAGCAGTTTAGATGGTCTTGGAAGATGCGATGTATGTGTGGCTTCTGTATCCTTGGATACAATGCCAACTGAAAAAAGAGGGAATATAAGCAGTATTAAGCCTACAGGGTGGAAAAACAGACAATATGATTTCATTTCGGGAAAATACCTTTATAACAGATGTCACCTTCTGGGATTTCAGTTAACAGGAGAAAATGCCAATCCCCGTAATTTAATTACCGGCACAAGGTATATGAACGTGGAAGGAATGTTACCCTTTGAAAATATGGTGGACAGCTATATTGACAAAACAGGAAATCACGTTATGTATAGAGTAACTCCTGTTTTTCAGGGGGATAATCTTGTAGCAAGTGGTGTTTTAATGGAAGCCTATTCAGTAGAAGATAAGGGGAAAGGCTTGTCTTTTTGCGTATATTGCTATAATGTACAGCAGGGAGTTTTTATAAACTACGCAAACGGAGAAAATAAAGTAGCGTAAAAAAAGCCGAGATAAATCTCGGCTTTTTTTCTTATAACCCATAGCTTTCTGCCAATTTTTCAAATGCAGGGAGGCTACGCTGTATCATTTCGGTTGTTACGCAGTATGCAATTCTTACATATCCTGTACAGCCAAAACTGTCAGAGGGAACAAGAAGAATATCATACTCTCTTGCCTTTAAGCAAAACTCAGATGCATCGGGAACAGGGGATTTTACAAACAGGTAAAATGCACCATCCGGATGTACACAGGTATAACCCATTTTTGTAAGTGACTCGTACAAAAGGTCTCTGTTCTTTTTATATACAGAAAGGTCAGAGGTTTTTCCAAGAGCAGGAAGAATTGCCCTTTGCATAATGGAAGGAGCACACACAAAACCAAGTGCTCTGCCTGCACCGCAAACTGCCGCATAAATATCCTCATGTTCAGGCATTTTGTTGGAAACCACAATATAACCTATTCTGTCGCCTGGAAGAGAAAGGGATTTACTGTAAGAATAGCATACCAGAGTGTGGTCATAGCAGTTAATAAGATAAGGTACCTTTGCATCAGTATCATACACAAGCTCACGATAAGGCTCATCTGTAATAAGATATACAGGATTCCCAAATTCCTTTGATTTTTCTCGAAGAATATCACAAAGACGGTTTATAGTATTTTCAGAAAATACAACACCTGTAGGATTGTTGGGAGTATTTATAATTATACCTTTTGTTTTAGGTGTAATAAGTCTGGATAACTCTTTAAAATTAATTTGAAAATTTTCTGTATCAGCAGGCACTACCACAAGCTTTGCTCCGGCAGATTCCACAAAAACCCTATATTCAGGAAAGAAGGGAGCAATAGCTATAATTTCATCTCCTTTGTTACATAAAGCGGAAATAGAAATTGTAAGAGATGCAGCTGCACCGCAGGTCATATAAATATCATCCTTTGTAACGCCGGCGGAAAATCTGCGGTTTATATCCTGAGCTATAGCAATTCTGGTAGGCTCTGCACCCTGAGCAGAGGTATATCCGTGAACTGCAACAGTATTGTCATTAATTAAATTTACCATTTCCTTATCAACAATTTCAGGAGTCGGAACACTTGGATTGCCTAAAGAAAAGTCATAGACATTTTCTCTGCCGATTTCCTTTGCTCTTTTATTACCATATTCAAAGGTTTCGCGGATTACCGAGCGAACCTTTCCCAGTTCCATCATTCTGTTATTTATATTAGCCATATGTATTTTCCTCCATTTCTTTGTATAACATTATTCTATCACAATTTAGCTTTATCTGCAACAGTTTTTAATGTTTTTATTTCTATTTTGTGTCAAAAAGTTTTGCTTTTCATATAATATACTGTGGCGATTAGAACACGCCTTTAAACATATTATAAGGAGGCAAACATATATGTATAACAATTTTAATAGCGGCGGATATTGTGGCAACGGCTGCGACCATGGCCCTTCCTGCGGATGCGACCACGCCCCTTCTTGTGGCTGCGACTGCGGACCTTCTTGCGGTTCGCCCCTTGTAGAAACACTTTGCAACAACATTGGCAGAGTTGTAACAATTTTTACAAGCAGCGGTGGCGTATCAGGCAGCGGTTTTACAGGTCTTTTGGTATGGGCAAACAAAAATTCAGTAAAAATCATAACAAATCTTCCCTCAGCACCACCCAATCCTCTTGGAGAATGTGGATGCAACAACGGTTTATTCTGGAACTCAAATTACTGCAATGGTAGTATGTACGGCTCTGCAGCAATTATTCCAACCTGCCAGATAGTATCCTTTGTATTTACAGAAGTTTAAAAATTATATAAAACGAAAAAAGCAGAGTTTTTAAAACTCTGCTTTTTGAACTTTATATTAACCAAAATTTAATATATCTTTATAAACTCTATCATAAGCTTAGTGGAATTTTCCGCTGCTTTTTTTACAAAGGTGGGGTAATCCACATGGGAACTGCCGTCTGCATTATCTGATATTGCACGCACAACACAGTAGGGTGTATTATTGATTACACACACTTGTCCTATACTTGCTCCTTCCATTTCTCCTGCAACAGCACCAAACAAAGAAGAAATTCTTTCTCTTTTTTCTCCGTCATTTAAAAATACATCTCCGGATGCAATAATTCCACTGGTTATTTTCATATTTGTAAGTTTTTCTGAGGCTTTAAGAAGCTTTTTTTGAACCTCTTTGTCGCAATCCATAAAAACCTTATCAATTCCTGAAATAAAACCTACAGGGTCACCAAGGGGACTGGTATCCATATCATGTTGCAAGGTTGATGTTCCTATAACAATATCCCCAACGGATATTTGTTCAGAAAGTGACCCTGCCACACCGGTGTTGACAATAACATCGGGAGAGTATAAAAGAGTCATTGTTTGTGCACAAACTGCAGCATTAACCTTTCCAACACCTGCTTTTGCTATAACCACATCTTTGCCCGAAATTGTTCCTTTTACAAATTCAATTCCGCTGACCGTTTTTCTCTCTGGATTTAAAACTGCATCCTTAAGTGCCTGTACTTCCACATCCATAGCACCTATAATACCTACCATTTTAAATTCCGTCCTTTCATTACTCCCTATATTGAATTTTCTAAAGGAGCTTCTTTTTTGTTTTTATAAAGTAGCTTTAAAATAATAGGTGTAGAAATTGATGCCACTATTACAAGTGAAATAATTGCAGGGAAATAAGATGCCTCAAATAGTCCCATACTAAGACCTTTTTGCGCAATAATAAGACAAACTTCGCCTCTTGCCATCATACCAACGCCTATTCTGAGAGCTTCTTTATTAGAGTATTTACAAAGCTTAGCGCCAATTCCGCAACCTATAATTTTCGTAAGAAGTGCAACTATGACAAACAGAATCGCAAAAATTAAAATTTTACCAGAAAAACCCGAAAAGTCTGTTTTAAGACCAATATTTACAAAGAAAATAGGTGCAAAAAACATATAAGCTGAGGTGTCAATTTTTTCCACAATATATTTTGCAGAGCGAAGGTTACAAAGGACAATACCTGCTAAAAAAGCACCTGTAATATCTGCAATGCCAAACCATTTTTCTGCTATATAAGAAAGAAGCAGACAAAATACAAGACCGAAAATGGGAACACGTCTGTTATGAGGATACCTTTTTCCAAGCCATTTGAAAATGTAATGTGCAATAACTCCGCTTACGGCCACGATTCCAAAGAAGGTAACAGTTTTAACAAGCACCATCCAAGGGTGTACATCGGGATTTCTCAGGCCAAGTACAATACTCAGAAGTAAAACACCTATAACATCGTCAATGATAGCAGCACTTAAAATTATTGTACCTGCCTTAGTATGCAGTTTTCCCATTTCCCTAAGTGCATCTACAGTTATACTAACAGATGTGGCAGTTATTATAAGGCCGGTAAACACAGCTGATATAAATTCAGGACTGCCGATAGGTGCAAAACCACCATGCATCAGCGAATAAAGCACAAATCCCCCTGCTAAAGGAACAAGCACTCCAAGTGATGCCACTACTAAAGATGCAAACCCTGTATTTTTTACATCTTCAATATTTGTTTCCAGACCTGCGGTAAACATTATCATAATAACGCCAAATTCTGCAATTTCAGCTATGAAAGGACCTGTGGTAATACCGCAAATTTTTAAGAAAATACCTGCAACCAGCATTCCCACCACCTGAGGCAGGAAGATTTTTCTTGAACCCATACCAAATAACTTTGCACATACAAGTATTAAGGCTATAGGCAAAAATTCTTCATACATTTTTTGATTCATCTCTTTTCCTAACTTTTCAACTTTACCATTATAACATTTTATATGTCACTTTTCAATATAAAAAGTGACAAAAAATCACTTGCTTTTAATGAAGATTGTGGAAATTATGTCAAAGTTCTTGACAAACCTCCTGTTTTTTAATAAAATATAAAAAAAGTTTTTTGGAGGGAAAATATAATGGGCTTAAACTTGGCACAGAAAATTATTAAAGAGCATTTAGTCAGCGGTGAAATGAAGGCGGGAACAGAAATTTCCATTCGCATTGACCAGACACTTACTCAGGACTCAACAGGTACAATGGCGTATCTTGAATTTGAGGCTATGGGAGTGCCCAGAGTCAAAACGAAAAAATCCGTTGCTTATATAGACCATAACACATTACAGTCAGGCTTTGAAAATGCTGATGACCATAAATTTATCCAGACAGTAACCTCAAAGCACGGAATATATTTTTCCAGACCTGGTAACGGTATTTGCCATCAGGTTCATTTGGAAAGATTTGGAATTCCCGGTATGACACTTCTTGGTTCTGACAGTCACACTCCCACAGGGGGAGGTATTGGTATGCTTGCAATAGGTGCAGGCGGTATGGATGTTGCTGTTGCTATGGGTGGCGGTGCTTACTTCCTTACAATGCCAAAAGTATGTAAAGTAAATCTTGTAGGAAAGCTTTCACCATGGGTTGCAGCTAAAGATATTATATTAGAGGTGCTTCGCATCCTCACAGTAAAAGGTGGCGTAGGCAAGATTATTGAATATGCAGGAGAGGGTGTAAAAACTCTTACTGTTCCTGAACGTGCTACTATTACAAATATGGGTGCAGAATTGGGTGCTACCACTTCCATTTTCCCCAGTGATAATATTACAAAGGAATTTTTAACTGCACAGGGCAGGGCAGAAGACTTTACAGAAATTCTTCCTGACACAGACGCTGAGTATGATGAAGAAATTACAATAGATTTATCCAGACTTACTCCTATGGCGGCAAAACCTCATATGCCTGATAATGTTGATACTATTGAAAATATCGGTGCAATTAAGGTTGACCAGGTTGCTATTGGTAGCTGTACAAACTCATCATATATGGATATGATGAAGGTGGCAAGCATTTTAAAGGGTAAAACAGTTCATCCTGACGTGAGTCTTGTAATTGCTCCTGGTTCAAAGCAGGTGCTTACAATGCTTGCAGAAAATGGTGCTCTTGCTGATATGGTAGCAGCGGGTGCCAGAATACTTGAATCTGCCTGCGGACCTTGCATAGGTATGGGTCAGGCACCTAAAACAGATGCAATATCTCTTAGAACATTTAATAGAAATTTTGAAGGCAGAAGCGGTACAAAGTCAGCTCAGGTTTATCTGGTAAGTCCAGAAACAGCTGCAGCAAGTGCCATCACAGGTGTACTTACAGACCCCAGAAGTTTGGGTGATGCTCCTGAAATTGAAATGCCAAAGCTATTTAAGATTAATGATAATATGGTAGTAAGTCCTGCTCCTGAAAATAATGATGTACAGGTAGTAAGAGGACCTAATATTAAACCTTTTCCTGTAAACAAACCTATGAGTGATACTATTTCAGGTAAGGCACTTATTAAAGTGGAAGATAATATCACTACTGACCATATTATGCCTTCTAACGCTAAATTGCTACCATTTCGTTCAAATATTCCATATCTTTCCGAGTTTTGTCTTGTTCCCTGCGACCCTGAATTTCCTGCAAGAGCAAAGGCAAATGGTGGAGGATTTATTATAGGCGGAAGCAACTATGGACAGGGTTCCAGTCGTGAACACGCTGCACTTGCTCCTTTATATCTTGGAATTAAGGCAGTAGTTGTAAAATCCTTTGCAAGAATTCACGTTGCAAACCTTATAAATTCAGGTATTTTACCATTAACATTTAAAAACCCCGATGATTATGATAAGATTGACCGAGATGACCAGTTGGAAATTAAAGATGCAATAAATGCAGTTAAGGTCGGCGGTGATATTGTTATAAGAAATATTACAAAGGGTATTGATATTGTAACAGAAACATCTCTTTCAGGCAGACAGGTGGAAATGATGCTTGCAGGAGGACTTTTAAACTATACAAAAGAAAATAACTAAAAACAAATAAAGGAGTGAAGGTAAGTGGCTGTTGACAAAAAGGTTTCCAGTGTTGTAATCAGACGACTTCCAAGATACTACAGATACCTGGGCGATTTACTTTCCGCCGGAATAGTAAGGATATCTTCGAAAGAACTCAGCAGAATGATGAATGTTACTGCTTCTCAGATAAGACAGGACTTTAACTGTTTTGGTGGATTTGGTCAGCAGGGTTATGGCTATAATGTAGAATATCTTTACAATGAAATCAGTGAAATTTTGGGCATACATAAAGGCAGAAATATGATAATAGTAGGCACAGGAAAACTTGGTATGTCTATTGCAGGATATGGTAATTTTAAAAAAAGAGGCTTTAACATTATTGGACTTTTTGACCATAATCCTGATTTATACGGAGTAAGTGTAAATGGGATAGAGGTTATGCCCGTTACAGAACTTGAAAAATTTTTAGATACCCATTCTGTGGATATTGCAGTGCTTACAATGCCAAAAGAAAGTGTACAGGAAGTGCTTCCTGCCATTAAAGGCAAAGTTAAGGGCATATGGAACTTTTCTCATAAGGAAATTCCTACTGAAAAAGGGCTTGCGGTAGAAAATGTGCACTTAAGTGATAGCCTTATGACTCTTTCTTGTAAAATTGGAAGAATGGAAAAATAAAAATTGTGGACAAAATAATAGGGTGGCAAATATTGCCACCCTTGTTATGCCCCTTTTAATACGCCTCTGTAGTTAAATGGATATAACAAACCCCTCCTAAGGGTTAGTTATCGGTTCGATTCCGGTCAGGGGTGCCAGAAAAAACGACAATTTTCGATAGAAGATTGTCGTTTCTTTTTGTACTCTTATCTATTCACTTTTCTCTTTTTGCTCTTCTCTAAAAATTGTCGTTTCCAGAGAAAAGATAAGAGAGAATAGAGAAAAGAAAAGGAAGTTTTGCTTTGCAAAACAAAAATTATAAAATATCTCTAAGGCTTGGCTCTTCCAAAAAGCTTTTACTTATACTTTATAATGTTTGCTCAAGCAAAACGGTAAATACCTGCAATTATTCCATATCTTTAAGACCTGCTTCTGCCTCGTCAAGTCTTAAAAATTCTTCTTCGTATAAATTGGTAAGCTCTTCGATTTTTTCGCTAATTTCCATAGCTTTTGTATAATCTGTACCGATTTCAGGAAGCTCCAGCTTGCTTTTTAAATCACTTATTTCCTTGTCCAGCTTTTCCAATTCTTCTTCGCATTTTTTAATGGTATTTTCCAGTTTTCTTTTCCGTTTTACCAGTTCTTTTTGCTCCTTGTAATCATTTCCTGTACTTTGTTTGCGTTCCTCTTTTAAAGGAGAATTATTATTTTCCGTAAAAACAGATTTTTCTAAATAGTAATCATAGTTTCCGTTATATCTTTTTATACCCTTTGGAGTCATTTCACATATGGTAGTTGCCAGTTTATTTATAAAATATCTGTCATGGGAAATTACCAGCATACTTCCTTCGTATTCTGAAAAAGCTTTCTCTAAAACCTCACGCGAGGCAATATCAAGATGATTTGTAGGTTCATCAAGAATAAGAAAATTACTGCCCGAAAGACTAAGCTTTATAAGAGTTACTCTGGCTTTTTCACCGCCACTTAAATCTTTGATTTGCTTAAAAACATCTTCACCGCTGAATAAAAAGGCACCACAAACACAGCGGACCTGTGTATGGGTAAGTGAGGGGAAAGCTTCCCACACTTCCTCAATAATAGTGTTTTCGGGAGTAAGAGTTTCCCCTAATTGGTCATAATAACCTACATCCACATTTACACCAAACCGAAAATCTCCTCCGTTAGGAGTATATTTTGACAAAAGAGTTTTGATAAATGTAGTTTTTCCGCAACCGTTAGGACCAAGCAGAAATATTCTGTCTTTTCGCCTTACATCAAGAGTTGCATCCCGAAATATCTCTTTTCCCTCAAAGGATTTTTTCAGATTGCGAACACTCAGCACATCATTTCCGCTTGTTCGGTTTGCCTTAAAGGAAAACTGCATAGTTTCCTGCTCTTTTTGGGGAGCTTCCAGTTCGCGGATAAGCTTATCTACAATTTTCTGCTTACTTTCTGCCGTTTTGATATTTTTTTCTCTATTCCAACGTCTTTGTTGTTCAATAATTCCTTTCAGACGGGTAATTTCAGCAGTTGTATTCTCAAAAACTCTTGTTTTATGTAATGTAAGCTCTTGCTTCTGAACAAGATATTTTGAATAATTACCCTTATAACAGCTTAGTTTATGTCCTTCAATTTCCATTGTACGATTTGTTACTTTATCAAGAAAATATCTGTCGTGAGAAATCACAATAAGCCCGCCGTTATATGACATTAAGTAATCCTCCAGCCATGAAACAGAAGGGATATCAAGATGGTTTGTAGGTTCATCCAGTAAAAGAAGTTCAGGCTCCTCCAATAATAGTCTGGCAAGTAATAGTCTTGTACGCTGGCCACCGCTTAAGGAGCTGAGGGGCATATGAAAATCATCCTCACCAAATCCAAGACCCATAAGAACTGAACGGAGTTTGCTTTTATAAATATACCCTCCATCGTTTTTAAACTTTTCAGTGAGATATACCTGTCTTTTTATAAGCTCATCAGTGTTTCCGTCCTTTGTTTCCAAACTAAGAACAATATCCTCCAATTCTCGTTCCGTTTTTACAAGGTGGGAAAAAACTTTCAGTACTTCGTTATAAACTGTTTCCTTAGAAGTAAAATCAGAATGCTGACGCATATATCCAATCCGTATATTTTTCTGTTTGTAAATTTCACCGCTATCCGCAGATTCCTCATCAGTGAGAATACGAAAAAGGGTTGTTTTACCTGCACCGTTTGAACCTATTAAGCCTATTTTATCTTTTTCTGCCATATCAAAAGACACATTTTCCAGTATTACCTCGGTACCATAAGATTTGCATATATCACTTGTGCTTATCAGCATAACTATTTTCACATCCGTATTTTTTAAGTATAGAAATATTTTATCATAAATAAAAACTATTGTCAAACAAGAAAACCGCCCTAGATGGCGGTTTTGTTTTATCAGTTTAATAAATTTCCAATTTCTCTTTTTGACATATATCCAACACCTTTGTTTTTGATTTTTCTGCCTGAGAAAACAAGAAGGGTGGGAACATTTATAATACCATACCTGTCGGCAATATCCATATTTTCATCAACATTAATTTTGTAAACATCTACATCAGGATTTTCCTGTGCAAATTCCTGTATATTACCTTCCAATGATTTACAGGAGCCACACCAGGTAGCGTAAAAATCAATAATTACAGGTTTTTCCGTTTCTAAAGCTTTGTTGAAAGTTTTTTCAGTTAAATTTTCAATACTCATTTGTTTTTGCCTCCTTTTTAGGGTTATTTTAGGCAGTTTAAAAAAAATTATTCTTTTGTTTTTTTAAAAATAAGAGGGGATACACCTTGATACTTTTTAAAGATATCATTAAACCGCTGAGGACTGGAAAAACCTACTGCCCGGGATATATCCTTCGAAGACATATCTGTAGTTAAAAGAAGCTCTTTTGCTTTTTCTGTACGCTTTTGCAAAATATATTTTTTAGGGCTGATTTTAAAAGCTTCTTTAAAGGAATGGGAAAGAAAGCTTTCGCTCATACCTAAATCCTTTGCCATATCCCATACAGTAATCTCCTGAAGATAGTATCTGTCAATGTATTCTTTTATGTAGTCGCATACAGCAGAATTCTGATTTTTATAGTAGTGGCGGGAGATTTCCTGCTCAAAAGAAATGAGCTTTATGGTTTTTTCAAGTGCATCTACACTGCCTGATGAAATTTTTATAAAATTCTCCGCTAAATTTGTTTTTGGTCCGGGAAAAATAATGCTGTAATTACCATATTTATAGTTATCTTCCAAAAAAGAAAATTCCTTATTATTAAAAGAAGGGTTATAAGAAAAATCCGCCTTTATAATATGAAAATTTTCTGAGTTTACACTAACGGTATAGGGGGTATATTTTTTTATAAACAGTAACGCAGATGCCTTTGTTTCAACGGTATTTCCGCTGATAGTAAATGTTAGTTTTCCGCTTTTTACATAAAATAGTTTGTGCAGATGAAGGTTATTGAAAAAAACTTCATTTTTACAGCTAGTATTAATTTGTTTGCAGGAAGATAAAACTATAGGGGAAGAAGAGTTTTTGTTAATAGAATTGTCCATTTTTATCACCCTGTTAATTTGTTTTTTGAATAATTATAAATTAATTGTACAACATAAAAAATGTAATGTCAAGGAGGTTTTGCCGTGCTAATAAATTATATCAGAACTTTAATTTTATATATAACTGTAGTACTTGCAATGCGTCTTATGGGTAAAAAACAAATAGGGCAGCTTCAACCATCAGAGTTTGTTATTGCCATAATGTTATCAGAACTTGCAACTATACCTATGCAGGATACGGCTATTCCTCTTTTGTATGGAATACTGCCTATTTTTACTCTTATGGCAGTGGAAATTGCAGTTTCTGTGCTGTCTTTAAAAAGTAAAAAGGCAAGAAGCATTTTGGAAGGAGATGCTGTAATTATTATAAAACACAGCGTAATGCAGATTAATGAAATGAAAAGGATGAGATATAATATAGATGATGTTACCGAAGAATTGAGAAAGGCGGGAATTACAGATATAAGACAGGTTGAATATGCTATACTCGAAACAAATGGTACACTAAGTATTATTCCAAAAAGCGAATACCGTCCTATTTCTGCATCGGATATTAAGGTTAATCTTCCTGATGAGCCTTTTTTCTTTACAGTTATAAGCGATGGAGAATTTGATAATCAGGGAATAGACAGATGTGGTATAGAAAAGGAAAAAATACTTTCGATTATCAAGGCTAAAGGGATGAAATCAGAAAAGGATGTGTTTTTTGCTGCAGCAGATGAAAAAGGAGAAGTTTATCTGCAAGGATACAAGGAGGATGAAATAAAATGAGAAGGGTATATCTCGCACTGCTCATACTTATATGCATACCGGTTGTGTTAACCTTTTATATGGGCTATGTAACAAAAAAATGTAATGAACTTAAAAGAGATATATGGGAAGTTAAAACGGAAATGGATTTTGATTTCTTTGCAAAAAAGTGGGAGAAAACCGAAAAATATTTTGCAATTTCAACAAATCACGCAGAACTTGATATGGTAAATGAAAGCATAACAAAAGGAAAGGAATATATGAAATCAGGAAACAAATCATCCTTAAATGCCGAACTTAAATGGATAGAGAAACTTCTTAGTCATATTTCAGGTCTTGAGAAGCCCACTCTTCAAAATATTTTCTAACACTCCTTGACAATTGAAAAATAATGTTATATAATATTATCAATAGAAGGGGTGAGCTTTTTAGCAGTTTTTTTGGTGTTTTTCACCATAAGAATGGAATGTTTCATTAAAGCTTTAAATGTTGTGAAATAATCTTAAATTTACTGCCGAAATCTTATAAAATCCCTTTGTAATCGGGTTTTCCCTGTATGAGTAAACTCAAAATAAAAATGCCTTACAAGGCGAAACGGAGGAAAATGAAAAATGAAAAAGAACTTTTTAGCAAAGGGAATAGCAGTTTCTCTTGCAGCCATTATGGTTGCGGCTACATTTGGAGCTTGCAAAAAGGGCGGTAATGGAATTCAGGAAATTAATGAAGAAGCTATTAAAGGCTATACTTTCAGAGTTTCCGCTTACAGAGATTTTTCCAATGACCCCCTTAACCATGAGTACGCAGACGGTGCTGACCAGTTTATGGTAGATCATCCCGGTACAAAGGTTGAATACCTTACTGTTGGTGACCACCAGCCTGAATCAATTGCATCTGCTATTGCAGCAGGCGATGTTTGGGATTTACAGTACGTATTTACTTGTTCCAGATTACCAGGAGATATAGTTGATGGTCTTTACGAACCTGTTGACGGATACTATGACCCTAATGATGAAAGAATAGACGAAGATGCTATGAAGAGTGGTTACTTTGATGGTCATTACTATGGTGTATCCAATAGAGTTATGAATGAAGCAAACTACTTATCATACAACGAAAGCTTATTTAAAGAAAACGGCATTAAGACTCCTCATGAATATTACAAAGAAAACAAGTGGAACTTTGATGCTTTCATGGAAATTTGTAAAGCTCTTCATGAAAAAGGATTCAAGATTAATACAGGTAATTTCCTTCGTCCTGACTGGATTATGAACTATGCTACAGATTGGAATGACGATTACACAGAAGTAGAAATTACTATTGATTCTAACGAAACAAGACAGATTCTTGATAAGTACAGAACTATTATATACGACTATGATATGCTTGCTACAAAAGCAAAAGTAGTAAGAAGAGAAGTTGCTATGCAGGCAGAAGTTATGCCTAACCTTATGGTTGGTAATTTAACTACTGAAACAGATGATGTAATCAGATACATTTATCTTCCCAGTGCAAGACCTGAAAAGATTGGACCTCATCTTTACCTTACAGATGCTCAGTTTATGACACCTACAGGTAGTAACCCTGATGTTAAGGCTGCAGCTGTAGAACTTGGTATTTGCATGGGTGCATCAAGAAAAGCTTATATTCTTGACTACTACAAGAAGAATATGAACGATGAAGACTTTGAAATTCTTACAAAGGCTATGGAAGATGAAGAACCTCTTGGCAGAGGAGTTAACGGATTTAACCATACTCACCTGTTATTCTATGATAATATGAAATCCGGTAAACCTGTTGCTACATATATCAGCGAAATGGCTACAAAAATGAAGACATATGCGGATGAATTTAACAGAAAGCTTGAAGATTACAGAGCTGAAAGCGGACTTGAAGACTAATATTTAAGTATTAAATCCCACTCTACAAACAGAGTGGGATTTTTTTCTTGCAAAATTTTCTTGACAGAAAACGGTAGTTACTTTATAATATAATTATATGAAAAAATTAGCGAAAAAAGTAAAAAAATAGGGGTAGCAATATGAAAAAAGAGGGAAGAAGAATAAGGTCAATTGATCCTATGAATTTTATAATACCTTTTATTATGCCGGAGCGTAACGGAGCTTCTAATCTTTTTAAAACAAGCTTCGATATTACGGAGGCTGAAAAATTCTTAAGAGAAAAAAGATTGTCCGGAATGAAAAATATTGGTCATATGCATATAATTATGTCAGCTTATGTAAGAACTATTTCTAAATTTCCGGGTATTAACAGATATATAAGGGGACAGCATATATATGCACGAAACGGTATTGTTATGTGCCTCGCTATAAAAAAGCAAATGACTATTGAAGCACAGGAAACTGTTATTAAAGTTAATGCTAATCCAACAGATACTTTGGATGATATCTATAAAAAGGTGACAGAGCTTGTTGAAGAAAACAAACAAGAGGGCGACAGAAACTCTATGGATAAAGCAGCCAGAATACTTACTTATATTCCGGGAGTTCTTCTTAAATTATGCGTGTGGCTTTTGAAAACTATGGACTATTTCGGATTACTTCCGAGATTTTTAGTAAATTTAAGTCCTTTTCATGGCTCAATGTTTATAACAAATATGGGATCGCTGGGTATTGAACCTATATATCACCATTTATATAATTTTGGTAATATTCCTGTTTTTATCGGTATGGGTAAAAGGAAGAAAAAGCTAATGATAGATGAAACAGGAAAGGTTATTGAGAGAAAAATAATAGAAGTTTCTTTTGTAAGTGATGAACGTATTTGTGACGGACATTACTATGCAGAGGCGTTAAAACAAATAAAAAAATATATAGAAAAACCCTGGCTTTTGGATTTACCACCCGAAACGGTTGCAGAAGATATCAGATAAAAATATAAAAAAACACCCTTTTTAAAAAGGGTGTTTTTTGTTGTTTGAAATTTAATTATTCAGCAGGTGTTTCTGTATTTTCAGTTTCACCTTCAGCCTGCTGGCTGTTTGCTACATCTTCAGCAGATATAACTATTTCACCTGTTTCAGGGTTTATATAGTTACCATCTTCATCCATTGTAAGAGGAATCTGTGTTTCAGTCTGAGGTGCATTATTTCCTTCAATTCTGTTTTCTATTGCGGTAATTCCGTAATAAAGAAAAAGAGAAGAAATAAGGAAAATAATAGCAGATACAGTTGTAATAACAGCAAACACACCATCAAGTGTTCTGCCTTTGTTTTTACCAAAGAAGGTTTCGGAAGCACCGCCAACAATGCCGGACATTCCTTCCTTTTTTGCCGACTGCATAAGAACAGATGCAATAAGAACAACAGAAACAACAATCTGAATTATTGTAACAACGGTTTTTAAAACATCAACCATTTTAAATCACTCCTAAATTCTCATAAGTTTAATTGCTTTTAACAGTATATCATATTTTTTATAAAAAATCAATAGCAAAATGGAATTTTTATAAGGGGTTAAAAGTTACTTTAACACACGCACCTTTAATACACCATCAATTTTAGAAATTTCTTCAACGATACTATCAGGAATATCACCTGTAATATCAAGTATTGTATAAGCGTAGTCTTTTTTAGACTTATTAAGCATATTCTCAATGTTAATGCCATGATTTGAAATGATAGAAGAAATGTTTGTAAGCATTGACTGTTGATTAAGGTGAGCTACTGTAATTCTTTGGTTACCTGTTCTTGGCATCTGGCAGTTAGGATAGTTTACAGAGTTTTTAATGTTACCATTTTCAAGGTAATCAACAAGCTGTGCTCCTGCCATCTGTGCACAGTTGTCTTCAGACTCAGGAGTAGATGCTCCAAGATGAGGGATTGCAACAACATTTTCAACACCGATAACTGCATCTGAAGGGAAGTCTGTAACATAAGCGGCAACCTTGCCACTTTCAAGAGCGGGAATAAGAGCACTATCATCAACAAGCTCGCCACGTGCAAAGTTTAAAATTCTAATGCCATCATTAGCATTTTCAAGAAGGTCTGCATTTACCATACCTCTTGTATTGTCATTAAGAGGAAGGTGAAGAGTTACATAATCACTTACTGCAAACACCTTGTTTATGTCGTCTGATTTTTTAATTCGACTGTCAATAGACCAAGCTGCTTCTACAGAAAGGAAGGGATCATAACCAATAACCTTCATCCCAAGAGCTTCTGCAGCATTTGCAACAAGAACACCAATTGCACCAAGACCGATTACGCCAAGAGTTTTACCCTTGATTTCAGGGCCGGCAAAAGCAGATTTACCTTTTTCAACCATAGAACCTACTGCGTCACCGTTGCCTTTAAGTGTTTTTGTCCAGTCAATTGCATTTGTAATTTTTCTGGAAGCCAGGAAAAGACCTGCAAGAGCAAGCTCCTTAACTGCGTTTGCATTAGCACCTGGAGTATTAAACACAACAATACCTTTTTTTGCATATTCCTCAACGGGAATATTATTTGTACCAGCACCTGCTCTGGCAACAGCCTTAAGGTTGTCACCAACTGTCATATCATGCATTTTAAAGCTGCGAAGAATAATACCATCGGGATTTTCAACAGTATCAGATACTTCGTATTTTGCATCAAAATTATCAAGACCGCATTTTGCAATTTTATTAAGAGTCTGAATTTTTATCATTTTTTCACATCCTAAAACTATAATTTTATTTATTTTTGCTTTCAAAATCCTTCATAAATTCTACCAACTTAACAACGCCTTCTCTGGGCATTGCGTTGTATATACTTGCTCTCATACCGCCCACAGTTCTGTGACCTTTCAGGTTAACAAACCCTTTTTCAGCAGCCTCTGAGATAAACTTAGCGTTAAGCTCTTCTGTGGGGCAAATGAAGGGAACATTCATAAGAGAACGGTCTTCTTTTACAACAGTACCCTTAAACATATCACTGTTGTCAAGAAAATCATATAATATTGCGGCTTTTTCCTCGTTAATTGTCTGCATAGCAGATACGCCACCAAGATTTTTAAGCCATTCCAATACAAGCTTCATAATGTAAATGCAGTAGCAAGGAGGAGTATTGTACATTGAACGATCTTTAATATGAGTTGAGTAGTTAAGCATTACAGGAGTTGACTCCATAGCATTACCTACAAGGTCTTTTTTAACAATTACAATAGTAACACCTGCAGGGGCGATATTCTTCTGTGCACCTGCATAAAGAAGTCCGAACTTGGAAACATCAATATTCTGTGAAAGAACATCAGAAGAAATATCAGCAACAAGGGGAACATTACCTGTGTCGGGTAATGTTGTGTATCTTGTACCGTAAATTGTGTTATTATGTGTGATATGTACATAGTCAGCATCCATATCAAACATAGATTTATCGAGCTTGGGAATATATGAGAAAACAGAGTCCTCACTGGAAGCTACCTTGCGTGTATCACCGTATCTTGAAGCTTCAGAAAAAGCTTTCTTGGACCACTGACCTGTAATAACGAAATCAGCCTTATTGTTTTTATTCATAAGGTTAAGGGGAACCATTGAAAACTGTGTTGAAGCTCCGCCCTGAAGGAAAAATACGTGATAATCTTCAGGAATGTTCATAAGCTCACGAAGTAATTCTTCAGCTCCGTAAATAATGCTTTCAAATACCTTTGAGCGATGACTCATCTCCATAACTGACATTCCGCAGCCTTCGTAAGAAAGCATCTGGTCAGCAGCTTTTTTAAGTACTTCTTCGGGAAGCATAGATGGGCCGGCAGAAAAATTATAAACTCTTTTCATTTTTAAAACCTCCAAATATTTTATAATTATTGTGATTATAAATAATATATAGTAATTAGTTTATATTATACTACTTTTTGTAATTTGCGTCAAGTATCCCAGTATAGAATAACAACTAAAAATTTTGTTAAAAATTAGTCATATTACCGAAAAAATTGGTTGTTTTTTATATGATATATTGTTTTAGTTAATCTGCACAAAATTTTAGTTTTTTTTTGTAAGGAAAAAGTATTGTGAATTATATAAAAATATGATAAAATATATAATGATTAACACACCTGGAGGTATTTCCTATATGAAAAAACTTTTTATTGTTTTAACAATTGTTGCAATTTTATTCAGTTGCGGATTAGCCACTATGGCAGCAGGTGAACTTGTATATCTTTATGATACGGCTGCAACCCATACTGCAAACGAATTAAAAACAGGCACTGTAATAGCACAAAAGTTGTCTATAGATAAACCATTTTCGGCTTTTGATATGAACTGTCCCAGCTATGGGGATTCTGTAGGTGCACTTACTATCAGACTTTATGTATGGGCAGATAGTTATGAAAGTACTATTGCTACAAAACCCATTGCTACAAGAGAATGGGTTGACTTTAAAGACAATTCCTGGGTTGGAATTTCAATTGGGTCGGGGCAGGCATTTTCAGCGGGGCAGTATTTGTGGACAATCTCTGACCCTGTACAGCGAGTGGGTGTGTGGAGAACGGTATATGACAATCTTGATTCTGCAATTATACAGACCTGCTATGTAAACGGATCGGAAGTTCCCGGTTGTTTTGATTGCCGTGTTCGTTATGCTGATGCAAATGCCACTATTATTGGCGGAGCCGCTTCGGCAGAAGGTCCTGTAGAGGTGCTTCCTGACGCGGAAGACAGCGAAAATATTATTATGTATGTGGGAAGCAATAAGGCGTTTATTAAGGGAGTAGAGACTCCTCTTGATGTAGCTCCTGTTGTAAAAAACGGAAGAACACTTCTTCCTGCAAGATTTGTTGCTGAAAGCCTTGGTGCAGTAGTGAGATTTGACGAAGCAAATAACAAGGTTATTATTGAAACTGATTTAGCGGGCATTATTATAAAAATTGGTGCAAAAGAAATTTCTGTTTGCGGTGAAAATATTCCCATTGATGTGCCTGCACAGATAATTAACGGAAGAACTTTACTTCCTCTCAGAGCTATTGCAGAGGCACTTAACCAGAAGGTAAATTATTTTGACGATGGTAGAAATGGTCTTATTATTTTAGGGCCTGGTGCAGAATCCTTTGCGCCTAATATGGCAAAGGCATTTATGAAACTTTTCAGATAACCGTATAAAATTTGACTTAACTATAAAAACGCAGGACTGATTAATCAGTCCTGCGTTTTTACTATCTTAGAACATATTTATTTTACAGTAATATGCTATTTATCTTCCTTTTGGATAATTCCCGTATTGGTTTTGGATTTAAGCCTGTCGCCCTGAAAAATAAAGGATGCAGAGGAGTTTGCTTTATCACCATAGTAATAGTAACAAACTGTATAAAATTCATCTCCAGGTTTATCAACTTCTCCTGTTATTTCACCTTCTCCACCAATAAGGCTTTTCAAATCCTCATAGGAGATGCCTTTTACGGCTTTTTCATATTCTGACGGGCTTACTGTTGGAGGGTTTATCTCCTTGCCATCAGCTGAGAAAAATGATGTTTCTTCCTTTAATGAAGAAACATCCAGCAGGTTACCTTCTTTGTCATATACCTGCCCTAAAAGCTTAACAGCTTCACTGCCATAGTAAGCCTGTTCATTCATAGGAGTATTGCCTTTTGCATCTGCCAAGGCATCTTTACTTTTTTCTATTTCCATGGAGTTTCGGGCAAAAATTGTAGCAAATAAAAGCACTCCTACAAGAATAAATCCAACTAACGTAAAATATACCTTTTTATCATACTTTTGTTTTATCATCTTTTATTCCTTTCTTAAGAAAAATTCACTGTTACATTAAAGGTGTATTTATACCCCTTATTTGTAGTAATGGAAATATCAAAGTTTTGCTGTTGTCCATTTACCCTTTTTACTACATAATATAGCTTGCCGTCTTTTATGCCTTTAATAATACCTTTATCTGTGGAAACAGCAATTTCCCCTTCGCTTTGAATATACACACCGCAAGAAGGAGCTTGGCTAAGTGAGGTTATGTTAACTGTTCTTGTTTCATTTGAAAAGCTTCCGTTTTCGCATCTTAGCAAAGATATTCCTGTTATAACATCTGTACAGGAGTAATTTTCCCCAGTAAATTCAATTGTAGCATGGTAGGTATATTCGTACCCGCTTTCAGTTGTTATAAATACTTTAAAACTCTGGGAAAGTCCGTTTGACTTTTTGGCAACAAGATAAAGCTTACCGTTTTCCTTGCCACACACTATTCCTTTGCCCTTTTCCACCTGATAACTGCCATTTGAAAGGTTAAGAGCAAAACCTGCAGAAGAATCAAAAAGACTTGCCTTTACAAAAATGCTCCTTGTTTCATTATTGAAGGATGCATCGTAACTGCGAAGAGGGATTATTTCTGATATAATATTTTCTGATAAATACTCTGGGGTAAAGGAAACATTTACTGTGTATGTATAAGTAGTATTTTCACTTTTCACATATAAAAGGAAGGATTGATTTTCCCCCTTTGTTTTTTTTGCAACTAAATATTTTTTATCCCCCAGCATACCTGTAATTATATTTTTGCCCGTTTCCTGAACATATGCATCGTTAGGAAGATTAAGGGCAAATCCCACAGACGGAGTGGTTATATCTGCGGTTATATCAATAGTTTTTAATTGGTTTGAAAAGGAAATTTGACTTGCCCTGAGGGGAATAATACTATCTATAATTTCTTCACCGCACCAGCTGTATGTTACCTTAATATCCTGAGCTGAGCGAATAGAATTTAATGTTATAGTGTTATTATTAAGGGAAGCAAGGTAATCCTTTCCGTTTACGGTAAAGGCAGAAACCTTATAATCTTCATCAGGGAAAAGCGTAACAGTAACACTTGAGTTGTATTGGGCATGTTCTTTGTCACACACAATACTGCCACCTTGATTTCCTTCCACAGATGCTGAAATAGAAAATGTTTTAAGCTTAAAATGTGCGTAAATGGTATCATTTTCATTTCCTGCAGTATATGTGGAGGTGGCAGAATAGGGGTTTGAAATATGTCCATTTTCACATTCCCAATGGGAAAATCTGTAGCCTGTAGCAGGAGTAGCAGAAAGGGATAGTGTTTCTCCCTGCCCGTATCTTCCTCCGTATGAAATACTGCTTCCGCCTTCAGAGCCGAAGGCTGTTTTGATAATATGTTTGCCGTCGGGGGGAGTATCTATTTCAATTTGACTATTTATAATGCGTAGTGAAAAGGCGTTTCCTTCCATATCCTGAAGCCCGCACCCAGGTGGTATAATAATGGAAATAGGGTAACTGCCGTTTGGAGCATCCTCCTTTACGGCAAATCGTAGATAGAAAAGATTGCCTCCTGCAGTAAGGGGAGTTGTGCCAAGATTTTTTGAAATAAAGTAAAAACCTAACTGGTCAGGGTTTCCGATTATGGGGTCAAGCCCTGAGTTACCAAGTGATACACAACCTGTACGCACCATACTCATATATTCAAGCACTGAACAGTCATATTCAATTCTGAAGGTGCCTACACTTGCATTGGAGTTAGCACTAATAGTAACAGGAACTTCAATAACCTGTCCTTGTGCGGCAGTCTGCCCCTGAATTGATAAATCTATAGGAAGGATTTCTGCTTTTGTGCAAAGGATAAAAATAAGTGCAAAAAAGAAAACTAAGCAAATTATTTTTTTAAAATGCATAAGATCCCTCCTTTTAAGTTTGGTAGTTGTTCTATTTTTGTGTTCGGTTAATTGCAGAGAACAGAGCAAGTACAGAAGATGTAATAATATCGTCATGCACTCCTGCACCCCAGCTTACACTGCCGTCGGGAAGAGTAATACTAAGATATGTAACCGCCTGTGAGGAGGAGCCTGTAGAAAGGGCGTGTTCCTGATAGGTAAGGTCAGAAAAATCTATACCAAGATGGGTTTTGATAGCATTACTTACTGAGTCAAGTCGTCCGTTACCTGTACCCGTTATTTCACGAAGCTGTCCGTGGTCCTCCAGTGTAACTACAGCAGTTACTTTGCCGTCACGGATATGATGGAAATCAATAAGCTTGTATGGGGTTTCTATATTAATATAATACCTGGTGAAAATGTCAAGCACATCTGTTGGAAGCAGTTCTGCTCGTTTTTTGTCCGAAACACTTTTCACCTTATAGCTTACATCTTCACGCATTTTAGCGGGAAGTACATATCCAAAACCTGTTTCCAGAAGATATCCTATGCCACCCTTGCCGGACTGAGAGTTGATACGAATAACATCCGATTCATATTCTCTGCCAATATCACTGGGATTAAGGGGAAGATAGGGCACGCTCCAATGGTCAGGTTTATTTCTGTTATGCCATTTAAGACTTTTGGTAATAGCATCCTGATGTGAACCTGAAAAAGCCGCAAATACAAGCTCTCCGGCATAAGGCTGTCTGTCATATATAGGTCTGCCTGTTTGCTCCTCATATATTTTTGCAATTTCAGGCAAATTGGAAAAATCAAGCAGTGGATCTACACCGTGACAATACATATTAAGAGCAAGTGTAACTATATCCACATTACCTGTACGTTCACCATTACCAAAAAGAGTACCTTCTACCCTGTCAGCACCTGCAAGAAGTCCAAGCTCTGCGTCTGCCACACTGCAGCCTCTGTCATTATGGGGATGAAGTGATATTATTACACTGTCACGATAGTTTATATTTTCACATATGTATTCTACCTGATTTGCATATATATGAGGAAGTGAAAGCTCAACTGTTACAGGAAGGTTTATTATTGCCTTTTTTTCGGGAGTTGGTTTCCATACCTCTAAAACCTCATTAATTGCACGAAGTGCAAATTCAGGCTCAGTACCTGTAAAGGATTCGGGAGAATACTGAAAACGAATATCACCTGTGTGCTTTTTGGCATATTCCATACAAAGTCTTGCACCTTCGCGAGCAACAGAAACAGTTTCTACTTTGGTAGCTTTAAAAACCTGATTACGCTGAACATATGAAGTGGGATTTATAACGTGAACAATGGCTTTTTTTATACCCTTAAGTGCCTCGAAAGTCTTTTTAATTATATGTTCCCTTGATTGAGTAAGCACCTGAATAGTAACATCGTCGGGAATTAAGTTGTTATCTATTAAAGTACGCAAAAAAGTATATTCAGTTTCGGAAGCGGCAGGAAAGCCCACCTCAATTTCTTTAAATCCAATTTTAACTAGAAGCTTAAAAAATTCCAGCTTCTTTTCAAGAGACATAGGAATAATAAGTGCCTGATTGCCGTCACGAAGGTCAACTGAGCACCATATGGGAGCTTTATCAATAAATTCTTTTTTTGTCCAATTGTACTCGTTTACAGGCGGATTAAAATATTGTCTTTGATATTTTTCTGCATTTTTCATAATTATTACCCTTCCAACTATAAAAATGGATATACCTGAAAAAATTATAACATTTTAGTTGCTTTTTGTCAAGAAATACAACCCAGATGTAATATTTATACTGTGCAGAGAATAAATTTTACAAGAAATATTATCCTTTAAATCAGGAGGAATAAAATATGGTAATTGTATTAAGAAAAAAAGCAATATTTACACTTATGGCTTTTCTTATGCTGATAGGCGGGGTAAATATAGCTTCAAGTGATGAATCTTTGCAAACATCTGCCCTTCCTGCTGCAAACAAAGTAGTTATTTTAGATGCAGGGCACGGAGGAGAAGACGGGGGAGCATCGGGAAAATCGGGAATTGTGGAAAAAGATATAAATTTAAAGGTAGCAACAAAATTGCAGGCACTTTTAGAGCAAAGCGGCTGCACTGTTATAACCTCCAGGACAGAGGATATTTCTCTGCATACTCCTGGGGAAGAAAAGGAAGGCAACAGAAAAATAAGTGACCTTGACAACAGGAAAAAAATTTCTGAAAAGTATCAGGGTGATATTTTTGTAAGTATTCATATGAATACATATACAGACCCTAAGTATAAAGGAGCTCAGGTATTTTATGCCAGTGACAGCCCTGAGTCGCAAAAGCTTGCAAAATGTGTTCAGGGAGAGCTTAAGAGTCAGATTGACCCTGAAAACACCCGTGAGGTAAAGGATGCAAATAATGGTATTTACATTCTGTCAGGAGCAACTATTCCATCTATTGTGGCAGAGTGCGGTTTTTTATCAAATGAGCAGGAGGAAAAGCTTCTTTCAGACGAGAATTATCAGCAAAAGCTTGCTTTTGCAATATACTGCGGAATAATTAAATATTTTACAGTTTAGGAGGATTTTATGCAAAAAGAATATTTAATTCTTTTAAATGGGGAAAAAGTATGCGGTGCAGTTAAGCTTATCCCCGGTGGAAAGGGTATTATAGCGGATATTACTATAGAGGGTTCAATACCTTTAAAGGAAGGCGAGGTTTTTAAGGCTTACGCCCTTTGTTATAAAAATGAGCAAAATCATTATTTAGGAGTACTGGATGACCACAGGGGAATTTTTGATTTTAAAGAGTTTGGAGCACCTCTTGGAATTGTGGTTACAAAAAAAGATGACAGGAGTGAGGAAATTTGTTGCTGCTGTGCGGAGGAAGGAAAAATTTCAGAAACTCAAGATTTTTTTACAAAGGGACTTGCCGAACCCTCATCTGCGAAAAAGGATATGAAAAAAGAAAATATAACTGAAGAAAAACCGGAATATGTAAAAGAGTATTTAAATACTGCTGAGGATAAACTATTAATGATATGCAAAGGATTTCACACGGAAAAAATAGGCGGTTATTACCTGAAGGAAAAAAGTAAAATATTGGAATACATTTTAGGTTGTAATGGAGTGCACCAAAGAATTACCTCTTACGGTTATTATATTTTCGGCAAAAAAACAGAAGAGAAGCAAACTCGGTTTTTAATTGCCATTCCTTCCTTAAAAAATGAAGAAAATCCCTTTGACAACTGCAAGCAATATGCTTTTTCAGTTGCTTCAGATGGAGTGGCACAGGATATGTTTTACTGCGTAATGGCAGGAACAGACGAAAAGGGAGAGTTTTTTTGCAGAAAAACTTGACCGCAGGAAAAACATATGATAAAATATTCATATGAATAAACGCTCATATGAAAGGAGAATAATATGACAAAAGAAAATGTATGCAAGCATAAGTCTATACTGGAAATATCTGAAAAAATGCCTTGTGAAGAAAAATTATATGACGTGGCAGATTTGTTTAAAGTTTTTGGGGATTGTACAAGAATTAAAATTATTTACGGTCTTTTTGAAAGTGAGCTGTGTGTAAATCATATAGCCCAGCTTCTGAATATGACACAATCTGCCATTTCACATCAACTAAAAACATTAAAAGATGCACGCCTTGTCACTTCAAGAAGAGAGGGCAAGGAGATTTATTATGCTCTTGCGGACAAGCATATTAAAAATATTTTTGAACAAGGATATAAGCATATTTGCGAAAAGGAGTAGGCTATGGGAAATCACAATAATTGCTGTAATGAGCATCATCACCATCACCACCATAATAATGATGGAAAATGGGATGAAATTTTTATGATTTTAAGTGCCTTGCTTGTTGTAGTTGGGCTTTTATTTGAAAAAAATATGTCTTTTTCCTTTTTTCATATAGGAGTTTTTGTAATAGCATATTTTCTTGCAGGGGGAAGTGTTATTATAAATTCTGTAAAAGGCATTTTAAAAGGAAAAATATTTGATGAAAATTTTCTTATGTCTATAGCATCTTTGGGTGCAATTATAATCGGAGAGTATGTAGAGGGTATTGCTGTTATGCTTCTTTATAAAATTGGGGAAGCACTTCAGCATAATGCTGTTGATAAATCCCGTAAATCAATATCAGCACTTCTTGATTTAAACCCTGAATACGCGAATTTAAAAAAGGAAAATGATTATATAAAAGTTTCTCCCCAAAGTGTTAAAATAGGGGATATAATACTTGTAAAGCCAGGCGAAAGAGTGCCTCTTGACGGTGTTATTATAAAAGGTACCAGTAGCTTTGATACTTCAGCTATAACAGGAGAAGCTATGCCAAAAGCTGTACAATATAAGGATGAGGCAATAAGCGGGTATATTAATTTATCCGGCGGTGTTGAAATTAAAGTTACGGGAGAATATAAAAATTCTACAGTTAAAAAAATTATTGATATGGCGGAAAATGCTTCTGAGAAAAAAGCAAAAGCAGAAAAATTTATAACCAGATTTTCTGTCAGATACACGCCTATAGTTACAATAATAGCATTTATTATAGCTTTTGTAATTCCTATATTTATCGGAGACTTTAAAAGCTGGATTTACAAAGGACTTGTGTTTCTTGTAATGTCCTGTCCCTGTGCTCTTGTAATTTCTATTCCTCTTACATTTTTTGGAGGAATAGGAAGAGCATCAAAGCTTGGAATATTAGTTAAGGGAGGAAATACCTTTGATGCTTTATCAGAGGCAAAGACAGTTATTTTCGATAAAACAGGTACACTTACCAATGGTAAATTTAAGGTAAGCATAATTTATTCTGAAATAAAAAAAGAGGAACTTTTGAAAAATTCTGCCCTGGCAGAAAGTATGTCCAATCATCCTTTGGCTAATGCAATAATCGAAAAATACGGCAAGGATATTGAAAAAGAAAAAATACAGGACTTTAAAGAAATTCCGGGAAAAGGGATTATTGCAAGCTTTGAGGGGCAAAAAATTATAGCGGGAAATAAAGCACTTTTACAGGAGGAAAACATCACATATAAAGAGGCGGAAAATGAGGGCACTTGTGTGTATGTAGCTTTAGACGGAAAATTTTTAGGTTATATAGTTTTTAGTGACTTAGTAAAAGAAGGCAGTATTGGTATTTCGGAAAAATTAAAGAAAATAGGCATAAATAAAACCGTAATGTTAAGCGGAGATAAAAAAGAAGCTTGTATTAACGTGGGAAAAGAGGCAGGAATTGATAAGATATTTTCTTCTCTTACACCACAGGACAAGGTAAAATATGTAGAAGAAGAAAAAGATAAGGGAAAAGTTATTTTTGTGGGTGATGGCATAAACGATACTCCTGCGATTGCTGCGGCTGATACAGGTATTGCTATGGGAAAAGGCTCAATGGCAGCATCTCAGATGGCAGATGTTGTAATTATGGGTGAAAATCCTGAAAAATTGATTTTGGCTATAAAGATTGCAAGAAAGACTCTTAAAACCGCAAAGGAAAATATTATATTTGCATTAGGAGTTAAGGTTTTGATGCTTGTTTTAGGAATATTTGGTGTAGCGGGAATGTGGACTGGAGTTTTTGCAGATGTGGGAGTTTGCCTTATTGCAATATTAAATAGTCTTAAAATATTAAAATATGGAAAATAACTATTGATTTTTCGGGTAAGTTAGTATATAATAGAAACTAAGAAGCAAAATTACAGTAAGAAAGGAGGAATTTTATGAAAAAGAAATTACCTGTAGGAGCAGTTGAAACAACACTTTCAATGGTGGGAAGCAAGTGGAAGTTTCTTATTATCCGCGAACTGCTTGAGGGCACAAAAAGGTTTGGAGAAATTAAAACAGGTCTTGCAACTGTAACCCAGAAGGTTCTTGCACAAAATTTGAGAGAGCTTGAGGAAACAGGCCTTGTAAAAAGAAAAGTATATGCTCAGGTACCTCCAAAGGTTGAATATTCTCTCACTAAAACAGGTGAGACTCTGCGTCCTGTTATTAATGCAATGGCAAATTGGGGAAATTTCTATACTGCCAAGCATCTGGGTATAGAAATATCCGAGCCTGAACTGGAGGTAGAGGTACTGGATGAAACACCTGTAGAAAAACCAAGAGAGGAAAAAAGAGAAAAAAGGGAAATGGAAAGCTTTTTGCTGTAAGAGGGGAAGACAAATGAAAAAACATATTAATAAGTTTATAAATGCTATACTTTGTGCTTCTCTAATGCTATGTTTTTGTTCCTGCACACAAAAGAACTTAGGTATATATAATATTCCTGTAAAGGGAGTATTGTATGACAGTGCAGATACCGACAGTGTAATATATAATGCAATTATGGCAGAATCTTATGGCATAGTAGGCGAAAATTGTCGTGCAGTAGTGGCAGCTTATAAGGAAATTGCAAATACGGAAGTTAAAGGGGACAAGCATATTTTTTATCTTCTTGCTTCTATTGGTGGATATTCCTTTATCAACGGAAAGCTCACTCGGTCAGACGGATACCCTCCCTATGGTGTTGTAATAACATTACAGGAAAAAGAGGGTAAATTTACAGTAATGGGTTATAAATCATCCAGAGATATAAATCTTCCGGCAGATAAAGCAAAATTTATTCAGGATAATATGCCTGGTATTGAAAACGGGCATACGGTAATGAATAATAACAGAGAAATACTTTTCAATATGGAAGAAAGAAAAATTGAACAGGATAATATGATTTCTGTTGACTTTCAGTTTGCACAAGAAGAGGATTCTGTGGAAATGCTTCCTATTTCCGATACTGCTTATAGTTCTGTAAACAGATACTTTTTAGATTATCCTGACTGGATAGGCAGTACTGAAAAAAAGCATAAAGATGTGTTCCACACATACCGCACCTTGTTTACGCCCGAAGGTATCGAAAATCCCGGAAACGGAATTCTGGAATTTATTCATACTAACGAAAAAGGTGATGTTGTAGAACATATTTATATTAAGGTTACAGGTGACCATACAGAAAAAATTAGTATTTAAAAGGAGAAATATACAAATGAAAAAGTTCTTTGAAGAATTTAAAGCCTTTGCTATGAAAGGCAACGTAGTGGATATGGCTGTAGGTGTTGTTATCGGTGGTGCTTTCGGTAAAATCGTAACATCACTTGTTGGGGACATTATTATGCCTGCAATCAGCCTTATTACAGGAAAAGTTAATTTGTCTGAAATGGCATACACATTAAGCACAGCAGACCCTGAAAATCCAATTATGCTTAAATATGGTATGTTCTTGCAGAATATTGTGGATTTTGTAATTATTGCACTTAGCATTTTTATTGTAATTAAGCTTCTTTCAAAACTACATAAGAAAAAAGAGAGTGAACCTGAGACTGTAGTTGAAGTAATACCTGAGCCTTCAAAAGAAGAGGTTTTACTTACAGAAATCCGTGATATTTTAAAAAATAAATAAATCACATAATAATGAAAGCGGAGTTTTAAAAAAACTCCGCTTTTTTTGTTATACTCTTTCCTTGATTTCCTTAGTAATCTTTTCAATAAACTCATCTATTGTCATAGTTTCAGTTGCAAGAGTATCTCTGTTTCTTACGGAAATATTGCCGTTTTCAACTTCACTCTGACCGATAATAAGCATATAAGGAACTCGGTCCACAACCTGAGCTTCGCGAATCATATAACCGATTTTTTCATTTCTGTCATCAAGCTCGCAACGAACTCCCGCATTTCTTAATTTCTCATAAATATCGTTTGCATAATCAGCACTCTTTTCGGAAACCAATAGCACCTTTGCCTGCACAGGAGCAAGCCATACAGGGAATTTACCTGCAAAATGCTCTGTAATAATACCGATAAAGCGTTCAATTGAGCCAAAGCATACACGGTGAATCATAATAGGACGCTGCTTTTCTCCATTTTCGTCCACATATTCAAGACCAAAGTTTATAGGCATCTGGAAGTCAAGCTGAATTGTTCCGCACTGCCATGTTCTTCCAAGAGAATCTTCTAAATGGAAGTCAATTTTAGGTCCGTAGAATGCACCGTCACCCTCATTTATAATATAGGGAAGGTTAAGAGATTCAAGTGCATTTTTAAGACCTTCTGTTGCTGCTTCCCAATCCTCGTCACTTCCCATACTGTCCGCAGGACGGGTAGAAAGCTCAACAAAATACTTAAAGCCAAACTTTTCATAAACTTCATTTATAAGATGTACAACATTTACAATTTCATTTGTGATCTGACTCTGACGCATAAAGATATGGGCATCATCCTGAGTAAAGCAACGAACACGGAACAGACCGTGAAGTGCACCTCTAAGCTCGTGACGGTGAACAAGACCAAGCTCGCCCACTCTTAAAGGAAGCTCGCGATAGCTATGGGGCTTTGAAGCATATACCATAACACCGCCGGGACAGTTCATAGGCTTTACGCAGTAGGTTTCTTCGTCAATAAGTGTGGAATACATATTGTCCTTGTAATGGTCCCAGTGACCGCTTGTTTCCCACAAATGTCTGTTCATAATAAGTGGAGTAGAAACTTCCACATAATTTTCTCTTGTATGGATATTTCTCCAATAGTCAATAAGAGCATTTTTCAAAGCCATACCCTTTGGAAGGAAGAAGGGGAAACCGGGAGCTTCGTCTGCCATCATAAACAGCCCCATTTCCTTACCGATTTTACGATGGTCTCTTTTCTCAGCTTCCTCTAAAAGCTTAAGATAATCATCAAGCTCCTGCTGAGAGGGAAATGCAATACCATTAATTCTGGTAAGCATAGTATTGTTTTTATCATTTTTCCAATAAGCACCTGACTGACCAGTAATTTTAAATGCCTTAAGTGCCTTTGTATAGCAAAGATGAGGTCCTGTACACATATCAATATACTCACCCTGCTGATAAAAACTGATTTTAGCGTCAGGGTCAAGGTCACCGATATGCTCAACCTTATATTTTTCGCCTCTTTCTTCCATTAAAGCAATAGCTTCTTCTCTAGGGAGAATAAATGATTTTATAGGAAGATTTTCTTTGACGATTTTCTTCATTTCTTTTTCGATATTTACAAGGTCCTCGTCAGTGGGCTTAACATCGCCAAAATCCACATCATAATAAAACCCTTTTTCTGTAGCGGGGCCATAGGCAAAATCTGCTGCAGGGAAAAGTCTTTTAATCGCTTGTGCCATAATATGTGCAGCAGTATGGCGAATAATATGAAGCTCTTGATCCTGTGGACATTCCATAACCTGTCCGTCATTGTAAATAATTTTCATTTCCTCTACTCCTTGTTTTGGTGACAGCCGAAATAAAAAACCCTTGTCATATGGGAATAATCCCGCAGACAAGGGTGCTTTTTGCACGGTTCCACCTTGAATTTCACTTAATTTCACCTTTAACGCAGGGTGCTACGGCAGCACTTACTGTAATTTTGGGCACTGCAGCTCGGGAATGGTCTTCACTAAGGGCACATTAAGAAACTCCCAGCAAATGTTTCTCTCTCTTTAAATGCGAATCCTAAGCTACTCTTTCCGTCATAGCCTTTTTATTAAAATACAAGTAAATTATAACATCTAAAATAAAAAAAGTCAATAGGAAGATAAAAATATAATTTTTATTGTAAAACTTATTAATAAAAAAGTAAAAAAAATTATTTTTTATAAAATTTTGTATTAAATCCTCTTGCTTTTTTGTAATATTTTTGTTACAATTAAGTTGTGTTGGAAAAATGGACAAGATGTCCAAAAAATAAATATTTTTAGGAGGAAGAAATATGAAAAAAATTATCACTCTCATTCTGGCAGTAGCTATGGTTCTTAGCTTTGCAGCTTGTGGAAACAATACTACTGTATCAGAAGGCAATCTTAAAGTAGGTTTTATTTTCTTACATGATGAAAACTCAACCTACGATAAGAACTTTATGGATTCAGCAAAAGCAGCTCAGGAAAAGCTTGGTCTTACAGATGATCAGGTAATTTTCAAAACAAACATTCCTGAAGGTAATGAATGTTATGAAGCAGCAGCAGACCTTGTTGACCAGGGTTGCACAATTATCTTTGCAGACAGCTTTGGACATGAACCCTATATGCTTAAGGCAGCTAAGGAATTCCCTAACGTTCAGTTCTGTCACTCAACAGGTACAACAGCTCACACAGAAAAGCTTCCTAACTTCCACAATGCATTTGCCTCTATTTATGAAGGCAGATTTCTTGCAGGTATTGCAGCAGGCTTAAAGCTTAATGAAATGATTGAAGCTGGAAAGTTTACTGCAGATGAAGCTAAAATAGGTTATGTTGGTGCATATACATATGCGGAAGTAATTTCAGGTTATACCTCCTTCTTCCTTGGTGCACGTTCTGTTTGTCCTACTGCAACAATGGAAGTACAGTTTACAGGCAGCTGGTATGATGAAGCTCTTGAAAAAGAAGCTGCAACAAAACTTATCAGCAATGGTTGTAAGCTTATCAGCCAGCACGCTGACTCAATGGGTGCTCCCACAGCTTGCGAAAATGCAGGTATTCCCAACGTTTCTTACAACGGAAGTACAGAAAAAGCTTGCCCCAACACATTCATTGTATCTTCCAGAATTGACTGGACACCTTACTATGAATTTGCTATAAATGCAGTTAAAGATGGTACAGAAATTCCTGCAGACTGGTGCAAAGGTCTTGAAGAAGGCTCTGTAGTTCTTACAGCTGTTAATGAAAAAGCTGCAGCTAAAGGAACACAGGAAGCTATTGACAAGGCAGCAGCTGAGCTTAAAGCAGGTACACTTCATGTATTTGATACAGCAACATTTACTGTAGGCGGTGCGGCACTTGATTCTTATATTGCTGATGTTGATACAGATGCTGCTTACACACCTGACACAGAGGTTATTAAGGACGGCTATTTCCATGAATCAGAAATGCGTTCAGCTCCTTACTTCGACCTTAAGATAGACGGCATTACTCTTCTTAACGAAATGATGTAATGAACCTCTTAAAATGAGTTTTAAGGCGGAGCAATAATTCTTGCTCCGCCTATACTTGTTTTTTATCTTGAAAAGAGAGTGGTAGATATACTTCTTTATTTTCAGGATAAAAAATGCACATAGTATAACAGGAGGAAGTAATATGGATAAAATTCCTGCAATAGAACTTCGGAATATTACTAAAACATTTGGCGGTATTGTTGCAAATAAAAACGTGTGTCTTACTGCAGAAAAAGGGGAAATTCTGTCTATTCTGGGAGAAAACGGAAGCGGTAAAACAACCCTTATGAATATGATTTCCGGCATATATTTCCCTGACAGCGGAGAAATTTTCATAGATGGCAAGGAGGTAGTAATCTCATCTCCTAAAGAAGCCTTTGACAATAAAATCGGTATGATACATCAGCATTTTAAGCTGGTAGATGTTTTCAGTGCCGCTGAAAACATAGTGCTGGGTATGCAGGATACTGATGATTTTAATATGAGAAAATACAGTAATAAGATTAGGCAAATAAGCGAGCAGTACGGGTTTGATATTGATCCTGACAAAAAGATTTATGAAATGTCAGTTTCTGAAAAGCAGACAGTTGAAATTATAAAGGTGCTGTTTAGAGGTGCAAATATTCTTATTCTGGACGAGCCTACAGCCGTTCTCACTCCTCAGGAAACACAGAAGCTTTTTAAAATTCTCAGAAAAATGCGTGAAGATGGGAAAACAATTATTATTATTACTCATAAGCTTCATGAAGTACTTTCTCTTTCTGATAAGGTTGCGGTACTGAGAAAAGGTGAATATATCGGTACAGTTATTACAGCTCAGACAAATGAATCACAGCTTACTGAAATGATGGTGGGCAAAAAGATTGACCTTAATATTACAAGAAATGACCCGATAGACCCTGCAGACAGATTATGTATAAATCACATAAGCTGTGTAAACCGTGAAGGGGTTAAGCTTCTTGATGATATTTCCTTTACTGCAAAAGGTGGGGAAATACTTGGTATTGCAGGGATAGCAGGAAGCGGACAAAGAGAACTGCTTGAATCTATTGCAGGCCTTCAGCATCTTAACGAAGGTGAAATTTTATACAACAATCCAAAGACAGGAAAGACAGAAAATTTAAGGGATAAAACACCTCTTCAGATTCGTGACATGGGTGTGCGTCTTGCCTTTGTACCTGAGGACAGACTGGGTATGGGTCTTGTAGGAAATATGGATATTGTTGATAATATGATGCTAAGAAGTTATCGTAAAGGCAAGTCAGTATTCTTAGAAAGAAAAGCTCCAAAGTCTTTGGCTGAGGATATTATAAATCGTCTTGAAGTTGCTACTCCAAGTGCCAGCACTCCTGTTAGAAGGCTGTCAGGCGGTAATGTTCAAAAGGTGCTTGTAGGGCGTGAAATTGCATCTTCTCCCACAGTATTAATGGCGGCATATCCGGTAAGAGGTCTTGATATTAACTCATCATATCTTATATACAATCTTTTAAACGAACAGAAACAAAAGGGTGTTGCGGTTATATTTGTTGGCGAAGATTTGGATGTGCTTTTAGAGCTTTGTGACAGAATAGTGGTTATTGGTCAGGGTAAAATTTCAGGTATTGTTGATGCAAGAAATACTACTAAAGAAGAAATTGGTCTTATGATGACAAAGTCACCGCTGGAAGAAATTAAAGAGGAGGACGGAGAAAATGAATAATATTTTAATGAAGATTCAAAACCCTCTTTTTCATATTACTAAGCGTGCCTCAATAGTATGGTGGAAAGCGTGGATTATCAGAATACTTGCGGTTGTGGCGGCACTTCTTGTAAGCGGTATAGTTACCCTTGCCCTTACAGGGCTTAACCCTCTTAAGGTATATAGCACTATGATTGAAGGTGCTCTTGGAACTTCAAGAAGAATGTGGATGTTACTTCAGAATATGGCAATACTTCTTTGTGTTGCACTTGCAATTACACCTGCATTTAAAATGAAATTCTGGAACCTTGGGGCAGAAGGACAGGTGCTTATCGGCGGTCTTGCAACTGAAGTTTGTATGATATTCTTAGGTCCTAACCTTCCCACTGGGCTGCTTCTACTGGTTATGGTAATTGCCAGTGTGGCGGCAGGTGCTATATGGGCATTTATACCAGCCTTCTTTAAAGCAAGATGGAACACAAATGAGTCTTTATTTACTCTTATGATGAACTATGTTGCAATGCAGATTGTTTCATTTTTTACACTTCTTTGGTCAGTTCCCAAAGGCTCTGGAACTCCCAGAATGCTTGAATTTGGACAGCTTCCTGTAATCGGAGGACAAAAGTATTTACTTAATGTATTAATTGTGGCAGTTCTTACAATCGGTATGTTTATATACCTTAAGTATTCAAAACACGGATATGAGATTTCTGTGGTTGGTGAAAGTGAGAATACAGCAAAATACATAGGTATAAATGTAAAAAAAGTTATTATGCGTACTATGCTTTTATCAGGTGCAATTTGCGGTATAGCAGGACTTTTGCTTGTTGCAGGTACTGACCATTCCCTGAAAAGCGACACAGCAGGAGGCAGAGGTTTTACTGCTATTATGGTATCCTGGCTTGCAAAATTTGACCCTATATTTATGGTACTTACTTCTTTTTTAATAGTGTTTATGGAAAAAGGTGCATCTAAAATTTCTGAGGTATATCGGTTAAACGCATCCTTCTCGGATATCTTAACAGGTATAATTATTTTCTTTATAATAGGATGTGAATTCTTTATAAACTACACAATTAAGTTTCATAGTAAAAGCGAGGAGGTAAGAAAATGATAGCTACAATTATTAATCGTGCTGTTATGCAGGGTATTCCCTTGCTTCTTGGCTCAACAGGTGAAATTCTTACGGAAAAATCAGGCAACTTAAATCTTGGAATTCCCGGCATTATGTATGTTGGTGCAATAAGCGGTGTTTCAGGTGCTTTTTTGTATGAACAGGCAGTGGGAGGACAGGTAAATCCTGCACTTGCAATTCTTATTCCGTTTTTCTCCTGTATTATCGGCTCCCTTTTAATGGGACTAATTTACTGTTTTTTAACCGTAACTCTTCGTGCTAATCAGAATGTTACAGGACTTGCACTTACCACCTTCGGTATAGGTATAGGTAAATTTTTCGGAGGTTCACTGATTACCCTTACAGGCAGTGATATTCCTTCAATTTCCTTGAGTGCAACAAGTAAAGTATTTAAAGCTTCCCTTCCTTTTGTAAAGTCACTTGGATGGGTAGGGGAAATATTTTTTTCCTACAGCTTTTTAGCTTATCTTGCAATTATAATTGCTTTGGCGGCAAGCTTTGTACTTAATAAGACAAGGATAGGGTTACATTTGCGTGCAGTAGGGGAAAACCCACAGACTGCAGATGCAACAGGTATAAATGTATCAAAATATAAATATGTCTTTACTTGCATAGGCAGTGCTATAGCAGGTCTTGGCGGTCTTTACTATGTTATGGACTATGCTAATGGTGTATGGTCAAATAATGCCTTTGGTGACAGGGGGTGGCTTGCTATTGCTCTTGTAATTTTTGCTATATGGAAACCAAGCATAAGCATTTTAGGGTCTATTTTATTTGGTGGACTTTATGTAGTACCTATTTACATGTCCAATATTTCCGTTCAAGGTGTTGAACTTGTTAAGACTTTACCTTATGTTGTTACCATAATTGTACTTATAATAACAAGTATAAGAAATAAAAAAGAAAACCAGCCACCTGCAAGCCTTGGGCTGTCTTACTTCAGAGAAGAAAGGTAATATTGTATAATAAAATATACAAAAAGAGGGGAGTGTTAGCTTTTGAAAAGGCAACTGGACAAGAAAAAGATGTATGATGCCATTTATTTGGGTATTATCACTTTAATCGGTTTAGCCTGTGTATTTGTGGGCATATTAAGCGGAGGTCAGGATGCCAAAAGTGAATTTGAAAAAGCTGTTGTAGAATATGAAGATATTAAAAACTCCCAGATTACAGTTTATGTTACAGGACAGGTAATAAATCCAGGTATATATCAGGTAGATAATGAGGCTAGAGCCATAGATGCAATTGAAAAAGCCGGCGGTTTTACACAAAATGCTGATAAAGAGGGAGTAAATATTGCCAAAAATTTAAAGGATGGGGACCAGATAAAAGTTCCTGAATTAAAATCCGCAAAAACATCAGGAGGCAGTACATCAGGTGGAAAAACTGCTTCCGCAGGAAAAATAAATCTTAACTGCAAAGATGTTTCCTCATATATGAAAGTTAGCGGAGTTACAAGAGATATTGCTGTCAGAATTGCAGAGTATGCAAGCTCAGCAGGATTTAATTCCGTAGATGATTTGCGGTATGTGGAAGGCATTAGTGGCGAACTGTTTAACAGCATCAAAGATAAATTTACAGTTAACTGAAAAAAGGCTATATCAAATTTAATTTGATATAGCCTTTTTATTATTTTTTCATTCTTTGTCTTAAGGATTCGTAGGTAAGTACTGCGGCAGCAACCGAAACATTTAATGATTCGGTTTTTCCAGGCATAGGAATTTTAACGAGAAAATCGCACTTTTCTTTTAAAAGTCTTGAAATTCCTTCTCCTTCATTTCCAACTATTATTCCAAGAGAACCTGTAAGGTCAGCATCAAAATAATTCTGCTCACCATTCATATCTCCTCCAACTATCCACATACCTTCTTTTTTAAGAGCATCAATACTTGAGGCAAGATTGGAAACTCTTGCAACCAGCAGATGTTCAGCTGCTCCGGCAGCAACTTTGGAAACCGTTCCGTTTACAGGACAGCTTCTTCGCTTAGGCATAATAATACCATGACAGCCTGCACTGCAGGCTGTACGCATTACAGCTCCTAAATTATGAGGGTCGGTAATCTCATCTAAAATAATCACAAAGGGTGGCTCGTTTCTATCCCGTGCAAGCTTTAAAATATCACTTACCTGTGCATACTTTATCTGTGAAACATAAGCACAAACACCTTGATGATTACCCTTTTCGGTAATTTCGTCAAGCTTTTGTTTTTCCACATAAGAAATAACAATTTTCTTTTGCTTTGCCAGGCGTTCAATATCTCCGTTTCTGTCAATACCCTTTGCAATGAGTATTTTGTCGGTATCCCTGTCACCTTTTAAAAGTTCTGTTACAGCATTTCTGCCAAAAACTATATTTTCCATATCACTAACCAAGACTTTCAGCATATTTTATTAATTTATTATACTATTTTAAGAAGGAAATGTCAAGAAATAGGAGATATTATTTAATAAGAAACTATAGACAAAAAAATAAATGTGTGATAGAATACTTTTAAAGGAAGTGAAAATATGAAATATACAGAAATTGCAGGATATAAGTTTAACAATCCGGCTCTTTTGGAGCTGGCTCTTTCGCATACATCATATGCTAACGAAAGGCACAAACAGAGCAATCAGCGTCTTGAGTTTTTAGGAGACAGCGTGGTAGGGCTTATTATCGGTGAATACATTTATGAAAACTTTCCGAAAATGCACGAAGGGGAGCTTAGCCGTATCCGTGCGGGAATTGTATGTGAAAAAGGACTTGTTAAATGTGCTGAAAAAATAGGACTGGGGAATATGCTGTTGCTTGGAAAAGGTGAAGAAATGAGTGGAGGAAGAACAAGACCCTCCAATTTGGAAGATGCCTTTGAAGCTGTTGTAGGTGCTGTTTTTCTGGATTCAGATTTTTACTTAGCCAAGGAATTTGCCCTTCGGGTTATGAGGGATATAATAAAAGAAATGATAGCAAAGGACGGTATTGAGGATTATAAAACAGCACTTCAGGAATATTATCAGCAAAAGGGTGATGTTAAAATAGAGTACCAGCTTGTTGAGGAAACAGGTCCGGCTCATGCTAAAGTATATACTATGGCTGTAAATGTAAACGGAAGAAGGGAAGGACAAGGCAGCGGTCATTCTAAAAAAGATGCAGAGCAAAATGCCGCGAAAAATGCTATGTCCCGTGTAAAAAAATAATGAGGCATTATAATATACCTGTTTTTGTTCCCCACTTAGGGTGTCCTAATGATTGCAGTTTTTGTAATCAGAAACGAATTACAGGACAAAAGGAAAACCACTCCATAGAAAAAGTAAGGGAAGATATTGAAAAGACCCTTAGCACAATTTCAGGGGAATGTTATGTGGAAATAGCCTTTTTCGGAGGTAGCTTTACAGGCATACCTGAGGAGGAACAGATACGGCTTTTAAAACTTGCAAATGATTATGTAAAAAAGGGGAAGGTTAACGGAATAAGACTTTCTACCCGTCCTGATTATATAAACTGTCATATTCTTGATTATTTAAAGGAATACGGCGTAACTGCAATAGAACTGGGTGTTCAGTCTATGGTGGATGAGGTATTGATGGCAAATGACAGAGGCCATTTGGTAAATGATGTGGAAAATGCAGTAAGATTAATTAAAAGGTATGGTTGTTTTCAACTGGGACTTCAGCAGATGACAGGACTTTACAAAAGTGATAGGGAGAAAGATATTTTATCAGCGGAAAAAATTGCAAGCCTGCATCCTAAAGTTGTACGAATATATCCCACAATTGTACTGCCCTCAACAAAATTGGAAAAGCTTTATGCACAAGGAAAATATATACCATATACACTGGAAGAGGCAGTGGAGGTTTGCAGTAAAATTTACAGAATTTATGAAAAAAATAATATACAGGTGATACGTATGGGGCTTCAGGCTACAGAGATGATTTGTGAAAAAGGGGAAAATATCATAGGTCCGTATCACAGCAGTTTTGGAGAACTGGTACTTTCCAGAATTTTAAGGGATGAATTGGAAGAAAAATTAAAAAACTGTAAAGAAAAAGCAGAGATAGTGGCTGATAAAAGTATTGTTTCAAAAATAGTGGGAAACAAAAGATGTAATATTGAATATTTTAAAGAAAAGTACGGAATAGAGTTGCAATTACGCACAGAAAACTTTCCTGAAAATACGGTTGAAAAATATTACATAAACATTACAAAGGGCTAAAATATTATGTAAACTAAGTTTTCTAAAACACAGGCTATAAACAAAACACAGAATATAGTATCAGAACAATAATAACAAACAAGATATTGTAGAAAAAGGAGATAAATGCATCTCCTTTTTCTTAATTTACGCCATTATATAGCCAAAAATTAAGTTGGTTATTTTTAACAAAAATTAAAAAAAATAAGGTTTTTTGTAAAAAAACTGCAACATATACCTTGACAATTATATTAAAAAGTCGTATAATGAATAATGTTCTTTACTTAAAAAACATTATGCTTTTTGCATATTATTTTTCCTTGAAACATACTATTATAGTGTGGACAAGGAGGAATAGAATATATGAGCAGAATATACAGAGAACACATATGGCATTTTGATAAAGTAAGCTTCAAGGTTTTTTTGCTATTAGCAATATTATTTCTTGCAGGGATAATCGGAGGGTCTTTTATAGGACGAGCTTTACCTGAAGTAGAAATGGAACTTTTTTCAAATGCTATGAGTTTTTCGGCAGAACATTCCGGGGAAGATGTACAAAGAACAATGCTTACCTCGTTTTTTTCTGTTTTTTTCACTGTTTTTTTTATGTGGATAAGCGGGTTTTTTCCAAAATGGATGTCCCTAATAGTTTGTGCTTTTGGAGTTTTATATAAGGGCACAATAACAGGATATACAATAGGAATGCTAGTTCGCTCATTTTCATATAAAGGGATATATATTTCCCTGGTAGGAATTTTACCTCAGTATGTTATATTGTTGCCACTGATTTTTTTTGTGGGAGTAGAGGCTATTACATATGAAAAAGGGTACAGAATTAAAAAATATCTGGGAGTATTGGGAGTTGCATTATTACTATCTGCATTAACAGCGGTTATAGACGGTGCAGCAGTATCAAAGCTTTTGGGTATTGTATATAATAAAATGCAGATTTAGCGAAGGGAGGAAGGAAAATGTCAAGGCTTGTAAAAAAGTATATTACTTATCTTGAAAAAGAGAAAAAACTGTCTAAAAATACAGTGGAATCTTATATCCGTGATATACGACAATTGGATGAGTTTGCGAAAAACTCAGGAATTAAAGATTTATGCGACGTTACAAAGCCTATGCTTACTTCTTATATTGTGCATATGCAACGTATGAAAAAAGCACCTTCTTCTATTGCAAGAAGTACAGCATCTCTTCGTTCTTTCTATAACTTTGCATTAATTTCAGGATATGTGGAGCAGGACCCTACAGAAAATCTTAAAATACCAAAAGCAGAGGAGAGTAACACTCCTGCAGTACTTGAGCTGGATGAAATTAAAAGACTTTTAGATATTCCAAGAACGGTTGATTTTAAAGGCTACAGAGATAAAGCAATTTTAGAGCTTATGTATGCCACAGGAATGAAGGTATCTGAGCTTATTTCTCTTCGAGCTGATGAGATTGATTTGGATAAACAGTTTATTATATGCGGAAAAGGCAGTCACAGACGGGCAGTTCCTATCGGCGAAATGGCAGTGTATGCACTTACAAGATATGTTGAAAATGCACGAAACAGACAGGTTGTATCAGAGCAGGCACCTGAGCTTTTCCTTAATTTAAACGGACAAGCCTTAACAAGACAGGGCTTGTGGAAAATTTTAAAGGACTACAAAAAAAGAGCTAATATAACCTCTGAAATTACTCCCGATACAATACGCCATACCTTTGCAGTTCATATGCTGGATAATGGTGTGGATATGGGCAGTGTACAAAATATGCTGGGGAATGTAAGCAATTCCACTTCGGCACTTTATAAAAAAATGATGGAAGGCAATTTATCTGAGGTATATAAAAAAGCTCATCCAAGAGCAGGCAGAAAATAAAAAGACTAAGTTTTAAGCATATAAACTTAGTCTTTTTTTCAAATTTTTCTACTTGAATTAGAGGTTGAATTGTGTTAAAATAGCTGTGGATGGTATTATAAAATAAATTAGTAAAAGGAAGAAAAAATATGACTTACACATACAGAACAAAGGGCACTTGCTCATCCCAGATTACTTTTGAGCTTGATGGAAATATTGTAAAAAAAGTACAGTTTATAGGAGGTTGTAACGGCAACCTTAAGGCTATAGCTTCTTTAGTAGAAGGAATGACTGTGGAGGAGATAGCAAAAAGGTGTGAGGGTATTACCTGCGGATTTAAATCCACCTCTTGCTCCGACCAGCTTGTTAAAGCATTAAAGGAAGCGGTAAATCAAAAATAAAAGGACGAGAAAAGATATGATAAATCAGTTTTCCCGTAGTGAAATTTTATATGGTAAAGAGGGAATTGAAAAACTTAAAAGGGCAAGAGTGGCGGTTTTTGGCGTTGGAGGCGTTGGCGGATATACAGTTGAAGCCTTAGCCAGAAGCGGTGTTGGCACTCTTGATATTATTGACAGTGACAAGGTTTCCCTTTCCAATATTAACAGGCAGATTATTGCCACCTATAAAACTATAGGTATGCCAAAGGTTGAAGCTATGGCAGATAGGGTGAAGGATATTTGCCCTGATACTGTCGTTAATAAATATGAAAAATTTTATCTGCCTGAAAATGCAGAGGAATTTGACCTATCAGTATATGATTATGTGGTAGATGCAGTAGATACCGTCAGTGCAAAAATAGAGCTTGCTCTTCAGTGCGAAAAGCTGGGAGTACCTCTTATTTCCTCGATGGGTGCGGGAAATAAGGTGGACCCTACCGCTTTTGAAATTACCGATATTTATAAAACCTCAGTATGCCCGCTTGCAAAGGTAATGAGATATGAGCTTAAAAAAAGAGGAATAAAAAAGCTTAAGGTGGTATATTCCAAAGAAGTTCCCATAACAAGGCGGGGAGATACAGAAGAAACAAAAGGCGGAAAACCTGCCCCAGGTTCAACTTCTTTTGTACCCTCTGCAGTAGGACTTATTATTGCATCAAAAGTGGTAAATGACCTGACAGGATTTGAAAGGAAAGATTAGTATGAAAAAGGTACTTGTTGCTATGAGTGGGGGAGTGGATTCCAGTGTTACCGCCTTGCTTGTGAAGCAAAAAGGATATGAGTGCATAGGTGCCACAATGCACCTTTTTGATAAAGGTGAGGGGAATTCTCAGGACGAAATTGATGCGAAAAAAGTAGCGGACAAGCTGGGAATTTCTCATATAATACTTGATTATACGGATGAATTTAAAAAACAGGTAATAGAAAGATTTATTAGGGCATATGAGGAAGGAGAAACTCCTAACCCCTGCCTTGTGTGTAATAAATACTTGAAATTTGGCAGTATGATTGACTATTTGCAGGAAGCGGGATATGATTATATTGCAACAGGGCATTATGCCAGAATTGAGGAAAAAGATGGTCGGTTTTTGCTTAAAAAAGCGGCAGATTTGTCAAAAGACCAAAGCTATATGCTATACTCTCTTTCTCAAAATCAGCTTTCACATACGCTGTTCCCTTTAGGTAATATATCTAAAGAAAAGGCAAGAGAAATAGCGGAGGAAAATGACCTTACAAATGCACGAAAAAAAGACAGTCAGGACATTTGCTTTGTGCCAAACGGAGATTACGCAGGAGTAATTTCAAGTCTTACAGGAAAAAGCTATCCCAAAGGAGATTTTGTGTCGGCAGACGGCAAGGTGCTGGGTAAACATAAGGGAATTATAAATTATACAATAGGTCAGAGAAAAGGTTTAGGACTTGCTCTGCCAAGACCTTTATATGTTAAAGAAAAGGATGTGGAAGGTAACAGGGTTGTCTTATGTGAAGACAGTGAACTTTTTGAAAATGAGCTTACTGCAAAGGAGTTTAACTGGATTGCTTTTGATAAGCCGAAAAAGCCTATCCGTGCATATGCGAAAATTCGTTATAAGCATACTGAACAGCCTGCAACAGTAACGGTGCTTGAAAATAATGATGTAAAAATTGTTTTTGATACTCCTCAAAGGGCAATATCCAAAGGTCAGGCGGTTGTTCTTTATGATGGAGATATTGTTATCGGCGGAGGAATAATAAAGTAAAAAGCCAATAGCTGGTAGCTGGGCACTCCTTTACACTTAGATAAAAATTAAAAGTCCCGTAATACATCAGTATTACGGGACTTTTTAACATAGTATAAAGGGGAAATAGGACTTCAAACCATTACTTGCTTATAAGATGGTGTCTAAATTCTCCGCTTTTGTTTATTATATTAATTTCCTTTTTTGTTTTTAGCTTCTGCCTTTGCACGAAGGTCGGTATCTAAAATCTTCTTTCTAAGACGGATGTTTTCGGGAGTAACCTCTACAAGCTCGTCATCCGCAATAAATTCAAGACAATTTTCTAAGCTCATATTAATTGGGGGAGTAAGCTTTAAAGCATCATCCGAGCCTGATGCACGGGTATTTGTTGCGTGCTTTTTCTTACATACATTAATTACAATGTCCTCAGCCTTTGCATTTCTGCCTACTATCATACCTTCATATACCTTAACGCCAGCACCGATAAATAAATCCCCTCTGCCTTCTGCGTTATAAAGACCATAGGTAACAGATTCGCCGTCTTCCCAGGCAATCATAGAACCTCTGTTTCTGCCCGGCATTTCACCACAGTACTGGTCATACTTATCAAAAAGAGTGTTCATTATACCATTTCCTCGAGTATCTGTTAAAAACTCGCTTCGATAACCAATTAATCCTCTTGAAGGAATACGGAATTCAACTCTGCTGTAAGTACCGCCGTTTATGGGGGTCATATTCAGCATTTCGCCTTTTCTTCCGCCCAGCTTTTCAATAACTGTTCCTACATATTCTTCAGGCACATCAACTATCACAATTTCATAGGGTTCACAGGTTTTTCCGTCAATTTCCTTTAAGATTACCTGAGGCTTTGAAACCTGAAATTCATACCCTTCACGACGCATAGTTTCAATTAAAATGGAAAGGTGAAGCTCACCTCTGCCTGATAATTTAAAGCAATCTGCTGAGTCAGTTTCTTCAACCTTAAGGCTTACATTTGTATCAAGCTCCTTGAAAATTCTTGCTCTTAGATGTCTTGAAGTTACAAACTGACCCTCTTTCCCTGCAAAAGGACTGTTATTTACAAGAAAATTCATAGAAATTGTAGGCTCATCTACTTCAATTACAGGAAGTGCTTCGGGAGTGTTCACATTACATACTGTTTCCCCGATTTCAATATTTCCAAGACCTGATATACATACAATTTCACCGCAGGAAACAGTTTCGGCATCTTCTCTTTTAAGACCATCATATATAAACAGTTTACCCACCTTTGCGGTTTCCACTTTGCCGGTTTTTTTGCAGATTGAAACAGTTTCTCCGGCATTTACACTGCCACGAAGAATTTTTCCTACTGCAATTCTGCCGATGTATTCGTCTGAATCAATATTAGAAACAAGCATCTGGAAAGGTTTATCAGGGTCACACTCAGGGGGTGGAACCATTTCCAAAATGGCATCAAAAAGCTCTGTTAAATCCTCCTGAGGATTTTCTAAATCCTTCATAGCAAACCCTTCACGGGAGGAGGCATAAATAACAGGAAAATCAAGCTGCTGCTCGTTTGCACCCAACTCGAAAAACAAATCAAAAACTTCATCAACAACTTCAATAGGTCTTGCGTTGGGCTTATCAATTTTGTTTACTACAACAATAGGCTTAAGTCCCTTTTCAAGAGCTTTTTTAAGTACAAATCTTGTCTGGGGCATAGCACCTTCAAAAGCATCAACAAGTAAAAGCACACCTTCTACCATACCAAGTACACGCTCTACCTCACCGCCAAAATCTGCATGGCCGGGAGTATCTACAATGTTGATTTTAATATCCTTATAGGTAACAGAAGTATTTTTTGATAAAATAGTAATACCTCTTTCACGCTCTAAGTCATTAGAGTCCATAACCCTTTCCTGAACAACCTCGTTGCTTCTGAAAATACCGCTTTGCTTTAACATTTTATCTACCATAGTAGTTTTACCGTGGTCAACGTGAGCGATAATGGCAACATTTCTGATGCTTTCAATTTTCATATATAAAGTCTCCTTAATAAAAAATAGGAATAAATCAATTTAACTGAATAATTATACCACAATACCTTAAAAAAAACAATCAGCATTTTTGCAAAATATCTTGTTTTTGAAAAGTATTTATTGTATAATTATAATAAATACTATTGAAAGGCGAAAAAGCTATATGGAAACTATCAGCTTCAGAATTGAATATATAATATGGCAAAACGAAGCAAACAGCTATACAATCTGTGAAGTTTCCAATCAGGAGCTGGGAGATTTTGTGGCGGTAGGGTATTTACCCTTTGTAAATGTGGGGGATAAATTATCTGCTACAGGGTCTTGGGAAATCCATATAGAACACGGTGAGCAGTTTAAAATTGAATCTTATAAAAAGGCTAAAATGGAGCTTGAAGAGGATATTTTTCTTTTTCTTTCATCAGGTGCCATAAAAGGTATAGGAGAAAGCACTGCTAAAAAAATTATGGATGCCTTTGGGAAAGACAGCCTGAGTGTGATCAGGGAAAATCCCTTAAAGCTTGCAAAAATAAAAGGAATAAGTGAAAAAAAAGCAATAGAAATTCACGACGATTATATCCGTCAGCAAGGAATTTCAGATATTGTTATTTTTTTTAATAAATACGATATAAGTGCCTCATATGCATACAAGGTATATAAAGAGTATGGAGATGAGGCAATAGAAAAAATCAAAGAAAACCCATATATTTTATGCCGTGATATAGAGGGAGTGGGTTTTAAAACTGCAGATAAAATAGCATCAAAAATAGGTATGTATCACAACTGCAGACAGAGAATTTCTGCAGGCGTTGAATATGTGCTGTCTGTAGGGGTATCAAACGGCCATACCTTTATGCCAAAAGATATTTTGATTTTACAGGTAATGGAGTTTTTAGGTGTGGATGAGTGCCAGGTGCAGGATGCTCTTGTGGAAATGACAGTAAGCGGAGATGTGCGTCTTAACAAAGAAGGGGAGAACATTAATATTTATCTTCCTGCTTATTATATTGCAGAGAATGGAGTGGCAGCATACCTTAGCCATATGTCAGAAGAAAAGTTCAAGGTTAAACAAAATGAACTTTTTGAGGATATAGCACAAGTGGAAAAGGAAATGAAAATGGATTTTGCCCCTATGCAGAAAGAGGCAATTGAAAAGGCGGTAAGAAACAGCCTGCTGATTATTACAGGCGGTCCGGGTACGGGAAAAACCACCATTATCCGTGCAATAATTGCACTTATGAAAAGGAAAAAGCTTAAGGTTGCTCTTGGTGCACCTACAGGACGTGCCGCTAAAAGAATGACTCAGCTTTGCAATATGGATGCTAAAACCATTCACAGACTTCTTGAAATGGATGCAAGCAGTATGGAAGGGAAATGGGTTTTTCAGCGAAATGATACTAATCCGCTTTCTGCTGATGTTATAATAATAGACGAAATGTCTATGGTAGATATTCTTTTAATGTACCACCTTTTAAAGGCAGTGAAAAAAGGTGCAAGGCTTATAATGGTAGGGGATGCTGACCAGTTACCTTCTGTAGGAGCAGGTCAGGTTCTTAAAGATATGCTCCAGAGTAATGTTATAAAAAGCGTACGCCTTAATGAAATTTTTCGTCAGGCAGAGCAGAGTATGATAGTAGTTAATGCTCACAAAATAAACAAAGGGCAGATGCCGGAAATCATTGGCAGACACAGCGACTTTTTCATGCTGACCCGTCCCAATGTTAAACAGGGAGTGGAGGAAATTCTCCAGCTTTGTACAAAGAGATTGCCTGAATATCTAAGGGGAAGCGACCCTTTAACGGAAATACAAATTCTGTCTCCTGTAAAAAGAGGAGAAGCTGGTGTAGAAGAACTTAATAAGCTGCTGCAAAGTAAAATTAACCCGCCTTCTAAGGAGAAAAGGGAGATTACAAGGTTCTTTTATACTATCCGTGAAGGAGATAAAATTATGCAGACCAGAAATAATTATGAAATTGACTGGGAGCGTAATGACGGCTCAAAGGGTGGCGGAATATACAACGGAGATATTGGCTTTGTGGAAAAGCTGCATATGCAGGAAGGGTATGCAGATATAATTTTCGATGGTGAAAAGCTTGTAAAATATCCCTTTGATTTATTAAAAGATATTGAACTTGCCTATGCTATGACGGTACATAAAAGTCAGGGAAGTGAGTTTGACGCAGTAATACTTCCACTTTATCCCATGCACAGTATGTTACAAAGCAAGCATCTGTTATATACAGCAGTTACCAGAGCTAAAAAACTGGTGGTGCTGGTAGGAAGACAGGATATTTTATATAATATGGTAAATAACCAAAGAGAAGACGAAAGACGAAGCGGTCTTTCTAGCCGGATTGAAAAAGCGTTTAGAATATAAGGAGAAAAATTATGAATTGGACAGAAGTTACTATTCTTACAACTCCTCAGGCGGAGGAGCTTATTACAGCGGTGCTTTATGAAACAGGAGTAGATGGGATTAATATTGAAGACCCTTCTTTAATAGATGAAGCTAACCGAAACACCCACGACTGGGATGTTATGGATGAAGATATAATTGCAAAGTACAGCGAGGAAAAATGTTTATTAAAAGCATATTACAGTCCTGAAGCAAATATTGAAGAGGTGCTTATGCAAATAAGGGAGGGCATTGAAAATGCTAAAGCTTTTGTGGATGTTGGCCCTGCTACCGTTACAAGCAGTATAGTAAGCGAGCAGGACTGGGAGAACAGCTGGAAGAAGTATTACAAGCCTGTATATATCGGAGAAAATATTGTAATCAAACCTGTATGGGAGGAAATCCCACAAAAGGATGGCAAAATAGTAATTGAGCTTGACCCTGGTATGGCTTTTGGAACAGGTACTCACGAAACTACAAGAATGTGTCTTGAGGTACTTGAAAGAACTATAAAAAAAGGGGACAAGGTACTGGATATTGGTACAGGAAGCGGAATACTCTCTATCGGTGCAGTAAAAATGGGAGCAGAAAGCTGTTTTGCTGTTGATATTGACCCTGTTGCAGTAAAGGTTGTTGGTGAAAATGCAGAAATTAACGGCGTTAATGATAAAATAACTACAGTTATAGGTAATCTTGCAGATAAGGTAACAGGAAAATATCAGGTAGTGGTAGCAAATATTATTGCAGATGCAATTATAGCTCTTTCTCCTGATGTAAGACAATTTATGGCAGAGGGCGGAGTGTATATCACTTCAGGAATAATACATTTCAGACTGGAAGATGTGGTGGAAAAATTAAAGGAATGTGGTTTTGAAATCCGTGAAATTATCCGTCAGGGAGATTGGGCGGCGGTGGTTTGCATATGAGTAGATTTTTTGTAGAAAAAAATATGATTATGGATGATATAATCACCTTATCAAAAGAAGATTCAGCACATCTTGCAAGAGTACTGCGTGTAACAGAGGGAGAAAACCTCAGCATTTGCGATAGCGAAGGCTATGAGTATGATGCAGAAATAATATCAGTTTCCAAAACACAGGTACAGGCAAAAATACTTAACAAAAAAGAAAATGACAGTGAGCCTAAAATAAAGGTGACCATTTTTCAGGGACTTCCAAAGGGTACAAAAATGGAGCTGATTATACAAAAATGTGTTGAAATAGGCGTATATTCTATAGTTCCTGTTGCTACATCAAGAGCTGTTGTAAAGCTTAGTCAGGAAAAAGGTAAGGGTAAAGAGGAAAGATGGAATAAAATCTCTATGGAGGCGGCAAAACAAAGCACCAGAGGGATTATTCCAAAGGTGGAAGCTCCCATATCCTTTAAAGAGGCAATAGATTTGGCAAAGAAATTTGATATGGCAATTATTCCATATGAAAAACAGGGAAAATCCGACTTTAAAGGATTTTTACAGGGAAAATCCCCCAAAACTATTGGTGTATTTATCGGCCCCGAAGGGGGTTTTGCGGAGGAGGAAATAGCTTTTGCCATAGAAAATGGAGTAACGCCTGTAAGTCTGGGCAAAAGAATACTTCGCACCGAAACAGCACCCTTATGCGTATTATCGGTGCTTATGTATCAGTATGATTGGGAGTGATTATATGAAATTTATAAAAACATTTTTTAGCATAATAGGTGCTCATTTAGCACTTTGCCTTGTGCCGATAATTTTTTCTCCAATTTTAAATGACAACCCTTCTTATAATGTTTCAGGTGCACAGGGTGTAGGACAAAAGGTATTGTTTATAATCTTTGCCCTTGTGCTTTTTGCAGCATATATTTTTGTGGGCAGAGTTGTAAAAAGCAAAGGCGGTAGTAGGCTTGGGGTTGTTTTATCTTCTGCAGTAATATTTTTAATTGGAATGGCGGTATATGTATTTGTGTTTATATCAAAAACTGAAAATCCTGCAGGTATGATTTTTGCCATGCCACAGATTATTATGATGAGAGCTATATACAGATATATGATAGCCTACGCCTGGAGTTCTGTAATTGGTATGGCACTGCCTTTTGTGGGTATATTAATAGGATATTTTACAAAAAAGGAATGATAAAATGAAGGTTGCGGGAATTGTTGCGGAATATAACCCTTTTCATACCGGTCATAAATTTCATATTGACAAAACCCGTGAAGTTGCAGATGGTATTATTTGCCTGATGAGTGGTGCTTTCACTCAACGAGGAACACCGGGTATAATAAACAAATGGGCAAGAGCAAAATGTGCCATAGAAAGCGGTGCTGACCTTGTGCTGGAATTGCCATTTCCCTTTTCTTGTGCACCTGCAGAGATTTTTGCAGGGGGAAGCGTGGATTTGCTTAACAAATTGGCTGTGGCAGACTATATTTCCTTTGGAAGCGAAAAGGGTGAAATTAAGCCTTTAAAGACTTGTGCAAAAATTCTTCTTGAAAATGGCAGAGAAATCTCAGAAAATATCCGTAAAAACGCAGGACAGGGAAACAGCTACGCTATGGAGATTGCAAAGCAGGCAAATTTACTGGGTGATGAGGAAACCTTGTCTTCTCCAAATAATCTTCTTGGGATAAAATATATAATGGCACTTGAAAAATCAGGAAGCAGTATAAAACCCTATACCATAAAGAGGGATAATAATTATAACAATCCTGTTGCAGAGGGAGAGTTTGCCTCTGCTATGGCTGTGCGTGAAATGATTAAAAATGAGGATACGGAAAAAATAAAAAAATATCTTCCTGTTTCTTCTTTTGATATACTAAAAGCAGAAATGATAAAAGAGAAGATTTATGATATTTCCAATTTGGACAGTTTGTTTTGTGGAATTTTAAGACGGGAAAATATAGAAAAGTATGCCTATGTTGCAGAAGGAATTGAAAACAGATTTGCCTCAATGGCTGAAAAATATTCCACAATTCAGGAAATTATCGGTGCAGTTAAAACAAAGCGATATACTTATACAAGATTATCCCGAATTGCAGCTTCTGTGCTGGTGGGTCTTGATAAGGCTACCCTGAAGGAAAACATTAAAGGTGGAGTAGCATACGTAAAAATTCTTGGAGCAAATGATAAAGGGATGGCAATTTTAAAGGAAATTAAGAAAAAGGGAAACATTCCTCTCGTTTCAAAAGGTGCAGATTATGTACGTCTTAATGCTTATGGTAAAAAGCAGTTTGAGTTGGAAATGAAGGCACAAAATATAGCTTCTCTTTCCTGCAATAATGTTAAATATAGAATTTCAAATCTGGATTTAATAAACAGTCCATATATAAAGAGGACATAAATATGTATAAAGAAATTACAAAGAAAATTGAAACAGCAGTTAAAGCAGCATCAAAAATTATTCCTTCCTCATTGGGAGAGGGAAGGGTTATAAGTAAAGATGGCAGAGGAAATTTTGCTACTGAATATGATTTGGCTGTGCAAAGAGCACTTATAAAATCCCTTAAGGAAATTTGTCCTGAGGCATATATAATAGGAGAAGAAGATACAGAAGGAAATGGGGGAACAGGAGAGAACGCCTTTGTGATTGACCCTATTGACGGCACTACAAACTTTATGCATAATATGAAAAAAAGTGCAATTTCAGTTGCCTATGCAGAAAAAGGGATTGTAAAATCAGGAGTGGTATTTGACCCGTATCTTGATGAAATGTTTACTGCAAGCTATGGTGGAGGAGCATATTTAAACGGTGAAAAAATTTCTGTATCGGAAAGAAACATAGAATATGGAGTTGTATTTTTCGGAGCAAGCCCCTACTATGACCATTTAATAGATTATTCCATAAATTTAGCAGGAGAATTTTTAAAAAGGTGTACAGATATACGAAGATTGGGGGTTGCATCCTTAGAACTTTGCTATGTTGCTTGTGGCAGAGGCGAGGCACAGTTTGAATTGGTGCTTAGCCCTTGGGATTATTCCGCTGCACAGCTTATAATAACGGAAGCAGGGGGAATCGCTACAGATATGAAGGGCAGACCTTTGCCTGTTGATAAAAAAAGCTCAGTTATGGTATCCAACAAAGTATGTCGCAAGGATGTGGAAAAAATTATTAATTTAAATCCTATTGATTTGTGACAGCTTGTGTGATAAAATATTAGTTGGAGATAAGGTGTATGGAAATAAAACTGGAAGAATATGAAAAAATTCATAATTTACATATTTGCGGTTTAAAAATACTGCAAAATGAAAATGGATTCAGATATGGTACAGACGCTGTGCTTTTGTCTGAATTTGTAAAGATAAAAAAAGGGGAAACCCTTTTGGATTTTTGTTCAGGCAGTGGAATTATTCCCCTTATTTTAACAGGAAAATATTCTCTTAAGTCTGCTGTAGGTCTGGAAATTGATAGTGAAGTTGTAAAGACTGCACAGAAAACCGTTTTGTTAAACGATCTGCAGGATAGATTGAGTTTTGTGTGCGGGGATATTAAAAATGCATCAAAATTATTTTCTCATTCTTTTGATGTTATAACCTGTAATCCACCCTACTCCAAAAGCGGAAGCGGTAAGATAAGCAATTCGGAAAAAATTGCCCGTGCAAGGTATGAACTGGATTGTACTATGGAGGATGTGGCAAAAAGTGTTGCTAAGGTGCTGAAATATGGTGGCAGGTTTTATTTAATTCACAAAGCAGAACGCCTTGCCGATATAATATATACTTGCAGAAAATATAAATTAGAGCCTAAAGAAATAAAGTTTGTACATACAAAAGAAGATAAAAATGCTGAACTTGTTATGATGTGTGCAGTGCTGGGCGGTGGAGTTCAGGTAAATGTACTTCCACCTTTGATACTTTGATAATATGGGAAAGCAGTGGTTTTGAATATGGAACAGATACAAAAAGGTGCATTATATTTATGTCCAACTCCTATAGGGAATTTAGAGGATATAACATTAAGAACCCTGAATGTTTTGAAAAATGTGGATTTGATAGCTGCAGAGGATACAAGACATTCCCTTGGACTATTAAATTATTTTGAAATTAAAAAACCCCTTGTCAGTTACTTTGAACATAATAAATTAGAACGGGGACCTGAGCTTATAGAAAAACTGAAGACAGGAACCAGCGTTGCTCTTGTTACGGATGCAGGTACGCCTGCCATATCCGATCCAGGTGAGGATTTGGTAAGACTTTGTATTAAAGAGGGAGTAAAGGTTATCCCTTTACCTGGAGCAAATGCAGCACTTACTGCACTTATAGCTTCAGGAATTTCTACTGCGAGATTTTGTTTTCAGGGGTTTTTGCCTGTAAACAAAAAAGAGCGAAAGGAAAGGCTTACCTCTGTGAAAAACTACATAGAAACCCTTATTTTTTATGAAGCACCTCATAAGTTAAAAGCTACATTAAAGGATTTAAAAGATATTTTAGGGGACAGAAATATTTGTCTTTGTCGTGAGCTTACAAAAAAATTTGAGGAGTTTATCCCTTGCAGTATCTCTCAGGCAGAAGAATTATATAGAGAAACCGACCCCAGAGGTGAATATGTTGTTATCGTAGAGGGGTGCAGTAATCCTGATATAAACAAGGAAACAGAGTTGCTGTCTTTAGAGGAGATTTATCAAAAGTACCTGGAAAATGGGATAGATTATAAAGAGGCAATTAAACTTGCTGCCAAAGATAAGAATATTAGTAAGCGTGAAGCTTATGATATATTGAAAAAGTAGAAAAAGGAAAGGATGATATACAAATGAAAAAGAAACTTATTTCTCTTATGTGTGTTGTTTTAATTGTAGCAGGAGTATGCGTTATGCCTGCGTTTGCTAAAATGTCTGTTGATATAACAAACACAGGCACAAAGCTGGTTGCACTTAAAAATGATGGTACTGTTAAAATTAATGGATACAATCTTATAAATAATGCCGTTTTAAATGAGCTTACAGACGTAGTAGAAATTGCTTGTGAAGATTTTGATGAAAACAGCTTCTTTGCTCTTAAAAAGGACGGTACCGTTCAGGTGGTTTATAAGTTTGCAAGAGATGAGTATAATATGGTAAGAACATGGCAGAACATTACAAGTATTGATGCAGGTAATGGAGTTGTATTTGGTCTTACATCAACAGGTACAATAGTAATGTGCGGTAAAAATACTTCATACTATGCAGGAGCAAAAACCTGGACTAATATTAAAAGTATTTATGCAAAGGAAGATACTTTAATAGGTATTACAAATGACGGCAAGGTGCTTTGCCAGAGTGTTACAGCTAAATTAGGTGTTATAGCTTCCTGGACAAATATGAAAAAAGTAGTGTATGATATTCACTGCTTCTGGGGTATTACAAATGATGGTCAGCTTATTTCAACTGATGCAAAATATAAGGAAGATAAAGTTAAAGGCAAGGAGCTTTTAGGTGATTTTGTGGATATTGAAGCTATGTCCGCATACGGCGGTTCAGGCTTTTATTCAAGGGTACTTGCTCTTAAAGCTGACGGAACTCTTGTTGATGTAACAAATCATACTACAAAATATGGAGATTACACCGCAACAGTTTTATATAATGATATAGCAAGCTTTGTTACAAGTGCAAGTAATTACGCGGCAGTACTTAAGAGCGGGGAAATTCTTTCAGATAAATTTTCCATATCTTCTACTGAATGGATTTTAGGTATTGATATCCGTGTAGCGGGAAAGTATGTTGACTGCGATGTTCCGCCGTATATAAAAAATAGCAGAACAATGGTGCCTATTCGTGCAATATCTGAAGCACTTGGGGCGGTTGTTACATATGACGATGCAACAAAAACAGCAAATATTTCAAGAGGAAATACCCTTATAAAGGTTACAATGAACAATACTGTTGCTACAGTAAATGGAGTGGGCCATACTTTAGATGCTGCTGCTGAAAATGTTGATGGCAGAATTTTTGTTCCTGTCAGATTTGTATCTGAAGGCTTTGGATGCAACGTTCAGTGGGATCCTGAAGTACTTAGCGTGCTTATAAATTAATTTTAAAAAGAAAAAACCGAAGGAAGCTCCTTCGGTTTTTTTGTTGCAGAAAAAAAGCAATACGAATTTTTTTCGTATTGCTATAAAAAACTTTTTAAATGACCTTTCATCGGGAGCATACCGCTTAAGCTGGTACACACCCGAGAAAAACTTATTCCTAGCAAAAATTAGTTCATGGAATTAAGCTTAAGAGCCATCTGAGATTTCTTTCTTGATGCAGCGTTGTCATGCAAAAGATTCTTTGCAGCAGCCTGATCAAGCTTCTTAACTGCAAATCTGAAAGCAGCTTCAGCGGCAGCTTTATCACCGGATAATACAGTTGCCTCAAAATTCTTGATACAAGTTTTAAGACCTGACTTTATAATCTGGTTCTGAAGAGTTTTTGCAGAAATAACTTTTACTCTCTTTTTTGCTGATTTAATATTAGGCATAGATTTCACCTCGCATTATAGTTTAAAATCATACAGTTACAATTTTACCATAAAAAAACAGAATTTGCAAGTGTTTTTTAAAAATATTTCAGTTTTTTGTTAAAAATATTTCAGTTTTTTGTTAAAAATGCAATTATAAAGCTTCTTTAGTAGTGTAAATATATGCAAGTCTGCCTACAATATTGTAATTATCTCTATCGGGTGAAAGAATAACAGGCAGATAACTTTTATCTGAAGAATCAGGCTGAAGTGCAATACTGCCATCCTCCATTACATATATTCGGCGGATATAGGGTGGTTCATTTTCCTTTGCAATAAGAACAATATCACCGGTAGAAACAAGAGAGGTTTTAGAAAAAACAAGTGTAACTCCTTTTTTTATGCCTGAGCGGTCCATAGAATTGTCATGCATATTAAATCCAAAAAACTCGCCTGTATGGAGATTTGAGTTCGGAAGTGTCATATCATCTACAATATTTCCAGGATATACAGGGTCTTTTTCGTATTCTATTACCCCAACAATAGGAACAAATCTGTTATCCTGCTCATCTTCCTTTACTGAGTTTGTTTGAGTGTAACCAAGGAGTTGTCCTATATTTTGCACATGAAAAAAGTTTGCAATTTCAATAAGACGTGAAATATCAGGCATACTTACGCCTTTTTCATAATTTGATATACAGCTTTTTTTAACCTTCAGAGCATTTCCTAATTCTTCCTGAGTTAAATTGCGGGATTTACGCAATTTTTTTAAGGTTAATGAGAAAACCTGAGAAGCAGCAACGGCATTTTTTCTTTCTCCCATATTTAAGACCTCCCTGTGGTATATGCATAAGATTTAACACATTACTTTTTATATTTTAACATATTTTTTTTAGTTTTGCAAGAGTATAAAACAAAAAAATGTTCAAGAAACTTGACTTTCTAATAAAAATATGATATAATTGTACTTAAGGGAAGCAACAACAAATAAATTGAACTTAAAATCAATAAGGAGAAATAAAATGATTGACATAAGAGTTTATAGAGAAAATGATGCAATACGCTCTGTTGCTGCCGTGGGACACGCAGGTAACGGAAAAAAAGGAGAGCAAGTTTGCAGCGGGGTATCTGCACTTATGTACACTCTTGCTTTGTCATTATCTGAAATAAAGAGAGTTGGCGTTATGGTAACAGACGATGATATGGGGATGAGTATTGAGATTATAAGGGGATATTCCAAAAAAGAGGTGCAAGTGGCATTAAATACAATTTTACTGGGACTGAAAAGTATTTGCGATACCTACCCGCATTATGTAAGGTTACGCAGAAATTAGAGGTATGCATATGACAAAAGACCCATTGGAAGAAAACTATTATGCACTTCTTCTTGCAATAATTTACCCTTGTTTTTTAACGGCGGACGAGGCTTTGTATGCAATCCGTAACGGAGTAAGTCCGCTAGAGGTAAATGAGCAGACAGTAAGAGAAGCCTTTGCACTTTCAAAAATGAAAAAAGAGCCTAAATATTTTTCTGAGAGTTACGGAAGAAGATACGAAATGATTAAACTTATTTCGGAGTTTATAAAAGAGTTAAATGTATCTATGAAATCTCTCAGAGATTATGAACTTGTAAATTACAGAGAAAATGTAATTCATTATATGAGTTACTATAGAGAAAGGATGGAAAAAGAGAGAATCAGGTGAGTAGAAAAAAGGCAAATGAAATTAACACGGCAGATAAAATTTTAAAAATAGTCTATGAAGCACTTGGGGGAGGACAGTTTAACTACCATGTTGCAAAGCTGAAGGATGAAATTTATGAAACAAAGCTGGAAACCCTTGACACAAAGCGTATTTTAGAGGTAGTAACCGCACTTGAAAAGATTGTTAATATGAAAAATAAAGCAGGGGAAACATCTGATAAGGAAACCAAACCTCAGGGAGAAATTATAATTCCGGAAACTATAAGCCCTGATGAGGGGGGCGAAGAGGAATAGAAAAGAAAATTATATGGCAGCCTCAGCCTAAACAGGCGGAGTTTATGTCCCGTTTTGAAGACGAAGCACTATATGGGGGTGCGGCAGGTGGAGGAAAAAGTGATGCTCTTCTGGCAGAGGCACTAAGGCAGGTACATATTCCTCATTACAGAGCGATAATATTCCGAAAAACATATCCGGAATGTTCAGGACTTATTGACCGTTCAATGGAATTATACAGCAAGGCATATCCTGATGCTAAGTATAATGGAAATAATCATTGTTGGACTTTTCCGGGCGGTGCTAAAATATATTTTGGCAGTATGCAGCACAGACAGGACAGAGTAAAATATCAGGGGAAAAGATATGATTTCATCGGTTTTGATGAACTGACACATTTTACTTGGGATGAGTATTCCTATATGTTTTCCAGAAATCGTCCCGGCGGTCCTGGTACAAGGTGTTATATCCGTGCTACATGTAATCCGGGAGGGGTAGGTCACGCTTGGGTAAAGGACAGGTTTATAACAGGGAAGGTACCTATGACTACCTATTACGAAAGTGTGAACATTGAAGGAAAAGAATATAAAAGGTCAAGAATATTTGTTCCTTCTACAGTATTTGACAATAAAATACTTTTAAGTCAGGACCCCAACTATGTGGCAAGTCTTTCTATGCTGCCCCAGCAGGAAAAAAAGGCACTATTGTATGGCGATTGGGATAGCTTTAGCGGACAAGTATTTGCAGAGTTCCGTAACAATCCACAAGGGTATGATAACAGAAAATTTACCCATGTAATAAATCCTTTTACTATTCCAAAAGAGTGGAAAAGATATAGAAGCTTTGACTTTGGGTATTCAAGACCTTTTTCAGTAGGCTGGTGGGCAGTAGATTTTGAGGGGAGAGCTTACAGATACAGAGAAATGTATGGGTGCACCGGAGAACCTAATGTGGGACTTAAGTGGGAGCCTAAAAAAATGGCAGAAAAAATCCGTGAAATTGAAAACAAATATGAGGAAGGAAACAGAATTATCGGAATTGCTGACCCTGCCATATGGGACAGCTCACGAGGGCTGGAGGGAAGTATAATTAACCTTATGGAATCAGCAGGACTGTATTTTGAAAAGGGAAACAACTCCCGCATAGCCGGAAAAATGCAGCTGCACTACAGACTTGCTTTTGACGATGAGGGATATCCTATGATGTATGTTTTTAATACCTGCAAGGATTTTATCAGAACAGTGCCTGCTCTTGTGTATGATGACCTTGACATAGAAGATGTAAACACAAGCGGAGAGGACCATATTTATGACGATACAAGATATTTTCTTATGAGTGACCCTATAAAGCCTGTAAAACGAGGGCTTATAGAGTCCCCTGTGTATAATCCGCTGGCGTAAAGAAATATAGACTTTTTAAAGATTAATTTGCTTAAAAAAACGGCTGAATTTTACTTCAGCCGTTTTATCTTTATTATTCAGGTTTTGTTTCAAGTTTTAATGGGAAATCTCCTAATTTGTTTACCTTAAAGCCGTTCTTTTTGTAAGTTTCATAATCAAATTCTTCTAACTCATCAATAGCAAGCTTGTGGAATTCATAGAAGTTTTTCCACCATTCATAGCCACTGCCAAGTTCTGCGTTAAGATATGCATCTGCAATATCACAGCCCATTGCGGGAGCAACATAAAAAGCACCCATAGCAAGTACATTTACGCCGTTGCCTGTTATTGCACGAAGAGCAGCAGGAACACTTTCAACAACGCCTGCATGAACATGAGGACATTTGCTTGCAGCTATGTGAATACCCATACCTGTTCCGCAGAAAAGAAGAGCTCTTTCAAATTCGCCCTCTGAGATTGCCGCACCTACTCTAAGACCTACTCTATGGAACATAAGGTCTGTGTCGTTAGGGTCAGAATCAGCCTTTACACCAAGGTCGGTAATTGTCCAGCCTTTTGCCTTTAAGTGTGCTACAACAGCTTCCTTAAGTGGAAAACCTGCAAAGTCAGCACCTACTACAAGTTGTTTGTCTTTAATTGTTTTCATTTTCTTTTCCCCTTTCAAAAATATATAAAATTATTTTTGTGTAATCTCAATAACACTGCACTGTGCAGCTTTTATAAGGTCATTAGGCGAAAGCTCCATCTGATATCCTACTTTCCCTGCACTTACCATTATTTTATCAAAATTTTCACAGGATTTGTCAATAAATGTTTTAAACTTTTTTTTCATTCCTATAGGTGAACAACCACCACGAATGTAACCGGTAACCTTGGTAAGGTCAGTAAGCTTAATCATTTCCATGCTTTTTTCACCTGCTGCCCTTGCGGCAAGCTTAAAATCAATTTCTTTATGTACAGGAAGAACAAAAACATAATGTTCACCGGAATTACCCTTTGTAACAATAGTTTTAAAAACCTGAGCATAACTTTCTCCCAGCTTATCCGCTATGGAAATACCGCCTGCAAATTCCCCATTATGCTCATATTTTATAAGGGAATAATCAATTTTCATACTTTCTAAAATACGCAGTGCATTAGTTTTAAAGTTTTGTTTTTCTGCCATAATTAAACTTAACCTCGTTTTCAAGCTTGTTATAAAATCAGCATAGGAAACCTGAAAGGTTGTAGGGATTTTGCAAAGTAAAAACCCGTATATGCCAATTATATCATACAAAATAAAAAAAATCAATATGAAATAAATTAAATCCTTGACTGTTTTTTTATTATAATGTAAAATACAAAAAAGAGGTGAATAGTATATGGTATTTGTAAGCGGTTGTCTTTATGGTGAAAATTGCAAATATAACGGTGGAAATAACCTTCGGGAGGAATTGAAAAAGCTTCTTGAAAATGAAGAGGTTGTTTTGGTGTGCCCTGAATGTATGGGTAATATGACAACTCCCAGAAGTCCTTCTGAAATTAACTTTGGCGGAAATGGGAAAATGGTAACAGAAGGAAAAGGGAAGGTAATATCAAAAGAAGGAGAAGATGTTACCAGCTTCTTTTTAAAAGGTGCAAATGAGGTTTTAAGGCTTGCAAAGGAGCTTAAGCCTTCCTGTATATATTTAAAACAAGGAAGTCCCTCCTGCGGTTGTGGAGTTATATACGACGGAACTTTTTCATCAACAAAAAAAGAAGGAGTGGGTGTTACAGCCTCTATACTTTTGGAAAACGGATTTAAAATCATACCCGTAGAATAAATTAACACCCTTTTATTTTTAATTAAAGTTTGAAAAAAGGCTTGATTATTTTGCCAATATATAGTATAATAATTTATTATAAATTTAAATATGTGAAAGGTGGTAAACACTATGTCTCAAGGTGGCGGCGGAATAACAATGATAATTTATCTTATTGTGATTTTTGCAGTAATGTATTTTGTTATGATAAGACCTCAGAAAAAACAGGAAAAACAGCTTAAAGCTATGATTAATGCTGTAAAAGTAGGAGATGAAATTCTTACTATCGGAGGAATTCACGGCAAAATAACTAAAATCAAGGATGATAACATCACTATCGTAAGTTCAACACAGAAATCAGCATTAGAGATTTCAAGATGGGCAATTAAGGATGTTACAAAGTATGTAGAAGATATTAAAGAAGAAAAGAAGCAGGAAAGCAAAAAGGATGAAAAGCCTGCTGAGGTTTCTGGTGACGAAACAGCAGAAACAAAATAAATTTGAAATAGGAGAAAAAGTATGTCCCGTAAAAATAAAGATTATAACATGTTTAGTCTTTTTATGCCTTTTGTAGGTATGGCGTTTTTGCTGACGATTATCGGTTTTTTCGCTGTGGGACTTGTTTATATTTTTGTTCCATTTTCAGTTTGGATGCTTAAAATTATTTCTCTTGTAATATCAATTATCTCACTGGTTATTGTAACCTGTGTTGCAGGCAGGCGTACTGCGTCGGTATTTACAGGCGGAATAATAGCACTTATTTACTCGGTTATCAGATGGATAATTGCAGTAGCAACAGGAAGTCTTTATATTCTGTCCTTTCGTTCCCCTTTTGTTATTATCAGCGGTTTTTTAATCGGAATAATCGGAGGAATTATTGGAACAGGAACAGCTACAAGACGAAAAAGAAGATACAGATAAAAGGAGAATAGCAGTGGCATTAAAAACTAAATACAGTGTATATATTGCAATTATACTGATATTGTCAGTTGTGCTTTCTGCCACCTTTGGTCTTGTGGTAAACAGGCAGGATAATATGCAAAATATATTCTGTCAGGAAAATGAAAATGATAACAGCATAAGCTGCGGAAGCGATTTGTTTTATGCTGTTACCCCTGATGGGGATATGCCCACCAACTCTAAAAACACCTGCGAAAAAGGTATAGCTTTAAATAACAGTCAATTAAATGCAGAGTTTTTTTTACAGGTGAGCAAAGTAAGTGCAGAAGATGTTCCTTTTGTGGACAAGCTTCCTGTACATGAAAAAGTAAGACTTTTGGAATAAAAATCACTTAGTGAAAAATATTTTAAAAGCAAAAAAGAACGGAGTGTATTTTTAAATGAAAGCAAAAAGCATTACAAAATTAGTGCTGGTAGTATTTATTATTGCTGCTTTAATTTGTCTTTCCTTATTCGGACTTACAATTAACGGCAAAACTTATATCAGCAAAGCATCAGAGGGTATCAAATACGGTCTTGACATTGCAGGTGGTACTTCTATTTTATACGAAGCACAGCAGGACACGGTATCTGCTGAGGAAGCAAATATTGTAATAAATATTATGCGTCAGCGTCTTGATGAAAAGGGTTATACAGAGGCTACTGTAACAAGAGAAGGGGAAAAGAGATTTTCCGTTGAAATTCCCAATGTTACAGACACACAGGAGGTTGTTAAAATTCTTGGTACAACCGCCAAGCTTCTTTTTGTTGACCCTGATAATAAAACAATTATTGACGGAAGTATGGTAAAAAATGCTCAGGCTACCATTCAGCAAAGTTCAGTTACAGGTATAAACGAAGTTGTTGTAAGTCTTGAATTTAAAGATGAAGGAACAAAAGCCTTCAGCGAAGCAACCCAGAGACTTTATTCACAGCCTGAAGGCAAGAATTATATTGCAATTACTCTTGATGGGGCTGTAATTTCCGCTCCAAGAGTAAACACTGTAATTAATGATTCATCCTGTATTATTCAGGGAGATTTCACAAGAGAAGAAGCACAGACACTTGCTTCATTAATCAATTCAGGAAACCTTCCTTTTGAACTTAAAGAAATTAGCTCAAATACAGTTGATGCAACACTTGGAAGAGGAGCACTTGAAAACAGCGTTAAAGCAGGTCTTATTTCTCTTATAATAATTATGCTTTATATGATTGCTTTTTACAGACTTCCCGGTTTCCTTTCATCAATTTCCCTTGCATTTTACACTGCCCTTGTGATATTACTTCTTTCAGTATTCCACGTAAACCTGACTCTTTCGGGTATTGCAGGTATTGTACTTTCAATGGGTATGGCAGTAGATGCTAACGTAATTATTTTTGAAAGAATTATAGATGAACTTAAGTCAGGTAAGAGTGTTGGTGCTGCAGTAAATGCAGGATTTGACCGTGCTATGACAGCCGTTATTGACTCTAACGTTACAACAATTATCTCCTCACTTGTTCTTTATCTTCTTGGTACAGGTACAGTTAAAGGCTTTGCAATCACACTTATGATAGGTGTTATAGTAAGTATGTTTACTGCTATTGTTGTTACAAAGTTCTTTATGAAGAGAATGGTGGAACTTAATGTTAAAAACCGCAAGCTTTACGGCTTTGGTGTTAACGCATAAAGGGGAGGTGCTGTAAATGTTTAGTATAATGAAATCATCAAAATATTGTTATATAATATCCGCAGCAATTATCCTTATCGGAATAATTTTCCTTGTTGTAAACGGCGGATTTGCTACTGATATTGACTTTTCAGGCGGTTGCAAAATGGTAATTTCTACTCAGGGTGGTAATAATGTAAACGAAGGTACAATCAAGAAGGCTGTGGAAAGCTGCGGATTTGATTTTTATGGCATTGTAAATATGTCAGGGGACAGCCAGATGCAGGTTAAAACTTCTACTATTGATTCTGTTGAAGACAGAGTAAAGGTTTACGAGGCTATAAAAAAAGCAACAGGTATTACTGAGGAAAGCTATCTTTCTTGTGAAAATATCAGTGCTACACTTAGTACAGACCTTCTTAAAAATGCTATTTTAGCACTTGTTGTTGCAGTTGCAGGTATTTTAATTTACATTTACTTCAGATTTGAATTTGCAGCAGGTGTTGCAGCAGTAATTGCACTTTTACATGACTCTTTAATTATGATTTCTGTATATGCAATTTTTAGATTTACTGTAAACTCAACCTTTGTTGCTGCAATTCTTACTATAGTAGGATATTCTGTTAATGCAACTATCGTTGTATTTGACCGTATTCGTGAAAACAGAAAATATGTTGGAAAATCTTCTTTTGAAGATGTATGCGAAAAAAGTATTCGTCAGACATTGAGAAGAACAGTAAACACAACAATTACAACACTTATTTCCCTCATTGTTCTTTACATTCTGGGTGCAGAATCTGTAAAGGCGTTTGCCCTTCCTCTTATTATTGGCGTACTTGTAGGTACTTACTCCTCAATTATGCTTGCAGCTCCCCTTTGGAAGCTGATTCGCGGTAATGGCAACACAGGAAATAAAAAGGCAAAGAAAGCTTAAGGAGGAAACATAAATGTTAAGAAAAATATTCAGCCCTAAAATATGCATATGGCTTATTATAGCAGCTCTTTTAGTTTCAATATGTTTTGTACCTTTTACAGGCTCATATTTCTTTAATACAAATATCCCAACAGGAACACTGCTTGTATTACTTCCCATTTTACTTGGCGTGGTATATGCAATTTTAATTTCCTGTGAAGATGTTAAAATGAGCGAAAAGAAAAAGAATGGCTTTGCAATTGCCTATGCTTGTATTTTTACTGTATTTTATATACTTAATATCTTTACAATTATTTATGCAATAATGCAAATGTAAACAAAAAGACGGCTAACCTTTGCTGGTTAGCCGTCTTTTGAAAAAGCCTTTTGTAAAAGGAGCCGAAAAAAATGGCAACTAAAAATAAAACAGTTTTTGTATGCACTGAGTGCGGATATGAAAGTCCTAAATGGCTTGGAAAATGTACCTCTTGTGGAGAATGGAACACTATGAAGGAGATGAAAGTTTCTTCTTCAAAAAGTGGTTTGCCTGAAAGAAATATTGAAAGTAACACTAAAGTCACAAAGCTTAGTGAAGTTTTAATGGAAAAAGAGGACAGAATTTCCTGTAAAATAGGAGAGCTTAACAGAGTGTTGGGTGGCGGACTTGTTGCAGGATCTCTTGTGCTGGTAGGTGGTGACCCGGGTATTGGTAAATCTACTCTTATGTTGCAGGTGGCACAGGCTCTTTCAAGTGAAAAGCAGGTGTTGTATGTTTCCGGAGAAGAGTCCGAAAAGCAGATTAAAATGCGTGCCCAAAGGCTTTCAGCGGATGAAGGCGACATGAGCCTATACTGTGAAACAGATATTGATAAAATTTTAAATACATCCAACACTGTGAATCCTGATGTGCTTATAATAGACTCTATACAGACTGTATTTTCAGGGGATATAGCTTCTGTTCCCGGAAGTATGAGTCAGGTGCGGGAATGTTGTATGATGCTTATGAAATATGCAAAGCAGTCAGGGACGGCAGTGTTTATTGTAGGACACGTTACCAAGGAAGGCACTATAGCAGGGCCAAGAATGTTGGAGCATATGGTGGACTGTGTATTGTATTTTGAAGGAGAACGCCACCAGAGTTATCGAATACTTCGTGCAGTAAAAAACAGATTTGGTTCTACTAATGAAATTGGTGTTTTTGAAATGATGGGAGATGGACTTCATGAGGTAGAAAATCCCTCGATGGCACTTTTAATGGGAAGACCAAAAGATACTCCAGGCTCTGCAGTAGTTTGCACAATGGAAGGTACAAGACCTATTCTGGCGGAAATTCAGGCTCTTGTTGCTCCTGCAGGATACGGAAATCCCAGAAGAATGGGAACAGGTATTGACTATAACCGAATGGCGATGCTTATTGCAGTTATGGAAAAACGTCTTGGCATAAGCTTGCAGAATATGGATGTTTACATAAATGTGGCGGGGGGTCTTAAAATTACTGAGCCTGCAGCAGACCTTGCTATTATATCAGCGGTTGTTTCGGCATTTTTAGGAAAAGTTATTCCTGAAAATATGGTAGCCATCGGTGAAACAGGTCTTACGGGAGAAATAAGAAGTGTAAATCAGATTGACAAACGAGTTGCTGAGCTGTCTAAACTTGGATTTAAAAAATGCCTTGTTCCAAAAGGGCGAAAGGTTACCTCTCCAGCAGACACAGAAATAAAATTTGTGGAAAATCTGGGAGATGTAATGAAACTACTGTTTAAGTAAGGAGAGAGTTTAAGGTTATGGTTTTACAAGCACCTGCAAAAGTAAATCTTACCCTTGATATTGTAGGCAAACGTGAGGATGGATATCATAATGTGGAAATGATTATGGAAACAGTTTCTCTTTATGATACAATTACAATAGAGAAAGCCTCAAAAATCCATCTTGAATGTAATTTGCCTTATGTTCCTATCGATGAAAGGAATATTGCATATAAATGTGCCAAGGCTTTTTTTGAGAAAAGCGGAATTTCAGGGGGAGCTAATATAAAAATTAATAAACGTATTCCTGTTGCCGCCGGACTTGCTGGGGGAAGTACAGATGGCTCAACTGTGTTAAAAGGTCTTAATCATCTTTACGGCAAACCATTTAATATAGAGCAGTTAAAGGATATATCAGGAAATATTGGTGCAGATTTACCTTACTGCATAAATGGCAGACCTGCATTGGCAGAAGGAATAGGGGAGAAACTTACTTCCCTTGGGAATATGCCAAGAACTCTGGTGCTTCTTGCAAAACCTGCAGTGAGCCTTTCTACAAAATGGGTTTATTCTATGATAAACTGGCAGGAAATTCCATGTCATCCTGATACAAAAGGAGCAATAGAAGCACTAAAAAAGGGTGATATTAAGCTGCTGGCTGAAAAAATGTATAATGTTTTAGAGCCGGTTTCTACTGAGAAATATTCTATTATCGGAGAAATTAAAAACACAATGTTAAAAGGCGGTGCCCTTGGTAGTATAATGAGTGGCAGCGGGCCTACAGTGTTTGGACTTTTTGATGATGAAACAAAGGCGAAGCAGACTATGCAGATTTTAAGGGAAACCTGTCCATTTGTATATCTTGGCCACACACTGTAAAAGTTAAAAGCTAAAAAAACCCCGAGGCATATGCCTCGGGGATAATTACTATTCAGGCGGATTATTCTCCATTTTCATAATTATAATCCTTTCTGTATATAAAATTAGGTTAATTAATCGCTTCTTTTTAGTTTCTCCTGAAAATTACATTTTCAAGGGAGACACCTCCTAAATTTAATCGCAAACTATCTATAGTATATAAATCTATTTAAATCTTAATTCATTCATTGTCTTAGTTCATATACCCAATTAATGTGCCACTGGACTCACCTCTTTCTTTTTCTTTCAACTTCATTATACCAGAGTATTTACACAAATTCAAGTCCGTTTATAGACGAAATTTGGAGAAAATTACTAAAAAAATAAAAATATAACTCTATTTTTCTGTATTTTATTTATTTTCTTCAAATTTCAAAGAGTTGCTATATTGCACAAATTAGGTTTACATAAAATAATATAATTTGTGTAAATGCACAAAAATTATTCTTTAAATGCGTATTTTAGCTTTGAAATTGCTGTTTTTTCAATTCGGGAAACATAGGAACGGCTAATGCCCAAATCCCTTGCTACCTGACTTTGCGTTTTTTCCTCTCCGCCACACAGGCCATATCTGTGAATAATTATATAAGCTTCCCGCTTGTCAAGTATAGTGGAAATTTTATTATACAAAGCCTTTAATTGCAGGTTTCGTGCAACTTCACCTATTACAGATTCCTCTTCATCTGATATAATGTCAAGGAAGGTTAGCTCATTTCCTTCCCCGTCCTTTCCTAAGGCTTCGCTAAGCGAGATATCCTTTTGCAGTTTTTTTCCTGAACGAAGGTACATTAATATTTCATTTTGTATGCATTTGGCAAGAAAAGTGCTGAGTTTAGTTTGCCTTTTTAAAGAGTAAGAGTTTATTCCCTTAATAAGACCTATTGTGCCAATAGATAAAAGGTCATCAGAATCACAGGAACCAGATGTATATTTTTTTGCAATATGGGCAACAAGGCGTAGATTGTGTTCAATAAGAAGATTTCGTGCATTTTCATCTCCTTTTTCATATTGTGAAAGCAATTTGTTTTCTTCCTCTGCTGAAAGGGGGGGCGGAAATGCATTTCCGCTGCTTATGTAGCAAGCAAAAAAACATATATTTGTAGAAAGAAACCCCCATATGGCAGTAATAAGTGAAAGCATTTTTATCACATCCTTTATTTCAATATATGTAGAAAAAAGTAAAATATAATAGAAAAAAGGTAAAATAAAAAAAGCTTTAGAGTGAAGCTGAAGTTTGTAAAACTTGACTTTTTTTCATTGATATGGTAAAATATTTACAATTGTTTAGTTTTACAAAAGGCAGGTGAGAGTGTGGAAATAAACGAGAAACCGATTATTGAAGAGATTAACCTGATAACAGAGCCGAAAAGAAAATATAAAAAACCGGTAAGAAAAAAACGTAAAAAAGCAATATATCATATAGATGAGCTTAAAAATATCGGAATACGCAGAAAATTTGAGGAGTATGCAAGAGCCCTCTCCAGAAAAATTGCTATATATACCTACGCAGTTATTGGACTTACAGCCTTCACCTTTATGTTGGTGACTATGTGCTCGGTAGGATATGAAGGCTTTATTAATGAAAAAAGTATTGGTGTTGCCCAAACAAAAGAAACAATAGAGGCAATCAAGGTGGATTTAAATAATGAAATTGTTTCTTTAAGTGGGACTGAGGAAGGAAAAATAGAAAATATTACCTACAAATTCAAAATAGTGTCAGAAGAAAACTACACTAAGGATGAAGATATCCGAAAAAATATGGTGGAACATTCTTCTGCTATGCTTAATGGCTGCAGTATATATGTTGATGGAACAAAAATGGCAACCCTTCGCACAGAAAGCGAAGCTAAAGTTGCTCTGGAAAGAATTAAAAATCAGTACTTTTTGGAAGGTATGGAATGCAGCTCGGAGATTTTAAATAAAATTGAACTTAAATCTGAGGCAACTACTTATGCGGCAGCAGTATCAATTGAAGATGCGATGGGACTTATGAATGACGTTACAGTATCTACAAGAGGATATACCGTTGAAGCAGGGGACAGTCTTTGGGGAATTGCAAGAAGAAATGAAACTACAGTAAATAATATAATTTCTCTTAATCCTGATTATGATGGTGTAATTCACGTTGGGGATATTCTTCAGGTACCTGCACCAAAACCTGTGGTGGATGTTAAAACAATTATTCGTGACGCAGTTATTGAAGAAAGCGTTGAGAATGAAATGATAAGGATTGATGATCCCGGACTTTATATTGGTCAGACTAAGATTGTGGACTACGGACAGAAGGGTTGGCGTAAGGTAACTGCTGATATAACGAGAATTAATGGTATCGAGGATGTTTCTCTTCGTGTATTGAAAAAAGAGGAAATGTTAAGTCAGCCTGTTCCAGGGAAAATTCATATAGGCACAACACCTGCCCCCAGAGGTATAGGAAGCGGAACATTTATCTGGCCGGTTAAGGGTTATCGTATTACTTCCAGATATGGTCCCAGATGGGGAAGTGTTCATACGGGTCTTGATATGGCATTGGCTACAGGCTCTCCTGTACGTTCCTGTGATGAAGGCAGAGTTACTTTTGCCGGCTGGAACAGAGGCGGATACGGCAACCTTATTATAGTTGATCATGGTAACGGATATCAGACATATTACGCACATTTAAGTAAGATATATGTTAAAAAAGGTGAAATTGTGGCACAGGGTGAAACAATAGGGGCTGTAGGAAATACAGGCTTCTCTACAGGACCGCACCTTCATCTTGAAATCCGCAAAAACGGCGTTACACAAAACCCCGAAAGATATTTATAGTAACAAAAAAAGAGCTTGCAAAGAAAATTTGCAAGCTCTTTTTGTGTAAGCTGTTCAGGTTTCTTTCCGAGCAATTTGCAATACTCCCTAAATTTTGCAATTTCTGCTGATATATCTTTATTAGGAGTGTGCTGTGTGAGCAGTCCGCAATTAAAAAAATCAAACTCCAATTTTTTCAAATCCAAAGTATTTTAATGAAGCATCACCAATGGGGATATGATGTTATGCTTCGCATAATGATGTTGCTCCCGTTGGTGGCAATGATGCGATGTTTACTTCAAAACATTAGGCGGAGCCGTCATCATTTGCCGACAGGCAAACATCATTGAAAAAGACCTTAACTTTGATAAAAAGTTAAGGTCTTTTTCTGGGAAATAACCCTAATTTTGATAAAATGCACCCCCTACAAGAAATTTTGCACCCCTTTGTAGTGAAAATGCACCCCCTTTTTTAAGGCGATATTTCAATTGTTAGTATCAGGGTTCCCCATAGCTTGATTAACTTTATCCTTTATCAGATCCACCGAAACATCTTCATCATAATTCACATAGATCAAAGTGATTCCGTTTTCTTCGCTGAGTTTTTTCTTTAATATATCTCTTTCTGCTTGTTCTTTAAAATGCTTCTCCCCACCAAAAAAATCAACTGGTTCAAAATGCTGTTTGCCTTGATATTCAAAAGCAATATTCTTTCCGCACACAAAAACATCATACGACATTTGTCCTTTTTGAGACCTCAAAAAGTATGGTCTGTACTGATGTATAACAGTGTTTTTCTTAAAAACTTTTTCTACACATTCCAACATTAATTCTTCAGATTTCCACTTATAGTCTATTATATCGTAAATATATCGCTCAAATGGTTTGTCTGTATTATTTTTTGCTTCTGCCAAAACAATTTTTTGTACAGTTAATACATCGTCCTTGTTCTTTATCTGTCTAGGAACAATATAAAAAGAAACTTTTTCAGCAAACAGTGATTGTGTATTTCCTTTCTTTTTTACATTTTTCCACTTGTTTGCTTTTGCTTCTTCAACAAGGGCTTCTCTGCATTTATGCCAAGTTGAATCAGCAACAAAAAGATTATATGGAATATTCTTGTAGTGTTCAAGTGCACTTAGTAAAGAATATCCTTCTGTATGAGCTTTTGGATTTGTTGTTCTTGCGACCGAAACACCAATCTTTCCATTTACAGTCAACTCATAAACTATAAAATAGTACTGGAATCCTTCCCAAGAATCGTATCTTTCTTGTAATTTTAATGTGGGCAATGCTTTGTTGACAAGCGAAAAATTGCTAGTTTGCCAAAATTGAGGGTGTTCACCTTTGACAATTATTTCATGTATATCCCCGGTCTTGAAAGGTCTATAGTATAAATTATTGTATGTTTCTGGTGCGTAACCAGTGCCGTCTATCAAATGTATTCCTTTAACGAATTTACTGAATTTCATTTGATTGTATAATTCGTTATATGTCAATTCTTGTATGACTATCGTATATCTATCAATGATGTTTCCTTTTTTATGGAATTTATCTCTAAAAGCAGAGTGACTAGCCTTAACCCCTATGTAGATAACCAATGTTTCTTCAAATACTAACACCTTTTCGTGCTCGTTGATGGTAAACTCTTTATAGTTAAATTGAGATAAATGCTCTTTCAATTTTTCAACAATACTGTTCAAATAATTAACAATACTATTATAATCATGATTATCGATTATAATTTGATTTGCTTGATTGTTATGCAATAATTCATAAAGATTAAAGTGCTCTTTAAATTTTTCTGCAAAAGTGTGAAATTTATCATCGTTATCATCCAACAAACTTCTGTCGTCGAATTTCCTAATATAGTATTGCTTTACATCAAAAACAGCGATTTGTTGTGCAGGAAATTTACTATTAACAATGTTAGCAAGTTTTTCATAATCAGAAAATTCTGTCTGACTGTAAACTAATTCAGAAAAAACAAAAGGAAATTTCCGGTTTAAGTAGTAGTCATCGCTTTCTTTGGTGAACATTGAATTATCTAAATATGGATATTTTCGATACATCATTCCAGCAAACACTACATATTTATCTTCAAATATGTAAATGTTGTTTAACTTATCTAAAACAATCTTTTTGAATTTTGCGTTTAATGTGTTTTCAAACAAAGAGGTAATATATTGAGTTCGATAGTCTAGTATTTGCATAACTTTGGAGTCAATTTCTTTATAATCTTCAGGCTCAATGAAGGCATAATTATAAAAGTCATAGTCTGAATAATTATATTTATACTCACAATAAATCATATTATACCTCCATGTTGTATAAAGTTAAACTTCTATAACTTTCACATCATATTTTACATACTCTTCGATTTTAGGATATGAAATATATTCTCTTTTATCCGTTCTCAAATTACGTAATACCATTTTTCTATCAATTGAACAGTATAGGGCATAGAGTGTTTTACCGACTATCACTTCTGAAGATTCCAACTCTTTAAATATCTTTTTTAGAATATCCGAACATCCAACAAGTGGAAACCCTTCAAAATCATAGACTATTGGAAATGGAATGAAAAATATTATGTTCTCATCATCCGTTGATTTTTCAATGTGTGATTTAATCTTTTTGTATAATTGCAGTTCATGGACTTTCAACTGTTGAGTTGGAGAAAAACATTTTTGAAATTCCAATGCTTCGGAGTAGATTGATTTAGTAAGAAAATTTACATCCCCGTTTCTACTTCCAATCATTTTTCCTTGTTTTTTACTGATAGGGAATTTAACATCAAATTTTTCTCCACTAACAGTATCAATAAAATCACATTCCCCAGATGACTGAAATTGAGGTTTTATATGTATGTAATGGCTTGGAAAT
>JAFQMF010000012.1 GCA_017396395.1 Clostridia bacterium | reverse complement strand
TTTACCGGGTTCAACATAAACATTTTTGATGACGGACATTTCTTGTTACCGATTTTCACATTGGGAAAATACTTTGAGCGGGAAGGTAAACGCATGCTTCCACTCGCAATACAGGTACATCACGCTGTTTGCGACGGATATCACGTCGGCCTGTTCGTCGAGAAGCTCCAAAAACACATTGACCATTTTGGCTGAAATATAAATTCCAATTTGTCGAACTAAAACATTTAAAATGTAATATGAGAAAAACAATAAAAAATAGACTATCAGTTTCGTGCTGATAGTCTTATTTTTATTTTACCAAGTTGGTGTATCTCTTTCCGTTTCAAGGTCTGCAACAGTAAAGATTTTTAAACTTTCAAACCATTTGCGACAAATGGACATAAAAAATCCCACAACCGAAGTTGTGGGATAAATGATAACCAATAATTATCTCTTTGAGAACTGAGGAGCTCTACGAGCAGCTTTAAGACCGTATTTCTTTCTTTCCTTCATACGAGGATCACGAGTAAGATATCCAGCCTTTTTAAGTACTGTTCTGTAGCTTTCTTCATCTACCTTTAAAAGAGCTCTTGCAACGCCGTGTCTAATAGCACCAGCCTGACCTGTGAAGCCACCGCCCTGTACTTTAACAATAACATCAAACTTACCTTCTGTGCCTGTAGCAACAAGAGGCTGCTTAACGATAACCTTAAGAGTTTCAAGTCCGAAATAATCATCTAAGCTTCTGTTGTTAATTTTAATGTCGCCCTTACCGGGTACAAGTCTTACACGAGCGACAGAACTTTTTCTTCTACCTGTTCCATAATACTGAATGTTTGCCATTGTTCTATCCCTCCTTACTTAATTTCCTGTGTCCATGCTTCAGGCTTCTGAGCATCATGTTCATGTTTAGCGCCCTGATATACACGAAGTCTTGTAGCAGCTTTTCTGCCAAGTGTAGTGCTTGGAAGCATACCTTCAACTGCGTATGTCATAGCCAGTTCAGGCTTTTTAGCCATAAGTTCTTTGTACTGTACCATCTTAAGACCGCCAATCCAGCCTGTATGATGAATGTGGTACTTATCTGTTAATTTCTTACCTGTAAGTACAGCCTTTTCAGCATTGATAATGATAACATGGTCACCACAATCAACGTGAGGTGTAAAAGTAGGTTTATGCTTTCCGCGAAGAATCATAGCAGCAGTTGCAGCTACACGGCCAAGAGGCTTACCTGCAGCATCAACAATATACCATTTTCTTTCAACGTTGGCATTATTTGCCATAAATGTTGACATAATCTTTTCCTCCATTTTGTTTTGCATCCCTTGGCGGGCACAATTTAATTACTAATAATTTTTAACAGATGATATTATATCACATACAATCTTTATTGTCAATACTTTTTCTTAAATATTTTAATTTGCAATTTTAAAACTTCTATTTTCTCGATTTTTCTCTGTTTTTCTTTAATTATCTTGAAACTCAAATTATTTTTTTATAAAAAAACACCCTGTTTTATAATAACACAAGGTGTTTTGATAGTTATTTATTTATATATTCATCAAAGAAATCATCAATTTTTTCAATTGCTTCTCCTATTATATCTTCCTCTGGAAGCATAACAATTCTGAAATGGTCAGGAGTTTCATAATTAAAGCAACTGCCCGGCATTACAAGAATTTTTTTACTATGCAAAAGATCCATACAGAACTTTCTGTCATCAGTAACTTCCTTTCCCTTAAAATCCACTTTAGCAAACATATAAAAAGCTCCCATATTAGTAACTGCAGAAATATGTTTTGCTTTTGCAAGTGCCTCTTTAACAGCTTTACGCTGCTGATATAATCTTCCGCCTGGTTGTGTTAAGCTATGAGGATATTCCATGTCAGAAAGTGCCTCAGGAATTGCAAGCTGCATAATTGCATTTGAGCAAAGACGCATAGTAGCAATTTTCATAATACCATTAATAAGACCTGCTTTTGCTTTTTCATTACCTGAAATCGCCATCCAGCCACACCTAAAGCCGCACACACTATGTGATTTGGAAAGTCCGTTTGTAGTAACAACAACTGTATCTTCTTTAGCAAACTTTCCGGTAGATGTAAAGACTTTACCATCATATAAAAGTCTATCATAAATTTCGTCCGAAAAAATAACAAGATTATTTTTTTCTGCAACTTCAACAATTTCCTTTACAATATCTTCAGAATATAAAGCACCTGTAGGATTGTTGGGATTAATTATAAGCACTGCCTTTGTTTTACTTGTAATCTTACTTTCAATGTCTCCTACAGAAGGATTCCAATCTTTTTCTTCATCACACTTATAATATACAGGAACACCTCCTGCAATCTTAACGCAGTTAGACCATAGCGGATAACAGGGTGTGGGTAAAAGCACTTCGTCTCCGGGATTTATAAATGCTGTTGTAAGCATCGATACCCCTTCACTGACACCATTTGTAATAAAAATATCGTCAGGAGTAAGCTTTTTTATGCCACCTTCATTGTGAAAACGACAAATAGCCTCTCTTGCCTGAAGCATACCGCGATAATCACAATAAGGAACTGATTTGTCAATATTACTTACAAGTGCATTTTTTATACTATCCGGCATCCCAAAACCGAAAGAGCCGGGATTTCCTGTATTAAGTTTAAGAACCTTCTGTCCTTCTTTTTCCATTTTGAGTGCTTCGATAAAAAGCTCTCCACGTATATCTGAATGAACATCTTTAAGTATTTCTGCTTCTTTTAGGGTAATCATATTACTTTCCCTTCTTTATAAAAATTTACCATTTAACAATGTATTTTCCATCTTGTAAAATAATTTTTGTGCCATACTGCGCCGACATATCCGCAAGCTTATCCATAAATGCAGTATCCTCCGCTATTCTGGGAAGTCCCTGAGTATTTTCTTCTCCTTGCATTAAAAGCTCAATTGGAAGAAGTTCTAAGAATTTGAGCTTGCCGTTTTCAGTTTCCCAATAAGGAATTACAGACTGAAACATTACTCTTTGCTCCATAAGACCTATTGTAAAATTCTTTGAACGTGTTTTTAAAAGATTTTGTACGCCAACATCAGGAGTAAGCCCGTATTTTGCATAAAAGTCTGCTGGAGCATATTCAACTCCGTAAAGCTGTAATATAAAATCTCCAAGAGAATAGAAAATAGGACATTCCTTATAAATTTCAATGCCTCTTAAAAGGTGAGGACCATGACCTATTACTGCAGTTGCACCACAATCAATGCAAAATCTTGAAAATTCTTCCAATACAGGTGGTACTGTTTCTTTATACTCACCAAAAATCTGGTGCGTATGAAGAGAAATAATAACTTCATCCGCCTTTTCCTTTGCTTCTTTTATTGCTTTTTCAGCACGGATAAGGTCAGCTTTTTTAACCTTCTGAATGACTTGATTTTTTTCTCCTTTAATGAACTTGGTCTTTCCAAAAGAAAATTCGTCACCTGTATCACCAAGAGAATATCCTTCTCTGATAAGAATTTTTTCGTTATCATTTACTCCTGTACTGTCAGCAAGCTCTTTTAAATGATTAAATTCAGCTTCGGAAACAGATATATAATCTTCAATAGTAAGTCCGTTAACACCAGGTCTTGCAGGAACAAAAGGAGCGGGGTCACCGGCAATTGTACAAGCTTCAAAGGTTGTATTAAATGAAATAAGTGCTACTGTACCTTTATCTGTTTTAAGATATTTCGGGCAGGACGCTTCTTCTAAGCTTCTGCCAACTCCCGCATGAACAAGTCCCGATTTTTCAACACTGTCAAGAGTTTTTAACAGTCCGTCATAGGAAAAATCCATACAATGATTATTGTTAAAGCTTGTAAGATTAAATCCATATGGTATTAAATCATCAAGTGCCTTTGGGGTTGTACGAAGATATGTACCACCGCTGAACTGGGATGCATAGCACTCCCCTTTTTCAAAAAGAGTAGTTTCCAGATTAAAAAATCTGGCATCACCCTGATTTATATAATCAGTAAGTTGTGAGTAGCTTATATCATCTCCTGGAATTCTTTTTTGAATAATTGCGTCACCTACTGCTGTAAATTTCATATTATATCACCCTTTATAATTCTAACATTTTCCCTAAAGTTTCAACTGCAATTTCAAAACCAAGAGGTAAACTGTCTTTTATAACATATTCTTCTCTTGTGTGAGCTCCTCCGCCATAATAAACTCCAATGCAAATAGCCGGAACACCCATTGACAAAGGAATATTGCAATCAGTAGATGCTGACCTGAAACCAACTTCAACACCCGCAACTTTTTTAATAGTTTGTGTGCAAAGAGGAATAAGATACTCCCCTTTTTCGTAAACACCATTTGTTCCACAAGGACGCTCAGCAATAAGCTCGTAATCTACTTTTACATCATCCTCATTAGCATTATTGAATATATCTTCAAACCCCTTTTTCATATATTCAAGACATTCAATACTTTCAGAGCGATATTCACACAAAAATTCTGCACTTTGTGCAATAGTATTTATAGAAGTACCTCCTGAAATAATACCAACGTTATATGAGGTCTTATAGTTGCCGATTTTTGGAAGCTCTATTGAATAGATTTTACCAATAATCTCGCTTGCCATAGCAATAGCATTTTTATTACCAAATGCCTGCCATGAATGGCCCCCTGTTGTAGATACCTTTACTTTATATCTGTGAGATCCTACACATACTGCAGAGATAAATTTAATATCGCTGTCAAGGGAAAGAAATTGTTTAACTCTGCCCTTATATTCTTCCATAAAAGTACGTGTACCTTTAAGGTTTCCCAGCCCTTCCTCACAGGAATTACAAACTAGTAAAAGACCTTTAGGCGGTTTATAACCGGTTTCGGCAAAATACTTTGCCACCATAAGCATAATTGCAAGACTTGCTGTATCATCACCTACACCTGGACAAAAGATTTTACCATCTTTTTCCACAAAAGGCATTGGCTCTGTATCAGGGAAAACTGTGTCAGTATGAGCCACAACAACAGTAATTTCATTACTACCTTCGCAGTTTATAGGGCAGATTACATTTTTTGCACTGTCGATATATGTTTCTTCATATCCAAAACCTTTCAGCAATTCTTCGCAGTAAACTGCTCTTGCATCCTCCATTGTGGAAGGAGAAGGAATCAAACATAAAGCTTTATGTATATCATATAAAAGTTCCTTATTATTCTCAATAAACTCTTTAACTGTAAACATTTATATCACCATAATTATTCAATAATTCCAATATCTAAAATTGTGCAAAGGTCCTTAATTACTTCTCTGTTGTCACCATATGTAATAATGTAGTGCTGGCACATAACATTCTGTGCAAACTTTTCTACATCATCCATAAAGATTTCAAGACCGGGAAGCTGAGGAGCAGGCTGTGTCCATCCACATTCTTCCCACTTAGGTGCACGTTTGCCTTCACCTTTAATAAGATGCATATAATATTTTCCGTCAATCATAACAAGTCTGCTCATTGTAAGCTCACCCGTTTTAACTTTGGAAACATTTAATATACCTTCTGACAATTCACCAAAAGCAGCCGGAATTACAGTAGTTTCACCTTCCGTTACCTCTGCAGGAACATAGTCAGGTACACCTGCAAGAACGCTGTCTTCAAAGAATTCATAAAATTCAAGGTAAAAACCGCATTGACCTGTAAGATGTTTTACCATAAGCTGAGTTACATTTCCAAGACAGTCGTTTTCAGGAATTGTTGATACTCCTGCACAGTCTGATAAAAGCATAAAAATAGGAGCAGGAGGAAAACCGATAAGCTTCTTCATACCGTCAACGTCTTTTAAAGAAATAGCTTCGTACTTTCTTTCCTCGATAAGCTGTTTAACTGCTAAATAATATCCTGCAGCCATCATTTTGCCTTCTTCTTTTGCAGGCTTTAAGAAATTCCACTTTGACATAACATTATCAATTACTTCTTTTTTCTCAGCATCAGTAATCTTGTCATATCTCTGCTTCATTTCAAGCATTTCAAATGTTTCGATTTCAGTTCCTACAACTCTTTTAAGAGAGCTTCCGTCACAAAGTGTACCATAAAGATTCATATCTCGATATCCTGCCATACCAACTTTTGCACTGCGAAGGGATTTAGCAGCGGATGCAGCCTTAACAAAGCTTACTACCTTGTCTGCCCTTGAAGGAAGGCCAATAATGTCATAAACATACTTGAATTTGTAGCCAAGGTCAGCAAATGTTTTACGAATAGCAGTTGTACCTGCCTGGTCTGCAGTTGTTACAATTCTGTCATCTTCTTTCCATCCGCAAAGTCCCCAAAGCACCATTGGAAGATGCTTATACTGTTCAGTTATTTTAACTACTGCATGAGTAGGAATCCAACCTGCAATTGCAATTACAAGGCTGTCAAACTCCTTGCCCTTTAAGCTGTCCAGAGCCTTTGCAATATCCTTTTCCTCGTAATCATCTGTTACAGGATACACTGATACAAGGTCAAGACCTCTGTTTTTTAGTTCTTTTTCAGCGTCTGTACATTTTTTTACAATTACATCTATCGGTGTATTTACTTCACCAAAACCTATAAATGCTGTTTTACTCATACTATCATTTCCTCCGCTTTCTTAAAATTATTAAAACACTCTGTATAATCATCATTTGCAGGCTCATATACCTTTTTTACTGCAACCATTTTCGCACACTCTGAAATATCAGAATATATTCCTGCTCCCATACCTGCAAGAAAAGCAGAACCAAGACAAGCTGTTTCGTTATTTTCTAAAGTCACAATCTTTTTACCTGTCATATCCGCCTTGATTTTACACCAAAGAGGACTTGTTGCACCGCCTCCCATTGAACGTATTTCACTGCAGGAAACTCCAAGATAATCAAGATTTTCCTTTAAAAGACAGGCAACTGCTTCAAGGACACTGCGTATCATATGTGCTCTTGTATGCTCCATAGTAAGCCCTAAAAACGCACCTCTTGCATCAGGATTGTATTTAGGCATTGTACTTCCGCACAAAAATGGTAAAAAGGTAAGTCCGTTACAACCTGGAGAAACCTTCTCAGCCATCTGGTCTAGCTCTTTAAAAGAAAAATTTTCACAGAAATTATTTTTAAACCACTTTAATGCGATACCAGCTGTGGGGGTCCAGGAAAGCAAACAATATTTTCCGTCAAAATTTATATGACAAGGAATAATACTTTCAGGATTATATTCTGGAATAGTTTCACAAGGTGCAAATATTGCCATAGTTGTACCTGTCATTTCGCTTATAATTCCCTCTCCCATTACTCCGGCACCAATTGCACCTGCAATCTGGTCAATTGCACCGGTAACAACAGTTGCTCCTTCATATGTACCAACTTTTACGGCACTTTTTTCAACTCTTGGCAGCATTTCCCTTGTTATTCCAATATAATCAAGCATTTCCTGCCACCAGTCAAATTTATGTATATCAAAATAAAGTGAAGATGACTGAAGTGTCTGTTCTGTTACAAACTCACCTGTTAGTTTATATAGTATATAATCCTCTAAAAGGAATATCTTCTTTGTTTTCGCAAAGATTTCAGGCTGATTTTCCTTTACCCATAAAAGCTTTGCAGCAGGCCAGGTAGCTGTAATTTCTGGCTGTCCTGTTATTTCATACACTTTTTCATTTCCAAACTTCGCTTTTATATCCTCAGCCTGTTTTGCAGCTCTGTTATCCAGCCACACAATAGCATTTGAAAGAGGAGTTCCGTTTTCATCAGTCAAAATCATAGTTTCGCACTGTGTATCAACAGCTAAAGCTGAGATTTCAAGTCCCTGTGAAATTTCATCATAAGCTTCTTTAAAAAGCTTAAAATAATCTTCAGCAGGAAACTCCACCTTATCCCCTGAAACTATTAAAGTGTAATCCTTAGTTGTAACACGGATTTGATTCCCCTTTTCGTCAAATACTGCCGCTTTAAGGGAGGTTGTCCCAATATCCGCACCAAGTAAATATTTCATAATTAATTATCGGTTTCCAATAGAAAACCTATCCTTTCAATTTAGTGAAGTTCGTCCCATGCACGGCGAAGAGCTGCAATCATTTCCTCTGCCATAGCCTCAGGGTCATCAGCCTTTAAAATACCGCTTGTTGAGCCTGTAGCCTGAGCACCAAGTTTAATGGTGTTATAAACATCTTCACCATTAGAAATGCCTGCACCCTGAAGTACCATAATGTCAGGATTGATTTCTCTTACAGTTTTAATTGTCTGAATAACATAGTTGTCATCACTTGTTTTACCTGTTCCTATAAGCTCTGTAGGCTCGGCAACTAAAAGGTTGGGAGAAAGCTTAGCAATTTCCTTAAGCTCTTCAACTGTATCTGCACAAACAATTGTAGCAAGACCTACTTCGTCTGCTCTTGCAATTGTCTTTTCAATTTCCTCCATAGTAAGCTTTTTCTCAGCATGGTTAAGCATTACACCCTTTGCACCTGCAGCTTTAACAGCTTCAGGAAGCACAGAACCCAGACCTCTTCCTACAGGAAGATAATCCATATGCTGAGCAAAAACAAGTATTCTTTCAGTATTATCAGCAAGTAATCTGATATCTGTATATTGTGGAGTTACAATAATATCCACATCATACTTAATTGCAATTTTATCAAGAGCCTTTGCAAGTTTTAACATTCTGTCTCCATACATAATTGCCTTTGGTCCTACCTCGAAAAAAGGAGGTTTGATTTTAAAATCTTTGTACATTTTAGTTTTCACCTTTCTATAATTAAATATATTAATAACAATATGAATTTCTAAAGATTATCTGTCTTTATACATCTTTTCGTAATAGCTTTGATATTCCCCTGAGATTATGGTTTCCCACCACTCTTTGTTTTCAAGATACCATTTTATGGTTTTTAAAATCCCATCTGCAAACTTAGTTTCAGGAAGCCATCCTAATTCATTATGAATTTTTGTAGGGTCAATTGCATACCTCATATCATGACCTTTGCGGTCTGTTACAAAAGTAATAAGGCTTTCAGGCTTTTCAAGATGCTTACAAATAAGCTTTACAATATCAATATTTTTCATTTCATTATGACCGCCGATATTGTAAACTTCTCCTACCTTACCATTATGAATAATAAGGTCAATAGCCTTACAATGGTCTTCTACATATAGCCAATCACGCACATTTAAGCCCTCTCCATAAACAGGCAAAGGTTTATCGTTAAGAGCGTTTGCTATCATAAGCGGAATAAGCTTTTCAGGAAAATGATATGGTCCGTAGTTATTGGAACAACGGCTGATTGTCACAGGAAGTCCAAAAGTTCTGTGGTAAGCCTGCACTAAAAGGTCTGCAGAAGCTTTAGAAGCACTATATGGACTGCTTGTATGAATAGGAGTCTCCTCTGTAAAGAAAAGGTCAGGTCTGTCAAGGGGTAAATCTCCATATACTTCGTCAGTGGAAACTTGATGGTATCTTTTAATTCCATACTTTCTGCAGGCATCCATAAGCACCTGTGTTCCCAAAATATTTGTTTGAAGAAAAACCTCAGGATTTTCAATAGAACGATCAACATGGCTTTCTGCAGCAAAATTTACTACTATATCAGGTTTCTCATTTTCGAAAATTTCATATATAGCTTTGCGGTCACAAATATTTGTTTTGAAAAATTTAAAATTAGGATTATCCATAGCTTCTTTAAGTGTTGACATATTTCCCGCATAAGTAAGACAATCAATACAAAGAATTTTATATTCTGGATATTTTCCTAACATATGATAAACAAAATTTGAGCCTATAAAACCTGCACCGCCGGTAACAATAATATTCATTATTCATCCTCCTTGATAAGGGACAACAAATACTGTCCGTATTCAGTCATTTTAAGGCTTTCACCAATTTTTTTAAGTTGAGCGTCATCAATAAAGTGCCTTCTCCATGCAATTTCCTCAATACAAGAAACGTAAAAGCCTTGTCTTGACTGCACTGCTTCCACATATTCAGAAGCAGAAAGCATCCCTTCAGGAGTACCTGTATCCAGCCATGCCATACCTCTGCCCATTAAAACAACATTAAGCTCACCCATTTCAAGATAAGCATTATTTACTGCTGTAATTTCAATTTCTCCTCTTGCTGAAGGTTTAATATTTTTAGCAATTTCAACTACTCTGTTATCGTAAAAATAAAGTCCTGGAACAGCATAATTTGACTTTGGATTCTCAGGTTTTTCTTCAATGCCTATAACCTTATGTTCTTCGTCAAATTCAACAACGCCAAAAGAACGAGGGTCCTTTACAGGATATCCAAAAATTGTGGCACCTGTTGTTTTCTCTTTTGCACGGTTAAGTATTGTTGTCATATTCTGACCATAAAAAACATTATCACCAAGTATAAGGCATACGTTGTCGTCACCAATAAATTCTTCTCCTAATATAAATGCATCAGCAAGTCCTCGGGGTTTGTCCTGCACTTTATAGCTGAAATTTACACCTATATTAGAGCCGTCACCTAAGAGCTTTTTATAGCTAGGGGTATCTTCAGGTGTAGAAATAATAAGAATATCTCTTATTCCAGCCAGAAGCAGTATAGATAAAGGATAATAAATAAGCGGTTTATCGTAAATAGGTAAAAGTTGCTTTGAAACAACCTTTGTCATTGGGTAAAGACGTGTTCCCTTACCGCCAGCTAAAATAATACCTTTCATAATATGATTTGCCCCCTTTATTGTAATATAATATCACATATTTTGTCAACATCTTCTAAAGCTAAATCCGCATACATAGGAAGAGTAAGTACTCTGCCCGAAATATAACTTGCTACAGGAGTTTTTTCAGCTCCGTAAAATTCATATTCTTTATAACAATCAAAGGTATTTGTAAGTGGAAAGAAATATTTTCTGGCTATGATCTTTTCTGCAATCAATTTTTCAAAAATTTCATCTCGTGAATATTTATATCCGTCAAAAACAACTGGAAAATATGCATAATTTGTTTTAACATTTTCTTGAATGGTATTTAAACATATTCTCTTAACATTTCCAAGTCTTTCACAGTATCTTTCATAAACTTTGGCACGTTTTGCAATTTCCTCATCAAGATGTCTAAGATTGCATACTCCCATCGCTGCGGCAAATTCATTCATTTTTCCGTTACCGCCAATTAGTGAAACACTTTCCTGACCTGATATGCCAAAATTTTTAAGCTGGTCAAGCTTTTGTGAAAAAGCAGCATCTCTGAAAAATAACGCACCACCTTCAATACTGTTAAATACCTTTGTAGCGTGAAAGCTGAACATTGACGCATCTCCAAAATTTGCTGAGCTTATGCCATTATATGTAACTGCAAAGGCATGTGCAGCATCATATATAACCTTAAGATTATGCTTTATTGCAATCTCCTTTATTCTATCTACATCACAAAGGTTTCCATAAACATGAACAGGCATAATTGCAACAGTCTTTTCGGTTATAAGACCCTCAATTAAATTTACATCAATTGTATAATCGTATTTATTAATATCACACATTACAGGCTTAAGTCCCGCCCTTACAATAGAGTGAGTAGTTGAAGCAAATGTAAAGGGTGTTGTTATAACCTCACTGTTTTTGGGAAAATCATATGCCTCTAATATATTTTCCAGAGCAAGATGTCCGTTAGCATACAGCTTAACATTATCTGAATTTAAATAGGACAGCAAGCCTTCTTCAAAGCATTTATGCTTTACCCCCATATTAGTAAGCCAACGGCTATCCCATAACTCTTTAATTTCATTGCAATATTCCTCAAAAGAGGGCATTGAGGAGCGTGTCACATTTATCTGAGACATAATAAGCCTCACTTTCTGCAAATTATTTATTCATTAATCTGACTTTCCATATATAACTTATAAAAATCTTTCAATTCAACTTTACTTAAACTTTGTTTTAGATGTATATCCACTCACTTTATTACTCCTTAAGAATTATTTTGCAGCAAACCAATCTGTAAATAAGTCGTATCTCATAATATTATTACCATCAGCATCAACAACCTTAATATTATCAAGTGCAGTTCTATGTTTTCTTATCATTTCCTCAGGCGTATCTGCCTGAATGGTAAATACTCCTACCCTGTCTCCGCTGTTTTCTACCTTGTCAAACTCTGCACCCTTCCATTTAAACAGGAAATATTCAGAAATTATTCCCTGTTGTTTCATTTCCTCAAAACCTTCAAAATGGTCAAATTTACCAGGCTTGCAATATATGAACTCATTAGAAATATACTTGTTTTCGGGAGGTTTCACCTCAATATCAGGCTTTATTCCAAGTGTCAGGTCAACTACCGCAGAAATTACATCTACACCGCTTACCTTATGAATAAGCCTGTATTTAACACCGCCACCTGTTCTTGCACTGAATTCAAGTACAGATACTTTTTTTCCGTCGGTAATCATTTGCACAAGCATAGGAGCATCAGTAATTCCAAAGGCATCTGCAATTTGCTGAGCTGTTTTTGCTACAAGATTATCTATATGCTCACTTGCCTCGTCTGCAGGATATCTTGTCCGCCATATTACAAACTTGTCCTGGTCTGCGATTTTATCGCTGTTTGCAATTGATAATAGCTTTGCAGTACCATTTTCAACGTATATATCAGCTGTAATCTCCTGTCCTTCCATAAATTCTTCAATTATAGCAGTATTTGTTCTGCTGAAATTCACAGCATCTGCAAAAGCTTCTTTAAGCTCTTTCTCATTAAAAGCTTTTTTAACACCCTTCGAGCTATTGCAATCAACAGGCTTTACAATTAACGGATACTCAAGGTGAGATATCAGGGAAAAATCCAACTCACTTAAAATGAAATGCTGTGCTGTAGGAATATTATTTTCCACAAACACTTTTTTCATATAGGATTTATTGGTAACATTAAGAGCTGTTTTATAGTCTATATAGCAAGGAAGAGAAAGTTGCTCAGAAACTAAAGCAACGGTTAAAAGAGCCTGGTCTGTACAAGCTGTAATAAGAAAATCCACCTTCTCATTAACTGCAATATCTTTTATTGAATCCACATCTAAAGTTGATGTGCGATAAAATTTATCTGCATAGGGTTTTGCTACAGGTTCTTCATAATAATCCGCTAAAACAGTATATATCCCACGTTTTTTCAGTTCCTGTATTAAAGCAATCTGAGGAAATCCTCCGGCTAAAACTAAAGCCTTCATTCACTTTCTTCCCTTCTATAATAATTGTTACTATTTTTTAGCTAAAAGACTTTTTGCAGAAGAAACCACATATTTGAAAGTTTCCATTTTAAAAAATGCAGAAAGTCCTATATAAATGCAAGCACCTGTAATAATCTGTATTGCAAGTATAGTTGCTGTAGGAAGCGACAAAAACTGTAAGGAATATACCACAACAGCCATAAATAAAGACAATCCAAGATTAGGCAAAATGTCCTTCATTTGTTCAGCCCAGCTATATTTAAGAAGCTTTTTATTAGGATATGCATTTATCATTGTTGTAATAACCACACTGCCCAGCAGGCTGTATGCCATAGCTTCAACACTGATAAATATAGTTGAAAACATAATTAAAAGTCCTAAAACTTTTTTTGCAATTTCCAGTTTTAAAAACATATCTGTTCTGCCCATTGCTTTAATTGCATTAAGGTTTGCAGTATGAACAGGATAAAATGCATATGTAACGCAGAAAATCCGAATAAATAAAACAGAATCTAGCCATTTGTCTGTTAAAATAAAGCTAACTAAAGTTTCCCCGCATGCAGCAAGCCCAAATAAAAACGGTGCAACAATATAACTGCTGGTTCTTATGGCACGGCGAGTCATAGCTTTTACACGCTCTGTGTCATCCTGCTGCTTTGACATAGTAGGCAGCAGTACGCTGTCAACGGAAGCATTTATAATACCATTAATTAACTGGGGCATCTGCTTACCTCTATTATAAAAAGCAAGGTCTGCAGAAGAATAAAATTTACCTATAATAAGCTGACGAATATCATTATAAACTGTATCTATAAAAGCCGAAGCCAAAAGCTTCCAACCATATGACAATAATCCTTTTAGTCTGTGAAAAGAAAATACAAGCTTCGGTCTCCATCTTACAACAAACCAAAGAACAACAGTACCGGTTAAAACATTAAATAGCTGCTGTCCAACTAATGCCCAGACTCCAAACCCCATATATGCCATAGTTATTCCTGCAATAGCTGCACCAATAGAGCCACCTATGTTGGAAAGGAAAAACTTTTTAAACAGCATATTACGAGAAACAAAAGCCTGCTGTATATTTCTAACACCTGAAATGACTAAAGTTAAGCTAAGTACTCTTATTATAGGAACAAGCTCGCTGTTGTTGTAAAAGTTTGCAATAGCAGGTGCAAAAAAGAACATTCCAGCGTAAAGCACACCGCATACTACAATATTAAAATAAAATACTGTAGAAAAATCTATATCATCTGCGTCTTTTTTTTGTATCAGTGCATTTCCAAGTCCGCTGTCAATAAAAACCTGTAACAAGTTTGTAATTACTGTAACAAGAGCTATTGTTCCGTAAACCTCAGGTTCAAGAAGTCTTGCAAGTATTAATGATACAACAAAGATAACCATCTGGGCACTGCAACGTTCAAAAAAACGCCAGAAGAAACCTGTTATAGTTAAATTTTTCATATTATCACTCATAGATAATTCATCTCACTTTGCATTTTAACCCTTAAAAGATTTAACACGCTTTATAAGTTTAATTATATACGGACAATATACGTGCAAATATATTTTAAACTTATTAATAAACTTTTCTTTTTTCAAAAGCTTTTTATATTCAGGTTTAAAAATTTCTCTGTAATTTCCTTGTTCTCTAAAAACAATAAGCTTATCCATCAAAATACGTTCTTCTATTACTTCGTGATACTTTCCGTTAGTTTCTTCATCTAAAATCAACAGTGCATTTTCAATTTTTTCGGCAATGGCTTTAAATTTGCCCACATTTCTAACTGTCCAGGATCCTGATGTCAGCGACCTATATACAGACATTGTATCCTTTAAATATAACATCCCGCCACGCATTGCACCATACATCTGCATAGTATAATCAAATGCAAGTGCCTTCCTGAATTTGGGCTGATTTTTTAAAATATCTTTTCTGAAAAAGTGACTGTTTGTAGCAACAAAACCACCTCCGCCTAAAATAACTTCTTCCATAGGAATAATCGTGTCAAAATCTTTTGGCGAAATATTTTGTTTAATTTTTCCCGTTCTATCATTTATCATTAAAGCACCATGTGTACACATATCAACTTCCGGATGTGCCTCTAATGCATCAAATTGTTTTTGCAGCTTCATCTCATCTGTCCAGTAATCATCACCTTCACATATGGCTATATATTTGCCCTTTGCTCTTGGATACTGAAAAGTAGCAGAAATACTAATTTTTTGAGAGTACTGATTAACTGTCTGATAAATGGGTTTTATTATATCAGGATATTTTTCAGCATATTCTTTTATTATTTCGGGAGTTTTGTCAGTTGAAGCATCGTCATGCACCAAAACTTCAAAACCAAAGTTAGTTTTTTGTTTTATAAACCCTTCCAGTGCATCCCTTATATATTTTTCATGATTAAATGCATTACATACAACACTGACCAGAACTTCTTTATTATCAGATATAACAAGGTCATTTGACATATTACTAACACCCTTTCATTTCAAATATGCTCTTAAAATTTTCTAAAATGATAAGTTATTTGTAAAGATAAGCTTCTTGATAGTTAATCCTAAAAGAAAATTGTATTAAAGAACCTCCGCCCCGCATTAAAACAGTTTATTTATTCCCTTTAATGTTTCACGGACTAATTGTTCTCCGCCTGTATGTCCAACATAACCGCTTGAAATAAAGGCACTGTAATGTCCTCCTTCTTCCGCCTTTTTAGTTGGAAGATATCCCATAGAGTCACATGCAAGCTGAATTAAAAATGTTTGCTCAGCTTTACTTCTTGCTCTTATCTGATTGCCGTAATCAAGGAAAAGTTCAAATGGATTTGAAGCAAAAGCAATATTGCCAAGACGGATAATATGAAGTTCTGCATCAATAGTTTCTACTTCCTCCTGAAGCTCCATTCTGCGAAGTATGCCAAGATTTACAAGCTGATTGGCTACATCATTATAATCTGCATCGCCGCTTTTATTACGAATATAATCATTTATAGCTTTTTTAGCATTTGCTTCATCCTGCAGTGTTGCTCTTCTTAAAGGAAGATGAGCACTTTCAACCGTATGAACAAACTCTGCTTCTTTCTTTATTTCAAGATTTTCTTCATTATAAACATCAATAATTTCGTTAGCTACTCTTCTGCCTACTTTTTTCATACCTTTTAAGTCAAACATTGAAGGGTCTGCTTTACGATATAAAGGATTATTTCTTGTTATATTGGGGTCATTAACATCACTTTCAGGTTCAACCCATCTTACAAGGTCAACAGGACACTGGTCGCCTGCAGCAGAGCAAAGAGTAAGAAAATATAAATCCTCGCCAAATTCCTTTCTAAGAAGCATTTTAGCTTCACCCCAGAAATCAGGAGAAATTACTTTTCTATGCTGAATGCACTGTGCAGGACAAGCAAGGTTTGCTACAATTCCTGTAAGCTTATTATTTGCGTCAAATATGTATAAAAGCTCTATTCCGTTGTCACTGCCTCCTTCAATCGAGTCAAATACAGCTGTATTTGTATCCCCCCACATTTTAGCAGAACCATCTGTGTATTTTGCCCTTCTGCACATTCCCACAGGTGCACGTCCAAAGGCATTTGCATAGCCACCTTCTTTTCTGTTCTCCCATGCAGTTAGAACAGCCTTTGCAATTTTTTCTGTAAGCTCTTTTAATACATCATCCCGTGACATAATGTCATTATTATCAGAAATATTAATGCTTTCTACATACTTCATATCAGGAGGAAGAAAATCCAAAAACATAGCCTTTGGTGTAGAAATTTTTCTTCCTCTTGTAGCAGCGTTTATACCCCTTCCGGTATAACCCGGACCAGTATGAGTATGAATTGCACTGATAACCACTTTCATTGGGTCAAGCCCCAGCTTGTTATCTTTTAATAAATCTCGTACAGCGTCATTAAGCACACAGGTAACCGTGATTATATCAACACTGCAAAGTACCATCTGTTCACCTTTTGATTCCACAGCCATCGCTGTTACGCAAAGAGGTTTTTCTGTATATTCTGATATTCTCTCTGCAAATTGTCCATCTAGAGAAACAGGCTTTGTAAATTCAAATTTTTCCTCCGCCCATCCTATCTTTAATTTATTCACGGATATTCCTTCTTTCGTCTTAAAATAAAAATAAATATAAACTTCTTAATATTATACCACTAACTGGTGTAACTGTCAATATATTTCCCCCTCTTCACCCCTTGACAAAGCAATAAATTTTTCAATGCAGCCTGAGGTATAGCTATTCCTTTTTACAGCTATTTTAGCAGTTCTGCTGTCGAATTTTGTGTCAAGTCTGAAAAATACAACATCTTTCATATGTGAATTAAATATCAGAGTGTCCGTTACAAAAGCAACACCAAGTTCGAACCTAGAAAGTTCAAAGGAAGTTTTCATCTGGTCAACAAACATTTTTACGTTAGGAACAACGCCTGCTTCATGAAAAATACTCATAGCGTGTTCATGCATATTGTTTCCGCGTTTTAAAAGAAGAAAATCTTCATCTGCAAACTCAGTAATGCTTACTTTTTCGAAATTTTTTTCATTTCCGTTTTTTATATCCTCTCTGGTCATTGCAAGCTCTTTAAGCCTTTGTGCAACAGCAGAATTGTTTCCTGCAGAAATATATATTTTTTCATTTTTTAGCGGGTAGGTTTTAAAAATTTTTTCATCAAAATCATAATCAACAATTATGTCAAGTGAATCTTTTATTGCCTTATCTTTTAAATCATCTGAAAAAGACTCTGAAAGGCTCACCTTAATTTTTGGATATTTATTTGAAAACTTTTTTAAAATTTCGGGCAATATACAAGAAAACACAAAATTTGTTCCGCCGATAGACACAGACCCTTGATTTAAATTGGCTATATCTGATACTCTGTTGGCAAATTCACGTTCTATAAGTCTTATTTTCTTAACACTTTCAATATACGCCTTGCCCACCTCTGTAAGCCTGACAGGTGTAGTACTTCTGTCAAAAATTTCGCAACCTATTTTTTCTTCCATTTTTTTAACGGTTGCGGACAAAGCAGGCTGAGATATAAACAGCTTACGTGATGCTGCTGTAAAGCTTCCCTCACAATAAACTTCATAAATATAATCTTTATACTCAAACATTATCTTCACCTCGTAAAAATATTTTATAGTCAACATATGTTTATATGTATTTGATTATATCATATCTTTATGTTATAATCAAGGGAAATTTGCAAAAACAGTTGAAAAACAGGGGTTTTATGTCAATTAATAACAGAATTGAAAAAGATTATATAGGTGATCTTGAGATCAAGAATAATGCATACTATGGTATTTAATTTTGCCGTGCAAAAACAATTTCAAAATTACAGGAACAACAATGTATGAACATAAACGAAGTTCTGGCTAATATCGCAATAGAAAAACTTGGAGGAAATCTTGGAGATTACAATCTTGTAAACCCATTAAAGAAATCGTTTTTGAGAAAAACTTATGGATGAAAAGACCCTTAATAAAGTTCTTGATATATATAAAATGACCTAAACTCCACTAAGCCGTTTAAGATATTTTCTTTTACGGCTCATTTTTACGCTAAAATCTATTGACAAAAAACAATTTATGTGATAACATAAACGGAAGAAAACGAAAGTAAAATGCAAACAATGTTTTACTTATTTCTTTTTTGAAAGGTAATAATTATTATGAAAAAAGAAACCTTGAAATCTATGACAGATGTTTTTAAAATTGAATCCGAGTGCATCTGTGAAATGGAAAGATATTTTGATGAAGAAAGCTACGAAAAAGCTGTTGAGCTTCTTAAGAATGCTCCAAGAATCGGCGTAAGCGGATGCGGACATTCAGGAATTATATGTCAGCATTTTGCTCATCTTATGTGTTGCATCGAACAGCCTGCAAAATTTGTTTCCCCTGCTGAAGCAGTACATGGCGGGACAGGCTTTTTAACTAAAGGAGATGTTATGGTGTTTGCATCAAGAGGGGGCAAAACAAAAGAGCTTCTTCCCATTCTTGATATATGCAAAACAAAAGGTGTTAAAATAATCACTGTTACAGAAAACTTAGACTCTCCCCTTGCAAAAGGTGCAGACGTTGTATTAAAGCAGTATGTTAACAGAGAAACTGATAAATATAACTCTCAGGGTACAACTTCTTCCACTTCCCTTTGTGTTATATTCCACATTCTTCAGACCGCATTAATAGAAGAAACTGATTATAAAAATGAACAGTTTGCTTTAATTCATCCAGGCGGTGCTGTGGGAGAACGACTTAATCAAAAATAAATTTTATATAAAAAGGAGATTTTAAAAATGGAATTTAAAGTTTTTCAGAAAGAAATCGAGTTGCAATCAAGAGGCTGGATACCTACATTCCACGACATTTCTAAGGAAGTAAAAGAAATTGTAGCAGCATCTGGCGTTAAAAACGGTACAGTAAGCGTTGTATCTCACCATACAACTTGTTCTGTAATGGTTCAGGAATGTTCTCATGACATTGATTCATTTGACCTTGAATTTTTACAGCACGACTTACTTGACATTATGAGAAAGATGATTCCTGATTTTGCAGAAGAACATCAGTATCGCCATCCTGGACCTATCCATGCTCAGTACGGCAGATACGTTAATGAACCAGGCGATTACTCAAGTATGAATACAGACGGACATCTTCGCAGCTGTTTCTTTGGAAGAAGCGAATCTTTAACAATTAAAGACGGTGTTGTTGATGGTGGTCAGTTTGCACACGTTTACTTTATTGACTGGGACCATGTAATTGCTCGTCGTCGTCAGGTAAATGTTACAGTTATGGGTACAACTGAGGATGTAGGTGACAGAAAGTGGAATAACGGCGAAGTTATTAATACACGTCACAAATTCACAGAAGAAGAAAAGGCATATGATGTTCATTATGACCTTCAGCTTGAAAGATAATTTTTAAAAGGCTTATATAAAATCCATATATTAAAATATGGTACGGATTGGAGAATAACAATGTTATATATTCTTGACACTGCAAATATTGAAGACATAAAACATTGTAACGAGTTTTATCCTCTTGCAGGTGTTACAACAAACCCTTCTATTATATCTAAAGAAGGTAAACATTTCCGCGAAACATTAAAGGAAATACGCCATATTATTGGTGAAGATAAAATGCTTCATGTACAGACTGTACAAAAAACGGCAGAAGATATGATAGAAGAGGCAAAACTGCTAAAAAAAGAATGCGGCGGAGTTTTTTATATAAAAATTCCTATCGGCGAGGAAGGTCTTAAAGCTACAATGGAGCTTAAAAAGCTTGGTATTGGTGTTACTATGACAACAATATTTACTCCCGCACAGGCTCTTATTGCCGCAAAAGCAGGTGCTTCATTTGTTGCTCCATATGTTAATCGTCTTGATAATATTATTGGTGACGGCACAAATGTTGTGGCAGAGATTGTAAAACAACTTGACTATTACAAACTTGATTGCAAGGTTCTTGCTGCAAGCTTTAAAAATGCTGAACAGGTACATAAATGTTCCTGTGTTGGATGTCACAGTGTTACAGTAAGTGCTGATATTTTAAAAGCTCTTATCTCGCATCCTATGACAGACAGTGCTCTGGAAGCTTTTGAGGCTGACAGAATTAAAACATATGGTCAAAAAACATTATTAGATTAACACTATTCATATTATAAGAAAAGCTCTCATAAGTATTTATGAGAGTTTTTTCTTGACTTTATTTAGTAATTATGGTAAAATTAGTATATGTCTTAAGAGGGAGTAGCAAGCATAAATATGGAACAACGTCAACATCATGGCTCTTTAAAACAGGAGTCTGGCTTGTTTTAAATTGCAAGACTCAGGAGATAGCAAAAAACTATCCCTGAGTCTTTTATATGTTTAAATATTATTTATATTCTAATAATAAGTTATAAAGGAGGATATTATGTATTACTATTGTAAAGAAAAAGAAGATGTATTAAAAGAATTAGAAACAAGCATTAATGGTTTATCTTCAGTGCAGGCGAAAAAAAGGCTGGAAGAAAATGGAAAAAACAAACTAGAAGCCGCAAAAGGCAAATCTATTTTAGCAAGATTTTTATCTCAGCTTGCTGACCCTATGATAATTATTTTAATAGCAGCAGCTGCAATCAGCGGTGTCCTTGCTGTAGTAGAGGGTGAAAGCTTTGCAGATGTAATTATTATTTTGTCCGTTGTAATTATTAATGCGGTTTTGGGGGTATTTCAGGAAAGCAAAGCCGAAAAGGCCATTGAAGCACTTCAGGAAATGTCCGCATCCACCTCTAAAGTTATACGAGATGGAAAACTTCAGGTTATATACAGTGAAGATTTAGTTGTGGGTGATATAATACATTTAGAAGCAGGTGACGCTATTCCTGCTGATGCAAGAATAATAGAAAGTGCAAGTTTAAAGGTTGAAGAAGCAGCTTTAACCGGCGAATCTGTTCCTGTTACAAAATTTATAGATATTATTAACCTTAAAGAAGGTCAGAAAGACATTTCATTAGGTGACAGAAAAAATATGCTGTATATGGGAGGAACAGTTGTATATGGCAGAGGTGTTGCTGTTGTGACAGCAACAGGTATGGATACTGAAATGGGCAAAATTGCTGATGCACTTGCAAATGCTCAGGAAAGTCAGACTCCTTTGCAGATTAAATTAAATCAGCTTTCAAAAATTCTTACCTGGATTGTACTTGGAATTTGTATTATTGTATTTGGTGTTCAGTTGCTTAGAGCAGGAGATTTTAGTACCTCCCTTGCAGTAGAATCCTTTATGGTAGCCGTTTCACTCGCAGTAGCTGCTATTCCCGAAGGACTGGCAGCAGTTGTTACAGTTGTTCTTTCAATCGGTGTTACCAATATGTCAAAGCGAAGTGCTATAATACGTAAGCTTACTGCTGTTGAAACACTTGGCTGTGCTCAGATTATTTGTTCAGATAAAACAGGTACTTTAACCCAAAATAAAATGACTGTGGTAGATTATTTTGGTGAAAATGAAGAGGATATCGCTTCAAAAATGGCTCTTTGCAGTGATGCTCAGCAGGATGAGGATGGTAATGTTACAGGTGAGCCAACAGAAGCTGCACTTGTTGAATGGACAGGAAAATTAGGCAAAAGCAAAAATATGCTGAAAGAAGAACTGCCCAGAATAGGCGAAGCTCCCTTTGATTCAATGCGTAAAATGATGTCCACTGTTCATAATAAAAATGGCGAGATTATCCAGTTTACAAAGGGTGCCCCCGACGTTGTAGTTGACAAATGTAAGTACTATATTAAAGATGGTACAGTATATGAAATGACAGACAGCTATAAGCAGGAAATCTTATCTGCCAATAAAGAAATGGCAGATAAGGCACTTCGTGTTCTTGCCTGTGCTATGCGAAAATGGGAAATTGAACCAGATAATTTTGAACCAAGCAACCTAGAAAAGGACCTATGCTTTGTAGGTCTTTGCGGAATGATTGACCCTGTTCGCCCTGAAGTTAAAGATGCAATTATAGAATGTAAAAATGCAGGAATTCGTCCTATTATGATCACAGGCGACCATATTGATACTGCTGTTGCAATTGCAAAAGAGCTTGGTATAATTACAGATAGCAGTAATGCTATAACAGGTGCTATGCTTAGTGAGATGAGCGATGAAGAATTCCAAAAGAAATTTATGGATATCAGCGTTTATGCCAGAGTTCAGCCCGAACATAAAACTCGTATTGTAAACGCCTGGAAAAAAGCCGGATATATAACCGCTATGACAGGTGACGGTGTAAATGATGCACCCTCAATTAAATCAGCGGATATAGGTGTTGGTATGGGTATTACAGGAACGGATGTTACAAAAAATGTTGCTGATATGGTACTTGCAGACGACAACTTTGCAACTATAGTAAATGCTGTTGAGGAAGGAAGACGAATATATGATAATATCCGAAAAGCCATTCAATTCCTTCTTGGTTCAAATCTTAGCGAGGTTCTTAGTATTTTCACCGCTACACTGTTAGGATTTACAATTTTAAAGCCTGTACATTTATTATGGATAAACCTTGTAACTGATACCTTCCCCGCCTTATCCCTTGGCATGGAAAAAGCAGAAAAAAATATTATGAAACGAAAGCCACGCTCTTCAAAATCAGGATTGTTCTCTGATGGTATGGCTTTTGATATTGCATACGAAGGCTTACTGGTAACTATTGTTACACTTGTTTCCTACTTTATAGGTCACTATATGGAATCAGGCGTATGGGAAATCGCAGACAGCCGTGACGGTATGACTATGGCATTTTTGACTATGTCAATGGCAGAAATTTTTCACAGCTTGAATATGAGGTCACAGCGTCAGAGTATATTTAAGCTAAATACAAGCAATCCAACACTGTATATAGCATCATTTTTCTCATTATTTACAACCACAATAGTTTGTGAAGTTCCTTTTATTGCAAAGGCTTTTGGACTTACCAGCGTTAGCCTTAAAGAATATTTAGTAGCTGTGCTTCTTGGTGCAACTATTATTCCCATTGTAGAAATAGTAAAGTTCTTCCAAAGAAAATACAGTAAATAACTTAAAAACCGCTTGAATATTCAAGCGGTTTTTGTTATTCATTAAACTCGTAAGGCAAGTCAACCTCTGTATAACTATGACCTACATAGGGCAGAAATTTTTCAAGAATATCTTCTGTTTTCATTCTGAGACTAGAGGTGTTTATACAGGGATGGCATCCTATAAATTCACTTTTTAGAACTTCTTTATCAATAAAAAGCTTAACCTTTTTATCAGTATCATTCATAAGCCCAAGAATACTTACAGAGCCTGGAGTAACACCTAAATACTCTTCCATTTCCTTCTCTGGTCCAAAAGATAGTCTGCTGCTGCCTGCAAGTTTTGAAAAAATGCGGGTACGGTAAGGTTTATCTGCCGGCATCATAAGAAGATAAAATCTGCTTTTCTGTCTGTTACACAAAAATAAATTTTTGCAAATAACTACCCCTAAAGTTTTATCAATCTCCTTACAGGCCTCCATTTTGCCTGTAACACTATGGTCAACACGGCAAAATTTAATATTCAGTTTATCAAGAAGGTCATAAACTTTTATTTCTTTTTCCAGCCTGCCTTCTTCATTTTCAGGTCTGCCGTTATATAATTCCATAAGCTTTTTATACTCCACCTTAGCTTTATTTTATAATACCCATTTTAATTTTACATTCTAATATTTTACGGACACTTTCTTGTATGCGTTTTTTTGAAATATCTCCCTTATTTACTGCATTTAAAAGTGCGTTATGCACCTCATCTATATCCTGAGGCATAAGTATCATATCAGTTCCTGCCAAAACAGCTTTTATTGCAGCCTCACCCTGTGTATATTCTTTGGTTATGGCACCCATCTGGAAGGAATCGGTAATAACTATCCCCTGAAATTTAAGTTCTTTTTTCAAAAAGTCAGTTATTACTTCCTTTGACAGGGTAGATGCAAGCTTTTTACCTGTTGCGTTAACAAGTGTCATATGTGAAATCATTACAAAATCTGCTCCTGCATCAATTCCCGCCTTAAAAGGAATAAATTCATTATTTCTTAATTCTTCTATCGTTCGTGTACTTTCTGAATATCCGTTATGAGAATTTGTATATGTACTTCCGTGTCCCGGAAAATGCTTTATACAAGCTGAGAGTCCATTATTTTCCATACCAAGAACACAGTTTTTTACCATTAATGCAACATTATCAGGTTTTTCACCAAATGAACGGTCACCGATTTCTGTATTTTCAGGATTAACTATAATATCAGCTACAGGAGCAAAATCCATATTAAAACCAATTTGGGTTAAATCCTTTGCCAGAGTTTTCCCTATATCGTATGCCTTTTCAGGATTACCCGTTTTTCCTATTTCCATCATTGTAGGAAGCTTTGTAGTACCCATATCCGGATTATTGCCAAGCCGTGATACCTTGCCCCCTTCTTCATCCACTCCTAGAAAAAGGGGGATTTTAGAATAACGCTGTGTATTTTGAAGCATCTCTTTGGTTTGATTTCGATTACTTAAGTTCTTAGAAAAATAAACTATTCCTCCTACAGGATATTTTTCAAGAGCATTCTTTGTACCCTCTCCTGCACGAACTACAGTCCCAACACCTGTGATAGCCTCAGGATTAACATACATCATCTGATAAATCATTTCGCTAAGAGACATTTCACTTATTATTTTATCTGCTTTACTTTCCATAGTTACAGATTCATTTTTATTATCAATATTACAACCATCAAGTAGTATTGTAAGTATAATAGCAAAAAACATTATAAGTTTGTACTTTTTCATTTTAAATACTCCCTATATTGTATAAAAAAGCTGTATAACAAGGCTTGCCATCACTGAAACAGTCATACAAGCTACTAATATCCAGGCAATAATCTGTTTTTTCTTTTCCCGTTTCATATTTTAAGCCTTTTCCTTTCCTATTATTTTAAGCTCATGGTCCGTCAACTGACGAACTTGTCCCTCCGCCAGTTTTTCGTCCAAATTAAGACCTGCAAATGTTATTCTTTTTAGAAAAAGCACCTTATTATTTCGCTTTTCAAACATTCTTTTAACCTGATGAAATTTTCCTTCGCATATTGTAACCTTGCATAAGGGGTTATCCCCTTTCTCAACTATTTCAAGATTACCAGGCATAGTGGTATAATCTCCTTCAGGAATATAAATCCCCTCTTTAAACGCCTTAATATCCTTATCATTTATCTCCTTTTCCACTTTGGCAAGATAAATCTTAGGAACCTTTTTCTTTGGAGATAAAAGTTTATGTGCAAGCTCACCGTCATTTGTCAGAAGTAGCAATCCCACTGTATCTTTGTCAAGCCTACCTACAGGAAAAGGATGAAAATGCATATACTCCTCTGGTAAAAGGTCGATTACTGTAGGGTCTTTTGCATCCTCAGTAGCCGAAATATATCCAGCAGGTTTATTCATCATTAAATAAACATACTTTTGGTATGTTACAATGTTATTATCCAGCATTATAATGTCGCTTTTTTCATCAATATGAACTGAGCCGTCTGTAACGATTTCCCCGTTTATAGTGACCTTCTTTTTTTTAAAAAAATCTTTAACCTCTTTGCGGGTATATATTCCCTGTCCTGCAAGAAATTTATCAGCCCTCATTTTCCTTCCTCCAACCATCTATCTGAGAATTTGCTATTGCGTGAAAGATTTTTTCTTTAATACCATGACGTTCTCTGTTTAAACTTACTATATAATTTTTCATATCCTGTCTGTTAGTCTTTCCGTCCGCGGGGCAGGGATTAAAAATAACGGGCAAATTATTGTCTGATACAAATCTTTTAATTTCCCTTTCTTCTGTATAAATAAGCGGTCTTATAAGATATAGCTGTGTTCTGTCAAGATATGTAACAGGTGAAAAACAGCTTATCCTTGCTTCATTAAAAAGACAAAGGAAAAAAGTTTCCAGTACATCGTCATAATGATGTCCAAGTGCTACTTTATTGCAACCAAGCTCTTTAGCCTTTTCGTGAAGAGCACCTCTACGCATTTTAGCACAAAGAGAACAGGGATTTGTTTCTTTTCTTACATCAAAAACTATTTCTCCTATTTGAGTTTTTACCATATGAAGTTCTATGTTTTTATCACGGCATAAATCAACAAGCGGTTGATAATCTGCCTTAAAACCTAAATCAAGACATATAGCTTTTAGAGTAAACTTTTTAGGATAAAACCTTTTTAGTTCATTTAATGCAAGCATAAGCACAATACTGTCCTTACCGCCTGAAACGCCAACAGCAATTCTGTCTCCCTCTTGTATCATATTATAGTCATCTACTGCTTTTCTCAGGTGACTTAAAAGTTTTCTCATATAAATCCCCAATCTCTCATTTATATATAAAAAAACATCGTACACCTTTTTTCGAATTATGTGAAACACCCGTAAAATTCAAAAAAGCTCATACTGGGTGACCTTGCAACACACACAATAAAATGCTTATTGCTGCTCGGTTCCCCGCCTGACAAGGTTCACACCATTATGTTGTGCAAGACCCAATAATCAACACTTTTTTAAAAATCCGACAATACTTAACATAACCCTCCAAAAGGAATTCGCCCCTGCTATAGCGGACTGCAGGTATAAGGAACCGCTAACTCCCCGACTAGTACGACTTAGTTATTATACCACAAATTACTTGTAAAATCAAGTAATTTAAAAAATTAATTATTTACAATAAAATTCATAATACCACTGTGCAAATTTTCTTAAACCAACTTTAAGAGAGGTAGTAGGTTTAAACCCAAAATCTCTTTCAAGAGCAGTTGTATCTGCATAAGTAACAGGAACATCTCCCGGCTGCATTGGTACTAATTTTTTATGTGCTTCAAAATCATAATTTTCCGGAAGAACCTTTGCATCTATTAACTCCTCTTGCAAAATAGTTACAAAATCAAGCAGATTTTCAGGATTGCTGTTTCCGATATTATATACAGCATATGGTGGAAGGGGTAACCCATCCTCTCCGTCTTTCTTTTCCGGAGCGTGCTGTATAACTCTTTTAATACCTTCAATAATATCATCAATATATGTAAAATCCCGCTTACAGTTACCGTAATTAAATATTTCTATTGTTTTCCCTTCAATCAGCTTATTTGTAAAGCTGAAATATGCCATATCAGGTCTTCCTGCAGGACCATAAACAGTAAAAAAACGAAGCCCTGTTGATGGAATATTATAAAGCTTCGAATATGCATGTGCTAAAAGCTCATTGGATTTTTTAGTAGCTGCATATAGCGATACAGGGTTATCTACCTTATCATCAGTTGAATAAGGCACCTTTTTGTTTGAACCATACACTGATGAAGAAGAAGCATAAACAAGATGTTTAACAGGATTGTTACGGCAAGCCTCCAAGATATTATAAAAGCCTATCAGGTTAGCTTCAACATATGCGTCAGGATTGGTAATGGAATATCTTACACCTGCTTGTGCAGCAAGATTTACCACCACAGACGGACTATATTTTGCAAATATATCCTCAATTAAACCTTTATCAGCAATACTGCCTTTTATAAAGCTCCATTTAGAGTTAGAATTTATAACAGCTTTTTCAATTTCTCTCAGACGATATTCTTTAATAGTTACATCATAATAGTCATTCATATTATCTACGCCTATAATGTTTACCGAGTCCTGAGTGCGAAGAAGTTCAAGTACTAAGTTGGAGCCTATAAAACCTGCTGCTCCCGTAACCAATATAGTTTTATTATTTAAAGGTGTGTTAACAGGTAACATTTATATGTTCTCCTTTTTCTTTCATTAAACCTCATTTAAAAGAGGATAGTTTTTATCTTTGTCTGATATAATAAGCTGTGCGTCTTCCAACAGTTTCAGCGGCCAAGAAATACCAAGTATCGGGTCTTTCCCCATCTTTTTTCACATATATCTGTCCCATTTTGCACTTTTCTTTTTAAGATTTTTATAAAGAAGCTGCTGTTGTTTAAATTAATCTCTTCTGAAGATATCTCTTGTATATACCTTACTTTGCACATCATCAAGACAGCTGTCATATCTGTTTGCTATAATTGCCTGACTTTTGTTTTTAAATTTTTCAAGGTTATTTTCCACAATACTTCCAAAGAAGGTAGAGCCATCCTCTAATGTAGGCTCATAAATAATTACTGTTGCACCTTTTGCTTTAATTCTTTTCATAACACCCTGAATTGATGACTGACGGAAATTATCCGAATTTGCTTTCATTGTAAGACGATATACTCCAATAATAATTTCCTTTTCCTTTTCAGGTGTATATTCATCACTTGCCTGGTATGCACCTGCCATTTCCAAAACACGCTCAGCAATAAAATCCTTACGGGTCCGATTGGACTCAACAATTGCAGACATCATATTCTGGGGTACATCCTCATAGTTTGCAAGCAACTGCTTTGTATCCTTTGGAAGACAATATCCGCCATATCCAAAAGAAGGATTGTTATAGTGAGCACCTATTCTGGGGTCAAGGCACACTCCTTCAATAATTTTCTGTGTATCAAGACCCTTAACCTCTGCATAGGTATCCAGCTCATTAAAGTATGATACTCTAAGGGCAAGGTATGTATTAGCAAAAAGCTTAACAGCCTCTGCTTCAGTATAGCCCATAATAAGGGTATCAATATCCTTTTTAATCGCACCCTCCTGTAAAAGTCTTGCAAAAGTATTTGCAGCATCTATAAGACGCTGATTTTCCATATCAGTGCCTACAATTATACGGCTGGGATATAAATTGTCATAAAGAGCCTTACTTTCTCTTAAAAATTCAGGACTAAATATAATATTTTCACATTTAAACTTATTTCTTATACTATCTGTATATCCAACCGGAATAGTGGATTTGATTATCATTATAGCTTGTTTATTACATTCCAGCACAGAAGAAATAACCTTTTCAACAGCTGATGTATCAAAAAAGTTTTTCTTACTGTCATAATTTGTAGGTGCTGCAATAACCACAAAATCCGCATTTTTATAGGCAGCCTCTCCATCTAACGTAGCTGTTAAATCCAGCTCTTTTTCAGTAAGATATTTTTCAATATAATCATCCTGAATAGGTGATTTTTTATTATTTATCATTTCTACCTTTTCAGGAACAATATCTACTGCATAAACAGTATGATGCTGTGCTAAAAGAGTTGCTATTGAAAGACCAACATAGCCTGTACCTGCTACTGCAATTTTATATTTATTCATAATGACACATCCTATCACTATTTAATTTTAAATTTTTTATATTATCTTACAATCATATACTGCAACACCGCTATCCTGAAATACCTCTCTTAAACGGTTACGAAGTAACTCCTTTGAAATACCTTTTTTAAGGACAATCTGCAAGAAGCCTCCGCCCCCTGCACCGCAAATCATATGACCTTCAGTTAAATCGGAAATACTGTATAAAATCTGGTCTATACAAGTATTAGTACATCCCATATCAAGCTTTTTTGACAGTTCCCAATGTTCATTAAGTAACTTTGCAAAGCCATCAATATTACCTTTTTCAAGTTCAAAACGCATCAGCACTGCAAGACGCTGAATATCATAATGCACAGTAACGGATGTTTCATTATTTCCAATATACTTCCCTACTACCTCACGGAGAAGATTTCTGGCAAGGCGTCGCTGACCTGTATAAATAAGAGCAAATCTCTCATTTAATTCATCCATAGTTTCACTGCTTATATTAAGAGATAAGCACTGTATTTCTTGTTTCAAACCTGACCTGCTGGTAACCATTTTAACGCCTGGAGCAAGTCCTCCAACCTGATCTTGCCAGCCGCCTCCTGTTGACATAAGCTGTTCCATACAAAGAACTCTGTTATACATATCTTCATCAGAAATCTCAGTATGAGTCAATCTGTACAGTGCTTTTACACAAGCACCTGCAAGAATAGAGCTTGTACCAAGTCCGCTACCCTTAGGGATATTAATAACTCTGGTATTAAAGTATATTCCGCCCCCAAGATTTTTACAAATATCTTCTACTGTCATATTCTGCAAATCTAACGGTACAAGTCCACAGGCAATTAATGCTGCCTTATGAAGTGCAAAGGCATCATGTGGGTCACGGCAGTACTGAAGATCAGTTATATCACCTGTAAACTCTTTATAAGCACCAATATCTGTTGATGTAAGTATAATTTTATTCTCATCCAGTTTTTTTATTGTAACTTCTATTGGAAGGTCACCATTAAGACTAACTGCTGCATTAAGAACTGTTCCTCCGTGCTCCATACAGTATGGAGGAGTATCTGACCAGCCTCCCCCCCAGTTAACACGAACAGGAAGCCTTGTAATCACTTCATTTTCTTGTATTTTTGCGTTTTCACGATATACTGCACCTTCAATTGCAGACTGTAAAATAACTGTAGATATAGTCTGAAAACACTTGTCTGCATATTCATTTTTTCCTGTCAGCTTATGCAAATACCAGTATATACGTATTTTACGACTAAAGCTTGAAATATCATTGGTATTTATTTTGTCGGCCTCATATATAAGGTGTTCTTCAATACGTTCATTAACATCTTCCTTCAAAGACTCAACAGCAATACCATCATCTATTCCCTGTAAAATTGATTCAGCTTTTACTTTATCTGACAGTTTTTCCTGCCAGGGCAAAATTGCAGTAACATCAGCATTATTAAATGATTCACATAAAGAAGTCAGTTCACCTGAGTACACTTCCCCACTCATAACCGCAAGTGTTTTCTTTACAGCTTCCTCCATAGTATCACAAACAGGGTAAATTTTACTTATCCAAAGAGCATCTTTTATATCATTGCCGAAAAGTTTATTTTCCTTAGGATTATCATTAACCCCATACATTCTTGCAACAAATCTGCCCTTTTCTAATTTAAGACCATGCATAACTGTATTATCAGGAATTGTTTGTCCATTTAGTGTAATTCCTGAAAGAACGCAATTTTTCCCAATTACAGAGCCGTTATGAATGTAACAATCCTCAATATATGACCCTTCTCCAACAATTGCCTTACGACTGATATAGCTGTTACTTACTGCATAGGAGATTTCATTATTATTAGAACCTATATTCCCTTTCCAACCAAGAAAACGATAATCCTCCATATCCTTGGTCATAAGCTTAAGCAATTCACTTGTTGTACCAAAGTGGATAAATGAAGCGGGAGATAAACGTATTAATTTCATATTATATTTGCTTAATACGTTCCACAGTTCTGTTCTGCACTCTTTTAGCTCAGGAGTAAAATCTCCTTCGGGAATTTCTTTATAAAATTGTTCTAATGTGGAATTACTTGCCAGCGGATAAAGAAAATCTGCATAAAAGGACAGACGTGCATTTTCATTTATATACTTTTCCGGTTCATTTATTACAAGACCGCAAAGATCACTTAAAATGTTACAATCTAAAATTACTGCACCGGTATCTATATCTACATTACCGCTATCATCCACTGCACCTAAACTTTTAAGTATATCTGTTGTTTGCTTATGTAAAAAACTGCCTACATTATCATTTTCGTCTTTTAGAAAAACACCATGATTTTTTCCTGTTTCCACATTCTCCTTAATGGAAAGTACGGCAGCCCCTTTAGAATAAAAATCAATCTGCAATGCATTAAATAAAAGAAGAACATCTCCTGAGCATATAAGCATACCCGAGGATATACGAGGAGCAACAGTTGACATACCAATCATAAACTCATCAAATAATGTTGACCTGCGTCCGTCCGGAAGAGTTCTTGGTACTGGACTAAACAGCTTTCCGCAAGCAGAATACTGGGGTACTCTTTTGCTGTCACCCCCTGAATTTATAAGGAGAATTCTCTTGTTAAAGGGAGTTGGATTTCCAAGCTTTATCTCCCTGTTATTTACATATAAAATTGCATTTAAAGTTGCTCCGCCAGAACCCACACGTTTTCCCTCAGGGTCAGGAAGTACAGCATAATGAGTATTAACAGGAATTTGTCCTGATTTGACACGAACATTTATTTGTTCAAGATATCCCTTAGCTTGTGCTTCATTGGATGCAGTAAGAATAACGTAGTCCCAAATATGTGTATTATTATTTAAAACATTTTGATAATTGAGTAATGTATCTTCATAGGATTGCTGTTCAAATAGACTCTTATAGTTAGTTTTATTATTCATAAGCTTTTGTTCCTCTCGTTTTATCAGATTACCCATTAATAAGTTATCAATATACCAATTTTATTCTATAGTGTTTGTAAACCGTTGCCTATATGCAAGTACCATAATACAAATAATAAATGAAAAATCAAATGTATTAACATAACTAAGGAAAAACTGCATTATAAGAAAGCATATCCACATAAAATAATTCTCAGGTATTCTCCTTCCCGAAATTGGTTTTCTTCCAGTTGCTATAATGCAGGATGAGATAAATAATATTGTACCGATAATTCCGTAATAGTAAATAAAATCAATAAAAGAATTATGTGCAGCAGCACCCCCGTACAAGTATCCAACACCGATTCCATCACCAAAAAACAAGCATTTAATATTTTCGCCAAAATAGTCTATATACCTTCCCCAGATGTTTGTACGGTTTGTGGTAATATCCCCTGATTCAATACTATCGTAAAACCTGTCCATAACTCCTGAAAACATTTGAATTTTCCCTGAAAATATCATTACGGCAAAAAATGCAGTAATTAAAGAGAAAAGAATACCCCAAAAATACCTTTTACTTTTAAAAAACAGAAAGATATAATATACTGCTATTACGCCAAGCATTAAAAGAAATGATTTACTGATTGTATATGAACCAAAAAGCACAAGGGGAGCTAACATAATAAGTGACAGTGGATTAATCTGTTTATTCATATTAAGCACTAAAATACCGATAATGCATATAATTACCACAACGCTGAAGTAATTAGGATCTGTGTAAAGCCCTGTAAATCTGTAATTGTTTGATTCTAATTCCCATGCTTTGATTTTTCCTATATATCTTGATAAATTAGGAATTGAATCTCTAAATAGTGCAAAAAAGCCTGATAATATGGTACTGACTGACAAATAGCAAATAAGCTTTTTAAAAGAAATATTACAATAGTGAAAAAAACAGTAAATTACAAGAGGAATTGATATTTGCTTTAAAATCATAGTATAATTCAAATTTCCGCCAACTGCAACATATCCCGCAAATATAAAGAAAACTATTATAAAATTCAAATCGCATTTTTTTCTTTTTAAAAACATTACAGTAACAATAAGAATAGTTAAATAGGTAAACATAGAAGTGCTTGAACGGCTATATTTAAAAATATTTGCAAAGGGTATCAAAAAAAACATTTGATAATATATAGCATCTGATTTTGCAAAAATAAAATAAACAGCATTAATAAAAAAAGCGGCAATAGAGAAAATCGGATTAACTACACCAAGACATATTAAAGCTATGGATATAATTGCCATAAATTTTTCTGTAGTGATAGAAACACTAATCGCTTTACTGCCAAATGCCACCTTATATGAACTCATAATTTATACACCTCGTCAATTTTTCCACACATTAGCTCTAAGGAAAATCTGTCTGTAATATCCTTTTTAACCTTTATCCCCATACTAATTCTATCATCAGGATTGTTAAGAAAAAATTTAACCTTTTCAAGATATTTTTCGTATTCAAAGCCATCAATAACAAAACCTGTTTCATTATTTTTTATTATTTCAGGATTTCCCCCCACATTTGCAACAATAGCGGGAAGTCCCGACGCTCCCGCTTCAAGCAAAGCAATGGACAGATTTTCGTGATAAGATGGGAAAATAAAAACATCACTTGCAGCAAGATAGTCTGCAACTTGATTTGTTTGTCCTACTAAAATTACCTGTCCTTTTTCTACTTCCTTTTTCAAATTTTCTTTAAAAGTCTTAGAGTACGGGCCATCTCCCAAAACCATAAGCTTAAAGTTAGTTTCTTCAGCTTCTCTCAGCCCTTTTACAACCTTTTCAAGAATATCAAAACCTTTTTCCTTAGTTACTCTTCCTGAAATACAAAAAACAACATCATTTTCATTAATATTTAAACGGCTTCTGATGCTTTCTCTATTTTCTTTAATATGTAACTGCGGAACGCAATTGTGAATATATCCAAAGCTCCTTTTACCTGCATTTTTTTTAACAATATCACGCTTTGATGCATATTCACAAACGCAATATACATTGTCACTGTTTCTTATGCTATATGGCTCAACTATATTCTTGTATAAAAAATGCTTTACACCTTTACAGTTTGAATCATCAAAAGCAAATCCGTGAATAGTCATAACTATTTTTTTAACTCCTGCCTTCTTTGCGGCAAGAACTCCATAAAAACCCTCACTCTGAGCACCATGAATATGTACAATTTCAGGCTTTTCTGCCTTAATCCTATCTGTCATTTCCTTTAGCATTTCCCCGTCCCATCCGCCGGGAGCCTTATTCTGATAGCAAGTAACAAATTCGTACTTTTCTTTTAAAGGCGAATTTATTATGGTATTTATATATGTTAAAGGTCCTCCGATTTTATTTCCATATGAATAATACATCAGCACCTTTTTCTTATTATCATTTGTTTTCGGGTCAATCATTTGTTCCGTATAAGATTGCTTCATGCAGTTTTATTTCCTCCTCAGTAAATCTCATTTTGATTTTTTTACAGGGATTTCCACCATAATTATACAAATTCTATTATACGCTTTGCTTGTGCTACATTATTTTTATTTTCTAAAATAAATTTCTTCCCGCCGCAGCCTAAAGATTTTCTTTCATCAGGTGACATTTCACCTACTTTTTTAATAGCGGCAGCTATTTGGTCAGGACTAGTATTTTCAATCGGAATTAAATATTCAAAATATTCATCTGGTATTCCGCCGATTCTTGTGGAAATAACAGGATTTCCTGAAACCATATATTCAAATATTTTGGAAGGAAAACAGTATTTTGAAGCAACCTCCTGCGTACTTCTTGGAGAAATAAGCATTGTTGCTTCCTTCTGTTTTCTTAAAAGGTCAAGTCGTGAAGGAAAATATCCGTAATATTTTATTCTGCTATCCTTGCTTGCTTTTTCCTGAATTAGAGGAACTGCATTTCCTGAACCTGTAAACCACAATTCATATTTATCATCAAGTAAGGATATTGCATCAAGAAGTTCTTTTATACCATAACGTAAATCTATTACTCCCGAATACATTACAGAAAGCTTATCTGTATCCTTTTTCGGTTCATCTTCAATAATCAAAGAAGGGTCAAATGAGCCTTCCATTACTATATATTGTTCTTTTGACAGCTTTAAAAAATCTGCCATATGCTTAGAGTATAAAACATACTTGTCAATATACTTCATTGTGCTTTTTATGCACTGCCAGTCGTAGCTTTTAAGTATTTTTTTCAATCTACTCATATGCATATCCATATACTGAGGCAAGTCAGGTACAATAAGAATAATCTTAGCTGCTGGAATAATCTTTTTTACAATACTGGCAGCAGCCATTAATGGCAAATGCATAGAATAAATAAAAACTGTAACCTCTTCCTTTTTATTTTTTCTTGCCCATTTAGCTGCAGCTTTTTTTAATGAATACTTCTTTGATAATAAATTTAAGTATTTTATGTTAAAATATCCAACTCGTGTATGTTCATTATTACCATCAGTCCAGAAATATTTTTTTATGAAACATTCTTTATATTTTGGGTATGCAGATACCGCCATAGAATTTATTGAATCACATACAACTCCGTTTTCAGCCAAGCCTGCAACTATGCTGTCCTGAGATACATTTGCAGATAGCATTTTACCTCCATTTTTTGTTATGCTCTCACGTAAAACAGAATCAGCACAAAAACCAAACCATAAATACTTCATATGGCACTCACCTTTTTTAATTAAATTCTTTTACAATCTCCTTCATAACCTCAACCCACTTTTTAGTACCGATTTCACGGGTAAGGTTTTTCATAATATATTTTCTTCCGTTTTCTCCATATATCTTAAGATTTTCACGATTTTTATACATTTGTAAGATTGCATTTTTTAAAGCATCTTTATCATCAGCCTGTACACAAATTCCGCAATTTGCTTCAGTAATAACACGGTCAAACTCATACCCTTTGTCAAAGGATGCCAAAACAGGTCTTTTTGCAGACATTATACTCCAGGTTTTACTTGGTACAGAGTTGTTCCCAACTCCTGCCTTTGATATAATAAGACCGCAGTCGCCAAGACTGAATACTTGTGATATTTTATCATATGGCTGGAAGGGAATCATATATACATTACAAATTTTCTCTTTTTCTATACGTTCTTTAACATGCTCTTTTGCTGCACCATTACCAACAAGTATAATTCCAATATCAATATTTTCAGTTAGCTCTTTTGCAATATCAAGAAGCATATCCATATTCTGAGTATGACCTATATTTCCGCTGTAACAAACATAGAACTTATTTCTGTCAAGTCCATACTGGTCATAAAGAGAATTATCTTCCCTGTTAACACTTTTAACTACGCCTTCATCAACCCAGTTGCGAATTATTGTAATTTTATCTTCAGGAACACCTTTTTCCATAATATTCTTTTTAAAATCTTCCGAAATCACAACTATTTTATCAGCATTTTTATATGTAATCTGTTCGATAATTGCACCGATTTTCCAAAGCAAAGATCCCTTTTTTGTAATTCCTGTATGCACCAGCGAATCAGGAAAAATATCCTGAAGATTATATATAATCTTACATCCTGTTTTTTTCTTAATTCCTTTAAACATAAGACCGTTAATAGGCGGTGTACTGGATATTGAAAGAACGTCAATATTCTTTTCTTTTTTACCTAGTCTGTATAAATTCATAATGCTCAGAAGATATCTGAATGCTCTTTGAATTGTATTTTTACTTTCACGCATTAACGGAAAACGGTGAATTGTCAGATGTCCGTCTAATTCTCTTTCATGAAGCTTTTTACTATATTCGGCTCTTACCTCATCTGATATTCCTCGAGATGGAACAGGTGTATATAAAACCATTTCAAAGCCTTCCTTAGCATAAGCTTCACGGATATTTTCTCCCAGATATGAGCTTGCTGCAATCTCAGGCTTAAAGTAGTTTGATAAAAATAATATTCTCATATCTATCACTCCACATTAATATTAAAAGGTTTTTTCATTCATTCTGTCAAAATCAAATCTCATATTATACATTTCGTTATCATTTTCATCTTTAACAGAAAAAATTCTCTGGATTTCCCTTACGGTATTCTCCATTTCCTCTCTATCCTTACAAGCGAGAGTAACTCTGGCAAAATGTTGACCAAGTGTTCCGATAACTTCCTCTTTTATAGTGTCCCCTAAATTATAATACTGAAGAACGTCAGTAACCTGAGGAAGATTGCAAATTTTTTCCCAACCATTTATTTTTGTAATAGTTCCCTTATCAAGAGGTAACATAATCTGAGAGCATATGCAACTATTGTTTGGAAAATTATTTAATTTATCAATATCCTCCTGCTCGCAAATTTTACCACCAAGAGCATATCTAATCATCATTTTCATATCGTTGATGCCATTTAACGGCTCAGTCATTTTATACATCATACCGCCACTCAAACGATAACCCATATCATGGCAATAGAATTTGCCTTTATAAGGAAGTGCCTGAATAAAAGCTGTTCCATTTTCTATGCCCATATCAGTCAGCATTTTTTTCATATTAGCATCTACAGTGTCAATAAAGTTTTTTGTAAAATCTGATGGTGCGTAAGCAAATGCACTTACAAGACATTTGCGTCTTACAGGGTCAGCAATAAAAGTATCCAGGAAAAGATACGGATAAGCCTTCCCTTCACTAATAAAATATCTAAAGGAAAAACCCCTTCCCCTTGTATCAATATACTGTTCTACAATAACCTTTCGTGAAACAGAAACCTCTTTTGCCTTTTTGTAAGCTTTTTCAAGTTCTTTATTGTTATTACAAACAGATATACCCTTAGAACTACAACCATCAACAGGTTTAATAATTACGGGATATTCTATACCGGTAAGTACAGAAAAATCCGTATTGTCATCTATGTGATATTCTGCTGCAACATCAAGTCCGTTGCGAGTACAGAATTCTCTGAACTGCAGTTTGTCGGCACATTGATTCCATAATTTTTCATTTGCGTAAAAAGGCAGTCCTACTTTTTCACAAAGCTTCATTGTATTAAAAATATTAAATTCACTGGGACCACAGAAGATTCCGTCTATATTCTTTTCTTTAACAACCTTTGCTAAAGCATCATAATCTGTAGTACTTACTAAAACGCCTTCGTCAGCCATTTTATAGCCTTCGCCTTTGTCGCTCATATCTGCCACCACAATATAAACTCCCATTTGACGGGCGTTTTTTATAATATCTACCGATGCTGACGAACCGCCAAGTACTAAAAGCCTTTTACCCTTTAAATCCATATTAACGCTCCGTTCATTTTTACTAAATTTTCTTTCTCCCTAAACTTTTGCTTTCTTCTTTTTATCAGAAGTAATATAATATTTGCCTGTCACCATAAAATTTCCAGGATTTGAGCCTGAATTTCACCCATAAAATCGGATGCAACTACCGTAACATAGGCAGCTCCTCCACTTACTCTTTTTTGTAAAAGAAAGTATAATAGCTACCTCGGCTTCAATTATTTTTATTTTAGTTAGAATTCCCCACATTGGAATGAATGTTGTCATTAAATAAAGTAAAGATGCAGATGGCATATTCTACTTTCTTTATTTAATATTTATTTTAATAAATTCTAATGCCTTTTCACAGCTTTCAATAGCTTTGGCTGAAGTATCCTGTTGTGCGATTACAAAGCCTAAACGGTCTGTACTGCTGTCAATACTTCCTGACATATCTCCCACCTTTTTGGTAAGAGAAATCTCTCTTATCCCATCAATTTCTTTTGCATTATCACACCCTGTAATTTCAGCTATTTCACCGCAGGGTGCATCTAAAAATCTTATAGCTGAGCCTTTATGGAATTTGGGCATAATATCAGGTACTTGTCCCAGTGCAATATCAATTGTAGCTTTTACCATATCAATTCCCGTAGAAAGAGGAACAAGATGTGTTGTTATGCAGTCACCGCCCATTCGTGCACCCAGTTCTATCATTTTCGGACCATTTTCAGTAAGCATTATCTCTACATGTGCAGGCCCGTTTGTTATTCCCACAGCAAAAACTGCTTTTTTTGCAAGAGTGTGTATTTCTTCTATTTTATCCTCAGGTAAACCAGAGGGCTGACTATGTCCCATTTCAACAAAATGAGGAGCACCTGTTGTTAGCTTATCCGTAACCTGTAATATATGACAGACCCCATCAAGTACAATTATTTCTACGCTGACCTCAAAGCCTTTCATATATTCCTCAATTATAACTCCGCCTTTGCGTCCTTGTGATGAGCTGTACTCAACTGCCTTTTTAAGTTCATCTTCAGAATTAATCAGCATTACTCCACGACTGCCTGAATTATCAGTAGGCTTACTTATACAAGGATAGGTTATATTATAAGCTACTTTTTCAAGCTCCATTATATCTGATACTATATAATACCAGGGATGAGAAACATTGTGCTCCTTAAAAGCTTTAATCATTTCTCCCTTATCAGTAGATTTTATAGCTGTATCATATGATATACCAGGTATTCCAAGCTTTTTTGTAGCATACGCAAGAGCCCGCATAGGCATATCAGTAGCAAGTGTCATTATTCCATCTGCACCAAAATCCTTTGCGGCATTATATACACCTACTTCGTCAATAGTACTTACATTATAATATCTATCAGCGTAAGGTATGCCTATAGCCTCAGGATTGAAATCCGCAACCGCAACACAAAGACCCATTTCTTTAGCTCTAATAATTGCGGGAAGCTGTAATACGGACGCACCAATAATTAGTAACTTTTTCATATTTTCTTCATTTAAAAGCTAAAATCAGCCTTGTAATTCCTTTTCTTTTTGAAGGTTATTTTCGCCTGTAATTTCTGCTGTTACATATATGTTTTCACGCATAAGAACAGATTTAACAGTCTGTATCAATACTTTTATATCCATTATAAAAGTTAAATTATCTATGTAATAGCAATCGTGTTTAAATTTTTCCTGTTGTGTAATAGAATTACGATAATATGCCTGAGCATATCCTGTAATACCAGGTCTTACTAAATATCTTTTACGCTTTTCAACAGGAACCTCACTATAAGGGCGTGTAGCCAGTGTAGGTCTTGGACCCACATAACTCATATCCCCTTTTAAAACATTTAAAATCTGTGGGATTTCATCAATGGAAAGCTTACGCATTATTCTTCCTACCCTTGTAACACGCGGGTCATCATCCCCGTTGTATGTTGAACCATCTGCATTTTTCAAATCAGGTGAATTAACATACATAGACCTAAATTTATACATTTTGAAGGTTTTACCGTCTTTTCCTCTTCTTTCTGCATTGTAAAATATGGGACCAGGGTCATTTATATATATAACCGGTGCCATTACTATAATAGCTAAAAGAATAAAGGGCAGTGCGATAAGGGATATTAAAATATCTAAAAATCTTTTAAAAAAATTCTTATACATTCTTAATATACTCCTTTACAATTTTTGAAAATGTATCTGCAACATATTTAACTTCCTCATTGGTAAGCTTGGTATGTAACGGCAGGGTAATTTCATTTTCATAATGAGCATATGCATTAGGAAAATCTTTAATGTCAAATCCTTTATTTATATACGCCGTATGCATTGGAAGAGGTTTATAATGCACATTACAAGCTATGCCCTCCTCTGCCATTTTAATAATGATTTCCCTTCTCTGGCTATCTGAAACACCAGGAATTCTGGTAATATATAAATGCCCGCTGGAGATATGATTTTCAGTATAATGGTTTAAAACCTCTACGCCTATAGGCTTTAAAGCCTCATCATAAGTTTCAATAATCTCTTTTCTTCGCTTAAGCATATCGGGATATCTTTCAAACTGTGCAAGACCTATAGCCGCCGCAACATCTGTCATATTGCACTTATATAAGGTGTCAACAATATCGTATTCCCAAGCACCTACTGTAGTTTTTGCAAGAGCATCCTTAGACTGACCGTGCAGGGATATAAGCTGAGCTTTTTTATATATATCCTCATCTGATACTCCAGGAATGGTTCTCCAGGTCATGGCTCCGCCTTCAGCAGTAGTAAAATTTTTAACAGCATGAAAACTAAAGTTAGTAAAATCGGCAATATTTCCTACCATTTTTCCCTGCCATACCCCTCCAAGAGCATGGGCAGCATCTGATACTACAGCAATCCGTCCCATTTTTTCCTGAATTTCATTTGACGGTGAAAATAACGCTTTCTTACTTTCCACAATTTGGTATATCTTATTATAATCACAGGGAATACCCGCTAAATCAACAGGAATTACTGCTTTTGTCTTGTCAGTGATTGCATTTTCAAGGGCATCATAATCCATTTCAAGACTATCTGGCTGACAATCAACAAGGACAAGCTTTGCACCAACATGATATACAACAGAAGCAGTTGCAGTATATGTATATGCAGTTGTGATTACTTCATCTCCCTGACCGATACCAAGAATTCTCAATGAGGTTTCTGCGCAAGCAGTCTGAGAGCCTAAACATACACATTTAGGTGTACCAATCCAGTTTGCAATCTTGCTCTCTAAAAGCTTAGTTTTAGGTCCTGTAGTAATCCAGCCTGACCGAAGGGTCTCTGCAACAAGATTTATTTCATTTTCAGAAATATCTGGCGGAGAAAAGGGAATATTATATTTTTTCATAAAACTTACTCCTTTCTTCACACATTAAAATTATATATCCTAAAAGGACACAAACCACTGACATAATAATAAAGCCGGTGGTTTTCAATGTAATTATCATTTTAAAATTTTAAGTAAATTATTTGCATTTTCCATAAATAAAGAATCGGTAATGTCACCAATTTGTTTCTTTGCTTTATTATACGCTCTTTGCATATTGCATTTTCTAAAGGTTAAATTATGCATATCGCTGGAAAAAACAAATGTGTTGTCATATTTTAATAGGTCTTTTACAAACCTTCTTCCGCCAAAACTTAAAAGCCGTGCGGCATTAACCTGATACTTTACATCAAGTCCGCTGAACATTTCTGTAAAGTCAAATACTCCAACATATCTATCAATATGTGCCATAATCGGCTTAATCCCTTTTAAAGTAAGTTCATAAACCCATTCAGCTGTGTTTTTATTAATATTTTTGTTTATAGGAAGTTCTAAAAGCATATAATCGGTATTTTCTATACACAATTTTGAAATGTCTTCAAATACACTGATATTATTATCCATATACACTTCTGCACCAAGTAAAAGCTTCGGCAAACCGTATTCACTGCCGTCTATCATCGATTTAATACTTTCATAAGCTTGTTTTCTTCGATTAACAAATTCATCAATATCATCATTAGAATGAATAATGGCATGAGGCGTTGCTACGCAAACAGATACACCTTGTTTAAAGCTGTCTGCAAGCATTTTTATACTATCTTCGGGTGTTTTTGCACCATCATCAATAGCGGGCAGGACGTGAGTATGAACATCTATCATTTTTCTTCCCTCTTCCCTTGTAACTTAGACTTTGGCTTAGGTTCATCACCGTAATAATAGTTATATCCGTATTTATATCCGTATCTGTAACCATACTTATAGCCGTATTTATAGCCATACTTATAACCATATTTACCTTTTCTGTAATAACCGTACTTTTTATTTTTGTTTTCTTCTCCAAGCATTACTACTCCAACAATTTTGGCATCTGCCTTTTTAAGAAAATCCATAGTGTCATCAAGTACGTCAAATGTTGTATAATTTTCTTTAATAATTACAACTACACCTGTATAATATTTTGACATAACAACTGCGTCAGTTACAATTGTTACAGGAGGAGTATCAATAAAAATATAATCGTATTTATTTTTAAGCTCCATAATAAGATTTTCAAATTCACTAGAATCAAGAAGCTCAGCAGGATTTGGAGGAATTTCACCTGCGGTAATAACATCAAAATTGCTTTCGGGTATGTGTCTTATTGCCTTATCAATTTCCACAAATCCACAAAGCACATTACTAATACCTTCCCCTCTTTCCATTTCAAGGTATCTGTGTGTTCTTGCTTTTCTAAGGTCACAGTCAAGAAGAATTACCTTTGCACCTGTCTGTGCAAATGTAATAGCAAGATTGATACAGGTTGTTGTTTTACCTTCGCTGGGTGCAGCACTGGTAACAGCAATTACTTTTCCGCCTTCTGACTTTGGAAGAGAAAACATAATATTTGTTCTGATTGATTTATAGGTTTCTACTGTTGTAAAATCAGTGTCGCTTTTAAGAATTCTGGCAATATTTTCTGACTGTATTTCAGCTGATGTTTTTTTCTTGTTTATAATAGCCACAATGTTTTCTCCTTTCTATTAGTAATTGAGTACACCCAATATGGATACTTCATATCTTTTGGCAACATCTTCAGACCTGCGAACTTTTTTATCAAAGAATGCAATTAAAAATACTATTGCTATGGCAAGGATAAATCCAATCATACCGCCTATTACACAATTTTTGAAAAGCCCGCTGTCATTTGCAGTGGTAGGCTTTAATACCTGGTCAATAATTTTAATACTTCCGCCTTCATTAACTTCTGCAAGCTTTTTAGGTGCAAGCGACACCAGATTTTTAGCTATATCATATGCATCCTGAGCAGTTTCAGCTGTAACCTTAATAGATAAAAGTTCAGTATTATTAATTGCAGAAACCTGAATCATTTTGCTGATTTCACTATAGCTGAACCTGTTATTTATTGCATCACTTACATCCATAAGAAATGCTCTGATTTTGAGTGTTTCAATATAAGTTGTACTAAGAGTTCTTGCAGTATCAATATCTCCTTTGTTTACCTCATCCTCCTTTGTGGTGTTATCCACACTTTTACTGCTTACGTACAAAACTCCGCTTGCAGTGTATGTATCAGCAGTAAAATAAATAGTTTTAATTGCACCAAGTGCAGTTGCTGCAACAACCAATAATATAACCAAAAGCTTGTAGTTCCAGATATCTCTTAAAATATCCAGAATATTAATTTCCGAAACACGCTCGTTTTCATTCATTTTCTCTTACCTCTCCTTTTTTTAAATAGCTTTCTTATTTTGCCAAAAACAGGAACACTGTCAAAATATAACTCTCTTAGTTCTTTTTGCCAATATTTCCTCTCGCTTCCCACGGAACGGAAAATTTCTGTTTTGATATACTTTCTCACATCAACAAATGGAGTTATAACATAAAAATAAAAAAGTAGTACAAAAAATAGTGTGAAAATTGAAACTAAAATAAATGCGATGATCATTACTGCGATCCTTTCTTAAAATTTGTAAAACAGAACTATAAATATACTAATTTTCATTACACTGACAATTCTATATTATAGGTACTTATATTTTAACATAAATATATAAGTTTGTCAATAAATCGCTACATTTTTTAACATTATTTTTTATATAATAAATATTTACTTTTTTAGCTAAATTACATACAAAAGCCCATATCAAAAAAAGATATGGGCTTAAAATTTGTACTTATTTTTGCAAGAAATTTATAAGTCTTTCGGTTTTAGGATTATCCATAAGCTGTGACGGGGTTCCCTCTTCTGCAATAATTCCGTCTGCCATAAATATTATTTTATCTGAGACTTCTTTTGCAAACTCCATTTCGTGAGTTACTACAATCATTGTTGTGTCGCTGTTTTTAAGTCCTCTTATAACATTCAAAACCTCACCTGTAAGTTCAGGGTCAAGTGCAGATGTAGGCTCATCAAAACATAATATTTTAGGATTTAGTGCCAGAGCTCTTGCAATTGCAACACGCTGTTGCTGACCTCCTGAAAGCTGGCAGGGATAATTGTCTTTTTTATCAGTAAGTCCAACTCTTTCAAGAAGAGTCAGTGCCTGCTGGCGTATGTTTTCCACCGCTTCTTTTTTCATCTTAAAATCATTTTTATACTTTTGTTTTGCGTGAAGTTTAGGTGCAAGCATAATGTTTTCCAGCACAGTGTATTGGGGAAAAAGATTAAAATTCTGAAATACCATTCCAAAAAGAAGCTGCATTTCCTGCATTTTTTTTGATGTGATATTTTCACCTGACTTAAATATGGTGTTTCCGTCAACTTTTATTTCTCCCTCATCTGCAATCTCCAGAAAATTAATACATCTGAGAAGTGTAGTTTTTCCACTTCCCGACGAACCAATTATGGAAACAACCTCTCCCTTTTCAAGAGAAAAATCTATTCCCTTTAAAACTTTTGTTTTTCCGAATTTTTTATGTAAATTTTTAATTTCCAATTCTGCCATATTTATCAGCTCCTGAAATAATCCATCTTTTTCTCAATATATCCAAACAAAATGGTAAGTAATCCTGAAAATGCAAGATAAAAAGCACCTGTATAAAACAGCGGCCATAAAAGTCCCGCCTGTTTTATAAATACCTGAGCACTCCATATAATCTCATATACCGCAATTATTCTGGCTAAAGATGTATCCTTTACTAAAGTTATAATTTCATTACTCATTGGAGGAACAATTCTTTTTATAACCTGCAATAGTACAACCTTGAAAAATATCTGGGATTTTGTCATACCCAAAACTTGTCCCGCCTCATACTGTCCTACAGGGATTGACTCTATTCCCCCTCTGTATATTTCAGAAAAATAACAGGCATAGTTAATTACAAAAGCAATAAGAACTGCAGCAAAACGGTCAAAAACCTTAAATGTTGCCATAAAATTTATAAAAGCACCTGTTGAACCATTTGCAATCTGTCCTTGTGCCCACGCACCGATTAAACCGGGTCCAAAATATATCACAATCAGCTGAAGCATAAGAGGTGTTCCTCTTATAATCCACACAAAAACTTTTGTAAACCATTTAAGCGGTTTAAACTTACTCATTGACCCAAAGCTTATAATAAGACCAAGGGGCAAAGAAAACAAAAGTGTCAGAGAAAAAAGCTTAAGTGTCATTCCAAAGCCGATACAAAGCTGTTTTGTAACCTCTAAAAACATAAAAAATCTTACCCTTCTTACCTTTTACATAACTTTTGAGCCGACATAAAAATGGCGGCTCAAAAACTCAGCGTATATTAATTTTCAACATTAATTATTAGTCAGCAAGCATAAGCTCATACTTCTCTGCAAGTGCGGGAAGTACACCATTTTCTGTAAGCTGAGCCATATATTCATTAACCTTCTGTGCCATATCAGAGCCTTTTCTGAAGCCGATACCATATTCTTCGCTTGTAAGAGCAATACCTGCTTTAAGGTTTGCATAGCTTGTTCCTTCGCCTGTCATAGCAGCAGCCATAGTACCATCAATTATACAAGCATCAGCACTTCCTGAAGCAACTTCTAAAAGAGCATCTGTCTGTGCTAAAACTGCTGTAACAGTAAAACCATTATCAAGAGCTGCAGCTTCGCCAGCAGAACCTGATTCAGCAGCAAACTTAAGGCTCTTTAAAGATTCAATATCTTTATAATTTTCAACCTTATCTGCATTCATAACAACAACCTGTTCATTTTTAACATATGCCTTTGAACATTCTGTATTAAGCTTAACTTCATCTGTAATAGTCATACCATTCCAGATACAGTCAATAGACTTTGATTCAAGTTCAGGGAATTTATTATCCCAGTCAATTTCAATAAATTCAATTTCAACACCCATAAGCTTAGCAACTTCTCTTGCAAACTCAGCGTCAAAACCTGTCCACTCGCCATTTTCATCTTTATAATCCATAGGTGCATAGTCTGTAATACCCACAATCATAGTACCCTTGTCAACTATGTACTGAAAATCAGAATCAACATCAGTGTTTACACCTTTTGTACCGCAGCCTGCAAGCATTGCAAATGCCATAACTGCAGCAAGTAAAATTGAAATAATTTTTTTCATTTTAATATCCTCCAAAAAAATATATTTTTTTAAACTTCTTTATTATTTTATCACTTTATTAAACTAAAGTCAAGTGTTTTTTTAACATTTTCTCTTTTTCTCTGCTTTGCACTAAATATTAAGAATATTATGTGTATTTTGCACAATCAATTTAAGCCTGACAATAAATTTTTAAATTACAGCTTTTTATATAAAAACTGCGAAGTGCCCTTACGAACACTTCGCTAATTACAATGAAATTAAAGTATAATACAGATAAGTCCGCCGCAGCCTTCGTTAATAATTTTCTGCAAGGTTTCTTGCAATCTGAAGCGGGATTCCTCAGGCATACGAGAAAGTTTATTATGAAGCCCCTCGTTAACAAGCTCGTGAAGTGATTTTCCAAAAATATTGGATTCCCATATTTTTTTAGGATCAACTGCAAACTCATCAAGTAGATATTTTACAAGCTCCTCTGATTGTCTTTCCGTACCTACAATAGGACTTACCTCTGTTTCTATCTGGGCTTTAATCATATGTATTACTCGCTACAAACCCAAGTGCTTAACTACTTTTGATTTTATGATGTGTATTATAGCGTATATTCTGGCAATTTTCAAGGCTTTTTTATATTCCTAAAAAGTGTGGCAATACACAGAATTATTGAAAGTACAAAATGGCGATATAGGAATTGACCTATACCGCCATTGTAGTTTATTCAAGATGATAGCATAGGTCGTAATTGAAAGTTAAGTTATATGCTTTTAATGACCTTGTATTACCACCGCGTGTTTGAACTATCTGACCGCTACCAAAAGTTAAAACATGAGAGTTTTCAGTAAAGTTTTGTGGAGAGATAGGAAGTAGTTTTAAAAAGATTTTTAAATCTATCTGGTTTTCTACATCACTTTTGTAAACCACAATCTTGTCAATAAAACTATCCACAACATTTTTACCAAGGTCTTCTGTAAAGTCCAATTCATTTGCTATACTTGAACGAAGACTTTCTATTGATTCCTTTAAATCTAAACTTTTTTGTTCTTCTTCATCAAGTTCTGAAAGTTTTGCTCTTAATTCCTCAATCTGTTTATTAAAAGCATTGTTTCTTTG
>JAFQMF010000001.1 GCA_017396395.1 Clostridia bacterium | reverse complement strand
GAATCCAAAATGAACTGCATAAAAATTATTTTTCTGTCACGTAAATTAGCTGATACCCCCTATTAAAATCTGTTAACCATTAACAAAAGAAATGTGGTTTTTGATTTTCGGCAAAATGAGAACGACTGTGACAGAAAATTATGAGAAGAAAATTCTGGGGTAAGGTAGTTACACCACCCTGAAAAGTTAGCCCCTCGTATCCGCCATATAAACCGCATATTCAGCCCTTAAAATCGATTTAAAATAACAAACGAAGGTACGAGAAAACACCTGATGGGGCGCCCCAAGGAACGAAATGTACGAGAAAATGATAGAAACAGGATAAAGCTTGGTGCGTTATCCGCTCCAAGCCCCCTTACATCGCCGTGCGAAGCCCAGCGGAGAGTTTCTAAAATGCATCTGCTGGTGCTGTGTTGGTGAAAGTGGTATGGGTGCATATCACGGCAAAGACGGATTTGATGCTTTTTCACACTATAAATCTGTAATGGATAAAAAAACATGGCTTGATTTACCAATGCGTTATCAGCCGTACAAAAGTAAATTATATAAAAAATTACTCCATATGTTTCTAAAGTGAGTTTATTGTGTGTGCCGATGCAAATATCATTTAATAATATTTAATATATGGAAAATTAAAAATTAACAAAAAAGCAAAATGCCCTCCGAAAGTGTATAACTTTTGGGGGGCACTTTAAGTTTTGATTTCTATTTTTTACACATTAAATCTAAAAAGAACAATGTCTCCATCTTTCATTACATATTCTTTTCCTTCGCTTCGTACAAGACCTTTTTCTTTTGCTGCCAGCATATTTCCACAAGCCATAAGGTCATCATATGCAACAACCTCTGCCCGAATAAATCCTCGTTCAAAGTCACTGTGAATTTTACCTGCCGCCTGTGGTGCTTTTGTTCCTTTTTTTATTGTCCATGCTCTTACTTCAGGTTCACCTGCAGTTAAATAGCTGATAAGTCCAAGCAGTGCATAGCTTTCTTTAATAAGTCTGTCAAGACCTGACTGGTCAAGTCCTAAATCCTCTAAGAATACAGATTTATCTTCATCATCAAGCTGAGAAATTTCTTCTTCTATTCTTGCAGATATTGGAAGACATCCTGCATTCTCTGATTTTGCAAGTTCTTTTACCTGTAAATAGTAAGGATTATTATTCACGCCCTTTGAAAAATCATCCTCTGCCACATTTGCAGCGTATATAATAGGCTTATCAGTCAGCAAAGTTAAGTCAACTAAAAGAGCTTTTTCCTCGTCTGTAATATCCACACTTCTGGCAGCTTTGCCTTCTTCAAGAGCAGATTTAATTCTTTTTAAAACTTCAAGGACGGTAAGCTGGGTTTTATCACCCTTTGCTGCTTTAGTTGCTTTATCAATTCTTCTGTCAATGGTTTCAATATCAGCAAAAATAAGCTCAAAATTTATTGTTTCTATATCACGAAGGGGATTGATATTTCCGTCAACATGAATAATATTTGTATCGTCAAAACAACGTACAACGTGTATTATTGCATCTACCTCACGGATATGAGAAAGAAACTTGTTGCCAAGACCTTCACCTTTACTTGCACCTTTTACAAGACCCGCAATATCCACAAATTCAATAACTGCAGGAGTGGTTTTCTGAGGATTGTACATTTGTGTAAGCTTATCTAATCTTTCATCAGGAACAGCTACAACTCCCACATTTGGTTCAATAGTACAAAAAGGATAGTTTGCAGATTCCGCACCTGCTTTTGTAATTGCATTAAAAAGTGTACTTTTACCAACATTGGGTAAACCGACTATACCAAGTTTCATAAGTATTTATATCTCCTTAATAAATCATTATTTATGATTTAATATTATATCATATAATAATTTGATTTTCAATAGATAATTTTAAAATATAATACCACTTTTGTAACTTTAAAAAACAATTTTTTTAAAATTCCTATTGACAAAATTGTTATGTTGTGTTACAATTTTATCAATTTGAAACAGAGGTAATAGGAAAATGAATACTTTAAACCTTACTTCAATTGCATATATTTACTTTTTTAGCTTTACAGGTTTTTTTTACCGTAAGGCTTTTTTGCGTGCAGTTGCGAGATGATTACCGTTTCATATTTTAAACGATAATGATTTACCCCGCAGTGTACGCTGCGGGGTTTTTATATTATAATTCTTAAGGAGATGTTTTTATGATAGTAGTATTAAAGGAAAATTCAAACAAAGAACAGCTTTCAAATTTAGTTGACTGGCTTAAAAGTATGAATATAGAAATACAGTTTTGTAATGGTGTTCATCAGACAGTTATGGGACTTTTAGGGGATACCGCCAAAATTGATATTGACCTTATTAAGGCACTTGAAATTGTTGAAGAAGTAATGCGTGTTCAGGAGCCTTACAAAAGTGCAAACAGAAAATTCCATCCGCTTGATTCTGTTTTTAAAGTTGGTAATACAACTGTAGGAGGCGGAAGCTTTACTTTAATTGCAGGTCCTTGCTCAGTTGAATCTGAGGAGCAGATTTGCACCGTTGCAAAACAGGTAAAGGATGCAGGTGCTACAATGCTTCGTGGCGGTGCGTTTAAACCCAGAACTTCTCCTTATGCCTTTCAGGGGCTTAGAAAAGAAGGAATAAATCTTCTTTTAGAAGCAAAAAAAGAAACTGGTCTTCCTATAGTTACTGAGATTATGGATATATCCCATATTGATTTGTTTGCTGATGTGGATGTTATTCAGGTCGGTGCAAGAAATATGCAGAACTTTGAACTTTTAAAAGAGCTTGGAAAAACAAATAAACCGATTTTATTAAAAAGAGGATTATCAAGCACAGTAGATGAACTTTTAATGAGTGCCGAGTATATTATGGCAGGAGGAAACGAGCAGGTGATTTTATGTGAAAGAGGTATTCGCACCTTTGAAACAGTAACAAGAAATACTCTTGATTTGTCAGCCATTCCAGCATTAAAAGCAGCATCGCATCTTCCTATAATTATTGATCCAAGCCACGCAACAGGAAAATCAAAATTTGTTCCAGCAATGTCTTGTGCTGCCACAGCAGCGGGTGCTGACGGACTTATTATTGAGGTTCATAACGACCCGTCACACGCTCTTTGTGATGGTCCTCAGTCATTAACTCCTGCAGATTTTAAAAAGCTTGCAAAACAAGTTAATGAAATTCATAATCTTGTTTCTAAATTCTAAGGAGGGGAATTATAATGAATGTGGGAGTAATAGGTCTTGGACTTATTGGCGGTTCAATTGCAAAAGCCATATCAAAAAACACATCTCACACAGCTTTCGGATATGATAAATCTGACAGTGTTTTATATAAAGCAAAGCTTGTAGGAGCCATATCAGAGGAATTGTCGTTGAAAAATCCTTCAAATTGTGATATTATAATATTAGCACTTTATCCTGCTGATACAATAGAAGTTTTTGAAAAAATTGCACCTGAACTTAAGGAAGGTACAATAGTTATTGATTGTAGTGGTGTTAAAAGAAATATTTGTGATACAATCCGTCCTATAGCACAAAAAAATAATGTGATATTTATTGGCGGACACCCAATGGCGGGTATTGAAAGAAGTGGTCTTGAATATTCCTTTGCGGATATGTTTAAGGATGCACCTATGATTTTAACACCTTATTCAGATACAGGAATAAGTACTTTATATAAAGTAAAAGAACTGTTTTTAGATATGGGTTTTAAGTCAATCACCATTAAAAGTCCGGATGAGCATGACAGGATTATTGCCTATACATCACAGCTTGCACATATTTTATCAAGTGCATATATAAAATCACCTACAGCAACTTCCTATGAGGGTATGTCTGCAGGCAGTTTTAAAGATATGACAAGAGTTGCTTATTTGAATGAAAATATGTGGACAGAACTTTTTCTGGAAAATAAAGATAATCTTGTGTTTGAAATTGAGACCCTTATTAAAAATTTAACCGATTATAAAGAAGTTATAAATTCAGGTGACAGAGAAAGTTTGAATTTGCTTTTAAAAGAAGGAAGAATTAAAAAGGAGAGCATTTAATATGAGTCAGGTTATTACCGTTAAAGGAGTTTCTAAGCCTTATGACTGCATTATAGGCAGCGGAGTGATTTCGCTTTTGCGGGAAAAAATTAAAGATGTTACAAAGGCAAAAAAAATCCTTGTAGTAACTGATGATAATGTTGATTTGCTTTATGGAAATAGAATTACAGAGCTTTTAACAGAGGGTGGATTTGTTTGCTGTAAGTATGTATTTTCTAATGGCGAAGAAAATAAAAATATGGAAACAGTTACAAATATTTTAGAGTTTGCTATGGAAAATCAAATTTCAAGAAGTGATTGTATAATTGCTTTAGGTGGAGGAATTGTTGGGGATGTTGCAGGTTTTTGTGCGTCAATCTGCCTTCGTGGTATTGATTTTATACAGATTCCTACTACTTTTTTAGCAGCAATTGATTCATCTGTAGGCGGTAAAACAGGAGTTAATTTAAGGGGTGGTAAAAACTTAGCAGGGGCATTTTATCAGCCTAAGCTTGTAATTTGCGATACAGATTTTTTAAATACCTTATCACCTGAGATTTTTAGTGATGGCACTGCGGAAGCAATAAAATATGGTGTGATTTTTGATAAAAGCCTGTTTGAAAAGCTGCGTAAAGATTTTTCAGATGATATTGAAAATATAATCAGCAGATGTATTTATTTAAAGGCACAGGTTGTTTCTCAGGATGAATTTGATACTGGACGCAGGCAATTGCTGAATTTTGGACATACAATTGGACATGCCATTGAAAAATGCAGTAACTTTACTATAAGTCACGGAAGAGCAGTTGCAATAGGGATGGTTATGGCATCACGCGGTGCATATAAAATGGGTTATACAGACAAAGATAATTCAATTGAAATTGCAAAGATTTTAAATAATAATAATCTTCCTGTTTCAAGTTCTTTTGATATAGAAAATTTACTTGATGTAATGGTAAGAGATAAAAAACGGCAAGGGGAGGAAATTACCCTTGTAATTCCAGAAAAAATTGGCAAATGTGTTCTTAAAACAATACCTGTTAATTCCTTAAAAGAATTTTTAAAATGTGCTTTGTAGGAGAAAATTATGGATATATCTTTAAAATGGAATAATGTAAATGGAGATATTGTTGCTATAGCTTCAAAGTCAGATGCTCATAGAGCACTTATCTGTGCTGCTTTAGCGGATAGCCCTACAAAATTAAATATAAAAGAAATTTCTCTTGATATTAAAGCCACAATATCCTGTCTTGTATCTCTTGGTGCAAAGGTTTTAACTGAGGAAGGCTATATTACAGTATATCCTATAAGTGAAAGAAAAAATAATCCTTTGCTCGACTGCGGAGAAAGTGGTTCAACTCTTAGGTTTATGATACCAATAAGCACTATAATATCCCAAAATCCTAAGTTTATTGGACATGGTAGGCTTGCAAAAAGACCCCTTACTCCTCTTATTTCCGCTATGGAAACAAGCATGTGTAGTTTTTCCCAGCATAGTTTACCTTTTTGTGTAAATGGAAGCCTAACAAGCGGAAAGTATGAAATTCAGGGAAATGTAAGCTCGCAATTTATTTCAGGACTTATGTTTGCACTGCCCTTGCTTGAAGGAGACAGCCATATATACATAACAACCCCTTTGGAATCTTCATCGTATGTTGATATGACTGTAAATACTCTTTCTAAATTCGGTATTCAAGTGAAAAAAACAGACTATGGCTATTTTATAAAGGGTAATCAGAAATATATTTCTCCTTCTTGCTATAAAGTGGAAGGGGACTGGTCAAATATTGCTCCGTTTATGGCAGGTGCTGTGTTAAATGGAGATATTACAGCATATAATCTTGATTTAAGCTCTAAGCAGAGTGATAAAGCTATTTTGGAAATAATTAAAAAGTTTGGGGGAGAAGTCAGTGTTTTTTCTGATAAAATCATTATCAAGAAAAAAGAGGCAAATTCCTTTAATTTTGATATGTCACAATGTCCCGATTTATTTCCTGTAGTAGCAGTTCTTGCCTGTGGTGCTAAGGGAAAATCCCTGCTTTATAATGCATCCAGACTTCGGCTAAAGGAAAGTGACAGAATAAAATCCACCAGAGCTTTGATTGAAAGCTTAGGAGGAAAGTGCGTTGAAGGTGAAGATTTTCTTGAAATTTATGGTACAACATACTTAAATGGCGGAAAGTGTGAAAGCTGTAATGACCATAGAATAGTTATGGCAGGAGCTGTTGCATCAGTTATTTCTGGTGAAAATGTTATTATATCGGGATTTGAAGCTATTAATAAATCCTATCCTGATTTTATAAAAGATTTTGAAAAAACAGGAGGTAGAAAAAATGTCCTCTGAATTTGGAAAAAAAATTAAAATTTCAATTTTTGGCGAATCTCACGGAGAAGCTATTGGGGTTGTAATTAACAATCTTCCTTCAGGTGAAAAAATTGATTTACTTAAGCTGGATGAATTTATGAAAAGACGTCAGGGAGGAAATAATCCATATTCCACTCCCAGAAAAGAAACGGATAAAATTAGATTTTTATCAGGTATTGCAAATGGATACACTACAGGTGCGCCCCTTTGTGGAATAATTGAAAATAATAATACCCGTTCAGGTGATTATAACAGAGATTTACCCCGTCCAGGACATGCAGATTACACTGCTTATGCAAAATACGGAAGTTTTACCGACCATAGAGGGGGAGGGCATTTTTCAGGACGGCTTACTGCTCCCCTTTGTATTGCAGGGGGAATTTTAAAGCAAATAATGGAAAGACGCGGTATTAATGTTATTTCGCATATTTATTCAATTGGTAAAATTTTTGACACTCCTTTTGATATGATAAATCCTGATATAAATGGTGTTGATACAGATTTTCCTGTTTTGAATAAAGATATAAAGGAAAAAATGCAACAGGAAATTATAAATGCAAAAAATGAAAAGGATTCTGTGGGTGGAATTATAGAATGTGCAATAACAGGCTTAAAGGCAGGCGTAGGGGAGCCTATATTTGACGGAATAGAAAACAAAATTGCAGGTCTTGTTTTTGGCATTGGTGCTGTTAAAGGTATTGAGTTTGGAATAGGTTTTGATGCATCACAAATGAGAGGCTCTTTGGTTAATGACCCGTTTATTATTGAAAATGGACAAATTAAAACTGCTACAAATAATCACGGTGGAATTTTAGGTGGCATTTCATCTGGTATGCCTGTGATTTTCCGCACTGCCTTTAAACCTACACCGTCAATTGGTAAGTTGCAAAAAACAGTTAGTCTTTCAAAAATGCAGGAAGCTGACCTTGAAATTATCGGACGTCATGACCCGTGTATCGTGCCAAGAGCACTACCCTGTATTGAAAGTGCAGGTTTAATAGCAATTGCTGATTTCATATTGTAATTGGAGTAATATTTATGAATCTTGAAAAATGCAGAGAAAAAATTGATAAAATTAATGATGAAATATTAAAGCTGTTTATTTCGCGTATGGAAGTTACTTCGCAGGTTGCAGATTATAAGAAAGAAAACAATCTTTCTGTTTATCAGCCTGACAGAGAAAGAGAAATTTTAGATAAAATCAGAAAAGATGCAGGGGAAGATATGGCGGACTACGCAGGCCTTTTATTTTCGGATATTATGGCACTTTCACGTGCATATCAGGCAGATCGTAATGTGGAAACAAATATAGCTTTAATGGGAAAAATTAAAAAGGCTATAAGCTCTACTCCAAGTGAGTTTCCACATTCTGCTGTTGTTGTCTGTCAGGGAGTGGAAGGGGCATATTCACAGCTTGCATGCAAACAGATTTTCAGTGACCCTAAAATAATTTATTTTAAAAATTTTGATGCTGTTTTTTCTGCTATTGAGCAGGGTCTTTGTAAATATGGAATACTTCCCATAGAGAATAGTCTTTATGGGTCGGTAAATCAAGTTTATGACCTTATGAAAAATCATAATTTTTATATTGCAAGAGCTACAAAACTTAAAATTGACCATACTGTTTTAGCTAAAGAAAAAATTTCCTTAGAGGAAATTACAGATATATATTCTCATGAACAGGCTTTAGGTCAATGTTCTGAATTTTTGAAGGAGCACCCTGAAATTAAAGTTCATGTATGTGAGAATACTGCGGTTGCAGCAAAAAAAGTAGCAGAATCGGAAAATAAATATGCTGCCTCAATTTCATCACCTGAATGTATGGATATTTACGGGCTTAGCAGGGTAGCAAAGAATATTTCAAATTCAGATGCAAATTATACAAGATTTATTTGTATTTCAAAAAAAGAAGAAATTTATAAAGATGCTGATAAAATCAGTCTTATGCTTAAAACCGAACATAAACCTGGTGCATTATACAGACTTATTTCAAGATTTAATGTACAGGGAATAAATATTACAAAGCTTGAAAGCAGACCTATTGTTGGCAGTGAATTTGAGTATATGTTTTATTTTGATATAGAGGCAGATATTACACAGCCCAAAGTGCAGATGCTTATTTCACATCTTTGTAAAGATGAAGTTAATTCTGTATTTTTAGGAAGCTACAGGGAGGTTTAAAGAGTATATGAAATATGCACTCATTGGAAAAACCTTATCTCACAGCTATTCTAAAATAATACACAGGTCTTTTGGGAAATATGATTATGAGCTTGTTCCTTTAAAAGAAAATGATGTAAGTAATTTTGTAGAAAAGTCTTTATATGATGGTTTTAATGTTACTATTCCGTATAAAAAGACTATTATGGGTTTTTGTGATTATATTTGCCCAAAAGCACAGAAAATCGGCTGTGTTAATACTGTCGTAAAAAGAAATGGTAAGCTTTGCGGATATAATACAGATTATGATGGATTTTCAGCACTTGCAAAAAAAGCAGGAATATCTTTTAAAAATAAAAGAGTTGCAATTTTAGGCAGCGGCGGAACTTTTTTAACTGCAAAAGCTGTTGCTTTGGATGAAGGAGCAAGTGAAATTATTCCTGTAAGCAGAAATGGCAAATTTAATTATGATAACCAAAAGCTTTGGCAGGAAGTTCAAATAATTGTTAATACTACTCCTGTGGGTATGTTTCCAAATAATGGTGAAACTCTTTTGAATATTAAAGATTTTCAAAACCTTCAAGGTGTAATTGATGTAATTTATAATCCTAATAAAACAAAGCTGGTATATGAGGCAGAAAAGCTTGGAATTCATGCAACAGGGGGTCTATATATGCTTGTATATCAGGCAAAATGTGCTTATGAAATTTTTCTTGACAGTAAGCTTGATGACAGCAAAACAGATGAAGTATATTTAAACTTAAATAAAGCAATGACTAATATTGTTTTAATTGGAATGCCTGGATGCGGAAAAAGTACAATTGGCAAGAAAATTGCTGAAATTACAGGAAAAGAGTTTATTGATACAGATAATGAAATTATAAAAAAAGTCGGTATGAGTATTCCTGAAATATTTGAAAGAAAAGGAGAAGAATATTTCAGAAAACTGGAAGCTGAGGTAGCTATGGATGTGGGAAAACTGCAAAATACGGTTATAGCTACAGGTGGAGGAATTATAAAAACTCCTGAAAATGAATACTCATTAAAGCAAAACGGAAAAATATATCATATTATCCGTGATATAAACAGTCTTGATACTAAAGGAAGACCTTTATCTACAAATATTGAAGGTATTAAAGAAATGGAAAAAGAAAGAATGCCTATATATAAAAAATGGGCTGACGAAACAATTTATAATGACAAGGATATAAATAACTTTATATTTTAACTAAAAAAACGAGTACATAAAGTACTCGTTTTTTTTAGTCGATTGAAAAATCTTCAGGTGTAAAATCTCCTGAAAAAATATGTTTTTTCTTTGGTCTTACTGCAAGGAGATTTTTCTTATATTTTTTGCATTTTCCCGTAGCTGATACCGGGCCTTTATATGTACACATTATATCATCTGAAATAGCTGATGCCTTTCCGTGCTGGCAATTAGAACAATTATCATCAGGATTTAATTCTTTTTTAGAAAATAACATATTATCCTCCCGTAAATTTTTATAAAAAAAGTATAACATATATTATAAATTATGTCAATATTTTGGCTTTATATCTGAATATTATTTTATTCCCGTGTAATAATAAATACACTAATAATTATGGGAGAAATTATATAAAATGAACAATTTTACTTTAAAGAAAAATATTGACGGAAGCTATACTTTGTTTATATATCTAACTTCTTTTAATGTGGAATTTTCGGATGAACTTTCAGACAGAGAAATTATGTCAAGAGTAAGAAAAAAATATAAAAATATTGTAATTAAAACTGTTAAAGTTGTACTTGCAAGCGGTATGGTTATATCTATACCCTTTTCTTCTTTGGCAAAAGAGGATAAAGATAAATTTGCTATGAGCTATGTATATTTTGGAAGTGTTGCAACTCAAGTTGAAAATGTTAAGCGGTCAAGCAAGGTACTTGATGTAGTCTCCCCGTCATATTTTGATTTACATTCTGACGGAAGTCTTGATGTGAAAAATTTAAGTATTGATTTTATATCTCAAATGAAAGCACAGGGGATAAAAGTTGTTCCGTTTTTAAGTAATCATTGGGACAAAAAAACAGGTAATAATGCCCTTGACAAAGGTGAATATTTAGCAAAAGAAATAGCTAAGGTAATAGAAAAATATGACCTTGACGGAGTTAATGTTGATATTGAAAATGTTGACCATACTTATAGAGAAAAATATACAAATTTTATAAAATATTTAAGAGAATATATACCTTATGATAAAGAGGTTTCTGTTGCGGTAGCAGCAAATCCCTACGGATGGAAAAACGGATGGCAAGGGTCATATGATTATGAAAAATTAGGGGAATATGCAGACTATCTTATGATAATGACATATGATGAGCATTATGAAGGGGGAGAAGAAGGACCTGTTGCAAGTATTGATTTTGTAAGGGATTCCATAGAATATGCACTTGAATATGTGGAGCCTGAAAAAATTGTTGTTGGTGTACCTTTTTTTGGTCGTATATGGGGAGAAAATCTTAATGGAAGCGGTGTATCCTTAAACAGAGTAAATGAACTTATTAATACATTTAATGCAAAGGTATATTATGATATTGATTCTCATAGCCCTGTTGCAACCTTCAGCGTTAAAAGTACCGATAAGCCCTTTTATATAAATGGGAAATTACTTAAAAATGGGAATTATGTGGTGTGGTTTGAAAACAACGAATCCCTTCGTGAAAAGTTTAAGCTTATAAATCAATATGATTTAAAAGGCGTGGGAAATTGGAGTGCAGGACAGGAACATAGCGGAATATGGGATTATTATGAACTATGGCTCTCGGGTAATTATTTTAATGATATTGTGGGACATTATGCAAAGGAGGACATTTTAAAGGTTTATGCTGAAGGTATTATGAAAGGGGAAAATGAAGACAGCTTTGCTCCCGAAAAAAAACTCACAAGGGGCCAAGCAGCAATTATTATGGCAAGAGTTTTGGGAATAAGTCCTGCCCAAAGTGTTATGTTTTCTGATACCAAAGGACATTATGCTGCTGGTTATATTACTGCTCTTGCACAAAGAAATCTTATGCAAGGATATAGTGACGGAAGCTTTAAACCTGATAGGGAAATGACAAGAGAAGAAATGGCAGCAGTGCTTTCCAGAATTGTTGAGCCTGATTATCATATGGGAGGTCAATATTACAGTGATGTAAAACCTGATATGTGGTCCTATGAGGAGATTTCAGCACTGACAAAGGCAGGAATAATGCAAGGGTACTTTGATGGCACCTTTAAGCCATACAAGCCAGTTACAAGGGCTGAAGTGGCAGTAGTTTTAAACAGACTGAAATAAAAAAGTATGCTATAAGCTTTTTGCATATTATAAACAGTTTTAAAAAATTAATCCTCAAAGAGTTATAGATTAGTTTTTACACTTGATTTTATAGCTATTATGTGATATACTAATTATGCGACATAATTTTATATAACTCTGTAAGTAGGTACATTTTTATTTAGGTAAAAATGCACTCTCTGTTTTATGTACTTGTTTACAGGTTATAAAATTGTGTCGCAGCAATAAGAGCTGTGCATTTTTCAGTGCGTGGCTTTTGCTACGCACTTTTTTATTTTTGGAGGGATATTATGAATATAAAACTTGAACTTTTAAAAGGATACATATCGGATTTTATATGTACAAATTTAGAAAATTTTGAAATTAATCCTGACTTTATTGCAGATACTGTTGCAATAAATGCATTATCTGAAATTCAAAAAATTATTAAGAATGATGAATTATCAGATTTTGAAACAGTTGAGAGAATTGTTTGTATTTTTGAAAAATATAAGCTGGATTTTGGCAGTCAGCACAACTTTTATTAAGTATATAATTTTATGTTTTTAAGTATAACAAAAAAAGCGGAGAATTCTCCGCTTTTTGTATTTTAATATACCACAACAGTTGAGCCAAGTGGAAGATTGTCCTTCATCCAGATTACATCCTCGTCATACATTCTAACACAGCCAAGTGAGGTTGTAGTGCCGATTGTTTCATCTAAAAGTTTGTCTGTTGCGGTTCTGTAGGTTCTTGAATGGAAAGCGTGACCGCCGTTAAATATAAGTACATATTTTACATAGTAACTTCCAAAATTCCATCTTGGAGTGTATTTTGAATACTTAAACACACCGTCTATTGTAGGAGTGGAGTTTTTGCCTGTTGCACAGGGAAAGACTGCATATATATTCCATTTACCCTGACTGCCTTTAAATACATTGATTTTTTGTCTTTCAAGGCTTATCCATACAAGATATTCTGTATCGCTTTTATAGTCCTTTGCATTTACAAAAGTTTCCTTGTCTTTATTGTCATAGTCGGTATAAACAGTATAATTTTTAGTTGATATATTTATTGCAGAATGTGGTACCCAACAGGTATATCCATTTTCCAATAGTAATTGTGCTGACACATGGGTATGAGTAAAATCAGGATGATTTATATCATAATAGTCAATATATTTAACTTTAGTACCTTTATCAAGCCATCCACATATACTGTCTAATTTATATGAGGTGTAAGCATTAACCCCTTTGTTTAAGGTTGCTTCAACGTAAACGTGCTTTATAAGCTCTAAAACTCTGTCCGATTCCTCTTTATGATAGTATGAATAGGGCATACTTTCAATATTTATTCTTTCTTCAATATACTGGGTTTTACCATTTACAGTAAGAGAAAAACCAAATGTAGCTTCAAGGGGCATACTTTCCCATCTGGGATAATCGTAATTAAGTGTAGAGGTTACATTTGTTTCTATTTTGAAGTTTTCGTTTCTCCAGCCTTCTATGGGGCTTCCGTTAACATACCATTGTGCTATGCCCACAGTGGGAGTATCCGCCCAAGTAATTCTCACAGTTGCATTAAGCTTTGCATCCCGAAGAAGGGTGGCAGGTCTGTCAGCAAAGGAAAAATAAATTCCATTATTTTCGTTAGATATTTCAGATTTTTCTGAAAAAGTTGTGTTGGTATTTTCAATTTCACTTTCTGCAATTACAGTAAAAGATAATACCATTACAAGTGTCAATAATATAAATATAATTTTCTTCATAGCGTTTTTCCTCTATTTTAATTCTTCATTAATAATTTTAATAAATTCATTGTTATCAATAGTTTTATATAAAAGCTTTAAAAGTTTTTCTGTTACCTCGGCAGATGCATTTTTTGAGAATGCTTTTCTTATTGAATATGCAGATGCAAGCTCATTACTGTTCATAAGTAAATCCTCTCGTCTTGTACCTGATTTATAAATATCTATAGCAGGGAAAATACGTCTTTCGGACATATATCGGTCAAGGTGTATTTCCATATTGCCTGTACCTTTAAATTCTTCAAAAATAACATCGTCCATACGGCTTCCTGTTTCCACTAGGGCTGTAGCAAGTATTGTAAGGCTTCCGCCATCTTCGATTTTTCGTGCCGAGCCAAAGAATTTTTTCGGCTTGTGCAGTGCACCTGCATCAAGACCGCCTGATAATACTCTTCCGCTTGTTTGAAGAGATAAATTATATGCTCTTGCAAGCCTTGTTAAGCTATCTAAAAGTATAACAACATCCTTGCCGTATTCTACCATACGCTGTGCACGCTCCAACACCATTTCTGCTACTTTGGTATGATTTTCAGGTGGCATATCAAAAGTTGAATATATAATATCCGCTGTCGGTACGCTTTTTCTCATATCCGTAACTTCTTCGGGTCGTTCATCAATCAGCAATACAAACAAATAAGTTTCGGGATTGTTTTTCTTAATACTTTGTGCAATTTGTTTTAAAAGAGTAGTTTTACCCGCTTTAGGAGGTGCAACAATAAGTCCTCTCTGACCTTTTCCTACAGGAGAAACAATATCAATAAGTCTCATTGAGTACTTTTCTTTGGATACTTCAAGCTTGAACTTTTCAGTAGGGTAAGTGGGAACGAGAGTATCAAAGGAGCGTCTTTGTCTTGCCTTGTCGGGACGCTCTCCGTTAATGCTTTTTACATATATAAGTGCTTCGTATTTTTCTCCCTCTCGAAGCACAGCATACCCTGTAACGCTGTCACCGGTTTTCATTCCGTATTTTCTGATAAGCTGCGGAGAAACAAATACATCCTCAGTACCTGAATACAAGGTTGCAGGACGCAAAAATCCATACCCTTCTGAAAGAATTTCCAGAAAGCCCACTGCATTTTCTTTTGCATTTGCATCAAAAATCTTCTTTTTTTCTTGTTTTTGATTATCTTCTGCTACTTCTTCTTCTGTAAATGAAGGAATATCAGTTTTTGGCTGATGCTCGGTTTCATAATCAGTAATAATTTTTGCAAGTTCTTGTTTTCTTAATGAGGAAACTCCTGAAATCCCGTAACTTTTTGCAAGTTCGCGTAAATCCATCAGACTTAATGAATTAATGTTTTCAGTCATAAAAAATTTTCTCCTTACTTTGAATAAATAGAATAAAAACAACATTTAGAATAAAATTTAAACAAGTTTAATTATACTACTTTAAATATCAGTTGTCAACGGAAAAATTACTCAAATAATGTTGAAAAAGCAGACAAATTTCTTTGTCTGCTTTAATCAAAATTTATTTTATATTCTTCATTTAAAATTTCATACTCTTTCAGCATAAGTGTATTTGCACCTGCTTTTTGTGCATTTGTTGCTGCATTTTTCATTCGTTTTAAACGATACGCCAGATACTCTTTAAAAAGAGGATGTTTTTTGAGTGCAGGGGAGATGTACTGCTCTTTTTCAGTTATAGTATTTTTACCTTTTCTACAAAGGATAACAATATACATTTTGTCTTTTTCTATAACAATATCCTCTTTTTCTATAGTAAACCCCAAATCTGCCACAGCTTTTCGAACAAAATGGCTATCTGTCATAGGCTGTAAAATAAGAGTATTTATGCTGATGGGTATGTATTCATTTAATATTTGAGATATAACCTCTCCGCCCATTCCTGCAATAATTCCGCAGTCTGCCTCATTGTTTTTGATGCCTTTAAAACCGTCAGCAAGTCTTAAGGATACCTTATCTGTAAGATTAAAATATTGTAGGTTTTCTTTTGCTTTTTCTAAAGGACCCTCACCAATATCTGATGCAATTGCATATGAAATAATACCATTTTGCAATAAATATATAGGAACACGCGCATGGTCTGTTCCAATATCTGCAATTATACAATTCTTTTCCACAAAAGAAACAATAGACTTAAGACGAGGGGATAAAACATTATTTTTCATTTTTTCTCCAAAATTGTTTTTACAAATAATCCTTAAGTTTTTTACTTCTTGATGGGTGACGAAGCTTGCGAAGTGCTTTTGCCTCAATCTGTCTGATGCGTTCTCGTGTAACATCAAATTCCTGTCCTACTTCTTCGAGAGTTCTTGCTCTGCCATCCTCTAAACCGAAACGAAGCTTTAAAACTCTTGATTCTCTTGGTGTAAGAGAATCTATAACATCACTAAGCTGGTCGCGAAGAAGCATATAAGAAGCTGCTTCTGCGGGTGCAGGTGCATCTTCATCAGGAATAAAGTCTTCAAGGTGGCTTTCATCTTCACCGCCAATAGGTGTTTCAAGGGAAACAGGCTCTTGAGCGATTTTCATAATTTCACGAACTTTTTCCTGAGACATATTAAGCTCTTTTGCAAGTTCATCTGTAGTAGGGTCACGGCCAAGCTCCTGTAACATTCTTCTTGATTCACGGATAAGTCTGTTGATAGTTTCAGCCATATGAACAGGAAGTCTTATAATTCTTGATTTATCCGAGATGGCTCTTGTTATTGCCTGTTTAATCCACCAGGTTGCATATGTTGAAAATTTATAACCTTTTGTAGGGTCAAATTTTTCTACAGCCTTAATAAGACCCAGATTACCTTCCTGAATTAAATCAAGAAATGGCATACCACGACCTACATATTTTTTTGCGATACTTACAACAAGTCTGAGGTTTGCCTCAGTAAGTCGTTGACCTGCTTCGCTGTCACCCTCTAAAATACGCTGTGCAAGCTCGTTTTCTTCATTTGTGGAAAGAAGAGGTACTTTACCAATTTCTTTCAAATACATTTTAACAGGGTCATCTACCACAATACCGTCAAAGTTAAGATCAACCTTGCTGTCTCCGTTTGCCTGAATTTCTTCCATTTCTTTTTCGAAGTTTGATACAATCTTTATATCCATAGACTCAAGAGTATCATAAATTGTTTCCATTTGTTCGGAATCAATTTCAAATTCACCAAGTGCAGTTTGAATATCATTAAAAGTGAGGATTCCGTTCTTTTTACCAAGTTCAATTAAGTCATTAACAAGTTGAAGCTTGCTTTGATTATCCAGTTCCATAAATTATCTCCATTTCTGTTGTTTTGCCGTTAATTTTATCTTAAATAAAATCCATAAATGTAATATGTTTTCTTGCACATTTTGCCTTGATTTTTCTTATTGCCTTTGCTTCAATCTGTCTGATACGCTCTCTTGTAACGTTAAACTCAAGACCAACTTCTTCAAGGGTATATGCTTTTCCGTCTTCTATTCCGTAACGCATCTTAAGTACTTTTGATTCTCTAGGTGTAAGAGTATCAAGTATTTCAATAATCTGGGAAGAAATCATTGCCTGCGAGGTTGCCTCGTCAGGTCCTTGAACAGTTTCGTCAGCAATAAATTCAAGAAGACTGTTTTCGTCATCATCACCAACGTGAAGGTCAAGGGAAATAGGGTCAGGTGCAATTAAATTAATTTCTCTTAATTTTTCAGGTGAAATTTTAAGCTCTGTTGCCAGTTCTTCAGTAGTAGGCTCTCTTCCAAGCACCTGTACCATTCTGCGTGACTCTCTTGTAACTCTGTTTATCAGTTCAACAAGATGCACTGGAATACGAATTGTTCTTGACTGGTCAGTAAGAGCTCTTGTAATAGATTGTCTTATCCACCAGGTTGCATAAGTTGAAAATTTAAAACCTTTTTTAGGGTCAAAACGGTCAACTGCCTTCATAAGACCTATGTTACCTTCCTGAATTAAATCAAGAAGTGGCATACCCCTTGAGGTGTATTTTTTGGCGATGCTTACAACAAGACGAAGATTTGCTCTTATTAATTTGCTTTTTGCTTCTAAATCTCCCTCTTCTATTTGCTTTGAAAGCCTGTTTTCTTCCTCAGGTGTTAAAAGGGGAATAGAACCAATTTCGTGAAGATACATTTTAATTGTATCCTCTACAGCTATATTATAGGCTTCTTCGCTTTTTGCCGCTTCAAAGGAATCGTCATTAATTTCAATTTGATGTTTTTCCAATACTTCATATAGTTCATCAATAAATTCAGGGTTTGATTCAATATTTCCCATTACGTTTTGAAAATCTTCGTACGTTACAAAACCATTTTTCTCTCCCAGTTCTATCATACCTGAGATTATTTTGTTTTTTGCTTCTGTATCAAGGGTCATATACTAAACCTCACTTTCTAAGAAGTTAGTTATTTGTTAAGATTTTTTATCATTTGTGCAAGTGCTCTTGGATCACCTGAATTTGCTATATCGGAAATCTGTCGTGCTTTTTTTGCTTTGCTTAGCTTTTCTATCATTTCTTCTGCAGCCTTTATGCCATCATCAACTGTCTGTTGATTTGTTATAAGGCTTGAAAGTCTTGATACAGCCTCATTATCAGATTTTGAAATAATCATAATAAGGTCAGGTGGCTTGTCCTCAGGCGAAAAGGAAAAAATGTTATTTACAATTTCCTTTAATACGGGACATTCAAAAAAATCGGCAGTTATTTTGTTTCGGACTCTTCTCCAGATTGCTATATCACTGCACATCAGACTAAGTAAAGTGCCTTCAGTACGAAAATCACCTTCTGATATTGATTTAACCCTTTGTGTATATGTAGGCTTGATTTTAGCAGAGGGAGCAGAATATCCTGCTTTTTTTATTTCTGCATATATAACATCCTCTGATATGCCTGTTTCTATAGAAGCTTCTTTTACATAGGCTTCTCTTTCAATGCTGTTTGTAACCTCTGAAAAAATCTTAGCCATATTTGTCACAAGTGTAATTTTTTCTTCGGTATTATCCATATTATATTGTTCCTTTAATCTGCTTATTTTATACAAAATATGACTTTGTGCATTATCAAGAAGCTTACGGAATTTAACAGCACCTTTTAGCTTTAAATATTCATCTGCATCCTTAGCGTCAGGAATTGTCATTACCTTAACTTTAAGTTGTGTTGTTGTAAGTATTTCAATTGCTGACATAACAGCTTTCCGACCTGCCTCATCACTGTCATAACAAAGAACGACTTCTTTTGTATATCTTGCAAGGAGATTTGCATGGTCTTTTGTAAATGCAGTTCCAAGACCTGCTACTGCGTTGGTAAAGCCGTATTTATGAAGGGTAATTACATCCATATATCCTTCCACCATAATTATACGTTCACTGCAGTTTTTCTTTGCAAAGTTAAGTGCATACAAGGTTTTGCTTTTATTGAATATAATACTATCAGAGGAATTCATATATTTTCTGCCGTCAGACTTTACCATAGTGCGTCCGCCGAAAGCAATTACATTTCCTCTTATATCGAAAATAGGAATCATAACTCTATCTCTGAAAAAGTCATAAGGTTTTCCTGTTTTCTCACTTTTCCGTACAAGACCTGACTCCATAATAAGCTTATCAGAGTACCCTTTTTCTTTTAAATGGGTAAATAAAGCGTCATAACTATCAGGGGAATATCCAATACCGAAACGTGTTATAGTTTGTGCATCAATTTGTCTTTGGGCAAGATATGAAAGAGCCGTTTTTCCTATATCTCCAATAAGACAGCCATGATAAAAACGTGCAGTATCAACATACATTTCAAGAATTTTCTGCTTTTTTTGAAAATATTCTCCATCTGAGCTTTTCTCATTTCCTTCAGGAAGGCTGATTCCCACCCTTGATGCTAAATATTTAATTGCTTCAACAAAATCAAGATTTTCAGTTTTCATTATAAACTGAACAACACTTCCGCCTTCATTGCAACCAAAACAATGATATAATTGCTTGTCCGCTGAAACATGAAAAGAGGGGGTTTTTTCGCTGTGAAATGGACAAAGTCCCATATATCGGTTGCCTGATTTTTTCAGTTTTACATAACCGCTGACAACATCAACAAGATTGTTTGCAGATATAACTTCATTTATTAGCTCATCAGGATAGTACGAAGCCATTTAACCCTTCTCCTTTCTATAAAACATCTACATATGTTCTTTCGTCATTAAAGTTGAAATTCCTTTATTTTATTAAGAGAAAATACATTAAAATGTCAAAAAAATAACGGACAATTCAAGCTCCTTGAATTGTCCGCTGCCTTTTATAAAATACTCCACGCCTTTGGTATATAAATTTTAGTGAATTCATTTATTGCATATACATCTGACATTCCTGCAATATAATCACAGATAACCCTTTGTGCACAGGTGTCTTTTAGTTTTATTTGTTCATCCTCAGGTAAGCTTTCGGGATGAGAAATAAAGTGATTGTATAATGTGGAAATGATATTATGAGCCTTCACTTCTTCGTCTTTTGCAATATTGTCTGCATAAACATTTTTAAAAAGAAAATCACGAAGTTTTGTAAATGCACTGTGCACATCCGTAGAAAATTCAATTTTTCCGTCAACAATTCCTCTTGTTGCAATATCCGTAATCAGAGTGTTAATTCGTTCAGAATGTGTTTTTCCAAGTATTTTATTGCAATCTGAAGGAATATCTTCTTCTTTTATTATTCCGCCTCTTAAAGCATCTCCAATATCGTGATTAACATATGCTATTTTGTCTGATAACTGAACAACTCTTCCTTCTAAACTTGCAGGATTTCCTGATGTTTTATGATTTTTCATTCCGTCCTGAACCTCAAAAGTAAGATTAAGACCTTCGTTTTCAGCAACCCTTAGTCCATGCTCAGTGTGATTAAAATTACCATAAACCTTGTTAAGCGTACGTTCCCCTGCATGGCCAAAGGGAGTATGCCCAAGGTCATGACCAAGTGCTATTGCTTCAACTAAATCCTCATTTAGCATCAGAATTCGGGAAATGCTTCTAGCTATTTGTGCAACTTCAAGAGTATGGGTAAGACGTGTTCTGTAGTGGTCGCCTTCGGGAATAAGAAAAACTTGAGTTTTATGCTTAAGTCTGCGAAAAGCTTTCGAATGAATTATTCTGTCCCTATCCCTTTGAAATTCTGTTCTTAAAGGGCAGGGGGGTTCATAAATAGCTCTGCCTGTGCAATTTTGTGAAAATGTTGCATATTTACATAATATTAATTTTTCGTTATTTTCTGTTCTTTCTTTTACGGTCATACTATACTCCTTTTAAAGTTGTATTATTTTGACTTTTCTTTGGAAAAAATTGCTTAGCAATATTATATAACAAATTATTTAAAAATACAAGATATATTAGGAAAATTCAATAAAATATTTATGGTAAAAAGTTGACAAAGTATAATACATATGTTATAATGAAATGTAATATAATTATTACATTTTTTGAAACAAAAGAGGGGTTACCATGGTAGAAAAAGTAAACATTTTTGATGTATTTATGATATTATTAAAAAGATGGTGGATAATTATCATTTGTGCAGTTGTCTTTGGTGCTGGTGCTTATAGCTACAGCAGATTTGTTCAGGAAAAAGAATATATGTCTGTGGGAAGAATGTACATTGGCACATATAACGGAGGTAAAATTGATGATGCAGACACCGGCAATAAAGGCGTTGACCGTACTACTGCCACTATTAGTGCATCACAACGCTCTGTGCTTACTTGTATTGAGGTTTTGAAAAGTACCAGAGTTCTAAGCAAGGTTGCTGATGACGTAAATGAAAAAACTGATGGTGATTATAAAGCATCCAGACTTCGTTCTATGCTTACAATGACTTCTGCAAATGAAACAGAGATTTTGGAAATACAGGTTAATGGTCCCAAAAAAGAAGATTTAAAAATTATTGTAGATTCTCTTTTAGAAATTGGTGGTGAAGAACTTGTAGAGATTGTAGGTGTTTCTACAGCATACACAATAGACGAAGGCGTTACTGATCCTACACATGTATCTCCCAATATACCTATGCAATCGGTTATTGGTGCATTATTAGGCGGTATAATAGCATCATTTATAATTCTTGTAATTGCTCTTTGCGATAAAAGAGTAAGAACTGAGGAGGAACTTCAAAGATATAATATTCCAATTATAGGCGTTGTTCCTGAAATGGAATAGAAAGAGGTGAGAGTAATGTCCAATAAAGAAAATTTTGAAATTGAAAGTAAAAAGATTAATAAGCAGGAAAAATTTAAGGCAAAGCTTGAAAAGGAGAGTATTGAGGCAAGAAAGTTAAGCATTGAAAAAATTCAGTCAAAAGTTATTACTAAAAATACTCCCTTTGAAATTAGTGAATCTTATAAATCAATTAGAACTAATATAATGTTTTCGTTGAAAAATGAAGAAAATTGCAAATCTCTCATTATAACAAGTGCTAACCCTTCTGAAGGTAAATCTACAAACTGTGTAAATCTTTCAATTTCATTTGCACAGACAGGCAGCAAGGTTGTTATTATTGATGCGGATATGAGAAAACCTAGAGTTCATAAATATTTTGGCTTAAAAAATAAAGTTGGTCTTTCAAATATATTAGGCGGTTTTTCAACTATTGAAGATGCAATTATCAAAGCAGAGGAATACCCTCTTGATGTAATTACAGCCGGACATATTCCTCCTAATCCTGCAGAACTTCTTGCATCAAAAGAGATGGATATGCTGATTGAGAAGCTTTCAAAAAAGTATGATTATATTTTATTTGATACTCCTCCTATAAATGTTGTAACAGATGCAGCACTTCTTTCTGAAAAGGTATCAGGAGTTATTTTAATGGTACGCCATAAAGCTTCAACCCACGATACCATTGAAAGAGCGATAAAATCTTTAGAGCTTGCTAATGCAAATATTATAGGTTTTGTACTTAACTCTGTGGATCAAAAGGTATATGCTGAAAGATACACATACGGAATGTACAGAAAGAAAAAATACGCATATGGAAATAAATACAGGTACGGCGGTTATGGATATGGCAGCTACAGATATGGCAGCTATGGCTATGGATACGGCTCGGGTCAGGCAGAATTACTTGATATTGACCAAAAAAAAGATAATAATAAACAGTAAAATTTAAAAAACAGGGGTGATATTTTGGTAGATTTTCATACTCATATCTTACCCGGAATTGACGATGGTTCTCAAAATACAGATATATCCATTAAAATGTTGGCTCTTGCAGCAAAACAGGGGATTACAACACTTCTTGCTACTCCGCATTTTAATATTGAACGTATATCTATTGAAGATTTTTTGAATAGAAGACAACAAGCTTTAAATTTACTCAATACCGCTGTTTTAAAAGAGAATATAAGTTCCCCAAAAATAATTCTCGGTGCAGAAGTTTTTTTAACTCATGGTTTGTCAGCAAACCCTGATTTAAAAAAATTGTGTATTGATGGTACTAATGCTATTTTACTGGAATTGCCTACCAGAGAGTGGTCTGAATGGATATATCATGAGATATACAGAATTTGTACATTTGATATTATTCCTGTAATTGCACATACAGAAAGATATTTTGGAGTTAAAGCAAATAGAAAAAATGTGTTAAGACTTCTTGATATGGACATATGTGTTCAAATTAATTCAGGAAATATTGGCAGATTCGGATATATAAAAGCTGTAAATATTTTGTTTAACAGTCATAAACCCATTGTACTTGGTTCTGATACACATAATATTACTTCCCGAAAAAGTGAATTTGATAAGGGAATAAGAAAAATTGAGAAGTATTATGGTAAAGAGGTCATATATGAAATATTAAATTCTTCCAATGAACTACTAAACAAAAATTTTAGTTTTTGAAAAGAGGTGTGCTTCATTTGTGAAAAAAAAGGGTTTAAAAATAACATTGCTGGTAATTCTTATTATAGCAATTATAAGCATTGTTGTCGGTAAATTTGCTGTTGATTACATTTTTAATAAGGTTTATCTTAAGGTTACAGAAAACCGAATTGAAGAGGAAATTAACCTTGAAAATACAAAAACTGATAAAAAGAACACCATTGTAGCCGAAGATGGTATAGAATATACCATATCAGATGAAAACAGCTTATCTGACAATACGATTGAGATTAAAGGTAAGGATGGAAAAAAATATTTAGTTATTGAAACTAGCGGTAAAACTCCTGAAAGTGAGGAAGGTTCAAAATCTGATAAAGCTATTAAACAGCTTAAAGATCTAACTGCGAAAGAGCTACAGGAAATTCAGGCTATGATTACGGTTACTGATAAGTTAGGTGCTCTCAATATTGTCAGAGCAGCCTTAACTGTAGAAGAAAAAAGAGAAATTAAAAAAATGGTAGCTGATGGAAAAATTAATTACAGCCGAGTTCAGGCAATTTTATCGGCAAGACTTTCAGGAGCACAAAAAGCCAAACTGTATGCGTATTATGATAAATATATAAATTTATATTTTAATGGAGAATAAAAGCAAGTTTTATGTTAAAAAGATTTTTATGGATATGTCTTATATTCTGGTGTGTAGTTATTTATTTCTTTTCAGCTCAGCCTGGTTATGAATCAAATAAAATCAGCAAAAAAATTGTTAATCAGGTATCGGAGGAAATAGATAATATAAATACAAATACAAATAATCTTGATTTTAATAAAGACAGCAAATCATATAAACCCATAAACAAAAAGAAATTTAATAAATTTGTCAGAAAATTTGCACACTTTTTCTTATATTTGATTTTAGGAATTATTACATCACTACTTGCAGTACAATATAAAATACCCTGGTATTATGTTTGTATTTTTTGTTTTCTTTATGGATTTACTGATGAAATACATCAATTGATTGTTCCGGGAAGGTCCGGAGGTTATAAAGATGTTATAATTGATTTTTTAGGTAGTATTGCAGGTCAAGGAATAACATATGGTTATAAAAACATAAAGAGGTAGAAGGTTATGAAAAAAATCTATTTATCATCTCCTAATATGGGGGGAGATGAACTATATTATATACAGGATGCTTTTGAAAAAAATTGGATTGCACCACTTGGAGAAAATGTTGATGAATTTGAAAAGGAAGTTGCAAAAAGGGTTGATTGCAATTTTTGCGTTGCCCTTTCTTCTGGTACTGCAACAGTGCATATGGCATTAAAAGCCGCCGGAGTTGAACAAGGTGACATTGTTTTCTGTCCCTCGCTTACCTTTGCTGCATCAGCAAATCCTATTATATACCAAGGTGCTACTCCTGTATTTATAGATTGCGATGAGGATAACTGGAATATGAGTCCTGTTGCACTCCAGAAAGCTTTTGAAAAGTATCCTAATCCTAAAGCTGTTATTGTTGTTCATATTTTCGGACAAGCAGCAAAGCTTGATGAGATTGTAGAGATTTGCAAAAAGCATAATACAGTTCTTATTGAAGATGCCGCTGAAAGTCTTGGTACAACATACAAAGGGAAAGAAACGGGTACTTTTGGAAAATACGGTGTATTTTCATTTAATGGCAATAAAATTATTACAACCTCAGGCGGAGGTATGTTAGTATGTGAAAATGAAGATACTGCAAATAAAGTTAAATTTTGGATTACTCAGGCAAGAGATAATGAAAGATATTATCAGCACACTGAAATAGGCTATAACTACAGAATGAGTAATATTCTTGCAGGAATCGGGAGAGGACAGTTAAAAGTTCTTGATACCAGAATTAAGCAGAAAACAGATATTTATAACAGATACAAAAAAGCTTTTGAAGAAATTTCTGCTATTAAAATGATACCTGTTACAGACTATTCCAAACCTAATTTCTGGTTAACTTGTATAACAATTAATAAAAATGCAAATATTGCCCCCTTAGATATTATACTTGCACTTGAAAAGGAAAATATTGAGAGCAGATATATATGGAAGCCGTTACATTTGCAGCCTGTTTTTGAGAAATATGATTTCTTTACAGAATGTGAAAATGGAAGCTATAGTGAAGAAATATTCAAATATGGAGTATGTCTTCCAAGTGATACCAATATGACACTGCAGGAGCAGGATAGAGTAATTGAAATTGTCAAAAGTCTGTTTAATAAATAGAAAAGATTTTTAAAATTTTTATTACGTTTCTTTAAAATTATGATATTATCATTTTCAAGAAAGGAAGCTTTTTAAAAAGCTATAAATATAAAATGATTAAATTTGAAGATATAGTTTCAAGAAAAGAAAAGATTTCCCTTGTAGGGCTTGGATATGTTGGTATGCCTATTGCAGTCGCTTTTTCTGAAAAAGCTGATGTTATAGGTTTTGATCTTAATGAGAAAAAAATAAATCAATATAAAAACGGAATTGACCCAACCCGTGAGGTAGGGGATGATGTAATCAAAAAAGCGAGGGTTGATTTTACATATGACCCTTCAAGACTCAAAGAAGCAAAATTTCATATTGTTGCAGTTCCTACACCTGTAAAAAAGGATAAAACTCCTGACCTTACACCTGTTGAAAATGCCAGCAGAATATTAGGTCAAAACTTAACAAAAGATTCAGTTGTTGTTTATGAATCCACAGTATATCCAGGTGTTACTGAAGATGTCTGTGTTCCTATTTTAGAGGCGGAATCAGGACTTAAATGCGGTGTTGATTTTAAAGTTGGATATTCCCCTGAAAGAATTAACCCAGGAGATAAAGTCCATAGGCTACAGACTATTATTAAGATTGTTTCGGGTATGGATGAAGAAACTCTGGAGCTTGTAGCAAAGGTATATGAAATGGTTGTTGAAGCAGGTGTACACAGAGCATCTTCTATTAAGGTGGCTGAGGCTGCAAAGGTAATTGAAAACAGCCAGAGAGATATTAATATTGCTTTTATGAATGAGCTTTCTATAATATTTAATAAGCTTGGTATTGATACCAAGGAAGTGCTGGAAGCAGCGGGCACAAAATGGAATTTTTTGAAATTTTCTCCTGGACTTGTAGGCGGACATTGTATTGGTGTTGATCCTTATTATCTTACATATAAAGCAGAACAGGAAGGATATCATTCCCAAATTATTTTGGCAGGCAGAAAAATTAATGATGATATGGGTAAATATGTGGCTGAAAATGTTGTTAAACATTTAATAAAGGCAGAGGTTCCTGTTCGTAAGGCAAAAGTTGCTGTGCTGGGATTTACATTTAAAGAAAATTGTCCTGATACAAGAAATTCTAAAGTAATTGACATTGTAAACGAACTTAATGAATATGGCATTTCTCCCATAGTTGCAGACCCGGTAGCAGATGCACAGGAAGCATATAATGAGTATGGAATTAAATTTACTTCTATGCAGGATATTAAGAATATGGATGCTGTAATTATAACTGTTGCACATGATGAATTTTCAAATCTTACTATTTGCGAAATAGATAAAATGTTTAAAAATACTGACAACAGTAAAAAGATAATAGCAGATGTTAAAAGTATTTTCGATAAAAACACTATTAAGGCTGCAGGATATAATTATTGGAGATTGTAAATATAATTTCAGTGAGGCAAAAATATGCAATATACTAAGTTAAACTTTCCAAAAGACAGTAAGTTTTTAATTACAGGCGGTGCCGGTTTTATTGGTTCAAACATTGTAGAAGCACTTTTAAAAATGGGTTATTTTGTAAGATGTCTTGACGATTTTTCTACAGGAAAAATGGAAAATATTCAAGAGTTTATGAATAATAGTAAATTTGAACTTTTAAAAGGCGATATCAGGGATTTTGACACCTGCCTTAAAGCCTGTGAAGGAATTGATTATGTATCACATCAGGCAGCATGGGGAAGTGTACCGAGAAGTATTGATATGCCTTTAGTGTATGAGGATATTAATATTGGCGGTACACTTAATATGATGGAAGCGAGCAGACAGCAAGGAGTAAAGCGTTTTGTGTATGCATCAAGTTCTTCCGTATATGGAGATGAGCCAAACCTTCCTAAGATTGAAGAAAGAATAGGAAAGGTACTTTCTCCTTATGCTCTTACAAAAAAAGTATGCGAAGAGTACGGATGTCTTTATAACAAGCTTTATAATCTTGAAACAATAGGTTTCCGATATTTTAATGTGTTTGGCAGAAGACAAGACCCTCATGGTTTTTATGCGGCAGTTATTCCAAAATTTGTAAAAAGCTTACTAAATGATGAAGCTCCCACAATAAATGGTGACGGAAAACAATCAAGAGATTTTACTTATATTGAAAATGTTATTGAAGCTAATTTAAAGGCTATGCTAGCACCTGCTTGTGCTTGCGGGGAAGTTTACAATATAGCATTCGGCGGAAGAGTATTTCTTGTTGATTTATATGAGAAAATTTGTTCTTTAATGGGTAAAGACATTAAACCAAATTTTGGACCTGACAGAGCAGGGGATATTAAACATTCCAACGCTGATATTTCAAAAGCTAAAAAATTATTGGGTTATGAGCCTGAATATGATTTTAATAAGGGAATTGAACTTACTATAGATTGGTATAAGGAAAATCTTTAAAGTCAAGGAGATTTTATGAAAAAAATTTGTCTTGTTTTGTATGTTTTCGGAAATACATATCAGGAATATATTCCTCTATATTTATTGTCACTATTTAAAATTTATCCTGATTACGGTGTAAGAATATATCTTGACAGAAAAATTTCAGATAATATTAAATTACAGCTTAAGCCTTTTGAAAAATTTGATGTAACATATATTGAAGATTTTACAGATAATCTTGGTATGAGTGAAAAAGCAAAAAAAATTAATCAAATTCAAAAATGTCAGAGATGGTTGTTCTTTGATTCAAAGCTTTTAGAGTATGAATCAGTATATATAGGTGATGTTGACATATTTTTCTGTCCTGAAAGAACACCTATGTTTGAAGAACATCTTCGCCATTGTGACACAATAGGTATGCCATACAGTAATATTGCAAGAACCTCGAAGCTTAACAGAAAGCTTTTCTCTAAGGATTTTGCACGAAATATTATTAAATTTGGTATCAAAGAAAGCATATCTTTTTACTTTAGCGGAGTGAAATGTATTAACAAGCTTTCAGGACTTCATTTTTTTAAAACTAAAGAATATTTTGAAAAAGTGAAGCCATATTTACAAAAATATGTTGACGAACTTAATCTTTTAGCTGAGGGAAAATCAAAAAAATATAATCTTTGTTCATTTAACAATGAAACTATGCTTTTTGACCTAATGAAGGATTGCGGGTTTGGAACTCCTTCTTTTTCAGGGAAAAGCAGTGAATATAATACCTGTGACGATGGAAGTAAAATATGGTACAGACCGCACCACGGCTTACATCTTGGTACATTTCGTAACAGCTTTACAACAAATAATGAGCTGGCGGTTGTGACCTCAGACCTTTACAAAAGTTATTTTGAATATTATAAGGATTTTAAAACTTCACCTGCTTTTATATCATTAAAAGAAAATTTTTCTCCTTATATTATTGAGATTTTAGAAAATATGGAAAACTTTTACAAATAAGTTATACTTATGAAAGGAGAATTGCTATATGGAAATTTCTTTTAGAAAAATTGGCTTATATACTTTTTATATTTATATAGCATCTCTTTTTACACTTGCTTATGACCCAGTTTTAAATAATCTTACCAAAGTATTGCTTTTGGCGGTAATTGGATTTCTTTTTATACATTTTTGCATTGAACCCTATATTGATGGATGGGATATATATAAGTTTTTAGGAATGTTAGCTGTTTATGTAACGGCAAGTGCTTTTTGGAGTTTAAATTTTGAAACAGCCAACAGCTATAATTTTACCATTTATCAAACTATTTTTTTAGCATTTTTGGTATATAATTTAATTCGCACAAAAGATGAAATAGAAAATTTGTTTTTGGCAATTTTCTGGGGATGTATAATAATGTGTATATATACCATTATTAAATATGGAATTAGTGAAATTGTATTTAGATTACAAAACGGCATACGTATTGGCAAAGAAATTAATCAGGAAAATGCATTTGGTTATTATTGTGTTATAGCATTTATTATTGGGATTTACAATTTGATATTCAGAAATAAAAAATGGACACTTCCATTTTTGCCTTTACTTGGTTTATTAGCATTTTCGTCCGGCTCAAAAAGGTCAATTATTGTAATTGTTCTTGCTCTTGCAGTAATATTTACCATAAAGAGTAATAATTTTAATCCGGTAAAGTTTCTTTTGATTTTATCAGGGTGTGTACTTTTATTTGTAATACTATATAACATTGAGTTTTTTAAACCTTTTTTTAATAGATTTTTAAATTTTCTTGATTTATTTAATCAAGATGCTGGTGCCGAAACTGACCTCTCAACTACCACAAGACTTAAAATGATTACTTTTGGACTTGAAAGATTTCAGGATAAAGTTTTATTTGGTCATGGAACACATAATTATAATTTTTTATATTTAAAGAGTTTTGGAAGCTTCAGTCCATCACATAATAATTACGTCCAGCTTTTGGTGGATTATGGGCTTGTTGGTTTTTCAATATACTACAGTATATATTATTATATTGTGAAAAATACTTATATAGGGGTTAAGCATAATGATTGTCCTGCACCTATGGTTTTTACAATATGTCTTATGGAATTGTTTTCACAAATGACAACATTATGCATAACAAATAAGTTTTCGTATATATATCTTGCTATTGGTTTTGCTTATGTTAATCTCATAAAAAAAGAAAATTTTTATAATGCAGAAAGTAGTGTTAAGTATGAAACTTTCAATTATAGTTCCCGTTTATAATGGTGGTAAATTTGCTGAAAAATTGGCATTATCCCTTAATAAAATTTCAGGCAAAGATATAGAAATAATCATTGTAAATGATGGCTCTACAGATAATACAAAAGAATTATTAGAAAATAATATCAGTTCTGATATTATTCTTATTAGTAAAGATAATGGCGGTGTAAGCTCTGCCAGAAATCTTGGAATTGAAAAATCCACAGGGGATTATATATGGTTTATTGATAGTGACGATGAAATATATGACGGCACAACCGATTTTATAATTGAAAAGATTAAATCAAAGAAAGATTTGTATATATTTGATTTTGTTGCGGTACATATTTCGGGGCGAAGTGTATATAATACAAATTTCTTTAGTAAAATTAATGATTTATCAAATGTTGACCTTATAAATAAAATTATGCTTTCAAGTAATTTTAATGCAATATGGCATAAAATTTTCAGCAGTAAAATTATAAAAGAAAATAATATAAAATTTATAGAAGGCATCAAAAATGGTGAAGACGGAATGTTTTTGCTTGATTATTGTGATAAAATAGAAAATGCAGAATATATAAAAAAGCCCATATATTTATATTATCATTCGGAATTTTCTGCAACTTCAAATTATACACCTTATAATTATAAAGGTACAATTGCAGTTTATGAAAAAAGACTTCATTATTGTAATAAATATAGTTTTGAAAGTACAGCCGAAATAATAAGGGAGAAATTTCTTATATCTGTTTCAAGGCTTCCCCAACATATAAAAAGAAATGTAAAGTATAAGGATAATGGAGGACTAAAGGAATTTATTTGTTCTTTAAGCAGAGATGAATTTTTATTAAATGAATATAATCTTTGTGACAAAAGCCGTTTAAATAAAAAAACTATAAAGTTTTACAACAATTTAAAGAAAAAGAGAGTTAAAAAAATATATAGAAATATTGTATTTACAGTTTTTTTGAAAAAAGCTAAAAGAAGATTTTATAAAAAATAGGAGAGAAATAGTTTATGAAAATTTTAGTAACAGGTGGAGCAGGCTATATTGGCAGTCATACTTGTGTTGAACTTTTAAATAGTGGTTATGAAATTGCTGTTTTGGATAATTTGTCAAATTCAAGTGAAAAATCATTAGATAGAATTAAAGAAATTACAGGTAAAGATTTTGAATTTTACAAATGTGATTTGCTTGATTTTGAAGAAGTTAATAAGGTATTTGAAGCTGAGCAGGTTGACGGGGTTATTCATTTTGCCGGACTTAAAGCAGTAGGGGAAAGTGTACAGAAACCGCTTTGGTATTATCATAATAATATTACAGGTACACTTAATCTTTTAAAAATAATGGAAATGCATAAGGTATATAATATTGTTTTTTCTTCATCTGCTACAGTGTATGGTAATCCTAAGAGCCTTCCTATTGTGGAAGATTTTCCTCTTTCCACAACTAATCCGTATGGTTCTACAAAACTTTATATTGAGGGTATCTTAAAAGATTTATTTGTATCAAACAACAATTTTTCTGTTACTATTTTAAGATATTTTAACCCTATTGGTGCTCATAAAAGCGGTCTTATAGGCGAAGACCCTAAGGGTATTCCCAATAATCTTATGCCGTATATTCAGCAGGTTGCTATTGGAAAGCTACCTCAGCTTTCTGTTTTTGGAAATCAATATCCCACAAAGGACGGGACAGGCGTGAGAGATTATATTCACGTTGTTGATTTAAGTATAGCTCACGTTAAAGCAGTAGAGAAAAAATCAGATGTGGCGGGAGTTCATATTTATAATATAGGTACAGGTAACGGTTATTCTGTTTTAGAAATGGTAAAAGCCTTTGAAAAGGCTTCAGGTAAAGAAATTAAATATAAAATATGTCCAAACAGACCAGGTGATATACCTGCTTGTTTTGCTGATGCTACAAAGGCTAAAAATGAACTTGACTGGGTAGCACAGTATAACCTTGAAGATATGTGTCGTGATGGTTGGAACTGGCAGAGTAAAAATCCTAATGGATACGAAGAATAATTAAAAAAGGCTTGAAAAGATTTCAGTAATCTTTTCAAGCCTTTAATTTTTAAAGCATAACCTTTAATCTTTGGTTAATTTCAATTAAAAATTCCTGAGTATCCACTTTTCTTTTGTTAGGAAGAGTTGAAAGAAGAGCAAGGTCACCTGTCATTACGCCATCTTCAATTGTTTTAATCGTAGCTTTTTCAAGCTTTTTTGCAAAATCAATAAGATTTGTAAGTCCGTCAAGCTCGCCTCTTTTTTTAAGAGCACCTGTCCATGCAAATAATGTTGCAACACTGTTTGTAGATGTTTTTTCGCCCTTTAAATGCTTGTAATAATGACGCTGAACTGTTCCGTGAGCAGCTTCGTATTCATATACACCGCTTGGTGAAACTAAAACTGAAGTCATCATAGCAAGGCTTCCGTAAGCAGTAGCCACCATATCGCTCATAACATCTCCGTCATAGTTTTTACAAGCCCAGATAT
>JAFQMF010000011.1 GCA_017396395.1 Clostridia bacterium | reverse complement strand
TTTCCTTTTGCAAATTCAAAAGTGCTTTCATAAGCACTGCACTTAACAACACCGTAAGGGTAGTGTTGTACTCGTGGGCTTTATCTATAACCTCTTTAACGGGCAATTTAAAGCAGGTAAGATTTAAAAACCCCTTTGCTTCACATTCCCCGCTCATCCGCCATGCATTGGTGTCCTTTCTTGTTCTTGAAACTTCTCCTGCAACCTTTAAAAAACTATCCTCCGTTTCTTCGTCAGCCGGCTTTTGTCTTCTGTCAACTACCCCGTATTCCAAAGGGACAGATATACTATATTTTTGTTCTAAATACTCCGCAAGTAAGTTTTTCAAAAACACAAGTGCCCCTGTGCCATCAGTAAGGGAATGAAAGAACTCAACCGCAATGCGGTTTTTATATACAATGACACGAAAAGCGCACTTTCTCATTTCTCTTCTGCTCATAAAAGTAAGGGGATAACTGTATTCATCAATGATTTCAGGGGGACTTTCAACCTCCTGAAGGTAATACCAGAATGCGCCTTTCCTGAGCCGTGATGCAATTGTAGGAAATCTTTTTACAACAACTGCAAGTGCCGAAGAAAGCATCTCTTTATCTACTGCATCAGTTAAAGTTGCAGACTGGCGGAATACGTTACTCCAGTTTTTACGCCTTGCCGCAGGGTAAATTTTCGCTGCATTATCAAGTTTTGCCCATCTTAACTTATCATTCTTGTTCATAATTCACCTGCATTATCTTAAAATTAAAATATATTCCAGGGCAGTTCGCAGGGCGGGTTGGCAGATATATCAATCCCGCAAGTCATAATCCGGTGTGAGTAAAGTCCAATTGGACATTTTTCACTGCTGCCGTATTTTTTGTCACCAACAAGAGGATGCTTCCGACTTGCAAACTGAACTCTTATCTGGTGGCTTCTTCCCGTTTGCAATTGTACCAGAACAAGGGAACATATTTTTTCGTTTAAAACACCTGTTTTAAGAACTTTATATGTAAGAACGGCTTTTTTTACACCTTTTCTCTCTCGTTTTACTACATAACTCTTGTTCTTTGAGGAATCCTTAAATAAAAGGTCTTCCATTATTCCCCCGTCTTCGGGAAATTCACCCTCACAAACAACAAGATATTCTTTTTTGAAATCTTTATTTGATGCAATTTTTTCACTTATGTCTGCCGCCGCTTTTTTAGTTTTTGCATAAACCATTACGCCGCTTACGGGCTTATCCAGACGGTGCAAGGCATAAATTTCACTGTTTAGTTGACTTTTAAGTTTTAAAGTCATTTCTTCTTCAGAATTTACTCCTGACGGCTTAATGCAAAAAACCACTTCGGTATCTTCATATAAGATTTTTATCATAATTCTTCTCCGTTATTTACAGTCAATACAATTTCAATTTTATTATATAAAGATTGTATAATCTGGATGCCACAATTTTTTGTTGCTAGGAACTATTACTGCGATAGCAATTGCAAACCATATAGTTCATAACTATTATTTACCCATCCCCCTTGCTGTGACAAGCAGACGTCCTACCACCTTGTCATCTTCAACAAGGTATATTTTATTATGAAGATTTATTGTAGAACAACAATG
>JAFQMF010000010.1 GCA_017396395.1 Clostridia bacterium | reverse complement strand
GAATTAGAAAAGTATATATGGTATTATAATAATAAACGAATTAAAAGCAAACTAAAAGGACTGAGTCCTGTTCAATACAGGATTCAATCCTCGTTAGTTGCCTAATTAATTTTGTGTCTAACTTTTTGGGGTCAGATCATAACGGGGGGATATTTATTTTTAGTCAACTGCAAGAATTTTGTGTTTCAAAATCAAATTTTTGAGTATCAATTTCGAATATGGTCGCATCCGTTTGCAAGCGTCTTTTTAAAATTAGTGGTTTCATTTGTTTATGTGCTGTATGTATTTATAAAGTCCTTTAAAAAAATACAAACTAGTACATTTTCTCTGCTTCAATTATATCAGCACTTATATCATCTTCTATATCATCTCCTGAAAGCTCGTGTTTTAAGTCTTTTTCGGAAATTAAGAATCTTCTTATGGCAAAAAGTCCGGCAATACATAAAACACAGGAAATATTCACAAGAGGATTATCGTGATTTATAATAATCTGACGGGAAATAGCTACGATTAAAACCTCAAGAAGATTAGCAGGAGTAAGGTTTATAAGCATTCTTACAAATTCAAGCCCTATTATAATAGTAAGTATGTTTTGAAGGTATGTACCTGTAGAGTCAAAATATCCACTTAAGGTAAACATCTTATATATTTCCAGTCCTAAAAGAAATAGCAACACAACTATTGTCAGCGTAGCTATAAGATATTCAAGTATTTGAACAAGAATATGGAACAAATTACTAATTTTATTTTTCATCTTTTTTCTCCTTTACTTATTGTTTTTCGTATTTATTTTACCATAATGTTGTGTGTAATTGCAAGAATTTTTTATTTTTATTAAAAAAATAAAAAGTTAAATAATAGATATGTAAATATACTTCCTATTATATTAAAATGTGAATTTTCCCTTTACAATTAAAAAGTAATTTGATATAATAAATACAATAACAAAGTGGGGGAAATATTTATATGATATATGATAAAATAATTAAAATCCGTAATTTTATAAATAAATCTGTTACAAAAATAATTTTTTATCTTACAGGTATAGTATTTATGATATTTTATACGAAAGTTAAAAATGGTTACGATACTGTAATGATAACAATTCTTTCAATTATTGAAAATGATGCTACCATTTCAGTGTTTACAGTAGGGCTTTTTGCAATGGGAATTAAATATGTAACTCACTGGATTAACAGTAATCTGGAAGAAAGCAATAAAACTGAAGCTGACCATAGAAAAATTATAAAACAGTATAATGGACACGATACTGAATGCAAGCCTGGTTTTTCGCAGACAGGGGCGTATCTTAAAATATACAGTCCAAATCTTGATATGTCAAGAATACATAAAAACCCTGTAAAAGATAAACTTTCAAAGTCTTATGAAAACTGGGAAAAAACCTATTCAGAATCAAAGTTTCCTCGTTGTAAAGAGGAAATAAACAAAGAAAATCCTGATGGGGTTTTGTGTTTATCATCTATTTCGGTTTTTGCAAATAATATTAACAATAAACCTGAAAAGATTGTTATTTTTGACGAAAACAAAAGGTACTCATTACCTCAATATATTCATATGAATGCACATAACCTTCTCGCTGCTCATTCAACAACTACATTTAAAAATAATGAAACAACAATACGTCTTAGAGATGCTTCTTTTGAGGACAATAAATTAAACTTATATACAGAGCGTTCTACATATTATGAAATGCTGATGACAAATCGTTGTATGGATTTTGAACATTCACCTCACATCACATTAAGACAGGTGTATGAATTCAAAAGCCGTATAAACAAGCTTTGCGATTCTCAGTTTAGCAATCAGATAGGAATAAACGGCCTTGTTATTACTAAGGATGGATATGCTTTAATTGAAAAGAGAGATTTATCAAAAAGCACCTGGAAAAATAAATTTTCACAGCCTATATCTCTTGCTATGAAACAGGAAAGTATTAAAGAATTTTTAGTGGATGATAAGATTAATACTGATGATGCACAGGATATTTTTTTAAAAATTATTTCCAAAACTCTGCTGGATAATTACGGATTAAAATATGCGAAAGACGGAAGCGGAGATTATGAATTTTCTATATGCAGCAACCTTATTGGACTTGCCAGAGATTTACTTGAAGGCGGAAAACCCAATCTGTATTTTTGCGTTGTGCTTAATATGACTGCACAGAAATTAAAGGAGAAAATGGAAAAATATGCGTCAATTGCAGATAGAGAATCAAGTGAATTAAAGCCACTTAGCGATGATAAACTGAAATCTGATTTTTACCTTATACACAGGAGTCTTATAAAAGTTGACTATGACTATTCAATGGCATTAAGACAACAGGATAGAGCAACAAAAAATGACCATGCAGGTAAAAAAAGCTGGATGTATATAAACCGCATACAAAGTCCCCGTTCAAGCCGATTTAAAGTGTTTAAAAATAAGCTTGCTCACTCTTTATACTGGAGATTAAACAAGGAGTATCGCCGAGAGTGCAGTGAGGCATTATTGGTTTGTATTTCATATATGCAGATATATAATAATAAAAATAATACTGGAGATAAATAAATATGAAAAAAATTGTAGCGTTTGGAGAAATATTATTACGCCTTAGTCCTGAAGGAAATGACAGCATAACCAGCGCAAAGTCATTTCAGGCTTGTTATGGGGGAACAGAATCTAATGTTCTTGTAACACTTTCAGGCTTTGGACATAAAACGGAATATATATCTGTTGTTCCCGATAATGCTTTTGGTAAAGCGGTGGAGCAACATCTTAACAAGTATAAGGTAGGGACATCTCATATGATAAAACAAGGGGATGTTCTTGGAACATATTATCTGGAAAAGGGTTTTGGAAACCGAGTAACATCGGTTATATATAACAGACGCAATTCTGAAATTTCAAAGGTAAATAGTAATCTTTTCTCTGATGCACAGTATGACGCTATTTTTAAGGATTGTGATATTTTTCATATAAGCGGTATTTCCTTCGGGCTTTCTACAGGGTGCCGTGAGCTTTCCTTCCGTATGATTGATGAAGCAAGAAAAAGAGGTATCAAAGTTAGTTTTGATTGCAACTACCGAGCAAAGGTATGGGGAGAATATCCCTCAGATGTATATAAAGAAATATTAAACCTTGCAGATATTATTTTTTGTTCTCAAAAAGACCTTGATGCAATAGGTATTTGTGATACCACTATATTATTTACAGAGGGAAATTGCAAATATCTTGTTATAAGAGAAAAGGAATCGGCGGATTTTGATGCCATAAATGCCAAATGCCATACCATCACCTGCGAAAATGGTGAAATTAAAAAATATTCCTCTAGGCCGATATCATTTAATGTACTTGAGAAAATCGGCGGTGGAGATGTGTTTGATGCAGGTATGCTGAACTATTTAAGTGAAGCGGATGCGGATATAAATAAGGCGATGGAATTTGCTTTAGGCTGTTATGAGCTAAAGCATACAATTTCAGGCGATGTGATGAACGTTTCAGAAAGTGCAGTATGGGATTTTCTAAAAAACAAAGATAGTAAGGGACTGAGTCGTTAATGAAATGGCGTATATGTTTAAGCGTCGGAAAAATGGATGATGCTTTTGAAAAGATGTATGAAAAGCTGAGCGAAATTGCCATAGTAGATGTAAAAGATTTAGGAAAGCATAATTTGTCAGGTTATGATATATATATTGGAAAAAAACTCAGCTTACAAATGCTTGAAACTGCCGATAACTTAAAAGCTATATTTGCATATAAAACAGGAGTTGATGATTTTCCTTTAAAGGAGATATATAAAAGGAATATAGTTTTAATGAATTCTCATATAGATGCAGATTATATTGCTGAGTATGCCTTTGGACTTGCAACAAGTCTGGTAAACAGAATTACCGAATTTGATAAGAAACTGAGAAAAGGTATATGGTATGATACAGAAAATCCATACTGGAGAAGTTTTTTTGAAATGAAGGTTGGAATTGTAGGATATGGACATATTGGCAAGGAAATTCACAGACTTTTACAAAGAAACAATATGGATGTATATACAATAGACAGAGGACATAAATACGAAAATATATCTGCTGTAAACTCCTTAGAGGATTTGTGTGATATATGCGATATACTTATACTTTCACTTCCTAAAACAGAAAAGACAAATAAAATTATTAACAGTGATATTTTAAAAAGACTGAAAAATAAATATATTGTAAATGTGGGAAGAAGTAACTGCATAGACCAGAAAGCACTTTACGAAGCATTAAAAAACAGGGAAATTGGCGGAGTTGCCAATGATACATGGGACCATAAACCAAAAAACATTACCCAAAAGCTAAATCCGTCAGGTTATGATTTTTGCGGGCTGGACAATATAGTTTTATCACCCCATCAGGCTATGCGTGTAGCGAATGGACATAAACGTTATGTTGAAGATACAACAGATAAAGTGATAAATTATATTTTACAGGGCAAAACAAAAGATGTTGTTGATTTAGTTAGAGGATATTAATAAAAGATAGTAAAAACGAGCCATTATATTTGAAAAAATATAGTGGCTCGTTTTAATATGTATGCTTATTTTGCATAAATAATTTTCTGCAAAATATAATGTACAAAAAATTATTTTTTGGGGGGATTATTATGAAAAAAAGCATAATTTTATGGCAAACAATAGGTTTTATAGTAATATCTGTACTGGGGGTGCTCTTGCATTTTTTATATGATTGGACTGGTCTTAAGTTTATTGGGTTGTTTTCTGCAGTTAATGAATCAACATGGGAGCATATGAAGCTTATGTATTTTCCAATGTTTTTGTCTGGGCTTATGGAATATGCATTTTTCTTTAGAGAATATGAAAATTTCTGGTGCATTAAGCTTAAAGGAATTGTAATTGGACTTATACTTATTCCTGTGTTGTTTTATACATTAGGGGGTATTTTCGGCAACAGTAGCCTTGACTGGGTAAATATTGCAATTTTCTTTTTATCAGCTATATGGGCATTAGTTTGTGAAACAAGGGAATTTAAAAAAGAGAATACAAATTGCAAGCTTAATAAAACAGCATTTGTTGCCATTTGTATAATTGGTGCATTATTTATGCTATTTACATTTTTTACTCCTGAAATTCCAATATTTCAAAATCCGATTGATGGAAGTTTTGGAATAAATAATCAAATATAATTATTCAAGCCCTTTTTCTAAAAACTCCAAAAATTTTTTTGCGGCTAAAGAAAGAGGAGTGTTTTTACGATATGCATAACCAACACTACGGTTTGGAAGAGGCGGGTTTAGCTTTATGATTTTAACATCACCCTTATTAATACTTTCTTTGGAAAATTCTTTTACAACACAAGAAATTCCAAGATGAATTGATGCAAACCTTAATAATAAATCGTGAACAGCAAGCTCTATTTGTGGATTTAATTTAAGATTTTTCTCCTTAAACAGATTTTCCAAATGTCGCCTTGATGTTGAATTTTTTTCTAAAAGTATTAAGGGCTGATTAGAAATTTCTTTCCAGCTATACTCTTTTGAAGTATCAAATTCCTGCCCACATACAAATATATCATGAATTGTAAAGCAGGGAGTAATTGAAAGCTCATCATCGGTTATGGGCATATTTACAAAGGCAATATCCGCACTTCCTTCCTTTACAAGATTTAAAAGTCTTGATGAGTAGGAATTTGCCATTTCAATTCGTATTTCAGGATATTTTGCATGAAACTTTTCAAGGTAGGGAAGAAGAAAGTGTGTGGTAACAGAATCTCCCGCAGCTATAGTTAAAATACCGCTTTCAAGGTGACGCATTTTATCAATAAGTGCTTCTCCCTGATCAATAAAAGCAATAGCGGGCTGAATTTTTTCAAACAACAGCACACCTTCCTTTGTAAGCGTTACTCCTTTTCTTGAACGGATAAAAAGCTTCACCTTCAAATCCCTTTCCAATTGATGTATGCACTGAGATATTGCAGACTGGGATACATAAAGCTTTTGTGCGGCAACAGAGAAAGAGGAACAAAGAGCTGTTTCGTAAAAAATATAATAATAATCAAGCTTTGTTTTCATATAAGTACTCCTTATTACTGTTGTAAGTATTATCTACTTTACTTATATTAATAATTGTATTATAATGTATATAGACAAAAATGTCAAGTATAGGAGGAAAAGGTTATGGAAAGAAGAACAGGTACAGTATCCAGAGGCATCAGATGTCCCATTATCCGTCAGGGTGATGATATGGCAGAAATTGTAGTAAGCAGCGTTGTAGAAGCATCTGAGGCAGAAGGCTTTGAACTTAGAAATCGTGATGTTGTAGCCATTACTGAGTCTGTTGTGGCACGTTCTCAGGGCAACTATGCATCTGTTGATAATATAGCTCAGGATGTTAAAGCAAAGCTTGGCGGTGAAACAGTTGGTGTTATTTTCCCAATTCTTAGCCGTAACAGATTTGCTATTTGCTTAAAAGGTATTGCAAAGGGTGCTAAGAAAATTGTTTTAATGCTTAATTATCCAAGTGATGAGGTTGGTAACGCACTTGTATCCCTTGATCAGCTTGATGATGCAGGAATTAATCCTTATTCCGATGTGCTTACAGAAAGCAAGTATAGAGAATTATTTGGTGAAAATTTACATCCATTTACAGGTGTAGATTATATTAAATATTATGGTGATTTAATTCGTGAGTGCGGTGCAGAAGCGGAAATTATTCTTGCAAATGACCCACGAGTTATCTTAAACTATACAAAAAATGTATTAAACTGTGATATTCATTCAAGAGTACGCACCAAAAGAATTCTTAAAGATGCAGGTGCACAGATTGTAGTAGGTCTTGACGAAATTTTAAATGAATCTATAAATGGCAGCGGTTACAATGCAAAATACGGACTTTTAGGCTCAAACAAATCTACTGAAGATATGGTAAAGCTTTTCCCAAATGAATGTTTTGATTTAGTTGAAGAAATTCAGGCTAAATTCCTTGATAAAACAGGAAAGCATATTGAAGTTATGGTATATGGTGACGGTGCATTTAAAGACCCTGTAGGAAAAATATGGGAGCTTGCTGACCCTGTTGTTTCTCCTGCATATACAAAGGGCTTAGAAGGTACTCCAAACGAGCTTAAGCTTAAATATCTTGCGGATAATGATTTTGCTGATTTAAAGGGTGAAGAACTTAAAAAGGCAATTGAAGATGCAATTCGCCATAAAGAGGGTGACCTTACAGGCAATATGGCATCTCAGGGTACAACTCCAAGAAGGCTTACTGATTTAATTGGTTCTCTTTGCGACCTTACATCAGGTTCAGGGGATAAGGGAACACCTGTTGTACTTGTTCAGGGATATTTTGATAATATGGCTGACTAAGAGCATTTTTAAAGCGAAGGTAAAACTTCGCTTTTTCTCTTAGTGTTTTGTACATATACGAAATATTATATATAATTTTACAACGTGTATCAGATGCTTATGTATTTGATAGTATTTTGCCATTTTTTTATAATAAAATACCATAGAATTGTCCATATTTTCATTTATGAATGGATTTTATAAATAAATAATATAATATAACTCTTGTATTTCATGTGGTTTTGTGGTAAAATATTCTATATTAGCTTGAAATTTCTGATGTGAATTCTTGCGAATTCTCTATATCACTGAAGTATTGAATATGCACTTTAGGGCAACGAGATTTGCAGAATACCGCATATCCACAGAAATTGATGGCATCTAAACCTTAGTTCTTTATATAAAAATTATGGAGGTAAAAATGAATTTACAAACTACTGAAATACTTATTACGATGATTGCATATATGGCTGTTGTTATCGGTATCGGTTTAATATATGCTAAAAAAGCAAATCAAAGCAGTGATAACTATTTTCTTGGAGGAAGGTCACTTGGTCCTTGGGTAACTGCTATGAGTGCAGAAGCTTCTGATATGAGTGGTTGGCTTTTAATGGGGCTTCCAGGGCTTGCTTACTGGTGCGGACTTGCTGATGCGGCATGGACTGCAATCGGTCTTATGGTGGGTACATATTTAAACTGGCTTATTGTTTCCAAAAGATTATACAGATATAGTATAAAAGCAGGAAATGCTATTACTCTTCCTGAATTTTTCTCTAACAGATTTAAAGAAAACAAGAAAATTGTATGTTCCATAGCAGCACTTTTCATTCTTGTGTTCTTTACTGTGTATGCATCAAGCTGTTTTGTAACCTGCGGAAAGCTGTTTTCTACTTTGTTTGGTCAGCCTTATCTTGTTATGATGATTGTAGGTGCAATTTTTGTTCTTATTTATACAATTCTTGGCGGATTTTTGGCAGAAAGTGCATCTGATTTTATGCAGGGTGTAGTAATGTTCTTTGCTCTTACAACTGTTGTTGTAATCGGAGTGGTTAAGGCAGGCGGTTTGGGTGAAGTTATAGAAAACGCTAAAGACATAGAAGGATTCCTTGATTTCTTTGGTCTTGCAACCCCTGTAGTTGATGAAACAGGAATGCAGCAGGTGATAAATGGTAATCCTCAGTTTGGTGATGCTGTACCTTATGGTATTTTGAGTATTTGCTCAATGCTGGCTTGGGGACTTGGATATTTTGGTATGCCTCAGGTGCTTTTAAGATTTATGGCTATTCGCAGGGAAGGCGAGCTTAAGATGTCCAGAAGAATTGCTATGGTATGGGTAACAATTTCCCTTGCTGTTGCAGTATTTATTGGAATAGTCGGCAGAAAAATGTTTCCGGCAGCTCTTTTAACACAAAGCTCTGCTGAAAATATTTTCATTATAATGAGTGAGGAATTTCTTGGAAATATTGCTTTTGTAGGTCCTATTTTAGCAGGACTTGTTATGGCAGGCATACTGGCAGCAACTATCAGTTCATCTGACTCATATCTTCTTATTGCAGCTTCAGCTTTTGCTAAAAATATCTATCAGGGCATTTTGAAGAAAAAAGCAACTGATAAACAGGTAATGACAATGTCCAGAATTACTCTTTTAGTAATAGCGGTTATAGCGGCTGTTATTGCAGCAGATGAAGACAGCATAATCTTTACCATCGTATCCTTTGCATGGGCAGGTTTTGGTGCAACATTTGGACCATTAATGTTGTTCTCCTTATTCTGGAAACGACTTAACAGAGCAGGTGCAATTGCAGGTATGGTTGGTGGTGCAGGAATGGTATTTTTATGGAAGATTGTTATTAAAGGTTTTGGCGGTATATTTGGCATTTATGAGCTTCTTCCTGCATTTATTTTCTCCAGCGTATGTATTGTTATTGTATCTCTTATTACTGCTCCTCCTTCACAGGAAATTGTTGATGAATTTGAAGCAGTTAAAGCAGGTAATATAGAATAATTTAATCAAGTAAAAGACCAGAGTTGATATGATATGCACCCCGAAAGTGAAATGCTTTTGGGGTGCATTTTTCTTTTCAGGGTTAAAATACATTGACAAAATCTGCATAATATGTTAAAATCAAATAAATTATTGAAATTATGGAGATGTTTAATGTGAGAATGGTTATAAAGGTGGGGACATCTACACTTGCACACTCAACCGGAAGACTTAATATAAGAAGAATTGAACATTTATGCAAGGTTATGAGTGACCTTAAAAATAGCGGACACGAGGTTATACTTGTATCATCAGGTGCTATCGGTATGGGTGTTGGAAAGCTTGGTCTTTCCGGAAGACCTACGGATATTGCGTCAAAGCAAGCGGCAGCGGCAGTAGGACAGTGTGAGCTTATGTATGTTTATGACAAGCTGTTTACGGAATATAATCATACGGTAGCACAGCTTTTAATTACCGGTCCTGATACTGAAAACCAAGAAAGAAAAGCTAATTTTGAAAACACCTTGCACAGGCTTTTGGAATTAGGAGTAATCCCTATTATAAATGAGAATGATACAGTTTCAACAGAGGAAATTGAAATAGGGGATAATGATACTCTTTCTGCTATTGTATCAAACAGCGTGGGAGCAGATTTACTTGTTATACTATCTGACATTAACGGACTTTACGATAAAAATCCAAAAGGTAATCCTGATGCTAAGCTGATTTCTGTTGTTGAACATATTACAGAGGAAACATTTTTATTGGCTGACGGAAAAGGCAGTGAGCTTGGTACGGGAGGTATGTCCACAAAAATAAAAGCGGCTGTAATGGCTACAAAAAACGGAACCGATATGATTATTGCAAATGGTGCTGACCCTGACCTTCTTTACGATATTGCAGAAGGAAAACAGGTAGGAACAAGGTTTATTAAGGAGAGATAATTTTGACTACACAAGAAATGCTGGAAGTTGCAAAGGCGGTAAAATCCTCTGTTTGTACATTAACTGAAAAAGAGAGAAATGACGCTCTTTTAGCTATGGCAAAAAGTCTGGAAGATAATACAGAAAATATTTTAATAGCAAACGAAATGGATGTTTCAAAGGCTAAAGGCAAGGTTTCTGATGTTATGATTGATCGTCTTCTTTTAAACGAGGATAGAATCAAAGGGATGGCAGAAGGAATAAGAGCCGTTGCAAAGCTTCCTGACCCTCTTACAAGCGAAATTTCAAGGTTTACCCGTGAGGATGGACTGTCAATAAGGAAAATAAGCGTTCCTATGGGGGTTGTTGCAATTATATATGAAAGCAGACCTAATGTTACCTCAGACGCAGCAGCTTTATGCTTTAAAAGCGGTAATGTATGTGTTCTTCGTGGCGGGAAAGAGGCGTTTGCATCTGCACAGGCTATTGTATCAGCTTTAAAAGAAGGACTTAAAAAAAGCGGCGTTACAGAATATGCAATAAACCTTGTAACTGATACCTCAAGAGAAAGTGCAAATCAACTTATGACTGCTACAGGGTATGTGGATTTGCTTATTCCAAGAGGGGGAAAAGGACTTATTTCTGCTTGCGTAGAAAATGCTAAAGTACCTTGCATCCAGACAGGAACAGGTATTTGTCATATATATGTTGATAAATATGCGGATATAAAGAAGGCAGTTAAAATTATAAAAAATGCCAAAACCTCAAGACCATCTGTTTGTAATGCACAGGAAGTACTGGTGGTGCATAGGGATATTGCACAGGAATTTTTACCTGTTATTAAAAAAGAACTTCAGGAAAATTCTGAACATAAGGTAGAACTTCGCCTTGACAAGGAGGCTATTGAAATTATAGATGGCACTCCTGCAGGGGAAGAGGATTTTGATACAGAATTTCTTGATTATATATTAGCTGTTAAAGTGACAGAGGATATAAGTAAGGCGATAGAACATATATCAGCACACTCCACAGGACACAGCGACGGAATTATAACGGAAAACAAGGAAAATGCTGAGATTTTTGTAAAGCTTATTGACAGTGCAGCAGTATATGTAAATGCTTCCACACGTTTTACCGACGGCGGAGAGTTTGGACTTGGCTGTGAAATGGGCATTTCTACACAAAAATTACACGCAAGAGGCCCAATGGGTCTTAGCGAAATCACAACATATAAATATGTTGTTGAGGGTAACGGACATATCAGATAAAAAAGGAGCGTATTTATGTATAAATTCGGATTTATAGGCACTGGGAATATGGGGGGAAGCCTTGTTAAGGCTATTTGTAAAAATTGTGATCCTTCAACGGTTATTATTGCCAATAAGGAAGAAGAAAAGGCAGAGCAGTTAAGCAGGAAATACGGCTGTGTTCACGGACAGAATGAGGATGTTGCAAAAAATGCCGAATATATTTTTCTTGGTGTAAAGCCTCAGGTAATGCCTGAAATGCTTGATAGTATTAAAAACATACTAAGTTCCCGAAAAGATAGAGTTGTGCTTATTACAATGGCTGCGGGAATAACGATGGAACGCATTTGTCAGATGGTGGAGAAAAAATATCCTGTTATAAGAATTATGCCAAATACTCCTGTAGCAATAGGTATGGGTACAGTTGTATATTGTGTAAATGATATGGTAAAGGAAATAGAAAAACAACAGTTCGTTTCTGCTATGGAAAAAGCGGGAATTATAAAAGAAATTGACGAAAAGCTTATTGACGCTGCAAGTGCAGTTTCTGGGTGCGGACCCGCTTTTGTATATATGTTTGCAGAAGCTATGGCAGACGGTGCGGTAAAATGCGGATTGCCAAGAGATTTAGCTACTTCTCTTGCGGCAAATACAATTATGGGTGCAGGTGCTATGATTAATTCACAGGGTAAGTCGCCAGCCCAGCTTAAAGATGAAGTGTGCAGTCCTGGCGGCACTACTATTGAAGGAGTACACGCACTTGAAAAAGGTGGAATGAGAAGTGCAGTTATTGATGCTGTTGAATCTGCTTATTTAAAAAATAAAAAGCTTTAAGAGGTTAAAATTATGAAACAGGAAAGAATATTTTTATACAGCGACAGAAAGGATGTATATATTGATGTTTACAAGGCTGACCCTGTAATGGGTAAAGTCTGTGACGGGCTTCTTGTTATTCCGGGCGGAGGATATGATATGGTGTATTCAGGTAGGGAAGGAGAACCTGTTGCACTTAATTTTCTTGCTAAAGGTTATAACACCTTTATTCTTCACTATTCGGTAGCTCAAAAATCAAAGTTTCCCCAGCCTTTAATTGATGCATCACTTGCGATGAAGCATATAAAGGATAATTGCAACGAATATAATATAAACCCTGACAGAGTATTTGTAATGGGATTTTCTGCAGGCGGACATCTTAGTTTAAGCCTTGGTACTATGTGGGATACAAAGGAAATTTATGATGCTGTGGATATGCCATACGGATATAACAAACCAAAAGGTATAGTACTGGGCTATCCTGTGGTATCAGGATTGGTAAAGGATACTCATTTTCATTCTTTCCAGAATATTACAGGTCAGGAAAATCCAGGTGAAGATGAGCTTGTAAAATATTCTCACGAAAAGCTTATAAATAAGAATACACCCCCTATGTATATAATGGCAACCAGTACAGATGAACAGGTATCTGTACGAAATGCCCTCGCTCTTGCTTCAGCACTTACAGAAGCAGGGGTATTATATGAATTACATATTTTTAAAGATGCTATTCACGGCATGTCACTTGCTAACAGAGTATCTAACGACGGGGAAAAATTTAAAATTGATAATATGATTGCTCACTGGACAGTTGAGGCAGATGAGTGGATGCAAAATATTTAAAAACTGGAGTTTTTATGGAAATTTTGTTTAAAATATTTATTAAGAATAAAGATAACACAGAGGATGAAAAAGTTAGACAAAGCTATGGAGTTTTCAGCGGTTTTGTGGGAATTTTTTTAAATATTGTACTTTTTGGAATAAAGCTCTTTGCAGGTTTAATTACAGGCTCAGTTGGTATTGTGGCGGATGCATTGAATAATATTTCTGATGCAGGCTCTTCCATTATAACTCTTGTGGGCTTTAAGCTTTCAGGTAAGCCTGCTCATAATGACCATCCTTTCGGGCATGGAAGATTTGAGTATATTACAGGTCTTTTTGTTTCTATTGCCATACTTTTTATGGGAGTGGAAATTTTAAAAAGCTCTTTTTCGAAAATCGTAATGCCCCAGGCTATAACCTTCCGCTGGATATCTGTTATTATTCTTGTAGTATCAGTGATTGTTAAGGCTTGGATGTACTTTTTTAATAAAAAAGTGGGGCTTAAAATTGACTCAAGCTCTATGATAGCTACAGCAAAAGATTCTCTCTCTGATTCAATTTCAACAGGAGCAGTATTACTGGGTACCTTGATTGCGTATTTTGCTAATATAAATATTGACGGATATATAGGACTTATTGTATCTTTGTTTATTATTTATACAGGCATTAACTCTATAAGAGAAGCTATCTCACCCCTTTTAGGAACAAGTCCCGACCCTGAGCTTGTTAAAAGGATTGAAGAGATTGTTATGTCCCATGAAGGTGTAATAGGTATTCACGATATGGTAATTCACGATTACGGTCCTACAAGATTTATGGTAAGTCTTCATACTGAAGTTCCTGCAAATATTAATATTATTGAAATGCATGACAGAATTGACCATATTGAAAGGGAACTGCGTGAAACATTTGGATGTGATGCGGTAATACATCTTGACCCTATAGACATAAATAATGAAGTGGTAAACGAAAAGAAGGAAATTATTAAAAAAATACTGTTTGAAATTTCACAGGAGCTTACCTTCCACGATTTCAGAATTGTATCAGGACCTACACATACAAATCTTATTTTTGATGTGGTAATACCATTTAATTTTAAAATGACACAGGAAGAATTAAAAGCTGAAATTGATAGAAAAGTTCGTGAATATGATGATAGTCATTTCATTGTTGTGGATTTTGACAGGGCACTATCATAAAAATTTTATAATTTTTAAAAAAACACTTTACAAATTAAAAAATATGTGTTATAATAGCATTTGGATTTTAACCGCAGGCTGTGTTTTTGGGTTCACCATCCTTTTACTCGGCTTACGGCGTTTAAAATTACATTATATTATTTGATGCAATAAGCATCGGAAAGGTGAAAGCTATGTTAAAAGAAGAAAAACAGGCAATTATTAAGGAATTTGCAATTCATGAAGGAGATACAGGTTCTCCTGAAGTACAGATTGCTGTTCTTACAAGCAGAATTAACTCTCTTAACGAACATCTTAAGACTCACAAGAAGGATAACCATTCAAGACGTGGTCTTCTTAAGATGGTAGGTCAGAGACGTGGCCTTTTACAGTATCTTACAAAGGTTGACATTGAAAGATACCGTGCAATCGTAGAAAAATTAGGTTTAAGAAAGTAATTAACAAAGGCAGGGCAGTTTTGAGCCGATATTAATTTAATATCGGCATTTAACTGCCCGCTTCGTTATTTTTATACTTTTTAAAAATGCTAAAAACGGCGTTTTTTGCTTGCCTTTTTTTGTTAGATTAGCGGTCAGATGTACTTTTAAAATGCTTTGAAGGTAAATCTGAGTGCTAAACTTCTAAAATTGTGCAAAGGCAGAAAACCCCGTGAAAATATTTAAATACGGAGGAAAAATTATGTACACATTTGAAACTACATTATCAGGCAGAAAAGTAGTAGTTGAAACAGGCAAAATGGCTTGCCTTACAAACGGTCATGCAGTTGTAAGATTTGGAGATACAGTAGTTATGTCCAACGTTACAGCATCTGCAAAACCAAGAGAGGGAGTAGATTTCTTCCCTTTAAGCGTAGATTTTGAGGAAAAGCTTTACGCAGTTGGTAAAATTCCAGGCGGTTTTACAAAAAGAGAAGGAAAACCTACTGATAAGGCAATTTTAGCATCCCGTGCTATTGACAGACCTCTTCGCCCTCTTTTCCCTAAGGATTTAAGAAATGACGTATCTATCGTAAACACAGTTTTATCAGTAGAACAGGACAATATGCCAGAAGTTGCTGCTATGCTTGCAACAGCCGTTGCTATTGAAATTTCTGATATTCCATTTAACGGACCCGTAACCAGTGTAAATGTAGGTTATGTTGACGGACAAATTGTTATTAATCCTAATCTTGAACAGAGAGAAAGAAGTCAGCTTAATCTTCTTGTTGCAGGAAGTATGGAAAAGATTGTTATGATTGAAGCAGGTGCTAAGGAAATTCCTGATGATATTATGCTTAAAGCAATCTGCCAGGCTCACGAAGTAATTAAAGAGCTTTGTATTTTTGTAAGAGAAATAGGCAAGCAGATAGGTAAACCTAAGTTCTCCTATGAAAGCCACGATGTAAATCACGACATATATGATGATATTGCAAGCAACTTTACAGAAAAGTTTGAAAAGGCTCTTGATACAGACGATAAGAATGTAAGAGATGCTGCTATAAACCTTCTTCGTGACGAAATTATCCAAATGTTCGGAGAAAAATATGCTGACCTTGAAAACTTTAATGCTGAAATGGAAGAATGTATCTACAAGCTTCAAAAAGTTATTGTTAGAAAATGGCTTTTAGTTGATGGTAAGAGAGTTGACGGCAGAGGACTTGACGAAATCAGACCTCTTGCTGCAGAAGTGGGACTTCTTCCAAGAGTACATGGCAGCGGTATGTTTACAAGAGGACAGACACAGGTGCTTTCTATTGCAACACTTGGCCCTGTTAGCGATGCACAGATGCTTGATGGTATTGATACAGAAACTGAAAAAAGATATATGCATCAGTATAATTTCCCTTCATACTCTGTTGGTGAAACACGTCCTTCAAGAGGTCCTGGCAGACGTGAAATCGGTCATGGTGCACTTGCTGAAAAGGCACTTGTTCCTGTAATTCCTTCTGTTGAAGAATTCCCATATGCTATTAGAGTTGTATCAGAAGTTCTTTCTTCAAACGGCTCAACCTCTCAGGGCTCTATCTGCGGAAGCACACTTGCTCTTATGGATGCGGGCGTTCCGATAAAAGCACCTGTTGCAGGTATTTCTGTTGGTCTTATTACTGAAGGTGACAGATGGATGACTATGCTTGACATTCAGGGTCTTGAAGACTTCTACGGGGATATGGACTTTAAGGTAGCAGGTACTAAAAATGGTATTACAGCTATTCAGGTGGATATTAAAATTGACGGTTTAACTCCTGAAATTATTGCCGAAGCATTTAAGAAAACAAAAGAAGCAAGATTTAAAATCCTTGACGAAATTATGCTTCCTGCAATTCCTGAACCCAGAGCAGATGTATCTGAATATGCACCTAAGATGATTACTATGAATATTGACCCTGATAAAATCCGTGAAGTTATTGGTAGCGGCGGTAAGACAATTCAAAAGATTGTTGCTGAAACAGGGGTTAAAATCGATATTGAAGATGACGGCTCTGTATTTATTGCGGCGGTTGACAGAGAAGCAGGCAACAAAGCTATGAAGATTATCAAGGGTATTGTTACAGACCCTCAGCCTGGTGATGAATTTGATGCGGTAGTTACCAAAACAACAACCTTTGGTGCATTTGTTGAATATCTTCCCGGAAAAGAAGGCCTTGTTCATATTTCAAAGCTTTCTGACAAGAGAGTTGAAAAGGTTGAAGATGTTGTAATTGTTGGTGATGAGATTAAGGTAAAAGTTCTTGAAATTGACAAAATGGGCAGAATTAACCTTGTAAAAATTGACTAATTAAAATATAGAAAGCCCAAACTTATTGTTTGGGTTTTCTTTTAAATAGGGTAAAAGTATGATAAAAATTAAGACTTTAAATAACGGAATAAGATGTGTATGTGAGCAGATGCCGTATTTACATAGCATAAGTGTGGGGGTATGGGTAGGAACAGGTTCCCGCCACGAAAGCGAGGAAATATGGGGTATTTCACATTTTATTGAACATATGCTTTTCAAAGGTACCTATTTCCGCAGCGGAAAGGAAATTGCTGAATTCACCGACGGATTTGGGGGACAGCTTAATGCATATACCTACAGAGATAAAACCTGTTATTATGTGACGGCTGTTGATTGTTACTTGAAAGAATGCTTTGATATTCTTTCTGATATGATAAAAAACAGCAGATTTGATGAAAAGGATATTGAATCAGAAAAAGCTATAGTTTTTGAAGAAATGAATATGAGTGAGGACAATCCTGAAGAGCTGGCAGATGATTTGATTGATTGTGTTTGTTTTTCTTCTCAGTCGTTAGGTCGAAACATTTTAGGAAACGAAAAATCTGTTTCGAACATTAATAAAGCTCTTATAACGGAATATATGAAATATCGCTATACTACTGATAATATGGTGATTTCTGTAGCAGGAAATATTTCCTGTGATAAGATGTTTGACCTTTGTGAAGAGTACTTTGGAGATATTGAAAAATCCTCAAAAAAAGAGTATATAAAGGGTCCTGCGGTTTTTACTTCAGGTAATTGCTGTGTAGTAGAAAAAAATATTGAACAAACTCATATTAATCTTGCATTTAAGGGTATATCCAGAACAGACAATGGAATTTACGCTCTTGACCTTGTAAACAATATTTTAGGGGGAGGAGTTTCTTCCCGACTTTTCCAGAAAATCCGTGAAGATATGGGCATAGCATACTCTGTTGTATCTTCAGTTTCCGCATACGAAGATTGCGGACTTACAACTCTTTATGCTGCAGTAAACCCTGAAAATAAGGATATTTTAATTAAACAAATGTTGTATGAAGTAGAAAAATTAAAAAACGATATAACGGAAAAAGAACTTGAAAGGTCAAAAAAACAGGTCATTTCTTCCTTTATTCTTTCTTCGGAAAATGCAGAAGGGCAAATGGCATATAATGGCAAACAGCTTATACATAACGAAAAAATAGATTCTCTAAATGAATATATAGAAAAAATTAACAATGTTACTTTAGAATATGCAAAAGAAGTGTTAAACCGTTGCTTTTCGGATAAAACCTTATGCCAGGCTATTGTGAAATCTAAAAATTAACAAAATTTTACGCTTATAAATATCCGCCTTTAAAGCGAAGATATTTATGAGGTGAAAAAATATGGATGAAAAAACTAAACAGGCATGGGACGCTTTTAGTAAATCAGGAAGCGTAGAAGATTATTTAAAGTATAACAGCATAAATAAGGATGTAGCTTATGGAAATGATAAAAGTGAAAGCAGTAGTAATAGCGGAAACCAAATTTGGGGAAAATGATAAGCTGTTAACTCTTTTTACAGATACTCTTGGGGCAATAAATGTGTCTGCCAAGGGAGCAACCTCCAGGCATAATAATTTAAAGTCAGCAACAAGGTTTTTTTGCTATGGAGATTTTGTATTATATGACAAGAAAAATGGTTATTATACAATTTCCGAAGTCAGCCCCATTACAGATTTTATGGGGCTGTCTAAGGATGTTGACAGATTATGTGTTGCGTCGGAGCTTGTAAAATTTATTAAGTTTTCATCAGTGGAAAACGAAGAAAGCAAGCAAATGCAAAGACTTCTTTTAAACTCTCTTCATTTTCTTGCAAATACTGATAAAAATATTAATTTAGTAAGGTGTATTTTCTACATAAAAGCTCTTTTTTATATGGGAATTCCACCTGTTATGGAGGAATGTGCAATTTGCGGCGGCATTGAAGATTTATATTGCTTTGCACCTGAGGAGGGTGGGGCAATATGCAGTTTATGCAGGGATAGTGTTGGTTATAAAATTCCAATGGAAAAAGCAGTAAGAGAATTTATTGCCTTTGTACTAAACTATCCTGAGGAAAACTCCTTTGGAATTGTTGCGGAAAATGCATTATATGAACAAATAGTACAGACTTTAAAAATATTTTTAAAAACTCATCTTTCCTATGATATTTAATATTTGTTAAATTTGCATAAAACAATAAGGAAAGTTTTGTCTTTTTTTTAAGAACAATTTTAGAAAAAAGATTGAATTTCAAGTAAAAATTTGGTATAATATATATGGTCTGTAGGTGTAATGATATTTTCTAATGCCCACACAGACGTTTTAACATAGTTTTTAAAGAAAAAAACATATTTTAGGAGGAGAAAATTATGAGCAAAAAATTCGTTTATCTGTTCAGTGAAGGTAATGCTACCATGAGAAACCTTCTTGGTGGTAAGGGTGCTAACCTTGCTGAAATGACCGCTATCGGTCTTCCTGTTCCTCAGGGCTTCACAATTACAACAGAAGCTTGTACACAGTACTATGAGGATGGTCGTAAAATTAATGACGACATTCAGGCGCAGATTATGGAATTCATCACAAAGATGGAAGCAGTTTGCGGTAAGAAATTTGGTGATAAGGAGAATCCTCTTCTTGTTTCTGTTCGTTCAGGTGCAAGAGCATCTATGCCTGGTATGATGGATACTATCTTAAACCTTGGTCTTAATGAAGATGTTGTTGAGGCTATGGCTGCTAAGAGTGGTAACGCAAGATGGGCATATGACTGCTATAGAAGATTTATTCAGATGTATTCTGACGTTGTTATGGAAGTTGGTAAGAAGTACTTTGAACAGCTTATCGACGAAATGAAGGAAGCTAAGGGCGTTAAGAACGATATCGACCTTACAGCAGAAGATCTTAAGGTACTTGCTGAACAGTTCAAGGCTGAATACAAATCAAAAATTGGTAAAGATTTCCCAACTGATCCTAAGGAACAGCTTATGGGTGCTATTGAAGCCGTATTCCGTTCATGGGACAACCCTCGTGCTAACGTATATCGTCGTGATAATGATATTCCATATTCTTGGGGTACCGCTGTTAACGTACAGATGATGGCTTTTGGTAATATGGGTGACGATTGCGGTACTGGTGTTGCTTTCACAAGAGACCCTGCTACAGGCGAACCAGGACTTATGGGTGAGTTCCTTGTAAACGCACAGGGTGAAGACGTTGTTGCAGGTGTTCGTACTCCTATGCCTATCGCTCAGATGGCTGAAAAGTTCCCTGCAGCATTTGCTGAATTCCAGAAGGTTTGCGGTATCCTTGAAGACCATTACAGAGATATGCAGGATATGGAATTCACAATTGAAAACGAAAAGCTTTATATGCTTCAGACTCGTAACGGTAAGAGAACAGCTAAGGCTGCTCTTAAGATAGCTTGTGACCTTGTTGACGAAGGTATGATTGACAAGAAAAAAGCTGTTGCTATGATTGACCCAAGAAACCTTGATACACTTTTACATCCTCAGTTTGATGCTAAGGCTCTTAAGGCTGCT
>JAFQMF010000009.1 GCA_017396395.1 Clostridia bacterium | reverse complement strand
TCAGCAGATACTGTATATTCTTTTTCGCCAAAGGCTACATCTTCAAATGTTGCAACACCATCTACCGCTGTTATCGTTACATCACCAAGAGTAACCTGAGCATCAGCAGGAGTTACATTAAATACAACATCTGTTGTAACTTTTTCATCTGTTATAGTCGGAGTCTGTACAATGGTAAAGAGTTTTTCTTCACCATCCATTATGTTTGTTCTTATATTTTCATATTCTTTTAAAATGGTAATTGATTTTAAATCCTCCGCTGTTAAATCTGCCGAAGCTGTTACTGTCAATCTGAACAGAGAGCCGGAAGGATAAATAACATTTTTTTCTGTTGCATCGTCAAATTTATAAATTCCACCTTGACTTGCATAACCTGCATAAACTATTCCATCAGCGTAAGTTGGATTACAAACATCACATGCTAATTGAGAAACATTTTCTATCAACGACATTTTCTCGTTATTATAACCAATAAGCAAATCGTATGCCCAAATACCTCTTATAGAAGTTTCCTCATCGATAGTTTCAAAAGATCCTGAAGGGTTTCCTGCAAAATTTACCCATAAATAAAAGTTACCATCTTTGCTAACTTGTGTTACCGGTGTTTTTCCATCGGAATCACTCGTACACATTAAAGAAAGATAAATTATATTACCATTTGATCCTTCTAACAAAGTTTCTGAAAAAGCCGGCATGCATACCAAGCTCATAAGCATAATAATTGTTAGAACAATTGATATTAATTTCTTCATTATCTGTTTCATCTCTTTTCTCAATTATCAATCCCAAGAAGTTATTAATTTTGCAGCATATCTCAAAATTCTTAATGCATCTGATGCATTTATTATTGAATCACCGTTTACGTCAGCAGCTGCCTTTTCTGCATCAGTCGGTTCATAAAGTTTAGCTGCAATTCTTAAAGTTCTTAATGCATCACTCGCATTTATAGAATCATCACCGGTTACATCCCCTAGTGTATATGCCTTAAATGTTCCTGCCACTGTATAGCTAAGCGGAATTTCAATAAGCTGTTCATCCGTTTTACTGCTTGAGATGTATAATGTCAAATCCGTATTTTTTTTCGGCAAATCAGGATATACATCAAAACTAACTTCGTTTGATTTTGCAATTTCCTGATTAATGTAGTAAATTTTGCTGTTTTTTGTAGGTAAAGTCGAACCTTCAACCAAAATAATACCATAATATGTATCAGGTGTTGCTGCCGAATATGTAACCGCCATTTTGTCGGAATACGCATAGAATGTTTCATCCAAATTGTCATTATCCACATCCGCTTGCACCTTCTGTAATTTACCATCGGAAGCAGTAGGAGTAATTACGATATTCGCTTTTGAGCCTATGTCATAAAATCCGGCTGCAGTAGTGGTTTCTTCTGCTGAAGCAGAAATACAGAATACACACAAAAGAGTAACAACCAAAAATAAACTGCTAATTTTATTCTTCATTTTAATCTCCTTTACTTGCTATATGTATCTATATAATTTACTAATATTTTCGCCAATTGAGCTCGTGTTGCTGTATCTTTTGGACTAAGCATAGTTTCGCTTGTACCAGAAATAAGTTCATTATATACACCCCAGTACATTGATGGTTTTGCCCATTCGGAAATCAATTTACTATCTTCAAAAGCTCCGTCATATATCGCTGTAAACAACAACTCTCCGCCACTTTTGTCTCCAGAATAACAATGAAGAATTTTCATTCCGGCTTCTCTTGTCAAAAGTCCGTCAGGGTCAAAAGCCGTTTCAGACAAACCATTAATATAGCCGTTAAAATATCCCCACGCAATTGCAGATTTAAACTCATCAATCTGGTCATCAATATCTTCAAATGGAGTTTCTTCATTTACAGAAGGTGAACCTGACATTCGCCATAACACAGTAACAAACTGTGCACGGGTTATATTGTCATCTGGGCTAAATCTGCCCTCGTCATCACCTTTGAACAACCCTTTTTGCGCTGCAGTATTGACATAGGTTTCTGCCCAGTGACCCGAAATATCTGAAAAAAGCTGTATTTGAACAGGCTGATCCTTATCAATATCTTCCGGTTCATCATTTTTTTCATCAGAAATGGGTTCTTTCTGTTCCGCCTCAGGATTGGGTTCTACGGGAACTCCTCCTTGAGAATCCTCTTCTGTTAATTCTTCATCCGGAACCGGCTGTGGAGTTAATTCAGAAGGAGTCTCTTTTTCTGGAGAAACGCTCTCATCTTCAGATGCACCTGAAATATGGTAACTTACAGCATTTCCGTCAAAATCACTCAAGCTGACGTTCTTCAAGTTGAAGTCAAATTCCGTAATATCTTCTTTTGCAACAAATCTGTATGACGCAATCTCACCGTCACCTTCAATTGCATCCAAAGATGCGACTGAAACAATAGCTCCTGTATCTGCTTTTGGATTTGTAACCGAAAGAGAAGCACCATCAAGCATTTCACCAATTTCAGCCCTTTTGCATTCCATTATTGTGTTGTCATAAGACAATGTAAACTGAATTGCACAAAAACCGGGGTTATTAGAAAGTTCTACCGTTATTTCAAATGTTTCTCCTGCTTTAGGCAATTCCGATGGCACACAAATATCAAAGACCGCTTTGTCCGATGCTGCTACCACTGGTAACATAATTGTAATCATCGAAAGTACTAAAAGCCATATAGTCAAGCACTTTTTCATTAATGTTCCTCCTCTTCTCCATGGTTGACATTTTTGTGCTTATTCCTTATTATTTATAAATTCTATTATACTACATAAGTTACATTGTGTCAATCCATTCCGCAAATTAATCTTTCCATTTCAAAACAGCTCGCACACAATAAATATAGCGGGTCAAAAGAGAATGATTAAAGAGGGCGACTCTATTTTCGTTATATCCTAAACTAGAGTCGCCCTCTTTGTGTAAAAGGATTTATATTAGGTGTAAGAATCACTATGGCTTGCTTTGAAAATGAGAACTATATAAACCTTATTTCGCCAGCATATTTAACTGCAATAAAATTTCAGCACAGGGATCTTAAAATAATCTAAAAAGACTCATATAATCTCTATAGCTTTTCTCGTTTGCATTATCAACAAAATAATTTTGTCAAAAATTTATTAATATAATCTTTATGAAATATTGAAAATACCTTTTTCAAACCTTTCTAATATTCCAGCTACCTTACCTCTACAATTCCGTTTTCTTTTATTGTAATTTCCATACCGTCTTTTACATATTCCAAAAACTCGTCACCAAGACAATCTATTACCGGCATCGAAATATTGTCAACCCACACATCAGCAAGAACCGCACCTGCAGCCGCAAGAGAGTCTATATGATTTGCAAAAAGCATACACGCAGGATTTTTTTCCAAAGCGCAAGCGCAGTAAAGCACAAGTCCTCCTGTTGTTGAACCTATTGTCTGAGGAAGACAAAGTGCTTTGCCTATGTCTGTCTCTGAGCATAGATTTAAGACCATCAATTACTTGTTCTAAAGGCTCTACATTATATACGGAAGTGAAATCTTCTTTATTAAATGCATCTAAAGTAATATCAAGTATTTCTGATACTGCATTCAAAAGAACATCAAGCTCTTTTTTTTGCATCGCTGGAAAATTCTATTTTCTTTTCTTTTAATTCTTCAACAGATTCCAAAATATTTATGCTATGGTCAGAAATTCTTTCAAAATCGCCTATAGCTTTTAAAAGCTTTGATATTTCGGAACTATCTTAATCCGATGTTCTTGAGCGTGATAATTTAGTTAAGTATGTTCCTAAAATATCTTCGTAAGTAACATAAAAAGAATAGAATACATATTTAAAGAATACCATAATAACAAGTTTAAATTATTTGACAAACTATAACGAATATATTATAATATAACCAACAAACAGCGAGGTGAAAAATATGTTTAATGCTAAAAAAGCAATTGATAATCTTACTAAATGGATAAACGATTTTTTTGAACAAAACGGCAAAGGCTGTAATGCAGTTATCGGTATTTCAGGCGGAAAAGACAGTTCAGTTGTAGCAGCATTATGTGTTAAAGCATTGGGAAAAGAGCGTGTTATTGGTGTTTTGATGCCAAGCGGCGAACAACACGATATTGATATGGCTTATCTACTTGTTAAACATTTGGATATTTGCCACTTTACTGTAAACATCAAGGATTGCGTTGATGGACTTATAAATAATCTTCCAAAGGAAATTGAAATTACTTCTCAAACAATACAAAATATACCGCCAAGAGTGCGTATGACCACTTTATATGCAATATCACAAAGCAATAACGGCAGAGTTGTAAATACCTGTAATTTATCAGAAGATTGGGTGGGTTATTCCACAAGATACGGAGATAGTGTAGGCGACTTCTCTCCCCTTGCAAATTTTACTGTTACAGAAGTAAAGGAAATAGGCAGAGAGCTGGGATTGCCTGATGTTTTAGTTGATAAAGTTCCTTCAGACGGATTGTGCGGTAAAACAGACGAAGACAATCTAGGTTTTTCCTACAAGGTGCTTGATAAATACATCAGAACAGGTATTTGTGAGGATATAAAAATAAAGGAAATTATTGATAAAAAACATTTCGCAAATAAGTTTAAGTTAAAAGTTATGCCAAGTTATAATTACGAAGATAACATAATAAAAGCAAAAGATTAAAAAAGGTGGCTACGGCCACCTTTTTTATTTCATATAAAAATACATAATTATTGTTAAAATTATTACAAAGCAAAAGTTGAAATGGTAAATTTTTTTAAATAGCCATTCATATATTCAGGCATACATTTTCCAAATTCCCTATATGTAATAAGACTGGCAAGAGAAGCAATAAGTGTTCCTGTACCACCTATATTTACAGCAACAAGAAGCCTTGCGTAATCACCAGTAAATTTTGAAAGGAGCACTGCGCTTGGTACATTACTGATTACCTGACATGACGCAACTCCTATAAGCAACGGGCTTGTCCTCACCAAATTACCTACAGTATTATCTACTGCAGGAATTCTTGCCATATTTCCTGAAAATACAAAGAATGCACAAAAAGTTAAAAGAAGCGAATAATCAACACTTTTTATCGCTTTTCTATCTATTGCAATAATACCTATAAATATAACTATCAGTCCTATTATGTAAGGAATTAAATCAAAAACAATAATTATGGAAAGAAAGAACAGTAAAAGGTAATATATGGTTTTATTTATATTTAACTTTACATCTTTTTCTTCATAAAGAACTGATATTGTATTTTTTACAAATATAAAACAACAAAGAGTTATTAACATCACTGAAATAACAAATGGTAAAAGCATTATTTTTACAAATTCTATTGTAGGTATGTTATAAAAGCTGTACATATATAAATTTTGCGGATTACCAAAAGGAGTCAGCATACCCCCTAAATTTGCTGCAATGTTTTGCATTATAAAGGTAAATGCCATATATTTTTCATTATTTGTGCTTATTAAAACATAATACCCAAGCGGAAGAAAAGTTATAAGTGCCATATCGTTTGCAATAAGCATTGAGCCAATAAATGTAATATAAACAAGTGCAATAACCTGACTTCGTAAATTACCAAAAATATTAACAATTTTTCTAGCTATAATATAGAAAAAACCAATATTTTTAAGTGCACACACCACCGCTAAAGTGCAAAACAAACAGGTAAGAGTTTTTCCGTCAAAATAGTTAACATATTCCCTATCCGGTGGCACAATAAAACAGGTTATTATTGCGGCAACAAGAGAAATACAAAGAACAATATTTCCTCGTAAAAACTGTATAATGTTTTTTAAATTATTCATCAATTTTATAAATTACCCCCGATTTATTGCCATAAGAAACTTCCAGCAAAATATTATTGAAATCTTTGGTACTTTCTCCAACATAAATGCCAATTTTTTCCCCGTTAAATTCTCTTATATAGGTTAATGCGTTTTCTATCTTTAAAAAATTAATATTTCCCATTTTAATTGACGGGTTATCATTTTTAAGTTTAGTTAATTTCTTGAAAAATTCAAGTAAATCTTCATTTTTGTCCTTCCATTTAAAAAATCCGCGACACAAAGGGTCTTCAAAACCCTCCATTCCAATTTCATCTCCATAATATATACAAGGCATACCAGGAAGGGTAAACTGCAATAAAGATGCTAATTTCACCTTAAATACAGCTTCTTCTTTATTTGGAATAACATAATGAGCAAGCTCTTCTTTATTGTAAGGTCTTTGTTCTACGCCAAGACAGGATAAAATTCGTGGAGTATCGTGTGTAGAAAGCATATTCATAGTACAGTCAAGAACTTCTTTTGGATAGTTTTCCACAATAGTCATTATCTGTTCTTTAAATTCTTCCCCTGAAATTCCTCCTGAAACAAAACCTATAACAGCATTACGAAAAGGATAGTTCATAACAGAATCCAGTTCGCTGTCTGTAAAATACTTTCTTCTCTTGGAATAGCTGATTTTGTTTGACGCATCTTCCCAAACTTCACCAATAAGCAGTGCATCAGGTTTAAAATCCTTCATTTCATTTTTTAATGCAAGCACAAATTCATCAGGAAGTTCATCTACAACATCAAGTCTAAACCCGTCAGCACCAAGTCTTAGCCAATGCTTAATAACACTGTCATCATCATATATTATATAATTCATATAATCAGGGTTAAGTTCATCCACACAAGGAAGTGTATCTATTCCCCACCATGATGTATATTTGTCAGGATAACTTTCAAACATAAACCAGTTTTTATATGGAGAATTTTCCTGTGATACTGCACCTGTTCCAAAAATATTCTCTTTGTCGAAGTATATACTGTTGCTTCCTGTGTGGGAAAATACGCCATCAAGTATAATTTTTATATTATTTTGATGTGCTTTTTTACACAGCTCTTTAAAATCTTTCTCTGTTCCCAGCATAGGGTCAACTCTTTTATAATCAGCGGTATCATATCTGTGATTGGAAAAAGCCATAAAAATTGGATTTAAATATATGACCCCTATTCCAAGTTCCTTTAAATATGGTATTTTGGAAGCAATTCCGTTAAGATTTCCTCCAAAAAAGTCATTGTTTAGGTATTTTCCCTGAGAATTAGGAGTGTAAACAGGAAGCTGGTCAGTACTCTCGTGGATTACAAAGGGTGTAAGCTTATCTTTTAAATCACATTCCCCTGAAATAGCAAATCTATCAGGAAAAATCTGATACATTACTCTTCCTTTAAAATCCTTTGGCGTATCATAATATTCATTATAGCAAGTAATCTGCCAAAAATCCCCTTCTGCAATATTAGTATGTTCTCCTTTTTTATGCAAAGAAAAACACCCTTCCGTTGTTTCAATAAAAAAATAATAGAAATATAGTCCTGTTTTAAATAATGAGAAACTGCAGTTATATATTTCATAATCATTTTCTGTTTTATAAAGGTTAAAGGGTACACGCATTTCAAATCCGTCCTCATCAAAAATACATACCTTAACCTTTTTTGTTTTGCACTTTGAGGGAATATCTATTCGAAGAAAACAATTTTCTCCTCTTTTAAGACATCCAAAGGGTTTTTTATACTCAATATTTCTGCTGTTAAAAAGTATTTCCATAAATAATTACCCCAGTATTAAAGGTCAGCTTTATAACTGACCTTTAATAAATTTTTTATTTCATATGCCAGATGTTTTCAGCGTACTCATTAACTGCTCTGTCAGATGAAAAAATACCTGCCTTAGCAATATTAACAAGTGACATTTTATTAAAGCGTTGTGTATCTTTGTATGCATCAGATACGTCTTTCTGTGCTCTTACATAATCATTAAAATCTGCAAGAATCATATAAGCATCTGCTACACCGTAATTGTTTGTAAGAAGAGAGGAAGCAATATCATCAAATCTAACTCCCAGTTCACCTGATGTAAGCATACCAAGAACTGCTTTAAGCTCAGGACTGTTGTTACAATAATCCATAGGATTATATCCTCTTCTCCAAAGAGCCTCCACTTCATCTGCATGAAGACCAAAAAGGAACATATTTTCGTCCCCTACTTGTTCGTAAATTTCCACATTCGCACCATCTAAAGTACCAAGTGTTACAGCACCATTAATCATAAGCTTCATATTACCTGTACCTGAAGCTTCTTTGCCTGCTATAGAAATCTGCTCAGATATATCTGCTGCAGGAATTATAATCTCTGCCAGAGAAACCTTGTAGTCTTCAATAAATACAACCTTAATCTTATCTCTTACAACAGGGTCAGAATTAACCATATCAGAAACAGCAACAATAAGGCGGATAATCTGTTTAGCCATAACATACCCTGCTGATGCTTTAGCAGCAAATATAAATGTTCTGGGCACAAATTCCATATCTGGATTATCCTTGATTGTTCTATACATATGAAGAATCTGAAGAACATTTAAAAGCTGTCTTTTATATTCGTGAAGTCTTTTAACCTGAATATCAAAAAGGGAATCAGGGTCAACCTTAATACCATTTGCAGAAGAAATATAATCCGCAAGTCTTACCTTGTTTGCGTGTTTGATTTCTCCCAATCTATTAAGGACATTTTTATCATTTTTAAACTTAAGAAGCTTTTCAAGGTCATTGCTATCACGCAAAAATCCATCACCGATTGTTTCTTTTAGGTAATCGGTTAAAAGAGGGTTAGCCTGACATAACCATCTTCTGTAAGCAATACCATTTGTAACATTTGTAAACTTCTCACGATTAATATTATAATAATCGTTAAAAATTCCTGTCTTTAATATATCACTATGAAGCTTGGAAACGCCGTTAACAGTATGACAAGCTGCAAGACAAAGGTTTGCCATACGAACTTCACCATGTGCAATAACAGCCATATAATCTATTTTAGCCATATCACCTGGATACACAATATTAAGCTGTGCTACTAAACGACGATTTATTTCAGCAACAATCTGATATACTCTTGGAAGTTGTTCACGGAATAAATGCTCATTCCAACGTTCTAAAGCTTCGCTCATAACTGTATGGTTAGTGTAACTAAGAGTTTCTCCTGTAATTTTCCAAGCTATATCCCATTCATAATCATACTCATCTATAAGTATTCTCATAAGCTCAGGTACGCAAAGTGCCGGGTGAGTATCATTAATGTGGATAGCAACCTTCTGTCCTAAATTATCCAGAGTATTATATCTCTTCATATGGTGAGATATGATGCTCTGAAGTGATGCAGAAACAAGAAGATATTGCTGTTTAAGACGCAATATTTTACCTGAAATATGGTCATCAGCGGGATATAAAACCTTAGAAATTACTTCCGCCATAGTATTTTGTTCAAGTGATTTTGCATATTCTCCTCTTGAAAAAGCTGCCATATCAAAACTATTTGCAGACTTGGCACTCCATAAAACAAGTTTGTTTACAGCCTTTGTATCATAGCCTGAAATATACATATCATAAGGAACTGCAACAACAGCATTATAATTAGTATGGGAAACTCTGTATTTTCCGTTATCATCCCAACCTGTAACGTCACCGCCAAATTTTACTTCGTATGCTTCGTCCTCTCTTGCCTGAAGCCAAACATCCCCAAGATCCAGCCAATCATCAGGAAATTCCATCTGCCATCCATCAATAATCTTCTGACGGAATATTCCAAATTCATATCGGATTGAAAAACCTGTACCGGGAAGGCCAAGACTTGTCATAGAGTCCATATAGCATGAAGCCAGTCTTCCAAGACCTCCGTTACCAAGACCTGCATCAGGTTCCATGCTGTATAATTCTTCCAAATCAAAACCAAACTTTTCAACAGCCTTTTTAAATTCATCTTCTATTCCAAGATTAAAAAGATTGTTATGAAGTGATGTTCCAACAAGGAATTCCATAGACATATAATACACTTGTTTGCTGTCGTTAGCACGGTATTCGTCGTGAAAATCCTTTCTTTTTTCCACCATAAGGTCTCTTACAACCCCGCAAAGTGTTTTAAACATCTGTTGTTTTGTAAGCTCATCAACTGCGCAACCAAAAAGTCTTACAGCTTTTTCGTTAAGTCTTTTTTCTGCAGTTAAACTGCTTGCATTATTTTCTCTCAATTTCACTTTACCAAAGCTCCGTTTCTAAATTAATTCACTATATATTCTAAGGTAGTCAGCTGCCGAAGACTTCCAACTACTGTTGAATTTTGCAAGATTTTTAATATGTTTATTCCATTTGTCCTTATTGTAATAAAAATCAATACATCTGTCGATAGCACCAAGCATATCATGTGCATTATACCCTTTAAAAGTAAAGCCTCTACCCTCTAAAGTTTCTATATTCAGTGCAGGAACAGTATCATAAAGACCGCCTGTTTCTCTGACTACAGGTACTGTGCCATAACGCATAGCTATAAGCTGTGAAAGTCCACAAGGCTCGCTTTTTGAAGGCATTAAAAATATATCAGAACCTGCATAAACTTTATTTGCAAGCACAGGGTCAAATTTAATATTAGAGGACATTTTATCAGGATGAACATATGCATTAAAATTAAACATATCTTCATACTTTGACATACCTGTACCTACAACAACAAATTGAATATCCCTTGACATTAAATCACCCATAACGTATTCAACCAGGTCAAGACCTTTATGAGATGCAAGTCTTGAAATCATTGAAATTACAGGAACATCTGGTCTTACAGGAAGTCCAAGCATTTTCTGTAAATCTTCCTTAGCTTTAGCTTTCCCTGACATATCAGTCGGCGAAAAAGGAACGTTTAACGCAGGGTCTTTTTTAGGATTATAAATATCTGTGTTAATACCATTAACAATACCCTCTAGTTTGTACTCATTTTCTTTAATTATATCCTGAAGCCCGTGAGCAAAAAATGCGTGACGGATTTCATAGGAATATGTTTTTGAAACAGTAGTAATTTTATCAGCACAAACTATTGCGCTTTTCATAAAGTTAATGCATTTGTCATATGTCAGAACATTTCTCCAGTATTCATCAATGCCGATAACATCCTGAAAAAATTCATTAGGCATTTTTCCTTGATATTCAATATTATGAATTGTAAACACAGTTCGAATTCTGTCATATTCCTCAAGACCCAAATATTTAGCTTTTTTAAGTACAGGAATAAGAGCAGTTTGCCAGTCATTACAATGTATTATGTCTGGATGATAGTCAAGCTGTCTTATGGATTCTAAAACAGCATAAGAAAAATAGGTAAATCTTTCTCCGTCGTCATAATCCCCATAAACAGAATCACGATAGAAATAATATTCATTATCAATAAAATAAACCTGCATTTTTTTACTTTTGGAAACTGATTTAAATACGCCTACATATTCTTCTCTCCAGGCAAGTCCCACAGAAAAGCTTTTAATAAACTCAACTTTAATGTCAGGATTATCCTTGATTTTTTTGTAGTAGGGTAAAAAAACACACACTTCCACATCTTTTATTTTAGAAAGCTCTTGGGGAAGAGCCTGTGCTACGTCCCCAAGACCACCTGTTTTTATAAATGGAGCTGCTTCGCTTGTAGCGAACATTATTTTCATACAGTTTCACCTTTCTTGATAATAACAGGGTTATCAGATGCACCAATAAGCCTGATTCCTTCAGTTATTGTAACGTTTTTATCTAAAATTGCATTTTCAATATATGCATCCTTTGCGATTTTTGTACCCTGCATTATTACAGAGTTTATAATCTGTACTCCTTCTGCTATTTTAACATCACGGAAAATTATAGAATTTTCAACAAAACCTTCAATTTTACAGCCGTCAGCAATTACACATTCATTAACAACAGAATTTTCACCATAATATGAAGGAATTTCATCTCTTACTTTAGTATAAATAGGAGAATTTTTCTTGAATAAGCCTTTTCTTACTTTTTCATCAAGAAGACTTAAATTATTCTTAAAATATGTTGAAATGTCTTTGTTTCTAAGTACTACATCTTCAAACTCATAAATGTTAATATTTAAAGTACCCAGATTAAATTTTTTCTGTACAAAATCCTTTTCAAAATGGAAAAACCCATCAGCTACAGCCTCTTCAACCTCTTTAATAAGAATTTCTCTGTCCATAATAAACATACCCATACCAACTAAAGCTTTTTCAGAAGCGGGATAGTTTAAAGTAATTTTTGTAGCTTTGTTATCACTGTCAGCCTCCACCACAACAACATGGTCGTCAGTGTAATTTGCAGGCTTAGTTGCAATAAGAGTAACATCTGCACCAGATTTGATATGTTCTTCTAACACTTCACGATAATCAATATTACAAATAGTAATAGTATCAGACAAAAGAACATATTGGCTTTTTTGAGATTTAAGAAAATTAATTGAAGTATGAAGTGCTTCTAATTTTCCTCTATATACTTCAGATCTTCCTGAAGCAAAAGGCGGAATAATATAAAGACTATCATTTTTGTTATTTAAATCCCATTCCTGACAAGAACCAAGATGGTCCATTAAAGACTGATAATTATATTTTGTAATAACACCGATATTTCTTACACCTGAGTTTACCATATTTGATAATGTAAAATCAATAAATCTGTATCGTCCTCCGAAAGGAAGTGATGCAACAGTTCTGTTAGCAGAAAGCACACCAAGAGCAGTATCATAAATGTTTGAAAAAATTATACCTGTCATCATAATAGCTTCTCCCTCCTCTATATCACTTCATTAGGACGGATAATTGTATTTTTTTCAACTGTTTCTCCTTTACCAATAACAGCTATTCCCCAACTATCCTTGTCAAAATATTCGGGATTGTCACCAATTTTACAGTTTTCCTCAACAGTTACACCCTCGCCAATAATAGCATACTTTATAACAGCACCCTTTTTAATAACTGCACCAGGCATAATTACACTGTCGGAAATTTCAACATCTTCTTCGATTACGCATCCTGTAGAAACAACAGAATGTTTAACTTTTCCTTTTACAGTACAACCTTCTGCAACAAATGAGTGTTTAATATCAGAGGATGCTGAAATATAACTGGACGGCTGTGCATAGTTTCTTGCAAATATCTTAAAGTTCTTATCTTTAAGATTAAATTGACCGTCTAAAATATCCATATTAGCTTCCCAAAGACTGGAAATTGTACCTACATCCTTCCAGTATCCATCAAATGTATAAGCAAATAATCTTCTGCCGTCCCGTAAAAGTGCAGGAATAATATTTTTGCCAAAATCGTTATCACTTGTAGTATCTGCTTCATCTTCAATTAAGTATTTACGAAGAATTTCCCATTTGAAAATGTAAACTCCCATCGAAGCATGATTACTCTTAGGGTTAGCAGGTTTTTCTTCAAATTGATAAATAGAACCATCTTCATTTGTATTCATAATACCAAAACGGCTTGCCTCTGCCATAGGCACATCACGAACCGCAATAGTACACTCAGCATTATTTTTTATATGATACTTAAGCATTTTTTTATAATCCATTTTATAAATATGGTCACCGGACAAAATAATAACATGCTTTGGATTATAATTTTCAACAAAAGAAAGGTTTTGATAAATTGCATTTGCTGTACCTTTATACCACTCCATTTTTTTGCTTTGAGCATATGGCGGAAGTATATGTGCACCACCAAAATTACGATTTAACCCCCAGGGCTGACCGTTACCAATATAATCATTAAGCTCAAGAGGCTGATACTGTGTCAATATACCTACTGTATCTATTCCTGAATTAACACAATTAGATAATGGAAAATCAATAATACGATATTTTCCTCCGAAAGGAACTGCGGGTTTTGCGGTTTTTTCAGTAAGAACAAGAAGTCTGCTTCCCTGTCCACCTGCAAGTAACATTGCGATACATTCTTTCTGTCTGTCCAGCATTTGTATTTACCCCCTATATTTTATTTTGATTTAATATAATAGACTGTAGAAAGCGGTGGTAATTTTATCTCGATAGATTGTTCGTAGCCATGCATTGCCGTATTTTTAGTTTTAACACTTTGTAGTCTTGTTCCTGTTCCTCCATATTTTAATTTATCACTTGAAAATACAGGTTTGTATGTTCCTTTTTCAGGAACTCCTATTTTGTATTTTTCCCTTAATACAGGACAGAAATTACAAACTACAATAATTTCATTTTCTGATTTATCCCTTCTTATAAACGATATTACACTTTGTGCATCGTCATCAAGTGAAATCCATTTAAATCCCTTCCAATCAAAATCAATCTCCCAGAAGGGTGAATTTTTTAAGTAAAAATGATTAAGCTCTTTAACATAGTTATGCATTTTATTATGTTTCTCGTGTTCTAACATAAACCATTCAAGAGACTTTTCATAATTCCATTCACTAAACTGGGCAAATTCACTGCCCATAAACAGAAGTTTTTTACCAGGATGAGCCATCATAAATCCATAAAATGCTCTTAGATTATTGAATTTATCATCATAGTCTCCCGGCATTTTACCAATCATAGAGCATTTTCCGTGTACAACCTCGTCATGGGAAATTGGCAGTACAAAATTTTCCGAAAAAGCATATGTCATTGAAAAGGTAATGTTATTATGCTTGCCTTTTCTAAATAAAGGGTCAGTTGACATATAATCAAGCATATCATTCATCCAGCCCATATTCCACTTATAATTAAAACCAAGACCTCCGTCAAATCCAGGCTTAGTAACCATCGGAAATGCGGTGGATTCTTCTGCAATCATAAGCACATCGGGATTTTCAGCAAAAGCTGCGGCATTTAACTGACGAAGAAAATCAATAGCCTCAAGGTTGTAATTTCCTCCATATTTATTCCGTCTCCACTGTCCGTCTCTTCTGCCATAATCAAGGTATAACATTGATGCTACAGCGTCAACTCTTATACCGTCAATATGATATTTATTCATCCAGAATACTACGTTTGAAATTAGAAATGACTTAACTTCATTTCTTCCATAATCAAAAATTCTTGTATTCCAGTCAGGATGCTCATTCATAAGGCTGTCATTTTTTTCATAACAACAACTTCCGTCAAATTCATAAAGACCATTCTCATCTTTGGGAAAATGTGCTCCTACCCAATCAAGAATTACCCCTATTCCTTTTTTATGGAAAGTATCAACAAGATACATAAAATCTTCAGGTGTTCCGTATCTGGAAGTAGGTGCATAGTATCCTGTAACCTGATATCCCCAGGATGGGTCAAAGGGATACTCACTTACCGGAAGTAATTCAACGTGAGTATAACCCATTTTTACAACATAATCCGACAGCTCGTCTGCCATATGCCTGTAAGAATAAAAGTTTCCGTCATCAAATTGCTTCCATGAGCCTAAATGTATTTCGTAAATGTTTACAGGTCCTGAGTAAATATATTTTTTCTTTTTTTGGTATTCTTTATCTTTCCATTTGTAATTTTCTATATTATATACTTTAGAAGAATTTTCAGGACGGGTACATGTATGAAAAGCATAAGGGTCGCTTTTATAAACAAATGTACCATCTTGCTTTTCTATATAATATTTATATGCATCGTAAATCTTAGCATTATTAATTATACCTTCCCATATGCCATAACCTATGTTTACCATATAATTTGCAGTAGTATTCCATAAATTAAAATCTCCTACAAGTGCAACACTTTTAGCATTTGGTGCCCAAACCCTGAATACATAACCATTTTCGTGAGGGTGGCAACCTAAAAATTCATAAGCATCACTACTATTGCCTTGAGAAAAACTGCAAAGAAAATCAAGGATTTTTTTTGTATTTTTCATATTTTATTTTTCCCTTCGAACATATTAATTACGTTATGTTACCTATATAATAATTATAACTCTAAGAAAGTTTTTTGTCAAGGAAGAAACAGGGCTTGTTAATGTCTTTTGATAATCTTTTATATTGATTTTTTTTACAATTTACTGTAAAATATATATAATAATATATGCAATATATATTCAATAATACATATGAGGTGTTTATATGAAACGTGGCAGTGGTGTTTTAATGCATATTTCTTCACTTTTTGGAGATTACGGAATTGGAGCATTTGGAAAAGAGGCAAAATATTTTATAGATTTCTTAAAAGATTGTGGGTTTTCTTACTGGCAGGTTTTACCCTTCTGTCCTGTAGATGAATGTAATTCTCCCTATAAATCTCCCTCTGCATTTGGAGGAAATCCATATTTTATTTCTCTTGATATATTACATAAAAAAGGATTGCTGACCAGTGAGGAACTAGACAGTCAAAAACAAACAAATCCTTATTCCTGCGAATTTGTAAAACTTTTTCATACAAGAATAAACATTCTTCTTTCTGCATCAAAAAGAGTAAAAAACAAACAGGAAATTGAGAATTTTATTTCTTTAAATCCATACCTTGCTGATTTTTGCAGATTTATGGCAATTAAGCATTTTAATAATTTTACTGCATGGAACACCTGGGATAATGAAAACTACCAGGAAGAAATACTTTTTATGTGGAAATTTATCCAATATGAGTTTTTTACCCAGTGGTTTGAAATAAAAGAATACGCAAATAAAAACGGTATTAAAATAATCGGTGATATTCCAATTTATGTAGATTATGACAGCTCGGATGTTTGGGCAAATAAAAAGTATTTTAAACTTGATAAAGATAATTTCCCCTTATGTGTTGCAGGTGTTCCTCCTGATTATTTTTCTACCGATGGACAGCTTTGGGGTAATCCGATTTACAACTGGGAAGAAATGGAAAGAGATAATTATAAATGGTGGCGTGACAGAATGCGTCATATGACCAATATATTTGACGGCGTAAGAATTGACCATTTCAGAGGTATTGAAACATATTGGGAAATACCATCAAATGCTAAAACCGCTCGTGAAGGAAAATGGATGAAAGGTCCTGGTATGGAGTTGGTAAATGCAATTAAAGAGGAATGCGGTAATGCATTGATAATTGCTGAGGATTTAGGAGATATTACACCGGAAGTTACTGAACTTTTAATAAAAAGCGGTTTTCCGGGTATGAGAGTTTTCCAGTTTGCTTTTTTAGGTGACCCTAACACTCCCCACCGTCCTCATAATTATCCAGAAAATTGTATTGCCTATACAGGCACACACGACAACAATACACTTCTTGGTTATTTATGGGAGTTAGACAATGAAAACAGATTGCAGATGCTTAAATACTGCGGATATGAAAATCCCGACTGGACAGGTGGCTGTAAAGCAATTATACGCAATATGTTAGCAAGCCATGCAGGACTTGTAATTATGCCTATTCAGGATATTTTAGGATACGGCTCGGACACTAGACTGAATATTCCCGGAAAAGCTGAAGGAAACTGGCAATACAGAGTTACAAAAGAGCAACTGGATGGTATTGATAAAAATTATTTTTCAGAACTAAATAAATTGTATTCAAGATAAGAGATAAACAAAAGGTCGGATTTTAATAAATCCGACCTTTTTATCAATTTAGATTATATATACTGTTTTCTTGCCTGATAATGAGTATGAAGAAGTTCATGAGATTTGTGACTTCCTGGCTTTTCAAAATATTCAGCATAAATCTTCTTGATTGCAGGGTTCTCGTGTGATTTTCTAACTGCAAGAACTGTATCTTCAGTATAAAGACCTTTTGCTCTTACTGCCTTAACATCAACTTCAGCCTTAACCTTTGCACTAACAATTGGCTGACCGCCACCTGTTACGCAACCGCCGGGACAACCCATAATTTCAATAAAGTGGTAATTTGCTTTACCTGCTTTAACATCATCAAGAAGCTTTCTTGCATTACCAAGACCATGAGCAACAGCAACATTAACATCTGTTCCGCCAACATTTACTGTAGCAGTCTTGATGCCGTCAGTTCCACGAACAGCCTCAAATTCAATCTTGTCAAGAGGTTTATTCTCAACAATTTCTTTAACAGTTCTAAGAGCAGCTTCCATAACACCGCCTGTTGCACCAAAAATTACACCTGCACCTGAACCGATACCAAAGATATCATCAAAATTCTCATCTTCAAGGTTAGCAAAATCAATACCTGCAGTTTTAATCATTGCAGCAAGCTCTCTTGTTGTAATAACTGCATCTACATCGCGAAGTCCTTTAACTTCCATTTCATCTCTTCCGGACTCGAATTTCTTTGCAGTACAAGGCATTACAGAAACTGTAAATATGCTTTTAGGATCAATATTTTTCTTTTCTGCATAGTAAGATTTTATAACTGCACCAAACATCTGGTGAGGTGACTTACATGAAGAAAGGTTAGGAATAAAATCAGGATAAAAATGTTCACAGAACTTAACCCAACCTGGTGAGCATGATGTAATCATAGGAAGAACTCCACCATTATTAAGTCTTTCAAGAAGCTCTGTTCCCTCTTCCATAATTGTAAGGTCTGCAGAGAAGTCTGTATCAAGAACTTCATTAAAACCAAGTCTTCTCATAGCTGCAGCCATTTTACCTGTAACACATTTGCCCATTTCCATGCCAAATTCTTCGCCAAGAGCTGCTCTTACAGCAGGTGCTGCCTGTATTACAACGTGCTTTGAATCATCAGCAAGTGCATCCCAAACTGCCTTAGTACCATCTTTTTCATAAAGTGCACCAACAGGACAAGCTGTAATACACTGACCACAGTTAATACAAGGAGAATCGTTAAGTGCCATATCAAAAGCAGAACCAATTCTTGTTTTAATACCACGGTATGCAGCATCAATAGCACCAACGGTCTGTACATTCTTACAAACACTTACGCATCTGCGGCATAAAATACATTTATTGTTGTCACGAACAATGGAAGGAGAAAGGTCGTCAATATCAACCACTCTCTGTTCACCTTCGTATCTGATGTCTGTTATACCAAGGTCGTCAGCAAGCTTCTGAAGTTCACAATTTCTGTTTCTTGTACAGGTAAGACATTTTCTGTCATGGTCAGATAAAATAAGCTCAACAGTTGCTTTTCTAGCTTTTCTTACCTTCGGAGAATTTGTAAATACTTCAAGACCTTCAGCAACGGGATATACACAAGAAGCCTGAAGTGCTCTTGCACCCTTAATTTCAACTATACATACTCTACAAGCACCAATTTCGTTGATATCTTTAAGATAACAAAGTGTAGGTATATTTATATTAACTGTTTTTGCGGCTTCAAGCACAGTTGTACCTTCAGGCACACATACGGCTTTGCCATCTATAGTTAAATTTACCATTTATTAAATCCTCCTTTTACTTTTTGTAAATAGCATCAAATTTACATGCTTCCATGCAAACTCCACACTTAAGACATTTATCTGTATCAATAACAAACGGACTCTTGATTTCACCTGTAATAGCGTTAGCAGGACATTTTCTTGAGCAAAGGCTACATCCTTTACACTTTTCAGGGTCAATATGATAATTAACAAGAGCTTTACATACACCTGCAGGACAAACCTTATCCTTAACATGGGCAACATACTCGTCTTTAAAATACTGTAATGTACTTAAAACAGGGTTAGGAGCTGTCTGTCCAAGACCACAAAGTGCAGATTCCTTAATTACATAGCAAAGTTCTTCTAACTTATCTAAGTCTTCCATTGTAGCTTTACCTGAAGTAATCTTTTCAAGCATTTCAAGAAGTCTTTTTGTACCTACACGGCAAGGAACACATTTACCGCAGGATTCATCAACTGTAAATTCAAGGAAGAATTTTGCAATATCAACCATACAGTTGTCCTCGTCCATAACGATAAGACCGCCAGATCCCATCATAGAGCCTATACTCATAAGAGAATCGTAATCGATTTCTGTATCGATAAGGCTTGCAGGGATACATCCACCTGAAGGACCACCAGTCTGTGCAGCCTTGAATTTTTTACCGTTAGGGCAACCGCCGCCGATTTCCTCAACAATCTCGCGAAGGGTTGTACCCATAGGAACTTCAACAAGACCTGTGTTCTGTATTTTTCCGCCAAGAGCGAATACCTTTGTACCCTTACTCTTTTCAGTACCGATGCCCTTAAACCAATCAACACCTTTATTAATAATTACAGGAATATTAGCATATGTTTCAACGTTATTAAGAATTGTGGGTTTAGCAAATAGACCTTTTACCGCAGGGAAAGGAGGACGAGGTCTGGGTTCGCCTCTGTTACCTTCAATTGAGTTCATAAGTGCTGTTTCTTCACCACAAACAAAGGCACCTGCACCAAGACGAATTTCAAGGTTAAAATCAAAGTTTGTACCAAAAATACCTTTACCTAAAAGGCCATATTCCTTTGCCTGATCAATAGCAATCTGAAGACGTCTAACAGCGATTGGATATTCTGCACGAATGTAAATATAACCCTGATTAGCACCGATTGCATAACCTGCAATAGCCATAGCTTCAATAACTGTATGAGGGTCACCTTCAAGAACTGAACGGTCCATAAATGCACCTGGGTCACCTTCATCGGCATTACAACAAACATATTTCTGGTCATTTTTAGAAGCAGCTGCAAATTTCCATTTAAGACCTGTTGGGAATCCTGCACCGCCACGACCACGAAGACCTGAATCAAGGATTGTTTCAATAACCTGTTCAGGAGTCATTTCTGTAAGTACTTTACCAAGAGCCTGATATGCATCAACACCTATAGCTTCATTAATATCTTCAGGATTGATAACACCACAGTTTCTAAGAGCAATACGCATCTGTTTTTTGTAGAATGTAACTTCATTTAAGGGTTTTACTTCATTACTCTTTTCGTCTTCTCTATAAAGAAGTCTGTCAACAATTCTACCCTTTAAAAGATGTTCTTCAACGATTTCGCTAACATCCTCAACCTTAACAAGGCTATAAAATGCACCTTCTGGATATACAACAACGATCGGTCCAAGTGCACAAAGACCGAAACAGCCTGTCTGTACAACTTTTACTTCATTTTCAAGACCTTTTTCAGCAAGAAGTTTATCAAATTCTTCATGAATTTTGTTTGAACCTGAAGAAGTACAGCCTGTTCCGCCACATATAAGAACATGTGATCTGTAAATATTCATTATATCTCCTCCTCTATTACTCCTGAACCGCACCAACTGTATATTCGGCAACAGGTTTTTTGTTTATAATATGCTCAGCAACAATGCGAGCAACCTTTTCTTCATTCATTTTAACGTATGTAACCTTTTCTTCGCCGGGCATATAAATCTCAACGATAGGTTCCAAACGACACATACCTATACATCCTGTCTGGGTAACTGTAACATCCGAAAGTTTTCTTTTTGATACTTCATTTAAAAAAGCACTCATAACAGGTCTTGCACCTGCTGCAATACCACATGTTGCCATACCTACGACAACACGAATTCCGTCTTCACGGTCCTTACGCAATACAACCTGCTGTGAAATCTGGTCACGTAATTGCTGTAACTCTGCTAAACTCTTCATAATGTCCTCCTTAAATTATAAATAAATTTTTAACTTTTTTATATTATAGGCTCGCAAGTCCTTCCTGCATATATCCTTTTATCCACTCAAGTATTTCAGGAGTTGTAATAGGAATATCACCAAGAGATTGTTTTATAACATCAGTATCAAACACAAACTCTTTTTCGTTCTTGCAATGCTTATAAACATATTGAATTTCAGGTGCACTAAGTATAATAGTAATCATAGTATCTATCATATTACCGATAGGTGCTCTGTCAATACTATTATGCATAAAACACACATAAAGGGTTGTACCCTGTCCTAACTTTGATTTTATATCAAGGTGTCCGCCGCTTTGTATTGCAGCAGCCTCAAACAGTGAAATTCCCATACCAACTTTTCTGGTTGTACGAGTTGTAGAAAATGGGTCCTTAACTGTTTTTAAAAAATCCTCACTCATACCGCAGCCATTATCAGAAATAGTAATCTCCAAAAGATTATCTTTAATATTTTCATTAATAATAATATCAATCTTGTCCGCCTTTGCTTTTACAGAATTCTGGACAATATCAAGAATATGCAAGGATAACTCTTTCATTATACTTCTCCAAATAACTGCTCTATTGTTACATCAAGATAATTTTCATTTTTGCCAATATCTTGAAGATAGTGAGCATCTGAATTTCTTAAAACCTTATATTTTTCAAGGTCAGGTCTTGATTTTTTATATTCCTCAATACTGTCAACAGTATAAGATATTTCAATTCTCTTTGCATCCAGCTCTTCAGATATGAAGCCCAGATTTGTAAGAATACTGTAGGAATGTCTGTCAACGTGAGCAGGAATAGCAACACCGCCTACTGATTTAACAAGTTCAAAAACTTGTTCTACCGATAAACTTGTTGGCGAAATAAGAAGCTTTTCTTCTTCTCCTATAATTTCATCATTTTCATCTAAATACAGCTGTCTGCCGAAAATATCTGGTCTGTTTTTAATATCAGGCAAAGAATTATATACAACATTATACGCTTTTTCAGCACTTTCCAAGCTTGGGTAAAGTGTCAAAATGTGAATTTCCTCGCATGTTTCAATTTCCATACCTGCAAGAACTGTAATTCCAAGCTGACTCCCTATTGCCATAGCAGATTTAACATTTCCTATTGTGTTATGGTCGGTTATAGCAATAGCATTAAGACCGGCAATATAAGCCATATTTACAATATTGTTTGGTGTCATATCTTCATCACCGCAAGGGGATAATGCGGAATGAATATGAAAATCATATTTAATCATAACTTCAAAATATTACCAATTTGATTTGAAAGTTCAAAAGCAGTTTTATCAGAAGAAAGTATAATAATATCCTGCATATTTGCTTTTTTTATTACATCTTCTTCAGGGATAACACCTTCACCTAAAAGAATACAGGCAACATCTGTTAAAGCTGCTACTGCAACAATATTAACATTGCTCATAATGGTAATCCATATATTACCGCTTTCTGCCTTCCCCATTACCCAGCTAAGAAGGTCACCCACATATCCGCCAGATATTTCTCTATCCTCAAATGGAGAGTCAGTTACAACCTTCAAATTAAGTTTTTCAACAATCTGTGAAAGTTTCATTTTAATATCTCTCCATTTCATTCAAATTAAAGTCATATCCGCTTTGTTGTTCTTGTTCAAATTCAAAAAGCTCATCAGTAAGCTGTTGATATAACTTAATTTCTTCTTGTGATAATTTTTTTCCATCTTTACGTTTTGTTACGATTTCATTTAACTTTAAAGTAATCTCCTTTGTATGCTGATTTCTTAAAAATAAACAATCGTATTTTTTTGCATAACCTCTTACAATATCCTCTGCTAAAGCTCTGCATGAGGGTGCTCCGCAGGAGCCACAATCAAGCTGAGGCATAGTTGTATAAAGTTTTTCGATTTTTTCCATAATCTCAACAGCTTTAGAAAGGTCGTTGTCAAAATTCATAGCGGTAGATGGAACAATTTCTTTATCAAAACACATATTATTAATATTAATATTCTCTACAGGAGTACTCTGGGGAGTATTTTCAGCAATATTTTTAATGTTACTTACGCAAACATATGGATTTGTAACATTTAAAGCTCCGCCTACACAGCCCATAGAGCAAGCTGCAAGCTCGGCAAAATCAATATCCCTAAGTTTTTCATCTTCTATAGCACTTAAAATTTTAATAACATTTTCAGTTCCGTCAACAACAATATAATTATTAAGACCTGTTCCGTAGCTTTCGCCTCCACGTCTTGCCCATGAAATTCCTTCAAATCCTGCACAGGCAATACCTCTTGGCTTAACGTTTTTAAGAACGTTTAAAAGTTTTACATAAACATCATTTACGGAAATTGCACCACTTACTGCAGTATCCCCAACAGTAATTGATGCTTTAACACTTGTCATTTTAGCAGGACACGGAGTAATAAAAAATACACCTATCTTATCATCACTTAGCCCTGTTTTCTTTTTTGCCTCATCTCTTGCCATTCTGGCAGCAAGCTCCATAGGCTCCAAAAGAGGTACAATATTATCAATAAGAGAAGGGAACCTTACTGTAATAAGCCTTACAACAGCAGGACAAGCTGAGCTTATTGCAGGCTTAGGTAATTTGTTTTCGACTATCATTTCTCTTGTAGCGGCACTTATGTATTCAGCTGCTCTTGCAACCTCAAAAACATCGTCAAAACCGATTTCAAGAAGACCCGAAAGAACTTTATCAGTTGTAATATCAGCACCGAACTGACCATATAATGCCGGTGCTGGCAGTGCAATATTGTATTCAAAATTATTAAGAACATCAAATGAATCGGTAAGTGCAAGTTTTGCTCTTGATTTACAAACTCTGATACATTCACCACAATCAATGCATCTGTCTTTAATAATTTTTGCTTTTCCACCTCTGATTCTTATTGCTTCAGTGGGACAATGTTGAATACATTTTGTACATCCTTTGCATTTATTAGTATCCAACGTAACAGAATGATAGTATGCCATAAAATTGCCACACCAACTTTCAATTTAAAGATAAACAATAAATTCTATCTGAGTACCTTTACCAACTTCTGTTTTAATTTTCATTTCGTCTGTATAACGCTTGATATTAGGCAAACCCATACCGGCACCAAAACCAAGCTCACGAATTTTTTCACTTGCAGTAGAAAAACCTTCCTTCATAGCAAGCTCTACATTTGCAATACCTGGTCCCTGATCTCTAAACACTACCTTAATACAATCACCAAGAACTTCAGCTTCACACTGTCCACCTCCGCCGTGTACAACTGTATTAATTTCAGCCTCATACATTGCAATAGAAACCTTGCGAACAATTTCAGGTTTAACCCCAAGCTTTTTTAAAAGCATTTTAAAAGAACTGGATGCTTCCCCTGCAACAGAAAAATCCGTTCCGGAAATTTCATAGGATTTTAGCACTTTGCTCCCCCTCCAAGTCCACCGCTGTATAAAATACCGCAAGCAGTATATAGAGGTTTCTCTGTTGAAAGAAGAATAATTCCCATATCCTGTGCAAGATCAATTACCTCATCAGTAGGAACTTTTCCTCTAACAAAGCAAATTGCACCAATATCCATCATTTCAGCAGTACGAATAACCTGTGGGTTAATAAGACCTGTTAACAGCAAAGCCTGGTCTTTTACATAGGCAAGAACATCGCTCATAAGGTCACAACCGCAGGCATTTAATATCTCAGTTTGCTCTAAAGTTTCCATGGAGCAATCAGATAATAGCTTTGCGTTTAGTTCTTTTTGAATATCAGATAATTTCATAAATTAATCTATCCCTTCAGGAAGTTATTTACGCAGTGTATTTTTTCAAAATATCATCAACATCATCAACAACAAGCTTGCCATATACATCATCATTTACTGTGATTACAGGAGCAAGTCCGCATGCACCAATACATCTTGTTGCTTCAAGAGAGAATTTACCATCATCTGTACACTTTCCAACTTCAAGGTTAAGCTTTGTTTTGAAAGCTTCAAGAATGTCACCAGAACCTTTAACATAGCAAGCTGTACCAAGACAAACACCGATTGAATACTCGCCCTTGGGATAAAGTGAAAACTGTGCGTAGAATGTTACAACACCATATACCTCAGTAAGAGATATTCCAAGATTGTCTGCAATAATCTTCTGTACTTCTATGGGAAGATATCCATAGATTTCCTGCGCACCATGAAGAACAGGTATCAATGCACCGGGAATATCCTTATTAGCATTAATAACCTCGTAAAGCTTGGCTTCCTGCTCTTTTGTACCGTTAAACTTAATAGAACTTGTGTAGCTCATATTTTTACCTCCTATTATAATATACTTTGTTAAAAATTTATCACAGTTGCATATTTCTATACAAACCATATCATACTTAATTATTATACAACATTTATTGAAAAAAGTCCATACTAAAGGGGAATTTAGTTGTTGAAAATATTGTAGAAAAAAATGGAATTATTTAGTGCAATTTGCATAAAATATACACTGATATAGTATGCATTTCGAATAAAATAAGGAGTGATAATTTTGAGAGAAATCGAATATAACAGGCAAAGAGCAATAATCTATGCCTTCAAATGGGCATACAGAAGAAACCCTGACTATTATGACTTCTCAGATATTGGAGGCGATTGCACAAATTTTGTTTCCCAGTGTATTTTTGCAGGACTGCCTGTAATGAACTATTCTCCCCTTTTAGGATGGTATTACATAAGCTCAGACGACAGAGCACCTGCATGGACCTCAGTTAATTTTTTATATGAATTCTTAACAGAAAATACAGGTTATGGTCCTTATGGAAAATTAGTAGAAATCCAAAATGCAAAGGAAGGAGATATTGTTCAATATAAGGCAATTAACAGTGATGATTATACTCATACAATGATAATAACGGGAAAACTTTCAAATAATACAAGAGACGTATTTGTTACTGCACATACTTTTGACACAAAAAACCGTCCGTTATATTTGTATTCTTACAGTGATATAAGATTTATACATATTGAAGGCGGAAGAATAATCCAATGACTGAAACAGTTTTTATTGACATTGGTAGAAAATAATGTTAAAATATAATAGTTAAGCGTTTATTTAGAATAGAAAGAGGTGAGAAAAATGGATGCAGGAAGTAGTAGTGGCACAAATCCCGATGGGCGAATATTATATTACGGACTGAGTCCGTTTTTCAAAGTCTGAAGGGGCATTTGTGTTACTCTTCCTACTTAGAAAAAAATTAAGGAGGAATTGCAGATGCTTGAACAAATTGTAAATTTACTGGAAACAAAAAATTATCCGGCACTTAAAAGTTTGCTGAACTCACTTGAACCTGTTGATATTGCGGCTTTGCTTGATGAGGCACCTCAAGAACACTTGCTTTTGCTTTATCGTATTTTGTCTAAAGAAAATGCGGCAGATACTTTTGTAGAAATGGATAGCGTAAGTCAGGAGGTTCTTATACGTTCTTTTAAAGATAATGAACTCAAGGCTGTGCTTGACGAATTATTTCTTGATGATACCATTGATATTATCGAAGAAATGCCTGCAAATGTTGTAAAACGTATATTACAGCAGTCAGACCCTGAAACAAGAGTAAAAATCAACGAGCTGCTAAACTATCCAAAAGATAGTGCAGGCAGTATTATGACAATCGAATATGTATCTTTAAAAAAGGATATGACAGTAAAAAAGGCTATTGACCATATAAGAGTAACAGGGGTTGATAAAGAAACAATATACACCTGTTATGTAACTGATTCACACCGAAAGCTTCTTGGCTTAGTTTCTGTAAGAGCATTACTGCTTGCAGGAAATCATACCTTAATTGAAGATATAATGGAAACAAATGTAATATTTGCAAACACTTTAGATGATAAAGAAGATGTTGCAAATAAAATCAATAAATATGATTTTCTTGCACTACCTGTTGTTGATAACGAAAACCGACTTGTGGGCATTGTAACAGTCGATGACGCTATTGATGTTATGCATGAAGAAACAACTGAGGATATTGAGCTTATGGCGGCAATCGTTCCTTCAGATAGACCATATTTGAAAACATCTGCTTGGGAGATTTGGAAGAAACGTATTCCTTGGCTTATGCTTCTTATGATTTCTTCAACATTTACAGGTAAAATTATCAGCAGCTTTGAAGATGCTCTGCAGGTTTGTGTAATACTTACAGCGTTTATACCTATGCTTATGGGTACAGGCGGTAATGCAGGCGGACAGACCTCCGCCACAATCATACGCGGTCTTTCTACCGATGAAATCAGGCTTTCAGACATCTGGAAAACACTATTAAAAGAGTTTAGTGTTTCAATAATTTGCGGGTTAACTCTGGCAATTGTAAATTTTATTAAAATACTGGTGCTGGACAAGGGCGATATAATAGCTTCGGGACAAAATCCAATAACAGTTGCGGTTGTAGTATGTTTAACTCTGTTTTTTACTGTTACTATTGCAAAGCTGGTTGGATGCAGTCTTCCCATTATTGCAAAAAAAATGGGCTTTGACCCTGCAGTTGTTGCAAGTCCTTTTATAACAACAATTGTGGATGCCTGTGCACTTTTGATTTATTTTGAAATAGCAAAAATACTTTTACATTTATAAAAATATGCAAGGAGAAATCCTTGCATATTTTTATTCTAAAGTAAAATCAATCTCGCCTGTAATGGTATTTACAGAGGATAAGACAACCCTTATATTATCCCCTATATGATATTCTTTACCTGTATGAGTACCTTTTAAATACATTCTTTCACTGTGAAACTCATAGTAATCATCATTTAAATTATTCATGGAAATAAGCCCCTCTACCATATTAGGCAGTCGCACAAATAAACCAAATCCTGTAACTGAACATACTTTTCCTTCAAAAATGTGGCCAAGATAACCTTCCATATACTGTGCAATTTTAATTTTTACTGCAGTACGCTCTGCTTCCTGAGCATTAATTTCTTTATTACTGCTTTGTACGGCGCTTTTTTCAGTGTAATCAGTTAAAAATGCAATATCATTTTCTGGCAAAGTGCCTTTATCAAGATATCTCTTTATTATTCTATGAATGAGCAAATCAGGATATCTTCTTATTGGAGATGTAAAATGACAATAATATTTTACAGAAAGACCAAAGTGGCCTCCGCAATAGGTGTGGTATTTTGCCTTTTTCATAGCACGAAGTGCTGCCTCCTGAATTATCTCACCATAAGGCTCATCTTTAACCTTTTCCAGCATATCTGAAAGTGCCTTAGGTTTAATATCCTCAGTCCTGCCTTTAAGAATAATATTAAAGGCAGAAAGAAGTTTTTTTAAATTAGTTATTTTTTCGTTATCAGGTGTTTCGTGTACCCTATAAACAAATGGTGCATTAAGCCAGAAAAAATGTTCGGCAACACAGCTGTTTGCAGCCAGCATAAATTCTTCAATAAGATTATTTGCTTCATTTATTTCAGCTAATGCCACACCTGCAACATTCATATCATCATCAAAAATCACTTTTGCTTCAGGAAAATTAAAATCAATATATCCCTCACTTTTTCTTTTACGATTCAATATTTGGGCCAAAGTGTGCATATTCCAAATTAAAGAAGATAAATCATTATATTTATTTATGGTCTGTTTATCTTTATCAATTATTTTTTTAACATCAGTATAAGTCATTCTCTTAGAAGAACAAATTACACTTTTATAAATATCGTGATTTATAAGATTTCCTTTACTGTCAAATTCCATATCTACAGACAGAGTAAGTCTTGAAACCCCTTCATTCAAACTACAAATTCCATTTGATAGTTTTGGTGGGAGCATAGGTATTACTGTTCCCGGCAGATATACACTTGTACCCCTTTTGAAAGCTTCATCATCAAGGCTTGTCCCCTGTCTTACATATTCAGAAACATCTGCTATATGCACAGACAAAAGATAGTTGCCGTTATCAAGAATTTTGACTGAAACAGCATCATCAAGGTCTTTTGCATCTTCACCATCAATAGTAATAACAATATCTCCTCTTTTATCCTGTCTATCTTTAATCATATCCTCTGTAACACTGACAGGAATATATTCAAGCTCTTTTTTTACAGAATCGTTAAACTCCTGTGATAAACCATAAGAATAAATTACAGATTTTATTGCTATATCATTATCCTGAGGCCAACCAAGTATTTCTTCTACTTTTCCTTCAGGAGATGATTTATCGGAAGGATATTTTGTTATTTTAACATAAACTTTTTGTCCCTTTTGTCCACCTTTTACATTTCCTTTTGGAATATCAATATAATGCCATAATTTTTCGTTATCAGGAATTACCAAAAACCTTCTGTGAACACGTTTTAATGTTCCAACAACGTGTGTTGTATTACGGGAAAGAATACGAACTATCTCCCCTTCGCATCTTCTATCTTCCTGTGCTTTAATAGTTATTTTTGCAAGAACAGTATCGTAATGCATAGCACCTCTGCATGCATTTTTAGGAATAAAGATATCCTCTTCTCCATCTCTCAATACAAATCCAAATCCTTTTGAGGTACAAGTGAATTGTCCCTTTATAAGTCCTGATTTTTCACCTGAGTGTATGTTTCCGTGCTTTGCCTTATAAATTAATCCTTCATTTAAAAGTTCGCGTATAATCCCGCTAAATTGTGGTCTGTCCTGTTTGGGTACTGATAATAAAACAGCAAGCTCCTCCTCTTTCATGGGAATATACTTTTCCGAATTTATAAATCCTATTATTTTTTCTTTTCTGTCCATATTACTTAATTATAAGTTTTGGTGTAAAGTCTAAATGTTCACAGGAGACAAAAACATATTCAGTACACCCAAACTTTCCTTCAAAAATATTTTTTCGTGAGCCGGAATGTAAATGCCCGTAAATACAGATTTCAACCTGATACTTTTCGAAAATTTCCTGTATTCTTTCACTTGGTAATCTGCCCGACTCAAATGGCGGAAAATGAGTCTGAAAAATTTTTCTATTAAACCCATCTTTTCCAGCCATACTTAGAGAAAGCTCCATACGTGATATTTCACGTTCATATAAAAGTTTATCATGTGCTGCACTTTCAGTGGGATTTTCAACATATCCCATAGAGTTATAAGTATATCCTTTATTTCCGCATACAGCTATATCATTAACGGGAAAATAATTATTATGCAAAAAAGAAATTGTATTAAAATTATTTTCTTCAATAAAACTTTTGAGTTTCTTGTGTGATTCCCACCAGTAATCATGATTTCCTTTACTTATAATTTTTTTACCAGGAAGTTCATTTATAAATTTCAAATCCTCATAAGCTTCTTTTAAATACATCGCCCAGGAAATATCACCAGGAATTAACAGAGTATCTTCATCTGTTAAAATTTTACAGCCATTTTCAAGTTTGCTCATATGATTGTCCCATTCGGGCCCAAAAATATCCATAGGTTTATCTTTTATACTTTTATAAAGATGCAAATCAGATAATGCATAAATACCCATAAGCTTCTCCTTTCTTTAAAAAATCACACATTATTTTATTAATTTTGGTTATACTAAATTTGCAAATAAAATTATATTTGCTAAAAAATTTAAGGGAGTCTTAAAATGGAAAAAGAACACAAAGATTGTTTACACGGCGTTGATTGTACAGTTAAAAACTGCGTTCACAACTATCAGGGTAAATGTGACGCAAAAAGTATTTGTATAAACTGCAAAACTGCTGTAACCGAGGGCGAAACCTGTTGTCATACTTTTGAGCTAAAATAAATTGCTCGCCTTTTCAAAAAATGACCTGTCTGTTTTTCAGACAGGTCATTTAAAATTATTTTATTTTAAGAATTTGACTAACAAGCTTTGACATATCTTCTTTTTCACACTTATAATCAAAACGAACCTTCTTTTCTTTAAGCTCAGCTAAAGATGCCGGAACTTTAAGACCTGTCTTAACATTCAGCATATCTACAAGCTCAAATACATCAATTCCGTCAAAGGAAGTTTCAGGTGAAAGTGCACTCAAAACCGCCTCGTTAAACTTGTATGGACTTGCTGTTGACGCAATAACAGTAGGTGTTTTATCCCCTGTTTTTTCAACATACTGCATATATACATTATAGGCAACAGCGGTATGAGTATCCATAAGATACTTATTTTCGTTCCAAACCTTACCAATAGTTTCTTTAGTTGAAGCATCATCACAATATCCTCCAAAGAAATTATTTTTAATAACTTCTTTAGTAGCATTGTCCACTTCATATTCACCTTGTGTAAACAATTTTTTCATCCAACCTTCAACAGCTGTTTCATCCTTAGTAACATCATATAAAAGACGCTCTAAGTTACTGGAAATTAAAATGTCCATTGAAGGTGAAATTGTTGTATTAAACTGACGGTTTTTATTATAAACACCAGTATTTATAAAATCAGTAAGTACATTGTTGCAGTTTGATGCACAAATAAATTTATGTACGGGAAGACCCATATTTTTAGCATAATATCCAGCTAAAATATTTCCAAAGTTCCCTGTAGGAACGCATACATTAATTTTATCTCCATTTGAAATTTTACCCGCTTTTACCATATCTGCATATGCAGAGAAATAGTAAACTATTTGTGGTAAAAGTCTGCCCCAGTTAATGGAGTTAGCAGAAGAAAGCATAATATTATTTTCTTCTAAAATCTTATTATACTCTTTATCACCAAAAATCTTTTTAACTCCTGTCTGTGCATCATCAAAGTTACCAAATACAGAAGCAACACCAACATTTTCTCCCTCCTGTGTAAGCATTTGAAGCTTTTGAATATTGCTTACACCATCTTCAGGGAAAAATACAATAATACCTGTACCTTCAACATCTGCAAAACCTTCTAAAGCCGCTTTACCTGTATCTCCTGAGGTTGCAACAAGAATTACAACCTTTTTATCAATATTACACTTTTTAATTGATGTGGTCATAAAATAGGGTAAAATCTGGAGTGCCATATCCTTAAAGGCACAAGTCGGACCATGCCAAAGTTCAAGAATATTTGTAGTATCATTTAAAAAATGCACAGGTGCAATATCATCTGTTTCAAATTTTTTAGCAGTGTATGCATTATCCACACAATAATCAATATCCTCTGCTGTAAAATCCGTAAGAAAAAGACCAATAATTTTCTTTGCTCTTTCTCTGTATGACATATCAGAAAGCTGTTTAATTTCTTCAAGAGAAACCTGCGGCATTTTTTCAGGTACAAACAGACCACCGTCGTTTGATATGCCTTTAACTATTGCATTTGCTGACGTGATTTTATCTACTGAATTTCTTGTACTTTGATATAACATAAAAATTTCCTCCGTTTATAGCCTTAAAAACTTAAAACGCACAAATAAATTCGTGCGTTTTAAAGTGCATTAAATTTAAAAAATTATAAATACTTTTTCATATATTCAGGTGCTTAATTAACATCAATACTTACAGTAACAATAATGTTAACACCGTGCTTTGCAGAAATAGCATCAAGATTTTCAAAAAGCTCTTCACATTTTAAAATATCATCTTCAGTAATAATCTTGTTGATACCATCAACAAAAATATTGCTTAAATCATAGTCCTGAGCCATAACACCGCAAAGGAATCCATAAAATGTATTATATTTTCTGATTGAATATTCAGAAGTATCAATAAGTCTTACTTTAGAACTTAAATCAAACACATGACGAGTTCCGTTATTGATAAAAGCAATATGACCTTTTTCGGTTTCTACTGCCTGATTAATTCCATCAATAAGCTGTTTTGTTTTACCTGTGCCCTTTTTGCCTATAATGAGTTTTAACATAAAAACACTCCATTCTCTGTGCTTTTAAGCACCTTATATTAAAAGCATAAACAATAAATTATTGCTTTCAATATAAGTATAGCATATTTTAAAAGAAATATCAAGTACATTTTTATTAAAAACTCAAAATTTTTCCAAAAAAATTACTTTGAAAGTCTCTTTTCAAGCTCTTCTTTTAAATCCTCATATCCTGGTTTTCCAAGAAGACCAAACATATTTTTTTTGTATGCTTCAACGCCTGGCTGATTAAAGGGATTTACTCCTAAAATATAACCGCTTATTCCGCAAGCCTTTTCAAAGAAATAAATCATATATCCAAAGTTGTATGCATCAAGCTGAGGAACGTTTAAAATAATATTGGGCACTCCGCCGTCAGTATGTGCCAGAAGTGTTCCTTCATATGCCTTATCATTTACATAGCTTACTTTCTTTCCAGCAAGGAAATTAAGTCCATCAAGATTGTTCTCTGCAGATTCAATTACCACATCATCTTCTACATTTTCAAAATGAATTACAGTTTCAAAAAGGTTTCTAAGTCCCTGCTGAATATACTGTCCCATAGAATGAAGGTCTGTTGAAAAATCTGCACTTGCAGGGAAAATACCCTTATTATCTTTTCCTTCACTTTCGCCATAAAGCTGTTTGAACCATTCTGCAAAATAATGCATTTTAGGTTCATAGTCAACCAGTATTTCGGTAGTCTTACCTTTATTATAAAGACAATTTCTAACAGCCGCATAAGTATAACAAGCATTATCCTTTGTAGGAAGTGCAAAATCCTTATGTGCATCCTGTGTACCTTTAATCATAGCGTCTGTATCAATACCTGCAGCAGCTATCGGAAGAAGCCCTACTGCAGTATATATACTGTATCGTCCGCCAACATCATCCGGTACTACAAATGTCTCATAGCCTTCCTGGTCAGCAACAGTTTTAAGTGCACCCTTTTTCGCATCGGTAGTAGCGTAAATTCTTCCCTTTGCACCTTCTTTTCCGTACTTTTCCTCAAGGATATCTTTAAGTACTCTAAATGCGATAGCAGGCTCAGTAGTTGTACCTGATTTTGAAATAACATTAACTGAAAAATCTCTGTTCTTTAAAAATGCAATTAAATGATTTAAATAACTGGCACTTATTGAATGTCCCGCATAAACAATCTGAGGATACTTTCTTTCTTCTTTTGTCATCATAGCAGAAAATTCGTTTGTCATAGCTTCAATAGCTGCTCTTGCACCTAAATAAGAACCACCAATACCTACAACAACAAGAACCTCAGAATCAGATTGAATTTTTTCAGCTGCCTTTTTAATTCTGGCATATTCCTCTTTATCATAATTAAGTGGCAAATCAACCCATCCTAAAAAGTCACTGCCTTCACCTGTCTTTTCGTGAAGTGTTTTATGAGCAACTTCTACCATTGGCCACATTTTTTCCACTTCTGCTTCACAAACTGCTCTTGAATAATCAATTTTAAGCATTATAATCTCCCCTTTTTATATATTAACCTTTATTTTATAACATAACTAAAGCTAAAAATCAATAGCTTACTGTCATTTTTTATACTTTTTTTATGTTCAAATCTTTAGAATCAAGTATAATAGTAACTGGACCATCATTTTCCAGAGATATCTTCATATCAGCACCAAATTCACCTGTCATTGGCTTTTGTCCTAAAATTTCTTCGCAAATTTCAATAAACCTATTATATAATTTTTCGGCAATTTCTCCTCCTGCAGCATCCGTAAAGCTTGGTCTGCGGCCTTTTCTGCAATCAGCATATAAAGTAAACTGCGATACTGCAAGAAGCTTCCCTCCTACATCGCTAAGGGATAAATTCATTTTATCCTCCTGGTCGGTAAATATACGAAGAGATAGCATTTTTTCTGCAACTGTGCGAAGAACACTTTCATCATCCTCAGGTGAAATCCCAATTAATGCAAGAATACCTTTTTCAATACTGCTGTATAATTTACCATCAATGGAAACACTTGCACTATTTACTCTTTGAATTACTACTCTCATTTTGATTTTACCTCACTTATCGCTCTTTGAAGCTGAATATCTTTATCAAATGGTATCTGCTCAACCTGTATTCCCTCGTACTCTTTAAGAGGCAAAACATTAATATCTGGCTGAAGTCCTTTGCCGTGAATATCATCACCGCCAGGGGTCAAATACCTTGATGTAGTAAGATATATAGCACTTACTGTTTTCCCATTTTCTTTTTCAAAAGGTATTGTAGTTTGACCGATAGCTTTTCCAAATGTTTTTTCACCAATGATAATTGCTCTTTTATTATCCTTAAGTGCACTGGCTAAAACCTCAGAAGCACTTGCCGAGCTTCCGTTTACCAAAACGCACATTGGAGCTTTAACTATTTGTTTTCCGTTAGTTTTAATACTATCCTTGTAACCGTTTTTGTATTCGAAGGTGGTGATTGTACATTTAGGCAAAAGCATATTTGCAATAGATTTTGTAGAATAAAAAGTACCGCCTCCATTGTATCTCAAATCAAGAATAAAATATTTTATATTTTCAATACCGTAATTTTGAAGAGCGTCATAAAATTCCTTTTGGGTTTCATTATCAAAGGATTTTATATGTATATAACATATACCCTCTCCCAAATCTTTCATATCTACAGTGTGAGTAACTATTTTTTTTCGTTCTACTTCAACAGTATAATCAATTCCCGAAATTCCACGAACAAATGTTATGCTTATCTTTGTACCTTCGTTACCTCTTATAAGAGCTAATGCATCATTATAATTATCAAAATTTACAACAATGTCCCCAACTTTTTTTAGTATATCCCCTGTTTGAATACCAACCTCTTTAGCAGGACTGTTTTCAGACACTTCTTTAACAACAAGCAGGTTATTTTCCTGGTCAGGATATATAGTAATACCAATTCCATAATATCCGCCTTCCATACTTTCCTGTAACTTTGTATAATAATCTTCTGTATAAAATGCAGAATATTTATCACCTAAAGAGGCTATATATGCCGCAATAGTCAAATCCTCTGTATAATCCTTATCATGTTGAAAAATATAATGCTTATCAACAATTTCTGTTGCCCTATGAAGCTTATAAATAAGGGAATTTGATGTTATGAAAATGTTAAACACAATTGCCCATACAAGACTTGTACCCAAAACAGAAAATATTACCTTCCAAAAGGAATTTCCTTTTTTCATATGCCTAAAAACCTCCCTTCAAATGGCTGATAGCCTGTATTTCTATGAAAAATCCACTCGCCAAAAAAACATACAGCAAGTGGATTTAAACTGCAACATTAGTTATTTTCAATGTATTCGTTAATTTTTGCAATAAGTGCATCAGCATCTACGCCATGAACTGCACAGGCCTGTTCAACAGTTTCACCGCTTGCTGAAGGACATCCAAGACAGTGCATTCCAATTTCAAAGAAAAACTGAGCTGTCTCCGGATTAATTTTAAGAACATCTGCAATAATTGTATCTTTAGTTACTAACTGCATTTTAATTTACTTCCTTTCAAAAATATTATTTATATATTGCCATTATGCCCATTTGCAAAAAAATTACAATCAGCATAAAAGTTTAAAAATAAATAGAGTAAATCTGTAAGCCGAGTTCTGTCATTTAAGACGGTCATCTATCTAGGCTGTATATTTCTATACAGCTCAAGCCATCAGTTATGGAGTGTCGGGCAAACTTAATTCCAAATTCGATGTTGCTTCAGGTGGGGTTTACATGGCCAGCAGATCTCCCTGCTGCCGGTGAGCTCTTACCTCGCCTTTCCATCCTTACCGAAAAATCGGCGGTTTATTTCTGTTGCACTTTCCTTAAAGTCGCCTTCACCCGGAGTTACCGGGCACCCTGCCCTGCGAAGCTCGGACTTTCCTCGTTACATTACTAAAAGTAGTATGTTCCGCGACCGTCCAATTTACTCTAAAGCATATTTTACCATATTATTTATAAAAAATCAAGAAAAATTTACTCTGGAGCACCTGCAGACATTTGTGCATATACACCTTTATTTGCAAGCAATTGTTTGTGCGTTCCCTCTTCCAAAATACCTTCCTTGCCAAGAACAATAATATTATCTGCATCTTTTATTGTAGATAATCTATGTGCTATAACAATAGTTGTTCTGCCCTTTGAAAGCTCAGCAAGGGACTGTTGTATATACATTTCAGTTGTATTGTCAAGAGCACTTGTAGCTTCATCAAGAATTAAAACTGGCGGGTTTTTCAAAAATACTCTTGCAATTGCAATACGTTGTTTTTGTCCCCCTGAAAGCTTAATTCCACGTTCACCTATATATGTATCATATTTATCAGGTAGGGTTTCTATAAACTCATGGATTTTAGCAAGCTTTGCAGCATTTACAACTTCTTCTTTTGTAGCACCTGTTTTACCATAAGCTATATTTTCAAAAACACTTCCCGTAAATAAAAATACATCCTGCTGAACAATACCGATATTTTTTCTCAAAGCTTCAAGAGATATATCATTTATATTTATTCCGTCAAGAGTTATTTCTCCCTCTGAAATATCATAAAATCTGGGAAGTAAATGACATATAGTAGTTTTACCACCACCAGATGAGCCAACAAATGCAACTGTTTTTCCGTGAGGTACCCTAACATTAATGTTATGTAAAACTTCTCTGCCCTCTTCATAAGAAAAGCTTACATTTTTAAATTCAATATCTCCTGTAATTTTTTCGGGAGATATTGGATTTACGCAATCTTTTTCAGGTTTTTCATCCATAATTTCTAAAAATCTTTTATAGCCTGATATACCATCCTGATACTGTTCTACAAAGAAAATAAGCCTTCTGATAGGTCCCATAAACATATTTACATATAAAAGATACGCTACTAAATCACCAAAAACTATTTGCTCTTTACTTAAGAAAATTCCGCCGGCAACAATGACTACAACATTCATAAAGTCAATAATAAAATTATTTCCGCTGTGAAACTCTGCCATAGCCTTATATGAACGTTTTCTTGCATTTACAAAATTTTGGTCATTTTCTTCAAATTTCTGCATTTCGTAATCGTAATTTACAAATGATTTAGCAACTCTTATGCCTGAAAGACTGTTTTCAAGGTTTGCATTAACCTTAGAGATTTCTTCTCTTGATTTTTTAAAGGCATCAGACATTTTAATTCTTTTTCTGCCCGTAAATATAATCAAAAAAGGTAAAAATGCAAAGATTATAATCGTAAGCTTTATGTTGATTGTAGAAAGCATAATAAACGAGCCAATCAGCATAATAAGGGATAAAAACAAATCTTCAGGACCGTGATGAGCAAGCTCGGAAATTTCCATAAGGTCATTTACAACCCTTGACATAAGTGCACCAGTCTTGTTATTATCAAAAAAAGAAAATGGAAGCTTCTGCATATGAGAAAAAATTTCTTTTCTCATATTAGACTGAATACCAACTCCTACAATATGTCCGTAATATTCTACAAAATAATTAAGCAACACCTTAATAATATAAAGCACAAGCATAATTACCCCTGCAATAACAAGCTTATTTACAAGTCCGTTTGGTATGTAGTTATTTATCATTTCTCTTGTTATCATAGGATAATACAAATCACAAAGTGATATTAAAAGTGCACAAATCATATCACCTATAAAAAGAGCTTTAAAGGGTTTATAGTAATGAGCAAATTTTTTTAACATTACTCATCATCTCCATTCATTCTGAGTTTCTCAGCCTGATCTGCAGTAACTAACGCTTCAATAATTTCTGTAATATCACCATTTAAAATCTGTTCAAGCTTATAAAGTGTAAGACCGATTCTATGGTCAGTAACTCGTCCTTGAGGATAGTTATATGTTCTTATTCTTTCACTTCTGTCCCCTGTACCTACCTGACTTTTTCTTTCTGCTGCAAGCTCATTTTCCTGATCTTTTACCATTTGTTCGTAAATTTTAGAACGAAGAATTTTCATAGCAGCATCTTTATTTTGGTGTTGTGAACGTTCTGACTGGCAAGCTACAACTACCCCTGTAGGAATATGTGTAATTCTTACTGCAGATTCAGTTTTATTAACATGCTGTCCTCCTGCACCGCTGGCACGATATACATCAATTCTAAGATCAGCCTCGTTGATTTCAAAATCAACGTCCTCAACCTCAGGAAGCACCGCCACTGTACATGTGGAGGTGTGTATTCGTCCCTGTGATTCTGTTTCAGGAACACGCTGCACTCTGTGTACACCGCTTTCGTATTTCAGACGCGAAAATACTCTTGTACCTGAAATCTGAAAAATAACTTCTTTAATTCCTCCAAGTCCGGTATCACTAAGCTCCATAACTTCAATTTTCCATCTGTTATTTTCAGCATACATCGAATACATTCTGTATAAAGCCATAGCAAAAAGTGCAGCTTCATCTCCCCCTGCACCTGCTCGAATTTCCACAATAACGTTCTTTTCATCATTTGGGTCCTGTGGCAAAAGAAGAATTTTCAGTTCGTGTGCAGTAGTTTCAAGTCTTTCTTTTGCGTCTTCCAGCTCCATTTCCACCATTTCGCGAAAATCCTTATCAAGCTTTTCTCCAAGCATTTCTTTAGCCTCTGCAATATCATTTTCGGCTTTTTTATGCTCCTTATATTTTTCCACAATCGGAGTAATCTGAGAAAGCTCTTTGCATAATTTTGTCCACAGCTTATTATCCGCAATAATTTCAGGGTCAGCTACTTTTTCATTAAGCTCCTGAAATCTACCTTCAATAAAATCTAATTTTGCAAACATAATTTTCCTCCATTATTCTTCAAATAGTCCTTGTATTTCCTCGAGAGCCATAGAGGAAATTTCCCCTGTACCTTCATGAAGCACAGAATTTATAAGCTCCTGTTTTTTCTCTTTTAAATTCTGTATTTTTTCTTCAATAGTACCTTTTGTTATAAGCTTAATAACCTGTACAGCCTTAGTTTGTCCAATTCTGTGTGCTCTGTCAGTTGCCTGATTTTCTACCGCAGGATTCCACCAAGGGTCATAGTGAATTACAGTATCTGCACCAACCAAATTAAGACCCGTTCCACCTGCTTTTAAAGAAATCAGAAAAACATCCTTTATTCCCTCATTAAAGGCACTGCACATTTGAATTCTTGTTGAACTTTTAACGCTTCCGTCAAGATAAAAATAATCAATTCCCATTTGTCTTAAAACTTCTGCAATAATATTAAGCATAGAAGTAAACTGGGAAAATATCAACATTCTTCTTCCTGACGCAATTCCATCTTCAACAAGTTCAATCAGAGTATTAAGTTTACCACTTCCACCTTCAAAATTTTCAATGAAAAGTCCGGGGTGGCAACAAAGCTGTCTTAGCCTTGTAATTTGTGCTAAAATTTCAATTCTGCTCTTTTCAAAGCCCTTTTCACGAGCAAGCCGTAATATTTCTTCTTTTGCTCTAAAAGCATATGCTTTATATAATATTTTCTGCTCCTGTTCAAGGTCGGTTATTATATTGGTTTCTATCTTTTCAGGAAGTTCTTTCATTACACCGTTTTTAAGTCGCCGTAATATGAAAGGTTTAGTGTGATGTAAAAGTTTTTCCGTAGATTCCTTATCATTTTCCTTTATAATTGGAATTTCATATACTTTTCTGTATTTTGCCCTTGAAAACAGATATCCCGGCATTATAAAGTCAAATATTGACCATAGCTCTGTAAGATTATTTTCTATAGGTGTACCTGTAATAGCAAAAAATCCATCAGCTTTTACCCTTTTTATAGCTTTTGCGTTAACTGTATTAGGATTTTTAATATGCTGTGCTTCATCTGCAAAACAATATTTCCAGTTAATCTTGGAATAATATTTAATATCTCTTCTAATAAGTCCGTAGGAGGTTATAACTGCAGTACAACCTGTAATATCCTCCAGAATTTCTTTTCTTTCCTCTGGAAGACCGCATACAACTTTAACATTATACTCTGGTGCAAACTTTTCAAATTCTGCCTGCCAGTTAAAGAGTAAAGATGTAGGAACTACTACCAGAGAAGGTCTGTTATCATTTTCAAATTCCGATATTAAAAAGGCGATTGTCTGCAAGGTTTTTCCAAGACCCATTTCATCTGCTAAAATACCGCCAAAGCCATAGCTTGCCATAGTTTTAAGCCATTTATAACCATCAATCTGGTATCCACGCATAATTTTTTTAAGTGATTTGGGAACTTCAAATTCACTTTTTACAGGGTCGTTTAAACTTTCAATTATCTTAGTAAACGATTTAGATCTTTCAATCTGCAAACTTTCATTTAGTTTTTCCGTTTCAATATACATAGCTTTTGCAAGAGAAATATTTGTTGTACCATTTTCATTAAGCTCGCCATCAACATTCTCTAACAATTCACTTGCATTTTCAAGTGCTTTAGATTTAAGATTTACAAAATTACCATTTGTAAGTCTGTAATAATTTCTCTTTTCTCTTACTGCAAGAAGAACATTTTCAAGTTCATCTGCAGGAATATCTTCCATATCCAGTTTAAACTCAAACATATCTCCAACGCCAATATTTATTGACCCTACAGCTCTTGTTGGCATAATTACCTTTAATGCAAAGAAACTGTCTGAATAGAAAATGTCTGAAACTACTGTTAGTTTTTCTAACCCATTTTCCAAAAACTCATAAATTTTCTGTGGCTCTAAAATACATAAAAAGCCTTTTTGAGGGACAAATCCCATTTTTGCAGCCATACGGATAAAATCATTCTCTTTTCGTTTATCCCTTAAAAGAACTTTTTCTCCGCTATCAGGTTTTTCATTTGCAAAATGATTAAATACAATGCCGTCATAGTCAAAAACAACCTTAGCTTTTATGGTCTTATCGGTAGTTGTTTCTAAATAAATTTTGATTTTTAAATCAGCAATTATTACATCTTTTCTGATATTTTCGTCAATTGTAAGGTCGGACAAATAACGGAGTTTTGGCATAATTTGCTCAATAATTGTATTTTTATCCGAAGAGGAAAATTTAATTTTTCCTGTACCTATATCGTTTCCTGCCTGACATAAAGTTTTCAAAACTACAGCTTGTTCAGGTGTTATTATATGAATTGAATTTTCATATTTAATAATTTTGTAAGATGGGTCAATTGCTTTAATATCCTTCCACTTTTCAAAATCAATAATATAGCTGTTTTCATTTTTTGAAATATCTATAGGAAACTCAAACTTATCAATAAAAATTGGATAATTTACACTTTTTTCTTTATTTATAATGATTAATCTGTCTTCAACCTTTGAAACAAGTGTAATAACTTTCAAAAGAATTGCACCTGTTAAATTTATATTTTTATCATTAAGAGGCTTCCCTGCCTCTTTATAAAGCTGTTTTAATGTCATTAAGTATTCAATAAGTTGATTTTCTTTTTCCCCAAAACCTTGAGTTTTTGCATTAAAAACAAAATTTTTACTATATTCTACACTTTCTCCGTTTTGTATAGCATCCAAAAATTTATCAAGCTTTCGAATTTTATAAAGCTTGTCAACCCCAACAGCAAGTTCAAGATTTACCGAATAAAATCCATATTTATTTGAAGAAAATTCCAGACAAGGAACAAGCTTTATTATTTTTTTATTTCGTGACAGGCGTATTTCAGATATACTTTCAAGTACATTTTCTGAAACTTTTTCATAAAATTTTCTTCCTTTTTCATCAAGTTCGTCACTTTGTTCTTTTTCATACTCAAGCAATCCTGCAACGATATGTTTACAAACCCCGTTTATACCATATTTTTTGCCACAGTCGCATTTGGTAGATTCTATGTCATCTTCACCGAAAATCACTTCAACATTGTGTGAAAAATTACTTCCGTAAACCTTACATTTGAGCATACGGGTTTCAGGCATATAAAGAACTTTATACACCCTGTCATCATCAAAATATTTTTTTCCCGCTGTAAAAACCGAACGGTCATCACAAAAATTTATAATACTGTTAATATCAACCGTCACGATTAAATCCCCCAATTATTATTTTCCAAACTCATTAAAAAACGCTTTGTAGGCTTTATAAGCCATATAAATATCTCCTTTTGATGCAAGTTCAAAAGGGGAATGCATTGATAAAAGTGCAACACCGCTGTCTATCACATTACAGTTTAAATTTGCAACATACTGTGAAACAGTACCGCCTCCGCCACCATCAATTTTTCCAAGTTCACCAAACTGCCATACAACAGAGGAATCATTAAGCATTTTTCTTATTTTACCCATAAATTCAGCAGATGCATCATTAGAACCACTTTTACCTCTTGCACCCACATATTTTTCGATTACCACTCCTCTGCCAAAATATGCTGAATTTGACTTTTCATAAGGAGATGGAAAGCTTGGGTCAAAGGCCGCTGCAACATCTGCAGAAATACAGTTTGAAGAAGATATTGCACGGCGAAGCATCAAATCATTATAAGAATCTGTTTGTTTTTCAATCAACTGTGCAATAACATTTTCAGTATATCTTGACTGCATACCGGTATTGCCCATTGAGCCTATTTCTTCTTTATCCACCCAAACACAAACAGCAGTATATTCAGGGATTTTATTACAATCAAAAATCGCTCTGAGTCCTGTGTAAGCACATACTCTGTCATCCTGACCATAACCGCCTACAATACTTCTGTCAAGCCCAACATCCCGTGCCTTTATAGCAGGAACAGCTTCAAGCTCGCTTGAGATAAAATCTTCCTCTATAATACCATATTTGTCATTTAATAGCTGTAAAATTTTTGTTTTCAGACTTTCTTCACTGTTTTCTGTATAACTGCCTGCTATAAGATTAAGCTGTTCTCCTTCAATACCCTCACTCATAGTCTTTTTCATTTGCTCACTTGCAAGATGAGGCAAAAGGTCTGATATTACAAGTGCATAATCTTCCCCGTCAATTTCAATATCAACTTCACCATTTTCTGTAACGACTTTACCATATAAACCCATAGGGATAGTTGTCCACTGGTATTTTTTTATTCCGCCGTAATAATGGGTTTTTAAATATGCAATTTTAGAGTCCTCATAAAGGGGCATAGGTTTTAGGTCAAGTCTTGGAGAGTCTATATGTGCACCTAAAATATTAACGCCCTTTTCTACAGGATTTTTTCCGATTACAGCAAGAATAATATTTTTATCACGATTTACGCTGTAAACTCTGTCACCAGGTTTTAAAGTATCAAGGCTATCAAGGGGCACAAAACCGTTTTCCTCCGCCTTTTTAATGCCATACGCAACACATCTACGTTCTGTAACACCATAATTTAAAAAATCTATATATTCTTTAGCAAATTCAAGCATTTCTTCTTTTTCGCTTTTCATTAAGTTTTCAAAAGAATTTTTCGCTTTATATTCAAGTTCCATACTATTTTTCTCCTTCATATATATTAAAATAATTATCCAGGTTTTTCTCCACTTTAAGTAGGTATTTTTTTGTTTCTCCAAAAGGAATTTCCTGACCTGATAAAAAATCAATCTGCTCAACAGCAAGCCAGTTATCCACATTTCCATATCCTGCATTATAGGCTGCAACTGCTGTTTTAATATTACCATCATATTTATTTAAAAGATATGACAAATAGTAACAACCTATATTAATGTTTATTTCAGGGTTTAAAAGTACTTCTTCGGAAAAATTTTCAATTCCTAGTTTTTGTGCAATCTCTTTACCGGTAGAAGGCATAATCTGCATAAGTCCTACTGCACCTTTTTCTGAGCGAGCATTAAACTTAAATTCACTTTCAGCTTTTATAATAGAATAAACTAAATATTTATCAATTTTATAATTTTCAGCATATTTTTCAACATAATCAGAATACTTAAGAGGATAGACAGCTTTTTTAAAACTGCTCCAATTAAGTAATCCAATAACTAAAATTATTAAAATCAGTATTACCGAAATACATCCGGTAAACCTTTTTTTATTTACAAGAACAATCACCTAAAAATACCTCTTAACTATATCCTCAATTTGTTTTTTTACACACTCACTGCTACCATCGGTATAAATTTGAAAGTGGGAGCCCTGTATGTACTGCTCATCTGTAAGCTGAGCATTAATTCGGTTTACAGCAGTTTCTATATCTATATTATCTCTTTCCATAATTCTTTCAATCCGAAGATTTTTTTTGCAAATAGTTGCTATTATAACATCGCACAGTTTTTCTAAAGGCGAACCTAAAAGAAGTGGAATATCCATAACAACCTTATCTCCCCCGCTTTTTGCCTGTCTTATTATTTCCTGATAAATCTTTGGATGAGTAAGATTATTTAAAACTTCTCGTTTTTCTCTATTTGAAAACACCAGTGTGCCCAAAGCTTTTCTGTTCACTTGACCATTTTCATCAATATACTCACCGCCAAAGGTTTCAGCAATTTCATTTATCAGAATTTTATCTTTTGCCATTATATCTTTTGCAATTCTATCTGCATCAATAACAGTAAAACCCAACTCTTCGAAAATTCCTGTTACAAAGCTTTTTCCTGAGCCGGTTCCTCCTGTAATCCCAAAAATCATAATATCACCCTTTTATTTGCAATCGTACCAGCTGTTTCCTATTGTAGTTTCAGCAATCAAAGGAACATTTAAAGTGACAGCATTTTCCATTTCTTCTTTTAAAATTGACTTTACTCTTTTAACCTCATCATTTGGTGCCTCAATAATCAATTCATCGTGTACCTGAAGTATGAGTTTAGATTTTAAATTTTCTTCCTTTAACCGTTTTGAAACTTTTACCATTGCAATTTTGATTATATCTGCTGCTGAGCCTTGAATAGGAGTATTCATAGCAACCCTTTGACCAAAACTACGTTCCATAAATTTTGAAGATTTAAGTTCAGGAATATATCTTCGTCTGCCAAACAAGGTAGTTACATATCCTGCTTGTGTTGCATCTTCAACGATTTGAGTCATATATTTTTTGACACCGCTGTATTTTTCCAGATATCCGTCTATATACGCTTTTGCTTCTTTTTTTGAAATTCCTAAATCTACACCTAAAGCAAAATCACTAATTCCGTAAACAATACCAAAATTAACCGCTTTTGCATTACTTCGCATTTTGGAGGTTACTTCATCTATAGGTACTCCAAATACTTGAGACGCTGTAATAGTATGAATATCGTCATTATTTTTAAATGCCTTAATCATATCTTCATCATCCGCAATATGTGCAAGCACTCTAAGTTCAATTTGGGAATAGTCAGCATCTACAAGTGTCATTCCTTCATCTGCTACAAACATTTTACGAATTTCTCTGCCTATATCAAGGCGGATGGGAATATTCTGTAAATTCGGCTCTGTTGAGCTTATTCTGCCTGTTACCGTAACAGTTTGCATAAACTTAGAATGAATTTTATCATCTTTAGGATCAATCACCTGCAAAAGTCCGTCACAATAGGTAGATTTCAGTTTAGAATATACTCTGTACTGCTTTATATCTGTAATTATATCATTTTCCGTTTCAAGCCTATCAAGCACATCACTGTCTGTTGAATATCCTGTTTTAGTTTTTTTAATAACAGGCATACCCATTTTCTCAAACAAAACTTCACCAAGCTGTTTTGTTGAGTTAACATTAAACTCACATCCGGCTTTTTCGTAAATTTTTAAAACAAGTGCAGATATTTCTTTGTCAAGATTTTCAGAAAATTCTGCTAAACGCTTTTTATTTACTTTAAAGCCTTGAATTTCCATATCTGCAAGAGCGTCAGACAAAGGAAGTTCAATATCGTATAGTAATTGTTCCTGCTTTTTGTTTTTTAAATCTTCCAGCTGAGTTTCATATAAATTCAGCATCCCACCACATAAGTCTTTACCCATATCTGCAATTTTTTCTGCAGACAGGTCAAGAATAGTCTTTTTCTTTGTTGATTTAATAAATTCTTCATCAGGCGTTATACCTACCATAGAATATATGTCATATTTACTTCTTGAAGGTTCTAAAATATATCCTGCTATTGCAGTATCAAAGGAAATACCATTTAGTTTAATTCCATAATTATTAAGATAAACTTTTTCATCTTTTGAATAGTGCATTACTTTAGGAGTGTTACTTTCAAAAAGTTCCTTTAAATCAGAAACATCAAGCTCAGATAAAAGTCCGCCCGTAAAGTCAAAATAATAAAGTGTATCCTCCGCTGTTGCACAAACACCTACAGGCTCTGCTTCTACTTTAAAAAAATAAATAGCTGTTTTTTCTGCCAAATTAATTCTTTTTACGGCATCTAAACATTCATTATGATGATTTATTATTTTAATATTAAAATTATATTCCTTTTTTAACTTTTTAATATCAAGTCTTGAAAGTAAATTTGTACATTCAAGTTCAGTTAAAAGCTTGGCAACTTTCTCATTGTCGGGATCTTTAACTCTGCACTCATCAAGTGTAATACCAATAGGTACAGTTTTGCAAATAGTAGCTAAATCCCTTGAGAAAAAAGCACTATCTTTACCTTTTTCCAGCTTTTCCTTAAGTTTGCCTTTAATTTCATCAATATGTTCATATACATTTTCCAGTGTACCATAATCTTTAATAAGACTATAAGCGGTCTTTTCTCCTATACCTGCTACACCGGGAATATTGTCCGAACTATCCCCCATAAGACCTTTTGCATCAACAACACTTTCGGGAGAAAAGCCAAATCGGTTTATTATCTCTTTTTCATCAAGAACATCAGTTACAGTATTACCGCTTTTTGTAGAGGTAAGAAAAATCTTTGAAGTACCAGTTGCAAGCTGAAGTGCATCTCTGTCTCCAGTAACAATACTGCAATATATTCCCTCAACATTACACATATTAGAAATGGTTCCTAAAATATCATCAGCTTCATATCCTGGTAGTTCAATAATTTTAATATTCATTGCATCTAAAACTTCCTTTAAAACAGGAATTTGCATACGAAGCTCTTCAGGCATACCATGTCTGCCTGCCTTATACTCAGGATATTTTTCATGACGAAATGTGGGGTGTTTAACATCAAATGCTATGCACAAATACTCTGGGTTTTCTTTATCAATATATTTATACAAAATATTTAAAAATCCGTAAATAGCATTTGTGAAAAACCCTTTGCTGTTTGTTAGCATTCTTACACCATAAAATGCACGGTTTACTATGCTGTTTCCATCAACAACAATCATTCCCCTTTTAGCGTCCATAAAACAAATCTCCTTAAATAATATCAGTTACAATACTCATTATATCCTTATGTATATCTTCTATACTGCGAACAGTATCCCCACAGCAACACTCCACAAGTTTAAAACCGCATTTATCTTTAATATCCATTGCATTTTTATATGTACTTTTAAGATACTCGTAGTTTGCCTCGTGAATATCCTTATCCTTTGTTCCTGCCTTGTTACGGCGATTTTCCATTAATCTGATACTTACTTCTGTAGGCATATGAAGAAATACTACAACATCAGGCTTGGGAAGTCCCATTTTAGCATATTCGTAATCTTCAAGCCATAGTATAAAATCATCTTTTTCCTGAACATTTTCAAGCTTTCCTGCTTGATGAATTATATTAGAGGTAGTATATCTGTCAGCTATAACTATTCCGCCATTATTATAAAACTTTTCCATACTCGTTTTCCATGTAGCAAATCTGTCAACAGCATAAAAGGATGATGCACTGTATGGACTAACATCATCAGCGTTGTTGCCAAAATCCCCTGATAAATACATTTTAACAAGTGCAGAGGAGTTACTTTCATAGTTAGGAAATTCAAATCTTTTAACTGTCTTTCCCATATTTTCAAGCTTCTTTTGTAAAAGCTTGCTTTGAGTTTCTTTTCCGCTGGAATCAAGTCCTTCAATTACAATTAATTTTCCCTGCATATTACTCACCTAAATATAACTTCCTTTTTTCAATCATTTTTCCACAAGTCATTTTTCCTTCGGGACAATTTCCCTTTATACAAGGCGGTCCTGCGTACTTAAACAAAGTAGGTGCTACATTTTTTACTAAAGCCAGCATCTGGTCAGCACACTCACGTATTTCCCATTGTGCCCTTTCACAACATCTGTGTGCAAAAAAATTCATTAAGCTTCTTGCATTCATTGTTACAACCATTTTTGTTTCACACGCGTTAGGAAGTACAAAACGAGCATCTTCAATTGCCATTTTTTCTGCCTTTTTAGATGCAGTATCTAAACTCATCCCAAGGGATACGAAAGTTTTAATATGCTCCTCTTTTAAAATATCAGCAAGTGCATTATATTTTTTTACATCATCAGCCATAGCCTCAAGATATATTTTAAGAGCCTTTTCATTTTTTGCAATTTCAGGAGGAGTAACAAACTCAAACCTTCCCTCACATACATATCTTTGGGACTTTACTGAATATGACGCAATACGATGTCTTGTGAATTGAGCAAGAAGTGCTCGGCTGACACCTTCAATACCAAATGTGAAAGATACATGTTCAATAGGACTTTCGTGTCCAAGACTAATAAGCATATTTAAAAATTTTTCAGTCTTTTCCTTGTCAAGGCCATCTAAAATTCCTTCAATTGAACTTGAAGAATAGCACAGCTTTGCTGCTGCTGCAATAACTTTTTCAGGTTCAGGACTATGAGATATCAATTCAACTCTTAACATAATCAATTTCCTTTCTTTTGAGAAAATTTGTATCCTATAACTTTTAGTAAAAATTTAGGAAGTGCAAGCATACGCACAAATCTTGTAGGTTGTTTAATAAGTCTGTAAAACCATTCAAGTCCAAATTTTATAAAAATATCAGGTGCTCTTTTGGCTTTTCCCGCAATTACATCCAGTGTACCGCCAACACCCATAGCTAAGCAACAAGAAAGCTCATCTTTATGATTATATATCCATTTTTCCTGTTTTGGACAGCCAAGACATACTAAAAGTAAATCAGGCTTTAAATCATTAATTTCCTGTATAATTTCTTTCTCTTTTTTTTCGTCAAAAAATCCGTTTGCAGTCCCTACAATTTTAATTTCAGGATATTTCTTTTCAAGCTTTTCTTTTGCCTCATCAGCAACGCCTGGTGCACCGCCAAAAAAATAAGCTGTTTTTCCGCTTTTCGCTATACTTTCTAAAAGTCTTACTGTAAGGTCAAAACCAGCAACTCGTTCAGGCAGTGGACTATTTAAAATTCTTGATGCATAAATAACACCAATACCATCCGCAGTAAGCATACTTGCAGTATTAATAATATCACAAAAAGCTTTATCTTCGCTTGCTGACATAATAATTTCAGAGTTAGGAGTAAAAATATAATCAAAAGATTCTGTTTTTAAAAATTCTTCTGCTTTTTCTAAAGCTTTAACCATTGTAGTATTAGAGATGTTTACTCCTAAAATATTTATTTTATCCATAAAAATTTCCTTTCTTCAGGTAAAACTTTTCTCATAAATCAATACAATATTATATCATATAAAAGAAAAAAAAGCAATATGTTAAAAGGATTTATTTAAAAAAACGGCTCCGATTTCTCGGAGCCGCCATATATTATAATGTGCTTTTTAGAAACTTGCTATAAGCCTTGCAATATACTTAAGGATTGTAATAGAATCCTGAGTTGTAACAGTATCTCCACCTGTAACCTTAGCTGCTTCTATACCATCAGCATCAAGTTCAGCTGTGCCAATAAGATACTTAAGAACCATAACAGCATCATATACATCAATTCTGCCATCACTATTTACATCACCCTTCAAAGGAACTGATGTAACAACAGAAGGAGTATATCCACTTTCTTCGGTAAGTTCTATTGGCATATCACTCATACGTATTTCCTGATATAAGTAATTGATATTTGTAGCCTCTTCAATCTTATTTAAAATCTTGAAGTTAAGAGATGCTACAACACCATTAATATCAATATCTTCTTCAGTTAAAATGTCAATCTTAACCTGATTATTAAGAGTTGTTGGATTTACCATAACCTTACCCGCATATGCAGGGTCAATATCAGCATCAACATATTCAAGAATTTCTTCATCGTATGTTGCTATTAATATAACCTTATTTACAGGCTGGTCAATTTCAAGAGTAACAGGAACTGATACTTTTCTTCCAACTTCACCCGAAACCTCACTGCCTATAACAGATGCAGTTATGTAAGGACGAATATCAACTCTGATGTTATTTAAGTTTTCAGTAGCTGCAAGTGCAAGAAGCTGTTTTGAAGTATGTCTGCTAATAACAGCACCTTCATCATTACATACCATCCAACCGGATATTGCATAAGTTCCTTCATAAGTTTCATCAAGAACCACAGTAGGAAATGCTGCATCACCAAGAATATCACCAGGCTTAGAACCCTTAGGAACAGTAATTGTAAATGTTCCGTCATCAGCTACACCTTCGCCGGTAAATGTTACAATACCTTCTTCAGGAACAAATTTCAATGTAACATAAGTAATATCAAATTCAGGTTTAACAATATAATCTTTATCAGCTGTAAGAACCATTACAGCGTCAGTAGAAGTAATTTCACCATTCACATTCCAACCATTAAATGTTACATAATCGGGGTTATAATCTACTTTATAATATACCTGTTCTCCTGCATATGCTTTACCGCTGTACATTGATACAACAGCACTGCTCTTATCATACTCGCCTGTAGTAAAGTTATACTGTGTAAGTTCTGAGTTATCAAAATATTCAGCACCAAATTTATAGAATTCAATACCTGAATCAGCTTTAAGAGCAAGCGAGAAGTGTGTAATCTGTTCTGCGTTGAAAGTATCATCAGCAATTTCAGTAAATACGCCATCTACAGACACTCTGAAGGATTTGTCATTAAAGTCAAAGTATAACTTATATTCGTGTCTTTCTCCATCAGCACCAGGATTATTACCTAAAATAGGTAATGGTGTATAATTTCTGTCAGCACCAGACTTTGTATGAATTTTTGCACCTGATGCAAAAAATCCCTGTGCATCACCAGCATCCTGATTGTAAATATTCATATCAAAGCCGTTTCCACCCTTGTTGTACTTCATATCTATAGTAAATACAAGTACACCGGAGGATGCATTAAGAAATGCTCTGTTAATTGTCTGTCTTTCAGCACTCATTGCAATTGAGCCGTCTTCATTTACAGTATAATTTGTACCTGCAAACAAACTGTATTTTGCATCATTTGCAGTTAAGTCATAAACACCGCCGTTAACATGAACCTGCTTAAACATAGCTGTTATTGTTTCGGTAGCAGTAAATGTTTTATTAAGAAGTTCAGTATTTGTATAAGTGTTTCCAGCTTCATCCTTCCACTCAACAAGTGTTGCACCAAACTTTGTTACATAGGAAGGAAGATCGATAATCTTACCATCCTTAATTGCTTTAGCTGTTGCATCAATGGTTGCAAAATTGCTATTATTAACATTAAAGTTAATGTCAATCAACGGCTTATCACTGTAAACAGCTGTATATGTTGTATCCTCTGCAATAGCACCAATTTCAGGTTCCCAGCCAACAAATGTCCAGCCTTCATTTGCTGTAACAGATGGAGCAACAGGTGTCTTTCCTGCAAGAATTGTCTGTGTTACATCGCCTGATGTAATTGCACCATTTGTACCTGCACTAAATGTTGCAGTTACATAATGAAGTTCACCTGAAGCAGAAACTGTAGCATCAGCAGTACCAGCAGTATATGTTGTTACTTTAGCTGTTGAATTTTCTACAGTACCATTTGTAGCTTCCCAAACTGAAAGCTTGTATGTTGCTTGTGTTTCAGCAGCAATATTAACCTTAGAACCTGTGGGCATATAAATTCCTGTTGTTAATATATGACCAGCAGCATCAGATACACCAACAATTGAAATACCTTCACCTGAAGTAATGGATACATATGGAGCATCGTATGTTTCATATCTGTTAATTGTAATCTTTTTAACTACAAAAGAATCAGTATCATTTTTCTTTGCCTTTGTAGCAATGCTAAAGCCTGTAGGAAGACCATCATTAAGTGTTCCATATGAATCAAGAAGTGCAGTTGCACCTGCAACACCGTCTTTTACAACATACATTCTATCGTTTGCATCATCAAATATAAACTTAATTGTATGTTCTTCACCATCCGCACCGCTATCCATATTTTCTAAAGGAGCAATATTTACACCATTTTTAACTACTACATTATTAGGAGTCTGATACCAGTTCTGAATAACATTATTTCCACTTACAAAGTTGCCATCAAAAGCATCAGTACCTTCAGTCTGTACATAAGTAAATTCAATTTCAGCTGCCTGATTTTCAGTGTCAGCTAATATATTCATAATCGCATTGTTATGTCCAGCAGCTTTAAGTGTCATTAAATCAATACCGACACCTTCAGTCCAATACTTAGACCAACTCTTAAGAGGAGAAAGAGCAAATTCTTCTGCAGTCATAGCTGAGAAATCATATACTCCCTTATCTAACTTAGTCTGCTTAAAGAACACAGTAACGGTTGTATCATCGTTAAATGTATAATCCATAAGCTCTTCTGTTGTATAGTTAGTACCATTAATCTTCCAATACTCTAAAGTAGTATTAGAATCAATTGAATATTCGGGAATTTCGCTTAATTTTCCACCTCTTGCAACCTCGACAGATGTGGTAGCTAATGTTCCATAATGATTAGCTGCTTCAAATGTTACAGTAGCAGGAGTTGTAAAGTTAGCATAAAGAACAAGGTCGCTTGAAAGCTCTCCAAGTTCAATTATTTCTCCGCCTTCTTCTAATGACCATCCGTTGAATATTCCGGATTCAGACTCAGGAATAAATGGCTCAGGGATAGAATACTCAGTTACTACTTCAATTTTGGCAATTTCGCCATCAACATAATATGTAACAGTATTTGCATTATCTGCAACAATAGACTGAACATTAATTTCCTGTACACCAATACCTGGGTATAATAATGGAATTATATAAAGTGTTGATGCACCATTTTTGTTAGCTGTTACCTCGTACGTACCTTCTTCATTTACATCAATAGTAACATTATCATTATTTGAAATTACTGTATAATATGAAGGATCAATGTTACCTACAGCTGTATCAGCAAGTGCAACACTAATAGGATATCCTGAAACAACCTTATCAGAACTTACATTTAATTCTGGTTCACCTTCAAAAATTTCCCATCCTTCTGCAACAGTAAACTGATAGTTAGCAACGCCGTTGCCTAAAATGTCCTTAGCACCGCCAAAATCAATTGTATATGTTTCATATGCGTAAAGTTCAACAGGAGTAATTGTAATAACCTGTCTGCCATCTACAATTGCACTTTCGATAGTTGCTTCAACAGTTTCTTCAGCAGAATCCTTAAGTGTAACAGAGTTAGCATTAACACTATTAAGAGGAGCAGCGGTAGTCACTGTAATTGCAGAAGTAGGAAGAATCATATAATCATCTTCGTTACCTACAACTTCAGCATATTTAGAAACAGCAGAGCTTTCTACACGGATGTTATCAAAATACATATCTACGTTAACTGCCCTGTTATAGCCATATGCAAGTGACCAGTAATCATAAGCATCAAGAGTTGTTACAATGTCAGTTAATGTTGCCCACTGTGACCATGTACCGGTAGATAAAACTTTAGATCTAACTCTGAATGTTGTTTTACCATTTTCCTGAGGAGCAATATTAGCTTCAATAGTAGTCCAACCTTTGTTGGTCATAAGTGTAGCAAGGTTAACAATGTCCCTTCCGTCGGTTGTTTGTACAGGCTGGAACTGAGCAGCATTACCACCGCTAGTCATATGAACCATAAGTCTTGAGGATTTTGAATTATCCTCACTTGATGTATTAATAGAGTTTCCATCAGCGTCGCAAGCATCAAGGAACCAACGGCCTGCACCCGGATCACTGGTATTCTGTGAATACATATCAAAGCTTATTGTTCCGCCATCTTTTCCAAAGAAAACATCTTTTGAAATAGCTTTAGTTGCAAAACCAACATAAGCAGTTGCATCATTAGATACAAAATGAAGATTAAGTGCCTTACCACTGGTATTTCCAACCTTTAATGGGTTTTCAACAACCTGTGCCCACATTGTATCTCTTGGAGTTGATTCAAACTTGTCAAGTGGACCTCTTGCGGTTGTGTATGATCCAAAGAACTTAAGAATACTGCTATCTGTTGTAACAGTATTTTTAGTGTTTAATTCATAGCCTTCAAAAGTTTCAGAACCTACAGCTATAGCTTTATCGCTGTATTTAACATTAAAGCTTGATGTTGCAGGATATGAAATATCTTTAATATACACATATCTGTTAGCACCTGCAATCTGTGTGTTACCTGTGGCAGAAATTACAAGGCTAACATCTGTAGCAGAAAGAGCAGAAAGCTCATCCGCTGTTAAAGGAAGTGTTGTTGTAGAATTTGTTGTTTCAGGAAATGCAGTATCATCTGCACCAAGAGAAACTGTAAGACCTACATCTTCTTTATAGCCAAGTGTTACTGTATAATTATACCACTTTTCATAAACTAATGAAC
>JAFQMF010000008.1 GCA_017396395.1 Clostridia bacterium | reverse complement strand
AGCCCAAAGAGGCTCAGCGACCTCACTATTATATCACAAATATGAAGCCTTGTCAAGAACTTTTTTAAACTTTTTCAAACTTTTTTGCCGCCCCTTGCGTGACAGCTTTCTTATTATACCACACTAAAAACCTATTGTCAAGGCATTTTTGTGGATTTTCTGTTTTGTACAAAGATTTATCTTTTATGCAAGAAGTTTTTTTAAGTTTTCAATAATTTTCTTTTCCAGACGGGATACCTGCACCTGAGAAATGCCCATAAGCTCTGCCACCTTTGTCTGAGTGTAATTTTTATAGAACCTAAGGAAAATTATTTGCCTGTCCCGAGGGGAGAGGTGCTCTGCTGCCTGAGATATGGAAACTGCTGTTACAACCTTTTCATCAAATCTGTTTCCGTCCTCCATCACATCTCCCAGCGTAGCGGAATTTTCATCATCGCCAAGAGGTCTGTTTATTGAGTCAGGCCGTTGTACTGCTGAAATTGCTGTTGCTACCTCTGCCTGTGAAATATTAAGATATTCTGCAATTTCGCTCAGTCGTGCTTCTCTTCCTTTTTCTCTTGCAATTTCTCCTGATACAAAAGCAACCTTTGAAGCAAGTTCCCGCATACTGCGACTTACCTTTACAGGCCCGTCATCACGCAAAAACCTGCGGATTTCTCCCATAATCATAGGTACAGCATAGGTAGAAAGTGCCAGTTGTCTTGATAAATCAAAATTATTAACTGCTTTAATAAATCCTATTGCACCAAGCTGAAACAAATCCTCCCTTTCCACGCCACGACTTAGAAACTTAGCCACAATTTTATGGATTAACATTTCATTTTCCTGTACCAGAGCTTCCATTGCGGTTTTGTCTCCATTTTGTGCCTTTTGTATAAGCAAAGCGGTATTGTTATTCACTTGCTTCATCCTCCTGTGAGGAAATCTGTTTTTTCATTATAATAGTAGTACCCACACCGGGCAGTGATTTCACCTCCAACTCATCCATAAAGGTTTCCATAACTGTAAATCCCATTCCCGATCTTTCACCATCAGGATTTGATGTATAGAGTGGAGTGCGGGCAAGCTGAACATTTTCAATGCCTGCACCTTTATCTGATATTTTTACTATCAAATTTTTTTCTTTAATTTCACACTCTATGTAAATTATTCCTTCACCGCCCTGATACCCGTGTATAATAACATTTGTTACTGCTTCTGAAACGGCTGTTTTGATTTCTGCAAGTTCTTCTACGGTAGGATCAAGACGGGAGGCAAATGCGGATACAACCACTCTTGCAAAGCCTTCGTTTACTGATTTTGCAGGAAATTCGCACTTCATCATATCTTTCATTTTCTCTTCTCCTTTTATGCTATTTCATTTGTGGTATTAAGTATTTTTTCTGCTTTTTCAATGCTGTCACACACACCAACAAGCTTGCCCAGTCCTGAAAGCAAAATTATTTTGCGAATTGGCTCATTTGCTCCTGTCACACACAAATGTCCCCCCATAGATTCCATAAGACGGCATCTTCCCATAATAATCCCTATTCCTGAGCTGTCCATCATATCAACTCCAGAAAAATCAAGTATCAGTCCCTTAGCCCCGCTGTTTATAACTTGTCGGTCTATTTCTTCTCTCAAAGCCCCTGCAAAGTGATGGTCCACCTCTCCAAATATTTTGGCTACCAGTAAGTTTTTCTTTCTTTCAAAATCCCATTTCATAGCTTTTCATTCCTTTGTAATTTTTCTACTGTATTATTATTTCTGCTTGTCCTTTTTTACTCCTTCGTAAAAGAATGTCGCTTTGTGATATATTATTGACAGTATTTTCCTTTTTTATTCATAACAAAGCAGGGTAGGGGATATATTTCCATTTTTTACCATATTATGTATAAGAAAAAGGACTTCCTTATGCCAACTGGTGGCTTTTGGGAAGTCCTTCATTATATATATTATTTAATATGTTCTAAAATATGGTTAAGTGAAGCCTCATCATAAAACTCAATTTCAATCTTTCCTTTTTTATCATTCTGCTTAACTCTGACCTTAGTGCCAAGCTTTTTAGAAAGAGATTTCTGCAACTCTTTAGCACCTATTTTTATAACTACAACATTCTTTTCCTGTTTAGGTTTTTTCTCTTTATTTTTTATGGCATTTACCATACTTTCTGTCTGGCGTACCGACAATTCCTTACGAATGATTTCAAAAGCAATTTCTTCCTGCTCGCTGTCAGACAAACCTACAAGAGTTCTTGCGTGACCTGCAGATATTTCCTGCTGAATAATAAGTTTTTTTACATTTTCCGACAGAGTTATAAGACGCAGGCTGTTTGCCACTGCACTACGGCTTTTGCCTATCTTTTCACTTATTTCCTCCTGTGTTAAATTGTATTTTTTCATTAATTCTTCAATAGCAAGAGCTTCTTCCACAGGATTAAGGTTTTCTCTTTGAATATTTTCTATTAAAGCAACCTCGCTCATTACCTTATCGGTATATTCCTTAATTACCACAGGTACTTCCTTAAGACCTGCTAACTTTGCAGCACGCCAGCGTCGCTCACCTGCAATAATAGTATAATATCGGTTTTTTTCATTTTTTCTTATTATAATAGGGGAGATAACACCATACTCAGCAATAGATTTGGCAAGTGCCTCCAGTTTTTCTCCGTCAAAGTTTGTTCTGGGCTGGTCAGGATTAGGCTCGATATTGGAAATACGCATAATCTGCACATCCTTAGCCTCTTCCTTTGTAATAATATCCATTTCAAAAGCCTCGTCACCCATAAGTGAGCCAAGACCCTTTCCAAGACCTTTTTCAATTTTTTTTGGCATTTTCTTTTCCCCCTTAAATTTCAGGATTTTTTTCAATCACTTCACCCGCAAGGGCAGTATAACTTTCCGCACCCTTAGAGTGCTTATCATACTGAGTAATAGGAAGTCCAAAGCTGGGAGCTTCGCTAAGACGCACATTTCTGGGAATTATAGTAACATACACCTTTCCAGGAAAATATTTTTTTACTTCTTCCACAACCTGAATACCAAGATTTGTTCTGGAATCCAGCATAGTAAGAAGCACCCCTTCAATTTCTATATTAGGATTAAGTCTTTTTTTTATGGTTCTAATTGTGGAAATCAGCTGTGAAACCCCTTCTAAGGCGTAATATTCGCACTGCAGAGGAATAAGAACGCTGTTTGCACAAGTAAGACAATTCAGAGTTATAAGCCCAAGAGATGGGGGACAGTCAATTAAAATATAATCATACTTCTGTTGAATTTTTTTAATTTGTCTTGACAAAGCAAATTCTCTTTCTTCTATAGAAATAAGCTCAATTTCTGCACCTGCAAGGTCCATACCTGCAGGGCACACAGATAAGTTTTTAAACTTATCTTCAATAATTGCTTCCTGAATATCTATTTCTCCAATAATTACATTATATGTACTATATTCAAGCTTTCTTTTTTCAATGCCTAGTCCTGTGGTGGCATTTCCCTGAGCATCCATATCAATAAGAAGTGTTTTTTTGCCTTGTTCTCCAAGAGCTGCAGCAAGATTTACCGCTGTTGTGGTTTTTCCTACGCCGCCCTTCTGGTTTGCTATTGCTATAACCTTTGCCATAAGCTTTGCTCCTTTGCACTTTAAGGTTGATAGTTTATTGTTAAGATTTTTAATTTTCACAAAGCTTGCAAGGTAAATTATGCAAAACTTTTTTCACGTGAAACAATTTTAGTTTTTCTAAGCTAGTATTTTTTAAATTGCCAAAGTATTATTTTATAAATGTTTCACATGAAACATTTATAAAATAATACAAAAATATCGGTTTTTTTCGTTATTTTTATTTTTTCAAAACATACAGATGATAAAAATTAAAATTTCTGTTTAACGATAATTTTTTTAATTTTTACTCTTTTTCTTCTGTAATTTCTTCCTCAGGAGGTACAATATCACTGTCCGCATCTTCTATCATATCTTCGGGATTTCCTTCAATAATTGTATTGTCTTCAACCTGAGCAAGCTCTTCGTCTTCATCGTGTGCAGTAGAAGTAATGGCGGCAACTACAACTCCTTCTTGCTTTCTCATAAGCTTAACTCCCTGAGTAACTCTACCGCAAGGACGGATAGTAGCTGTTGCAAAACGGATAATAACCCCTTCAGTATTAATCATTATAATATCGTCATCATCACTGACAGTTCTAAGTCCCACAACTTCCCCTGTTTTTTCAGTAATTGCATAGTTTTTAAGACCCTTACAACCTCTGGAAGTAATTCTGTAATCAGAAATAGGTGTTTTTTTACCCATACCATTTTCTGTAACAGTAAGAAGATATTCCTTGCCGTCTGTAATATTAAGACTGACAACATAGTCGTTTTCCTTTAAAGTAATAGCACGAACACCTCGTGTAATTCTACCCATACAACGGACTTTTTCTTCTCCGAAACGCACTGCCATACCCATTCTTGTGCCAATAACAATATCGCTTGCACCATCAGTAAGCTTAACGCCGATAAGCTCGTCGCCCTCGTCCAATTTAATTGCGTTAAGACCAAATTTCTTGTTAGAGTTATAAACACTAAGGGCACTTCTTTTAATAACGCCCTGTCTTGTTGCCATAACAAGGAATTTTTCATCATCTGCCATATCCTTAATAGGAATAATCGCACTGACTTTTTCTCCATCCTCTAAGGCAAGAAGGTTAACAATAGCTGTACCCTTTGCAGTTCTGCTTGCTTCTGGAATTTCATAAACCTTAATTCTGTGCACTCTTGCCTTATTTGTGAACAGAAGAAGGTTATCATGAGAAGAAGCAGTAATCAAATCCTCTGCATAATCCTCTTCTCGTGTACTCATACCGCTGATACCCCGTCCGCCACGCTTCTGAGTTTTGTAGGTATCTGATGCAAGACGCTTAACATACCCAAAATGAGTAAGAGTAATAACATTTTCCTCTAATGGGATAAGGTCCTCAATATCAATATCCTGTTCAGACATTTCGATTGTGGTGCGTCTTTCATCTCCATATTTTCCAATTATTTCCAATAATTCATCCTTAACAATGCCTTTTACTAAGTTTTCATCCGCTAAAACATTGTTATAATATGTGATTTTTTCCATAAGCTCCTGATATTCGCTTTCAATTTCCTCACGGGCAAGCCCTGTAAGTCTTGCAAGTCGCATATCAACAATTGCCTGTGCCTGTGCATCAGAAAGACCAAAGCCTTCCATAAGATTTGTTTTAGCATCCTGAACACTTTTTGATGCTCTTATTGTTTTAATAATGGCATCAATTTTATCAATAGCAATTCTCAAACCTTCTAAAATATGAGCTCTCTTTTGTGCTTTATCCAGTTCAAAACGAGTTCTTCTTACAACAACATCTTTACGGTGATTAATGTAAGCATTAAGAACCTGATTCATACTCATAACCTTAGGCACACCGCCGTCAATCGCAAGCATAATGGTAGAAAAAGATTCCTGAAGCTGAGTATGCTTGTAAAGCTTATTAAGCACAACATTAGCGTTAGCACCCTGTTTAAGCTCAATTACAATACGCATACCCTCTTTGCCGGATTCATCGTTAATAGAAGAAAGTCCGTCAACCATTTTATTTTTAATTAAATTATAAATGCTTTCAATAAGCTTAGTTTTATTAACCTGATAAGGAATTTCAGTTACAATAATTTCCTGCTTGTTTCCATGCTCTTCAATTTCGGTTTTTGCCCTCATCATCATTTTTCCGCGTCCGGTTTCAAAATAATTTCTGATACCTCTAACGCCCATAATGACGCCCTTTGTGGGGAAATCAGGACCTTTAATATATTCCATAATTTCATCAACTGTCATATCAGGATTATCTACCATAGCAATACAACAATTGCAAACCTCTTTAAGGTTGTGAGGAGGAATATTTGTAGCCATACCAACAGCAATACCAGAACTTCCGTTTAAAAGAAGATTAGGAAATCTTGCAGGAAGGCATAATGGCTCCATTCTGCTTTCATCAAAATTTGATGCAGTATCCACTGTTTCTTTTTCAATGTCAGTAAGCATTTCCTCAGAAATTTTTGACATTCTTGACTCAGTATATCTGTATGCAGCAGGAGGGTCCCCGTCAATTGAACCAAAGTTTCCGTGACCATCTACTAAAGGATATCTCATAGAGAAATCCTGAGCAAGTCTTACCATAGCGTCATAAACTGATGCGTCACCATGAGGATGGTATTTACCAAGCACTGCACCAACTGTTGTAGCACACTTTTTATGAGGCTTGTCAGGAGTATATCCATCTTCATACATTGAATATAATATACGTCTGTGAACAGGTTTTAATCCGTCACGAACATCAGGAAGAGCACGTCCTACAATAACGCTCATAGCATAGTCAATGTAGGATTTTTTCATTTCCTTATTTATCTCAACTTGAATAAGTTTTTCACCTTCATATGGTGTTAATATGTTTTCGTTATCCAATTTCTTTTCCTCCTTGTCAAGGCATAAACCTTAAAAATTCAATGTTTTGGCAAATTTTCAGGTTTTTATATCAGTAAACCGATTACCTTATACATCAAGATTTGTAACATATTTTGCGTTTTTCTCAATAAACTCTCTTCTGGGCTCAACGCTATCTCCCATAAGAAGGCTGAAGGTTTTGTCTGCCTCAATAGCATCCTCCAATGTTACCTGTAGCATAATTCTCTTTGCAGGGTCCATAGTAGTTTCCCAAAGCTGAACAGGGTCCATTTCACCAAGACCTTTATAACGCTGAATTTTACTGTCTTCTCCAAATTCTTTTAAAGCCTCTTTAAGTTCATCATCATTATACGCATACATTTCCTTTTTGCCTTTACTTATTTTATAAAGAGGGGGCTGAGCAAGGAAAATATGTCCTGCATCAATCAAAGGACGCATATATCTGAAAAAGAAGGTAAGAAGAAGCGTTCTGATATGAGCACCGTCCACATCCGCATCCGCCATAATAATTACACGTTCATATCTTAATTTTTCAATGTTAAATTCGTCTCCAATACCTGTTCCCAGTGCAAGAATAATAGGATTTAACTTATCATTTCCAAATACCTTGTCCATTCTTGCTTTTTCAACATTAAGCATTTTACCCCAAAGGGACAAAATTGCCTGAAACTTACTATCTCTGCCCTGGTTGGCACTACCTCCCGCAGAATCACCCTCTACGATATAAATTTCAGTGCCCTTCATTTGTTTATCTCGACAGTCCTTAAGCTTAGTGGGAAGACTTCCGCCGCTTGCACTTTTTCTTGAAAGCTCTCTTGCTTTTCGTGCAGCCTCTCTTGCACGGGATGCAGCCATAGTCTTTTCTAATATTATCTTTGCAATTGCAGGATTTTCTTCCAATACTGCTTCAAAATTAGATGAAACAATATTGTCAACAAAGCCTCTTATTTCGCTGTTTCCAAGCTTGGTTTTAGTTTGTCCTTCAAACTGTGCTTCCACAAGCTTAACACTTATAACAACAGTCAGACCTTCTCTTACATCTTCACCTGTAAGTGCTTTATCATTATCCTTTAAAATTTTATATTTTCTGCCATAATCGTTAATAACTCTTGTAATAGCGGTCTTAAAGCCTGTTTCGTGAGTACCGCCTTCTGTGGTATTAATATTATTTGCAAAGCTGATTAAGTTTTCTGAATAAGAAGTAGTATATTGAAAAGCAATTTCTACCTCATAATTTTCTCTTTTTCCTTCAAAATAGATTACTTCAGGATGCAACGGTTCTTTATCAGTGTTTATATATTCTACAAAGGATTTAATACCACCCTCATATATAAATTCACTGACTCTTTCTTCTTCCTGTCTCTTGTCAGTAAGAACAATTCTGAGTCCTTTATTTAAAAATGCCTGCTCTCTCAGTCTTTTTTCCAATATCTCAAACTGGAATACAGTTGTTTCAAAAATTTCCTCATCCGGCCAGAAGGTAACCTTTGTACCTGTTTTTGAGGTAGGCTCCTTCTTTTCAAGAGCAGCCTTAGGCACTCCTCTGTGATAAGTCTGAGTATATCTGTTTTCTCCGTTACATACTTCAACTTCAAGTTTTGTGGAAAGAGCATTAACTACAGAAGCACCAACGCCATGAAGGCCTCCGGACACTTTATATCCGCCTCCGCCGAATTTTCCCCCTGCATGAAGAATTGTAAATACCACTTCAACGGCAGGCTTTCCCACCTTCTGATTAATTCCTACAGGAATACCACGTCCGTCGTCGGTAACAGTAATAGAATTGTCAGGATTAATATCAACTAAAATATTTTTACAATATCCTGCCAGTGCCTCGTCAATACTATTATCCACAATTTCATATACAAGGTGATGCAGACCTCTTTCGGAGGTACTTCCTATATACATACCAGGTCTTTTTCTAACCGCCTCAAGACCTTCCAATACCTGTATATTGTCCGCACCGTAATTTGCTTCAATTTTTTCTGTACTCAAAGCTAATCCTTCCTTTCCAAACTAAACTTATAAAAGTTATATAACCTCAAATTCAAATTCTCCGTCCTGTGCAGTTACTGTAACCTTACTTCCTGAAATAAGTTTTTTTCCCCGCATAGTGCAGATTTCGCCATTTACTTTTACAATTCCCGCAGACACCATTTCTTTTGCCTCTCCTCCCGAAAGAGCTATACCTGCAAATTTTAGAAACTGGTCCAGCTTAATAAAGGGAGTTGTTATTTCCACTTTATTCATTTTCTTCTCCTTTTTTATCTCCTTCAATTCTCTTTAAAAGAGTTGAAGACGCAATATTTGATATATAAATTTTACTTCTACCTTTAGTTTCTGTTATAATAAAGGATTTTGGTATATCCTCTGATACATTTATAATAAATCCTTCTTCTTCCGCCTCTTTTAAAAATTCTCTGGTTATTTTTGAGGTAGTGGTTGTTTCAAAATCCAGTACCGCAATAATATCCTTATTAAAAACTATATAGTCGTTTCCTAAATGCAAAAACATATAATTTCACCTTTCCGGGATATTACCATTTACTATACGGAAATATTTTTCTCCGCCTTTTTCAGGAGTTCTGTCACTGTCGGTACAGGTTATAAAAACCTGAGAATCCTTAATTTTTGAAAATAAATACTCTCTCCTTGAAATGTCAAGTTCTCCTGTAATATCATCAAGTAAAAGTATAGGATTTTCTCCTGTTTCACTAAAAAATATCTCTTTTTGTGCAAGCTTAAGTGAAAGAACTACTGTTCTTTGCTGACCTTGTGAGCCAAATATTTTCACATTTTTATCGTTTAAATAAAAAATTACATCATCCCTGTGAGGTCCTATAACAGCCTGTCTTAATAAAATTTCTCTTTCCTCATTTTCCTCAAGAATTTTTATAAGATTTTCTCTTAAATTTTCCCTGTCTTTTAAATTTACATCTGCAGTTTTATATTTTCCTGTTAGTTTTTCGGTGTTTCCCGAAATTTCTAAGTGAATTTTCTCGGCTTTACTTAAAACATTTTTTATAAAATCCATTCTGTATTTTATAATTTCAGCACCATATTCTGCTAACTGACTATTCCAAATACTGATAGTTTCTTTTAATTCGGGTTTTAAAACTATATCCTTTAAAAGCTTATTTTTCCTTTCTAAAACCTTATTATAATCAGATAAAATCCTCATATATTTAGGTCTTACCTGACTTATAAGCATATCTAAAAATCTTCTTCTTGCAAAAGGTCCGTCTTTTATAAGGGATAATTCCTCAGGAGTAAAAATTACTACAGTAAGCTTTCCTATAAGCTCACTGAGTTTGTGAAGGGGAACATCATTTACCCATACCACTTTCTTTTTATCTGTAAAAAGACAAACTCTGTTTTCCATATCTCTTCCTTCAGAAACATAGGAAATTCTAACATCAGAAAATTTTTCACCAATTTTTATAATTTCCTTTTCAGATACATATTTAAAGGACTTACCCATAGCACAAAGAAAAATACTTTCCAAAAGATTTGTTTTTCCCTGTGCATTAGCACCTATAAAAACATTCATATTCCTTGAAAAGGAAACATTTAAGGAAGAATAATTTCTAAAATTTTTAAGGCTGATATTTTTAATATACATTATTTAAGTCTTACGGGAGTTACAATAAATATAAACTTCCCTTCCTCACCAGGTGCTTTAATTACAGCAGGCTTAACATCTCCTGTAAACTGCATTAATATTTCATCACATTCACTGTTTCTCAGTGCATCTAAAACATATCTGTGGTTAAAACCTATTTCAAAAGGCTCTGATAAAGAGGTGGAAATATCCACAATGTCATTTACCTTACCTCTCTGAGTCATACAAAATACTGTCATTTTATTTCCTGAAAATTTAAGCTTAACAGGACTTTTTGCAGCATTTTCGTCTATTACAAGTGCAGCTCTTTCTAAGCTGTCTGCAAATTCATTTTTATTTATTAATGTTTCAAATAAAATATTTGTAGGAACAAATCTTCTAAAATCTACAAATTCACCTTCTAAAAGTCTTGAAATAAATCTGCAGCTTCCAATTTCAAACAACACAAAATTATGGCTGAGAGTAACTTTTACAACCTCATCCTCAGGCTTTATAATTTTCCCAAAATCATTAAGTGCACGGCAGGGAATAACGCAGTCAATTTTAGCACCGCTGTATTCTACATCCACCCATCTTGCAGCAAGTCTGGCTCCGTCAAGAGCAGAAGCTGTAAGTAAATTATTTTCAATTTCAAACTTAACTCCCATAAGTACTGGTTTGCCCATATCAATCTGTGCAGCAGCAAAAGATGTCTGTCTTATAATTGCCATATATTTTTCAGGGTCAATACTAAAGAATTTTTCACCGTTAACAGTAGGAAAATCAGGATAATCGTCTGCAGGAACACCGCTGATATCATATTCAACATCCATACATTTAATATGAGTAACATTATTTTCTTTAAGTTCAAAAAACACAATTCCATCAGGTAATTTTCTGATAATTTCGCAAATTATTCTGGAATTTAAGGTAATAGACCCTTTAATTTGAATATTACAATCAATTTCATAGCTAACAGCAGTATCAAGATTATTTCCTATAATTGAAAGCTTTTCATCAGCATCAAAAAGAAGGTTTTCAAGAATTGCAACAGTAGGTCTTGAAGGAGTAGCTTTTGATGCAGCCATAACTCCTTCTAAAAGTGTATTTTTATCACATGAAAATTTCATATTCTTTTGCTCCTTTAATATTGTATTTTAAAAAAAGAAAACCAACATACTGTATGTATGTATTAAGTAGCTGTAGTAGTAGAGGATGTTAATATATTGAAAAGTATATCTTGTCCATATAAAGTACAGCCTTTTTAATAAACATATACATATGGAAAAACCTAAAAAAAAATGGAAAAGTTTTATACATACTTTTCAACACTTTAAGTTTTCCATATAAGTTATTAACATTCCAATATAGTATATGGAAAACTTAATTTTCCTTTAAAGAGTGAGTGATGTTTGTAACCGCACTTTTAATAGTAGCATCAGTTATCATTTGTGATTCCATTCTGTTAAGTGCATTTATAACAGTTGTATAATCCCTGTTAAAAGCTTTTCCTATTTCCTTTAAGGATTTAGGAGTAAGCTGTCGGGAGATATACATTGAAACCTGTCTGGCAAGGTTTATTTCTTTTCTGTGTGTAGAAGATACAATATCCTCAATCGGAATATCATAATACTCGGAAACCTTAGCTGTTATTTGTTCAATTGTAAATACCTTAATAGCGGGTGCAATTATATCTTTTAAAAGTCCCTCAATATCCTTGCGGGAAAAATTATTACCCATTAAAGAAGAATAGGCTTTAACTCTTGTAAGAGCACCTTTAAGCTCACGAATGTTATTTACAACATTTTCTGCAATATATTCAAGAGCAAAATCAGGAATTTCTATATTTTCCGCAGAGCACCTTGTCTTTAAAATAGCCATTCTTGTTTCATAGTCAGGAGCCTGCAGGTCACACATAAGACCTTCCATAAGACGGGTTTTAATTCTGTCCTCCAAAGCGGTCATTTCACTGGGTGGTCGGTCTCCTGAAACGACAATCTGCTTACCTGCCTGAATTAAATGGTTAAAGGTATGGAAAAATTCTTCTTCTGTCTGGGTTTTTCCTGCAATAAACTGAATGTCATCAATTAGCAAAATGTCTATAAAACGATATTTTTCACGGAACTTTTGAGTTGTTTTATTACGGATAGCCTCAATAATTTCAGTGGTAAAAACTTCGGATGTAACGTATAGTATTTTTGTAAAAGGATTTCTTCCAAGTGCATAATTACCTATTGCGTGCATAAGATGAGTTTTTCCAAGACCTGAGTTTCCATAAAGATATAATGGATTATAAGCCTTAGCGGGCATTTCTGCAACAGCAAGAGAGCCTGCGTGAGCCATTCTGTTAGACCCTCCTACCACAAAGGTATCAAAGGAAAGACCGGGAACAAGGCCAAAATCTGTTTCATTTTCAGGCATTTCAACCTGAGGCTTATTCTGTTCATAAGTTCCCAGTTCATTTTCTGTAAAAATAACAGGGTGTACAGGAAAACCGTAAACCTTAAAAAGAGCGTCCTCCAAATCCCCCATATAATTTCCTTCAATGGTGTTTTTAGCCATTACCATATCTGTAAGAATAATAAGCTCATTTGCTTTTAATTCTATAGGCTTAAGATTGGCAAACCAAGTAGTAAAACCAACAGAAGAAATTTTTGTTTTTATTATTTCAAGAACCTGAGTCCAATTCTGATTTAACTGGTCCATTTTCAAACATTTCCTTTCAAAAAAATGCATAGTAATTCATAATAATTTCTACTATTATATTGTACCATAAAAGTGGTAAAATTGCAACCTAAATTACCCTGTAAAAAAGATAAAAATTGCACAAAAAAGAAGGGGTATTTTTGGCTAAAAATACCCCTTCTTTTTTCTTTTATTTTCCTACGCAAAATTTCTCAAAAACTTTATCTACAACTTCTTCGGAAACAGTCATTCCCACAACCTCTCCCAAAGAAGAAAGAGCATCAAAAATGTCGATATAAAGCATATCTGCAGGCATACCCGCTTTTATTTCCTCAAGGGCACGGCTTACAGAAGCTTTTGCACTGGTTATGCTTTCAATATGGCGAAGATTTGTAAGTATTAAACTATCGTCCTCTTGTATTTCACCCAGATGAAAAAGCTCTTCGATTTCTTTTGTAAGTTCTTCTACACCCAGCAAGTTTTTAGCGGAAATTTTAACCTTCTTGCAGGGGGAAAGAGCAGAATAATTTTCAAAAGCATCACCAAGCTCCTTATCGCTTTTGTTCAGTACCATAATATGAGGCTTATCTTTAATTTTTTCAAGTATCTCTTTATCCTCACTGCTGGGAATTAAAGATAAATCTCCCACAAAAAGAACAAGCTGTGCAGCTTCTGCTCGGGAAAGTGCCAGATTAACTCCGATTTGCTCTACAGTATCCTCAGTATTTCGTATTCCCGCTGTGTCAATCAGGCGGAGAGTTATATTTCCAAGATTTAAATATTCCTCAATAATATCTCTTGTTGTGCCGGGAATATCTGTTACAATAGCACGGGTTTCTCCAAGAAGAGCATTTAAAAGGGAAGATTTTCCCACATTTGGTCTGCCTACAATAGCTGTGGAAATTCCCTCTCTTATAAGACGGCCTTTATGGGCAGTGTGAAGAAGATTTGAAAGACCCTCTAAAACCTCTTCCAGATTTTTTATAACCTGGTCTTCCGAAAGACCTGATATATCATCTTCAGGAAAGTCGGTTTCTGCTTCAATATATGCCATAACCATAACCAGTTTATCTCTAAGAGAGTTAATCTTGTGGGAAAGAGTACCTTCAAGTTGATTTACAGCAGAAGAAAGTGCCTTTTCGTTTTTGGAATTTATAATATCAATTACAGCTTCCGCCTGAGATAAATCCATTTTTCCGTTTAAAAAAGCACGCTTGGTAAATTCTCCGCGACCCGCCAGAGATGCACCCTGTGCCAAAACCTGTTCTAAAACCTGTTTAACACAGGTAATCCCCCCGTGACAGCTAAGCTCCACCACATCCTCTCCTGTATAAGAATGAGGAGCCTTCATATAAGAAAGAAGTGCCTGATCAATAGTTTTGCCCTGGCTGTTTACCACAGCTCCAAAATGAAGCGTATGGGTTTTGTAGGAAAGAACATCCGATTTATTTTTTGAAATAAACACTCTGGAGGCAATTTTAAGAGCGTTTTCTCCACTTATGCGTATTATACCTATCCCACCTGTTCCAATAGGCGTAGCGATAGCAGCAATAGTATTATTGTCCATATATAAAATCCTTTCAGAAAAAAATTATTGTTTAAATGTTTTTGCAAGAGAAAGCAAGGCTTGTTTGTTGTTGGGAACCTGCTCATCCATAAGAGCATACATCAGCTTTTTCAGCACTTGCCCTGCAAAAACACCTGTAATATCAAGAGCCTTTAAATCCTGCCCTGTAATTGCCAGCTCTTTAAGGGAGCAGGGAAGATTTTCCTCTTTTATCTGAAATAATAGTTTTGTTATGTCTTCATTTTTGCGTATTTTAGCAATGGACCACACAACTTCCCAGCCTTTTTCAAAAATGCTTTTTCTAAGTAAAGGAAGACAAGGAGAAAGGGGGATATCATATGAATGAGATAAATTTTTTACAAAATCCGCTGTTTCGTTATCGCATTTAAGGGTTCTAACGGCAGAGTATGCGTTTTCTTTATACAAAAGTGAAAAGAAAACAGCAAAACGAAGTTTTAATCCATTAACGCTGAAGGTTTTGTTTACTGCAAGAGGATAAATATTTTTGTTAAATTCAGGAAGTATTTCCTGTATAACTTCAGGAAAGGACAGGAGAATTTTTTCTCCTCCACAGCTATCCAGCAGTTTTTTAAACTCAGCAAAAATCCTTTCTTTAGCAATATTTCTAAGCAAAGGTGCGTTTTTATTTAAAGCTTTCGCTGTTGTTTTCTCTATTTCAAAATCATATACTCCGGCAAAACGAAGGGCACGCATAATGCGAAGGGCATCCTCAGCGAAGCGTTTTTCCGCATCTCCCACCGCACGAATAAGTCCTTTTTGTAAATCCTGTTGACCGCAAAACAAATCAACAATGCCCTTTTGAGGATTATAAGCCATAGCGTTTACTGTAAAGTCGCGACGGGATAAATCTTCTTTAATGTCCCGTACAAAGGAAACATTTTCAGGACGCCTGCTGTCAAGATACTCTCCATCAATACGAAAAGTAGTAATTTCATATGGAATATGGCGGACAATTACAGTAACAGTTCCGTGCTTTAGGCCTGTTTCTATAACCCGCATATCCTTAAAAATCTGCAAAGTTTCCCAAGGCAAAGCACTTGTACAAATATCCCAGTCACAGGGAGTTTTTCCCAGCAAGGTGTCACGAACACATCCGCCTACTGCATAAGCTTCATAGCCTGCGGACTGAAGACGATTTATTAAGTTTTCCACATCCTTTGGAAGAAGCACTGTTGACACCGCCTTTCTATACAAATAAAGACAAATAAAAAAATAAAGCAAGTATATTATGTAAACAAAGGTTACATAATAATATAAATATTTTTAAAGAGTATATAAAATATGCCCTTTATATAAAAGGAAAATGGGCATAAGGAATTATAATTCAACTAAAAACAACATTATGTAAACCGAATACACAAAATAATGCACACATCAATCTAAAACCTTCTGTGTTAGAAGAAATTATAATATATAAGGGATATAAGGTTTAAATGCAATTAGTTTTAATGAATTGACAACTTTAATGGATAATAATTTTTAATTGCGTGGACACTCTTATTCGCTAAGTGTGAATGTTCCTGCTATGTTTGATAATTCTTTTTGTAAATCTTCGCTTGTATTTTTAGGGAATTCCCAAGAAACGATATAAACTGTTTCGCCCAAGATATGGAGATTAAACCACAATGTATCTCCGTCAAGCTCTTGTCCGCAAAGAGAATAACCCAATAAGTCCTCGAAGATATAATCATCATAGTCCTTTAAGAATTTAGTTCTTGCGGATATTTCATCAGAGTTTTTGTATGTTGTTACTTTGATTTCTACATCATCTTTTTTTGTGTATTCCCATTTTTCTTCTAAAGCACCGTCATCATATTCTTTTTCATAACGATAATCTTTTGTGGGAACAGTAATGGTGTAACCTTCGCCTTTGTGCGATTCATTTCCACCGCCGATAGTGGTATATATTTTGTCATTCTTCGCTTCGGGAAGATATAAGTTCTTTTTATTGTCTTTGCATCCTGTAATCAAAAGCAGAGTTATCATCAATAGTATTAAAGTAATTTTTTTCATTGACTTTCCTCCTTAATCAAATATTGCCCCATCTACAACAGGTGCAAGAGCTTCTTTTGCATCACTTGAATACTTGTATTTCGGTATTCTTGATGATTTATTTTCGATAAACTTATATCCTTCGCCCTCTAATATTTCAAAAGTATATACATTATTTCCATCATCTGTTTTACAGATAAGCTCGTTGTCTATGACCTCATATGTCCCTTGTGCTATATAGCTTGAAAACATAGACCAAAAGAACTGAAATTTTTTGTTTTCTTTATCAAGTGAAAGATACGGTTTTGACATTTGTTCTACAGATTCTTCATAGGCATAAATGCGTTTTTTTCCTTCTGCAGTTACAAGTATTCTTTCAAGCTCTTCCACATCCTTGTCACTTATTTTAGCCTGTTTATTTCCCTTTTTTATCTCACGGCAACTGACAAGAATATCGTATGTGTAATTGTCATAGGTAATTGCATAGTCTGCAATGCCATCACAAGGCTTGTTTATATATTTTGAGTTTTTAAGCAAATTTGCGATGAAATCAACATCAGCTTTATCAGAAATTTGGAATGTATTATTTGTTCCAAAAGACTTAACATCTAAAATAACATTTGTCGGTTTGTCGTATTTCATAAACCAACTGCCCATTTTGACACCAATATTGCTTTTATATGGCTCGTCAGGGGAAACACCCACATATCTCACTACTTTATATCCAAGTCCTAAGTAAGTAACCTTGCTTCCATCCTGACTTACAATTTTTATACAGCACTCCGGCTCATGACCTGTTGATACATTTGCTGTGTCGATATATTTAGTAATTAAACTTGCAATAATAAGAACAACAATTAAAATAGCAATAGTAATTATGAGACCTTTTTTCTTCACTTAGGACACCTCCATAACTATCTGACAGGTGTATATCCCGTCCTTTTAACTAACTCTTGTCCTTGATTTGAAAGAACCCAATCTAAAAGTTTTTTTGTGTTTTCATCAGCATCAGTTCTTGTTACTGCAAAGAATTCTGATGCAATAGGATAAGTTCCGTTTTCAATATTATTAAGATTTGGTTCAATTCCTTCAATATTCAAAAGTTTAATTTGATTATTATTTACCATTTCTTGGGAATAGTACCTGAATGAATATCCTATAGCATTTTTATAGTTTTTATAATCGGCAGTTTTGCTTATAATTCCGCCCATACCGCCAATTACATTTTCTTCAATAGGATTTATAAGCTCTTTGTTGCCCATAAGCTTAATAAGAGCCGTTTGACTGCCACTGCCTTCATCCCTCTGGAATGCTCTGATTTCTCCAAAGCCATCTACATTAAGTTCATCCCATTTTGTAATCTTTCCTGAATATATATCTTGTATCTGATTTATTGTAATGTTCTCCAAAGGGTTTTTGCTGTTTACAAAAAACACAAATGCTTCTTTACCAATCGGAGTATAAACAAGTTCTACACCATTTTCTTTCGCAAATTCCTCTTGCTCTTTTGAAGGACCGCCAACAAAGATGATATCAGCATCGCCTGTAACAATGTTATAGTAAGCATTGGTTGTTGTTGAGCATTTTAATATTTCGTTTCCTTTGGAAACATCCTCTAACATTTCTTTTGGATATACTGCTTTTGCAAAAGCCGAATACATGGGATAAAGAGCTGTAGCACCATCCATTTTAGGTATGTTTTCATTTATTTTCAAAGAGGATT
>JAFQMF010000007.1 GCA_017396395.1 Clostridia bacterium | reverse complement strand
TTTAATCAATCAACGAGATATATTTTACCATAGTTAAAATGTTTTGTCAAGGGAAAAACAACATCGACAGAATTCAAATTTGATTTCTGTCGATGTTTGGAGCTGGTGACGGGATTTGAACCTGCAACCTGCGGTTTACGATACCGCTGCTCTGCCGTTGAGCCACACCAGCAAATGCAAGTTCATTTTATCATATATTAATGTTACTGTCAAGAAAAAACCTAACCAAAATTATATTGAAATATTGACAATTTTTGTGTGCTATACTATAATTAAATTAAAGGATAGTGATAATATGATTTATACTGTTACATTAAACCCTTCACTTGACTATGTAATGAATATAGAAAATTTAAATCTTGGACTTGTAAATCGAAGTGCTAAGGAAGTAAAGGATTGTGGAGGAAAAGGACTAAATATTTCCAGAATGCTTACAAATTTAGGAGTAGAAAATATTGCTCTGGGGTTTGTTGGAGGGGATATTGGTACTGAAATTCTTGAAATTGCAAAAAAATGTGGAGTTATAACAGATTTTGTAACTTTATCAAAAGGTGTTTCCAGAATAAATGTTAAACTAAGACATGGTCAGGATACTGAAATTAACGCAGTTGGACCTGAAATTACAGCTACCGATATGGAAAAATTTATTGGTAAAATAATTAAGTTAAAAGAAGGGGACACTTTAATTCTGGCGGGGAATCTTCAGCCTTCTGTATCTGAGGATTTTTACTCAATTATAGGTTCTATTGCAAAAAATAACGGAGTAAGAGTTGTTGTTGACGCTACGGGAAATCAGCTTGTGCTTGCACTAAAATCAAGACCATTTATGATAAAACCTAATATTTTTGAGTTAGAAGAGATTTTTAATGTTAAAATTAACACAAGAGATGAAATTATTAAGTATGCTAAAAAACTTAAAAATATGGGTGCAGACAATGTAATTGTATCTTTAGGAAAGGCTGGAGCTATGTTAATAGCTATGGACGAAAACATATATGAAGTAAAAGCACCTGAAATTGAAACAGTTTATACGGTAGGTTCTGGAGATAGTCTTGATGCAGGCTTTATTTACGGATACGATTTGACTAAAAGCTTTGAAAAAGCTCTTAAATGGGGAGTTGCCTGTGGATGTGCAACAGCTTCTTCAGAAGGAATTGGAACAGGTGAAAAGGCTGAGAATATATACTTATCTATAATTTAAAGAGGTGGGGTTAATGGGTGGTTACAGACATTATGTAAGATTTCCTCAAGGGAAGAAAAAGGTTTTTACCATAAGCTACGATGATGGCAATATAGCAGACCTTAAAATGATAGATATTATGAATAAATATGGTATTTTAGGTACATTTAATCTTAATATGTCTAAATTTCCTGAGGATATTACAAAATATGAGGGTCATGAAATTGCTTGTCATGGTTATGAGCATAAATTCTGGGGAATTGAAAATGCTCCTGATACAATGATGGATATTATCCGTGACAGATTTGAAATGGAAAAGGCAACAGGAAAAATTATAAGAGGCATGGCTTATCCATATGGAGTTTATGATAGCTGGACACTTGATTTACTTAAAAACTCCGGGCTTGTTTACGGCAGGACAATTAAAAGTACTCACGATTTTTCTGTTCCATCTGACTGGATGCAACTTCATCCCACTTGTCATCATAATGACAAGGAATTAATGAAGCTTGCTGATAAATTTATAAATGAAAATGTAGAAAAAAAGTGCCGTATGTTTTATGTTTGGGGACATAGCTATGAATTTGTCAAAGATAATAATTTTGAGCTTTTTGAAAATCTTTGTAAAACTATAGGTGGCCGAAGTGATATATGGTATGCAACAAATATCCAAATATTCGATTATTTAAATGCATATAATCGGCTTATCTGGAGTGTTGACAACACAATGGTACATAACCCTACTGCTTTAACTGTATATTTTTCAATTAATTTTAAAGATGAATACAATATTAAACCAGGTGAAACTATCAGAATTTGATTTTTACAACATATAAAAGTGCCTTTTGTCAACTTTAAAAAGGCACTTTTATTATTGACACATAGATACTTTTATGATAAAATAAAGTTATATTTTTCTAAAGGAGATATTTAAAAATGTCTGATTACTTAATTGAAACAAAATGCGTACAAGGTGCATATACTCCTGAAAATGGTGAACCGAGAGTTATGCCCATTTATCAAAGCACTACATATAAATACGAATCTGCAGACCACTTAGGAAAGCTTTTTGATTTGGAAGCTCCTGGCCATATGTATTCAAGAATTTCCAATCCAACTCTTGCATATTTTGAAGAGAAGGTTTCTATGCTTGAAGGGGGAGTAGGTGCTATGTTTACCTCCTCGGGTCAGGCCGCTAATCTTATGGCAGTTCTTAACATTACAAGCAGTGGGCAGAATTTTATTGCACTTTCTTCAATTTACGGAGGAACTGTAAATCTTTTTGCAGTAACAATGAAGCGAATGGGCATTGAAGTGAGATTTGTAACACCTGATATGACAGATGAGGAAATAGAAGCTTTAATTGATGAGAACACCCGTCTTATTTTTGGCGAAACTATTGCAAATCCAGCTTTAAATGTTCTTGATATTGAAAGATATGCAACCCTTGCTCATAAACATAATATGCCTCTTATGGTTGATAATACTTTTGCTACACCAATTTTATGCAGACCTTTTGAATATGGTGCAGATATTGTAATTCATTCTACAACAAAATATATTGACGGTCATGCTCAGGTGGTAGGCGGTATAATTGTGGATGGTGGTAAATTCAACTGGGATAACGGAAAATACCCTGAGCTTACTGAGCCTGATGAATCATATCACGGTGTTAAATATACTCAGCAGTTTGGAAACTTAGCATATATTACAAAAGCAAGAGTTCAGCTTATGCGTGACCTTGGTACAACTCCGTCACCTTTTTCTGCTTTTTTACTTAACACTTCACTTGAATCCCTTCATCTTCGTATGGAAAGGCACAGCGAAAATGCTTTAAAAGTTGCAGAATTTTTAGAGGGTAATGATATGATTACTTGGGTAAACTATCCTTTATTAAAATCAAGCAACGACTATTCTCTTGCAAAGAAATATCTTAACAAGGGTGCAAGCGGTGTAATTTCCTTTGGAGTAAAAGGTGGAAGGGAAGCTGCTACCAAGTTTATGGATAGTTTAAAGCTTGCTGCAATTGTAGTTCATGTGGCAGATTGTCGCACTAGTGTACTTCATCCTGCAAGCACAACCCACAGACAGCTTACTGACCAACAGCTTATTGGTGCTGGAATAACTCCTGACCTTATAAGACTTTCTGTTGGTATTGAAAACGTTGAAGATATTATATCAGATATTAAACAAGCTTTGGAGGCGGTTAAATGCCTATAAAAATACCTAATTTACTTCCTGCGACAGAAACATTAAACAAAGAAAATATCTTTGTTATTACTGAAACAAGGGCTATTACACAGGATATTCGTCCTTTGAAAATTCTTGTACTTAATTTAATGCCTACTAAAATAGTAACCGAAACACAGCTTGCAAGACTTCTTGGCAATTCACCTCTTCAAGTAGAACTTGAATTTTTGCAGACCGCAACTCATGTATCAAAAAATACATCTGAGGAACATATGATTGCCTTTTATAAAACCTTTGATGAAGTAAAAAACCAAAAATTTGATGGTATGATTATTACAGGTGCACCTGTAGAACATATGGAGTTTGAACAGGTTGAGTATTGGGATGAACTATGTGAAATAATGGAATGGAGTAAAACCCATGTAACAAGCACTTTTCATATTTGCTGGGGTGCTCAGGCAGGACTTTATTATCATTATGGTATCAAAAAAATACCCCTTGAAAAAAAGCTTTTTGGAATTTTTAAACATAAGGCAGACCATAAAACCTCAATGCTATTCAGGGGTTTTGATGATGAATTTAACGTTCCTCATTCAAGGCATACAACTGTTCTTAGAGAGGATATTGAAAAAGTACCTGAGCTTAAAATTCTTGCATCATCCGACCAGGCAGGTGTTTATGTTGTTTCAACTGACCTTGGAAGACGCATTTTTGTTACCGGTCACTCAGAATATGATGCAGATACCTTAAAAAAAGAGTATTTAAGAGATAAAAACGCAGGTAAAAATATTGATATTCCTGTTAATTATTTTCCTGATGATGATGACACAAAAGAGCCTTTGATGACTTGGAAAAGTCACGCAAATCTTTTATATTCAAACTGGCTTAATTATTTTGTATATCAGACAACACCATACAATATTGATGAAATTGTTTAAAACGGCTGTTTTCAGCCGTTTTTCTTTTAATTTAAAAAGCTTTACAAATGTGGAAATTTATGCTATAATTATCTATGATATAATAAGTTAAAGAAGGTTTAAAATGAGTAAGAAAAATAATGCAGCTGCAACAGTTGGGTTTATTTTTATAACAATGCTTCTTGCCAAACTTCTAGGACAAGTAAGAGAAATTGTAATTGCAAGTGCTTATGGTACTGCTTGGCAAGCCGATGCCTATGTTGCTGCTTCCCAGATTCCTACAAATTTTTTTGATATGATTCTTGGCTCTGCTGTGTCAAGTGCTTTTATTCCTGTTTTCAATAAATATTTGCAACAGGAGGGCGAAGTGCGTGCAAAGCATTTTGCAGGAGTGTTTTTTAACGTTATTTTATTAATTACTGTAATCCTGTCATTTTTCGGAGTAATCTTTGCACCTGCAATAATTTCTGTATTTACTCCCGGACTTACAGGTGAAACTGCAATACTTGCTGTAAAACTTCTTAGGATAATGTTTCCTATGATAATTTTTATAGGGCTTGCTTTTACTTTTGTTGGCGTTCTTCAGTCAATGGGAGAGTATAATTTACCTGCTGTAATGAGTATGGTTTCAAGTGGTTTTTGCATAATTTATCTTTTCACCTTAAATTTTAAGTTTGGTATTACAGGACTTGCTGTTTCCCTTCTTCTTGGCTGGGGATTGCAGTTTTTGATTCTTACACCTTCAACTATAAAAAAAGGGTTCCGACTTGTTCCTGCTATAAAAGACAGTGGAATTTTAAGCGTTTCAAAACTTGCACTTCCAGTACTTATCGGCACATGGGTACAGCCTATAAACGTGCTTGTTAATTCAATGATTGCATCAAATTTTCCTGGTGGGGTTTCTGCAATAAACTATGCAAATAAATTATATATAATTGCTGCAGGTGTTTTTGCTATGTCGATAACAAATTATATTTTCCCTAAACTGTCAAAACTAAGTTCTTCACAAGAAGGGGAGAAGGGTTGGAACGAAGTTTTTGTTTCATCATTAAAAACAGTATTAATGGTTGTAACACCTATCGCAATTATTTTTTTAGCACAAAGCAAAGAAATTGTTTCTGTAATTTACCAAAGAGGTGAATTTGGCGAAGACTCTGTAGCTTTAACAGGCGGTGCATTATGTTTTTATTCGATTGGCATACTGCCTTTTGCAATACAGGAAATTATGTATAAAGCATTTTATTCAAAACATAATTCTGCAACACCAATGGTTATTTCATTTGTTGGTATTATTATAAATATTCCTTTATCTATTGGACTTTCGAAGATTTTGGGAATTAACGGTCTTGCATTATCCACTGCAATTTCTGTTATAACAACAATGATTATTTCCGCAATAGTTCTTCTTAAAAAAAGCAATAAAATCACAGCCTTGCTAATTGCGTTTTTGAAAACTATCATATCGGGATTTGTATGCTTTTCTGTAATATTACTTGTTAAGAATATAATCATCAATAATTTTGTAATAAGCAGTCTTTTTTCTAAGTTTATGCTTGTTTTCCTATGCAGTTTTGCAGGAATTTTGGCTTATCTGATTTTTCTTGGATTGCTTAATTTAAAAAACATAAAAAAATCAAAGAAGGAGGAGAAATAATTTGAAAAAAAGCTTTATATTAAATGCATTTGAAAATATAATCAATAAATTTAAAAGTTCTTTTGAAAATAGCATTTATTTTAAAATATGGAATAAAATTATGTCTTTTTTTGGTTCTTTTTATGATAGAAGCTTAACTGCTCATTTATTTAATAACAAAGATGAAAAATCTTATGCAAATAAATGCTTTGCATCCTCTTTTTTAAATAAAATTTTTAGTTTGATTTATAAATTATTTAATAAGCCTTTAAACCTTTGTTTAAAGATGTTTAAAAATTCCAGATGCAATCAAATATTTTCCTTTATGATGGAAAACTGGAAATATATAAGTATCAGGTATTACAGTATGGGGCTTTTAGCCTGCGGTCTTGTTACACTGGCACTGAATTATGTAATTTACGGAACATTAAACCTGGTATGGGTTATTCTTTCTTTTGTAGCGTTACTAGGCCTTTTAATTAACTGTTCTGTTTCGGTTATTTTAAACAATGAATTAATACTTAAATATTACAAAATATCTTTTTTTGATACACCAAAAACTAAAGAATTTAATAATTCAATATCCCTTTCCTGGTCAATAATTGTTGGTGCATTAGTAGGTGGTATGTATCTTGTTCCAAAGCTTCAGCTTGTATTTATTGCACTTATAATTTTTTGTGTAATACTTGCTAAAGAAGATATTTTAATATTTTCAGCCGTTGTATTATTTCCGTTTTTACCTACAATGGTACTTGTAGGAATTATGCTTTTTGCAGTTTGTTTGAAATTTTTTAAAGGTGTAATGTTAAATAATACACATATAAAAATTGATGTTTTTGATATTGCAGTTTTTGGAATGATATGTTTCAATATCTTTGGTGTTTTAAATTCCAAACAGCCAATTGCAAGTCTTAAAATTGCCCTTGTATATATTTCTTTTATACTATTTTTCTTTATTTTAAAACAATATCTTGCAAAAGGAAAAAATTTTATATACACAATAAATTGTTTTATTATTTCTGCTACTGCCGTTTCAGGATACGGAATAATTGAACAGCTTTTCGGCTTATCACAGACCACATGGCAGGATGAGGAAATGTTTGAAGAAATTTCAGGCAGAGTATGTTCAACCTTTGAAAATCCAAATGTTCTTGGAGAATATCTGCTAATTACTATTCCAATTACACTTGCTATGCTTTATTTTTCTAAAGAAAAGAAAGAAAAGCTGTTATATCTTATTTCAGCGTTTATGCAGGGCTTGTGTATGATATTTACCTATTCACGAGGATGTTGGCTTGGCCTTATGTTCAGCCTTGCTATATTCTTTGTCCTTTGTTCCAAAAAAGTGTTTACAGCACTTACAGCTGGTGTATTTATCCTTCCTTTTGTAGTTCCCCAAACTATTGTAGATAGGCTTTTAAGTATTGGAAATACGGCAGATACCTCTACTGCATACAGAGTATATATATGGCAGGGAACAACTAATATGTTAAAGGACATATGGCTTACAGGAATAGGTCTTGGTTCAGAAGCGTTTAACTCAGTTTATCCAAGATATGCATACGGTGCTATCACCGCACCGCACCCTCACAATCTATTCTTACTTATACTGTCTGAAACAGGAATACTTGGTATGATTTTATTTACACTTTGTATTTTTTCTTTTTTCAGAGCAACAGGATTTGTTTCTGCTATTTCTGAAAAATACAGAACAATCAGCATTGGTCTTGCCTGCGGTATGGGCGGATATTTGCTTCAGGGTATGTTTGATAATGTATGGTATAATTACAGAATTTATGCACTGTTTTTCATAATAATGGGATTTGCAGCAGCACTGAAATATCTTGCAAGGAGAGAAGCTGAATGAAAAAGGTATTAAATATAATAAGCGACCATAATATTGGTGGCGCAGGAAAATGTGTACTGATATACAGCGAGCATTACAATAAAGAAAAGTTTCAATTATTTGTTGCTGTTCCAAAGGGAAGTAAACTGATTCCTGAGCTATTAAAACGAAATGTGAACTATTATGAGGTTGAGGGGATTGCAGATAAATCCCTGTCACTTAAAGGAATTTTCCAGCTTAAAAAGCTCATTAAAACATTAAGACCTGATATTGTGCATACTCACGCATCTATGTCAGGGAGAATTGCCGCAAAGCTTTGCGGAGTAAAAAAAATTATTTATACTCTTCATTGTGTATATGAGCCTTCAAATTTAATGAAAAGCTTTGTTGGTAAAATATTAAATAAAATTGTATCCAGCCTGTTTTCAACAGATATTATAGCAGTTGCTCATGCTGCAGCAGATAATCTTATAAAAGTTGGGATAAACCCTGATAAAATCAATGTAGTTTTAAATGGTATTACACCTCTTAAAACTTTAAGCGATGAGGAAATAATTACTCAAAGAAATCGTTTTGGATTAAAAGAGGGTGAAAAGGCGGTTTCTATTATCGCAAGACTTGAACCCGTTAAAGGACATAAAACATTTATTGATTGTGCTAATATTTTAAAAGGCAAAGGTATTAAGTTTATAATTGCAGGAAATGGCTCATATGAGGCTGAAATTAAAGAGTATGCAAAAGAAACAAACAGTGATGTTATATTTACGGGCTTTATTTCTGATCCTGGAAATCTAATTGCAATAAGCAGTCTTAGTGCAAACGCATCATACGGAACGGAAGCTACAAGCATTTCTCTTCTTGAAGGAATGAGCCTTGGAGTCCCTGCTGTTGTAAGTAATTACGGCGGAAATCCCGGTGTTATTAAAGACGGAATTAACGGTTATTTATTTCCGATTCATAACGCTGAAATTATGGCTGAAAAAATTGAAAAACTTATATTTGATGAAAAAATGTATTTAAGTATGAAAGAAAACTCATTGAAGATATTTAATGATACATTTACAGCTGAAAAATATGCCGAAAACATAGAGAAAGTATATGACAGAGGTGATAAGTAATGGCTAAAGAAAAAAAGTTTTATTTTAATTTTATAGATGTTATTATTATTTTAGGTTTTGTGGCTGTATTAAGTGTTTTTTCAATATTTGCAATTGGTCAAAGAGACAGTAAAGGAAATGTAACAGGAGCAACTGTTTCATATACTCTTTATTGCGAAAATATAGAGCCTGAGGTTGCAAAATCTATTATAGAATATGATGATGTAAGAGATGCTTCAAAAGACCTTCCAAAAGGGAAAATAATTAAAATTAAGTCGATAAATAATTATGTGGAAGAAGATGCTTTTGATTCTGTAACAGGCAGTTTTGTATCTGCACCACATCCTACAAATTATACACTTGAAGTGGAAGTTGAGAGTCCTTGCACTTTAAATGGCGGTTCGGTAAAAATTGATGATGTAGAAATTAAAATTGGCAAAAAAATGCATTTAAAAGGTAATGGATATGCCTTTTATGGCAATATTACAGATTTTAAAATTAACAGTTAAGAGGTGACAATAAAATGATTATAGATAAAGAAGGCAGACTATTTGGAAAAATTAATATAATTGATGCTGTAATAATTCTTGTTATTATTTTATCTGCATCTATTCTTGGTGTTCGTTTTTTAGGAGGTAAATCCAGAGAAACCCAATATATTACAAAAAATTATATTGCAAAAGTAGCCAGCATAAAACCATCAAGTGCAGAATATATAAAAGAGGGAGATTTGTTCTATGATGATGAAGGAAGTTTTATGGGTAAAGTTGTCCAGGTGAACTTAACTCCTGCAAAAGAAATTGAAACTAAAGCTGACGGACAGTATGTTTTGCTTGAAAATCCATCAAGGGTGGATGTTTATATAACAATTGAAGGGGAAGGCTGTTATAATAATCAGGATTTTTATTTAGATGGAAAAGTATCCCTTTTAGTTGGTGCTGACAGATTCTTATGCTCAGATAAAATAGAAATGGATTCAACAATTTATAAGATTCTAGATTAAATATGTTTACATCAGTGAATGTTTGGGTACAATAAACACATAATTTTCCAAAAAATAAATTAAAAATTGTATAAAAAGACAGTTGAAAATTACCAATTTTTATAGTATAATATAAAAGTATAAAATTTGATATTTTTGCGGTTTGATAATATTTTCTTTTCGCAAGCTTTAGGAGGATTTATAAAAATGAAAGTAACAAAAGAAGTAAAAGAACATAATGAAGTTGTCCTTGAGGTATCTGTTGATGCTAATCAGTTTGCTGAAGCAGTAACTAAGGCATTTAACAAAAATAAAAAGGATATTGCAATTCCTGGTTTCAGAAAAGGCAAAGCTCCTCGTAATATTGTTGAAAAAACATATGGAGAAGGCGTATTTTATGAGGATGCCGTTAACTTTATTTTAGAAGATACATATCCTTCTGCTGTTGAAGAGGCCGATATTGATGTAGTATCAAGACCTGAAATTGACATTAAGGAAATTGATAAAGAAAAAGGTCTTGTTTACACAGCAAAAGTATATGTAAAACCTGAAGTTGTTCTTTCTGACCTTAAAAAGATTACAGCAGAAAAGGTAGAATATACTGTAGCTGACGAAGATGTTGATAAAGAAATCAATAATATGCTTGAAAGAGTTGCAACATTTACTGAAATTACAGATAAGCCTGTAGCAAACGGTAATGTAGCTGTTATTGATTTTGAAGGTTTTGATGACGGAGTTCCTTTTGAAGGCGGTAAAGGAGAAAACTTTGAACTTACAATCGGCTCAGGTCAGTTCATTCCAGGCTTTGAAGACCAGCTTGTTGGCAAAAATATTGGGGATGAATGTGATGTTAATGTTACATTTCCTGAAGAATATCATGCAAAAGAGCTTGCAGGCAAGCCTGTAGTATTTAAGGTAAAAATTAATGCTATTAAAGAAAAGGTTTATCCTGAGCTTGATGATGAATTTGCAAAAGATGTTTCTGAGTTTGAAACATTTGCTGAGCTTAAGGATGCTACACGTGCAAGACTTGAAGAGAATGCTAAAAACAGAACTGAAAACGAACAGGCAAATAAGATTATGGATGCTGTTATTGAAAAAGCTGAAATTGAAGTTCCTGATGCAATGGTTCAGACACAAATTGACGACTATGTACAGGAAATGCAGTACAATATTCAGATGCAGATGCCTAATATGACCTTTGAACAGTATGTTCAGTTTATGGGTATGACTGTTGAACAGTTCCGCGATAGTATGAAGGACAGAGCACTTAATCAGGTTAAAGGCAGACTTGTTCTTGAAAAGATTGCTAAAGACGAAAACATAGATGCATCTGAAGATGATGTAACTGCTGAAGTTGCGAAAATTGCTGAACAGTACAAGATGGAAGCTGATAAGGTTAAAGAACTTCTTGGACAGCAGGGTCTTTTGAGTGTTAAAACAGACATTATTTCAAGAAAAACTCTTGAATTTATTAAGGGTCAGGTTAAGATTAAATAAATTTATGTTTGTGCCGGTTTTAGGCAGAAATGGAGGTTTATATGAATAATTATATTCCAACTCCATATGTTGTGGAGCAAACAAGCAGAGGCGAAAGAAGTTATGATATTTATTCAAGACTTTTAGTAGATCGAATTGTATTTTTAAACGGGGAAGTAAATGATGATTCAGCAGCTGCAATTGTAGCACAGCTTTTATTTCTGGAAAGTCAGGACCCTGATAAGGATATCAGCTTCTATATAAACAGTCCTGGCGGAAGTGTTACCGCAGGCCTTGCTATTTATGATACAATGAACTACATTAAATGCGATGTATCAACTATTTGTGTAGGTCTTGCAGCAAGTATGGGTGCATTTCTTCTTTCCTCAGGTGCTAAAGGTAAGAGAATTTCTCTTCCTCATAGTGAAATTTTAATTCATCAGCCTCTTGGAGGAACTCAGGGTCAGGCAACTGATATTAAAATTTATACTGAGAATATTTTAAAAATGAAGAAGACCTTAAACACTATTCTTTCTGAAAATACAGGAAAACCTCTTGATATTATCGAAAAGGATACTGATAGAGATAACTATATGACAGCACAAGAAGCGCTTGATTATGGTCTTATTGACAAAGTAATAGCAAAAAGATAATTATTTATGAGCTAAACTTATATTTAAAGTTTAGCTCATAAATATCTAAATAAGGGGTGAAAATATGGCTAAAGAATTAAAAAATTGCAGATGTTCTTTTTGCGGAAAATCATCTACTGAGGTAGAAAGACTTATTGAAGGCCCTGATGTATTCATTTGTAATGAATGTGTTGAGGTTTGTTCAGATATTATAGCTGAAATGATGGCTGAAAATGCAAAGGAAGAAACAATGCTCACTCTTGAAAATCTTCCTACACCTGCACAGATGAAGGAAATGCTTGATAGCTATGTAATAGGTCAGGACTCAGCTAAAAAAGCACTTTGCGTTGCCGTTTATAATCATTATAAGAGAATACTTACTATTGACGCACCAATGGATAATGATGATGTAGAGCTTCAAAAAAGCAACATATTATTTCTTGGTCCTACTGGTTCAGGAAAAACTCTTCTTGCACAGACACTTGCAAAGGTATTAAATGTTCCTTTTAGTATATCAGATGCTACATCATTAACTGAAGCAGGATATGTTGGCGAAGATGTTGAAAATATTCTTTTAAGACTTATTCAGGCTGCAGATTATGATGTAAAAAGAGCTGAAAGAGGAATTATATATATTGATGAAATTGACAAAATTGCTAAAAAAGGTGAAAATATGTCAATTACCCGTGATGTTAGCGGCGAAGGTGTTCAGCAGTCTCTTCTTAAAATATTGGAAGGTACCATAGCAGCTGTTCCTCCTCAGGGTGGAAGAAAACATCCTCAGGCGGAATTTATTAAAATTGATACTACAAATATATTGTTCATTTGCGGTGGTGCTTTTGACGGTCTTGAAAAGATTGTTGAACAACGCAGTAGTAAAACTTCAATGGGTTTTGGCGGAGATGTTAAAGGCAAAAAACAGTCGGATAGGGGAGATAACCTTAAAGATGTTATTCCTCAGGATTTAGTGAAATTTGGTATTATTCCCGAATTTATTGGCAGAATACCCATTTTTGCTAGCCTTTCACCTCTTGATGAAAATTCACTTGTAAAGATATTAAAAGAACCTAAAAACGCTATTACAAAGCAATTTAAAAAGCTTCTGGCGATGGATAATGTGGAATTGGTATTTGAAGACGAAGCATTAATTGAAGTTGCAAAACAAGCTATTGAAAAAAACACAGGTGCGAGAGGTCTTCGTTCTATTTTAGAAGGTGTTATGCAAAATGTTATGTTTGATATTCCTTCTAATAAGAAAATTAAAAAATGCACAATTACAAAAGATGTTATTTTAGGCAAAGAACCACCTGTATGTGAATAAAAAACACGCCGTATCACTGGTGATACGGCGTGTTTTTTTAAAATTCTACTTCACAACAAATTGGATAATGGTCCGAAAGATATATACCGTCTATTGTATCAGTCCATTTATAAACATTTTTGACAGATTTTGCGGTGTTGATATCAGCAAAGATATAATCAATTTTAAGACCCTGTGCATTTGGAGTGTTTCCTGTACCGCCAAAATTATGAAAGGTTTCTCCAAGACCTTTTGTAATATCAACTATCGAATAATTTGTATATTCCTTGCATTTTGACAGAGTTTGACTTTCTGGTACGGAATTAAAATCACCCAATATAAAGGTAGGATAATTAATATTTTGATTATCCTGATACACTTTATTTAAAACCTGAGATATACCAAGAATTTTTGCGTCATCACTTTTATGGTCAAGATGAATATTGTAAAATCTTATGGGAGTTTTTATATTTTTATGTTTAATTAATGCAGATGTGCAAATTCTTGGATATTCACTTTGGCAATTGTATCTTGAACCGGGTGTATATGGGGTAGGGGAAAGCCAGAATTGATCAAGAGAAAATAACTCCATACAATCCCGTTTATATGCTATTCCTACAGCTTCGCCTGTATAATCAGAATTTCTGCCGTGACCTACAATTTCATAATTTTTTAGATTTTTTCGTAAAAATGAATATATCTGCTCACTTAACTCCTGAAAACATATTATATCAGGCATTTCAGAGTCAATTTTATTTAATATTAAATCAGCTCTGTTAACAAAAGTATTCTTACCATCAATTTTATCGTATAAGCATCTGATATTGTAAGTAACGATTTTTATTTTTTTCATTTAATGCACCTGCTTAACGGTTTATAAATAAAGAATGTAACAAAGGAAATTACTACTCCTTTTACAAAATTAAAGGGAGTAATTAACGAAAGAACAATATCTAACTTTGCCTGAAGGGGAGCTGTTGGCATATAAAGAGGTATAAGCAACAGAAAATTCGAGAAAAAAGCTGAAATTACCATAACGGCAACACCTGCAAGCATTGATATAAGAGCACCTTTTCGAGATTTGTTTCTTTTATATAATAACCCTGCAACAAGCACCATAGAGCCATTTACAAGGAAATTGGCAAGCTCTCCTATGCATCCTGTTGTAGTAAAAAAACAGTGAAGTATGTTTTTTATAAGTTCAATTAATACTCCTGCCATAGGGCCTAGTGCAAATGCACCTATTAAAGCAGGTAAATCAGAAAATTCAATTTCTAAAAACCCTCCCACATGAGGAAATAATCTGCCCAGCATCTGTAACACAAAAGCAACTGCTGACAGCATACCCACTTTTACAATAAAATTTACATTCGTCTTATTTCTCATAATAAACCACCTTAATAAAAAAATCCCCTAAGTAATAATTCTTTAGGGGAAAATATGCAAATATTATCGCAATTCTTCTATCATCCAGACTTTACTGTCGGTATTGGAATTTCACCAATTCGGCAAAAGCAGGGGAGTCCTACTATTGTTCGCGGACTTTAACCGCCGGTGGGGAAATTAGCCCCGCCCCGAAGAATTAAATTATTTAGTTACAATACTATTATAGCATTAAAGAAAAAAATTGTCAATGAATAATAATTTTTTAAAGGTAAAATATTATTTCTATATTTTTAAATAAAACAAAACTATGAAATTAATAAGTTAACAGAAAATCAATTAAAGAAAAATATATTCATATTGAAGTAAAACCGGAAAACGATACAGAAATGGTATATGCCAAAACAGATAGTATTGATAAAGTTCTAAATAACTTATTTAATAATACGGTTAAATTCACTCCTGAAGTAGAATAAACAATAGGGAAAACTTTTAAAAGATAAAAATAACAGTAAGCTTTCCCAACTAGACAAAATTGTTATTTTGTCTAGTTGGATAAATTATTGAAACCGTTATTTAAAAGTATATTATAATAAAGAATCTATCTTATTTAAAAAAAGCATATCTGTATAAATATTTATGATAGATATTTGTTGTTTTATATTAAAACTAATTTCCAAATAAAGTTAAAAATCTTCGACTGAAAATTTTTTAATATATCCACCATTAATTAAACAGAAATAAATTAATGTTTACATATGCTCTTTTATATAAATCTATATTTTTAAAAAAATATAAAAATAAATGTTGATTCAGTTTTTTTACAATGAATGTACATATGTCAAAAAAATTTCTATTTAACGTTTTATTTCAAATAAATTATAATTTTACGAAAAATTAATTGACTAAAGTAATTTTTAAGGTTATTATTAATATATAAGAATAAATTAATTTTTAAAGTAGGTTTTTAAAATGCGTTTTAAAAGAATATATATAGAAATTACAAATATATGTAATCTAAGTTGCTCTTTTTGTCCAAAGCTTAATCGTCCTCCGAAAGAAATGGATATTAATGAATTTGAAAGAGTAATATCTGAAATTCGTCCTCTCACCGACTATGTTTATCTTCATATTAAAGGTGAGCCTCTCGCCCATTCAAAGTTTGATAATGTTTTAACAATCTGTGACAGGGAAAACTTAATGGTAAACATTACTACAAACGGTACACTTATAAATAACAATATTGAAACCTTAAAAAAACATAAATGTATAAGACAACTGAATATTTCATTACATTCTATGGAAAATCCTATAAAAGCACAAGAATATGTAGATAATATAATTAATGCAACAAAGATATTAAAGAATCATTTTATGATTTCTTACCGTATATGGACTTATGATAATAATAACAGTTGCAATAAATATATAATAGATAGAATTGAAAAAGAATTTAATATAAAAGTTGACTTAAGTTTAAACAGATTTAAAATAGAAAACAATTTATATTTTAGTGTTGGCAATACATTTCAATGGCCATCCCCTACCCTGCCTGTAAATAGCGAAAAGGGTTTTTGCCTTGGTGGCAGAAATCAACTTGGTATATTATCTGATGGAACTGTTGTTCCATGCTGTCTTGATAGCGAAGGAGATATTAATTTGGGGAATATTTTTATTGAAAATATAGAAAATATTCTTGAAAATAGTAGATTTAAAGCCTTTTATGATGGTTTCAGCAATGGTAAAGCTGTAGAAAATTTATGTTTGCACTGCACTTTCAGGGATAGATTTATTAAATCTTAAAATAATATTGAAATTTTTACCAATTTATGATATAATTAAACTGATTAAAAGATTTTCGGAGGAAAAATGAAGCAAACTATTGAAAAACATACAGAAAATGCCGTTTTAGTAGGTGTTATAACTGGTAAAATCGGAAATGAATACACCTCCGAAGCAACTATGATTGAGCTTGCTGAGCTTGCTAAAACTGCAGGTGCAAATGTTGTTGGAAGTATGGTACAGCATAGACCTGCAATAGAAACAGCCACATATATCGGCGAAGGAAAACTACGGGAATTGGCTGATTTTTGTATAAACAACGAAATTGATGTTGTAATATTTGATGATGAGCTTACAGGTTCTCAACAAAGAAATATTGAAAATGCTATAAAAACCCGTGTTATAGACCGTTCTACCCTTATTTTAGACATTTTTGCCTCTCGTGCATCTTCCAGTGAGGGTAAACTTCAGGTTGAGCTTGCACAGCTTAAGTACAGACTTCCTAGACTTGGGGGTCAGGGAGCTGTTTTATCCAGACTTGGTGGCGGAATAGGAACAAGAGGACCTGGTGAAACACAACTTGAAACTGATAAAAGACATATCAGACGAAGAATAGAAACTCTTGAAAATGAACTAAAAGAGGTGGAAAAAAGACGCAGTCTTGCACGAACAAGACGTGTAAAAGACGGTTTTCAGTCTGCTGTTTTAGTAGGATATACAAATGCCGGTAAATCTACCATAATGAATTTACTTACAGATGCCGGAGTATTATCTGAAAATATGCTTTTTGCAACCCTTGACCCTACAGCAAGAGCTTTAGAATTAAATGACGGAAAAACTGTAATGTTGCTTGATACTGTTGGATTTATCAGAAAACTTCCTCATCATCTTATTAAAGCTTTTCGCTCAACTTTAGAAGAGGCTGTTTATGCTGATTTGCTTATTATTGTAAATGATATAAGTAGCCCAGAATATAAAATTCAGCTTGAGGTTTCAAGAAAACTTCTCAATGAACTTGGTTGCGAAAATAAACCGGTATTACTTGTTTATAATAAATGCGATGTTGAAAATGTTTGGCAGAAAAGTACAAATGACCAGGTTTTTATTTCTGCAAAAGAAAATAAAGGCATTTATGACTTAATGAATGCAATAACTGCAAAAATGTCTTTATCAACACGGAAAATGAAGCTATTAATCCCCTATAACGATGCGTCACTAACCTCAAAGCTTAGAGATGAAGGTAAGGTTTTAACTGAGGAATATATGACAGAGGGTATTGAAATCACTGTTATTATAGACAAGATGTATGAATATAAATATGGAAAATATGAGATAAAATGAAATGTTAAGTAAGTATAAAACGATTTTAAAGTCATCAGAAATTGAAATTATTGAGAAAAAGTCAAGATTTATTGGGTATGCCTGTCCTGTAACAACTGAGGAAGAAGCTCTTGAATTTGTGAATTCAATTAAACAAAAACATAGAGATGCTACACATAATGTATATGCATATATAACACGGGATAATAATATTACACGTTTTACAGATGACGGAGAACCTTCAGGCACAGCAGGACTTCCAACTCTTGATGCGATACGAAAAGCAGACTTTACAGACTGTGCTGTTGTTGTAACAAGGTATTTTGGCGGTACACTTCTTGGTACTGGCGGACTTGTCAGGGCATATTCTTCCGCCGCGAGCAAGGCAATAATAGCAGCTACACCTGTTATTAAAAGGCTTTCAAAGATTTATACTGTCACTATCCCCTATGAGTTGCACGGAAATGTTTCCTATGCTATTTCCCAAATGGGTTTTGAAATTGCAGATACTGAATATACAGAAAAAGTTAAAATATTTGTTGGCGTTCCTTTTGATAAAGGTGACCTTTTAAGCAAAGAAATTATTTCTGTTTCAGGCGGAAGAGCTAAAATTGAGTGTGTAGGGCAAGAATATGTAAATAACTTTGATTTTAATGAATAAAATTTATTATATAATCAGAAAATAAAGGAGGATTACTATTATGAAGTACACTATCGAGGACATTAAGAAATATGTTCCGGATATGGAAAAAGTAAAAATAAAGGTACCGGATTATATTTCAAATATGGAAAAGAAAGAACTTGTTAAGTACGGAGCTATTGCAGGTGCGGCAACTGTTGTTGCAATTGTTTCCGGAATTGTAATTGCAAAGAAATTAAAAAGCCGTAAAAATGTTAAGGTTATAGAAGTAAATCCCTGCGACCTTGATAAATAATTTAGGAGGACTACAATATGTTTTATGAAGAAAGAAAAAGCAGTGCAGGTGCGTTTATGGCAGGACTTGGACTTGGTGTGGCTGCAGCAGCTGTTGGAGTAATTGCATATAAAAAATTCAAGGAAACACATCCTGATTTTAATCTTAAAGAATACTGTGAAAAATGCGGTATTTTATCAGATGAATGTGATATAAACTGCGATGAAGACTGTGAAAACTGTTCTTCTTATGAGCCTCAGTATGAGGAAGATTGTGATATTGAGGATATTGAAGTTGATATGACAACCTGCGAAGACGAAGAGGAAGAAGCTTCTGACGAAGAAGACGGCGGGAGCAGCCTCATCGGTAATATAACAGCAGATGAAGCCTTAAGCAAAGCTACAAAAATTGCTAAAAGTATCTATGGTAATGATGTTGTGTTACAATCAGAAGGAAGCAAACAGAATATTTTAATCGATAATAATGGTAAAACAAAACATTGTTATATGTTCTGGATTGAGTCAAATACTGATGATGTAACTCCCGTTGCCGTTTTATATGTTGATGCTGTTACCGGTGAGGTATATGATAACTCAGAAAAAGAAATGAAAAAAATTAGTGATTAATTTTCAAGCTGTCATCACTTTTATATGATGACAGCTTTTTTAGAGGTATAAATTTATGATAAATAATCCAGTTAAAGGTACTTTACCGGATGCTCTTTTAAAATATGACCAAAACAGGCTTAAAGAAAGTATTGGCGAATATAAAGAAAAGTCATTACATAATATATTAAAATACTATTTCGAGCCAAACAGTGATTTTCACGAAATTAAAATAGGTAAAATGGTAGCGGATATAAAAAATGAATATGGGATAATTGAAATACAAACTCGTGGTTTCAATAAGCTAAGAAAAAAACTTGATGCATTTTTAAAAGAGAATATTGTTACTATTGTTTACCCATATGCGTCAATCAAATGGCTTAGCTGGATGGATGTAAATACAGGAGAAATTTCAAAAAAAAGAAAATCACCCCAAAAATTGTCCATTTTCGACTCCTTTTATGAGCTATATAAAATAAGTGATTATTTGTCAAATCCCAATTTAAGACTTTACTTATTAGGCCTTGAAATATATGAAATACGTCTGAATAACGGATGGAGCATTGATGGAAAAAAAGGCTCAACAAGATTTGATAGATATCCCCTCTCTATTGTTGAAAAAACCTATATAAAAAATATTAACGATTATGCATGGTTAATTCCAAATAACTTGCCTTCCCCATTTACAATTTCTGAATATGTAAATAGTGCAAATATCTCATCAAGGCTTGGAAGTCCTGCAATGAAATGCCTAACAAATGCTGGCATACTTGAGTATATAGGTAAAGAAGGCAGAAAAAATTTATATGATATAAAAGGCTGCTAAAATATTATTTGGCAGCCTTTTATAAATTTTCTTTATTATATTTTAAAGCTTTTCTCACTTTATTTCTTTTAACAGCTAACTCGTACTCCTTTTTTTCATCATAGGTTTCTAATATTAATTTTGGCACAGCAGTGGGCTTATCGTATATATCAAGTGCCACCATAACAAGATAAGCTGTATTAATTAAGGTTCTTTCTCCGTTTAATTCTTCTACATAAGATTTTACACAAATTTCCATAGAAGTATTAAATGCTGCCGTTATTTTTCCCTCTATATAAATTGTATCATTTCTGTATGCAGGCAGTTTAAAATTAAGGTTATCAACTGTTACAGTAGCTACATTATTTTCACTGTGACGCCTTGCAACAACACCTGCCACTGTATCTATCCAACTCATTAATTGACCACCAAAAATGCGTTTATATCCGTTTAAATGAGAAAAATTTACTATTTCAACATATGACGTTGCTGATTCAGAAACTCTTTTATATTTTTTCATATCTTTTTACCTCCTGTATATTGATATTATTTTCCAAATAGTGTATAATTATGTTGTTAAAATTAAATTATGTTGAGGTAATATGATGAATATAGAGTTTATGAAAAAGGCATTAAAATGTGCAGAGAAGTCCCTAAAGACTTGCGATGTGCCTGTTGGTGCTGTAATTGTTAAAGACAATAAAATTATTGCCACAGGTTATAATACACGGGAAAAAAATAGAAATGCTCTTTGCCATGCAGAAATCAATGCAATAAATAATGCTTGTAAGACACTTTCCTGCTGGAGGCTTGAAGGTTGTGAGATGTATGTAACATTAGAGCCTTGTCCTATGTGTGCAGGGGCTATACTCCAAAGTAAAATTTCAAAAGTTTATTTTGGTGCATATGAAGAAAAATTTGGTGCAGTAGGTTCAAAATTTAATCTTTTTTATGATTATAAATTCAATTTTGATGTTAAATTCCGTGGCGGAATACTGGAAGAAGAATCCAGCCTTCTTTTAAAAACATTTTTTGAAAATATAAGATAAAATTAAGCCCCGAACATTTATGTTCGGGGCTATTTTTAACTATTTGCCATTCTTTTTATTTACCTGAGCCTGCACCTTAATTGGAAGACCAAACAGATTAATAAATCCTGCTGAATCAGCCTGATTATAAACTTCATCTTCGCCAAAGGTAGCAATTTCTTCGGAATAAAGTGAATAATCACTCCATACACCAGCTTTAATAATATTACCTTTATATAGCTTTAATTTAACTTTACCTGTAACATTTTCCTGTGTTTTATCAACAAAAGCAGAAAGAGCTTCACGAAGAGGTGTAAACCACTGTCCATTATAAACAAGGTCTGCAAAAGTTATGCTAAGCTCATCTTTTTTATGAGCGGTCATTTTATCAAGACAAATTGATTCAAGATAGTTATGAGCAAAATAAAGAATACTACCACCTGGAGTTTCATAAACACCACGGCATTTCATGCCTACAAGACGGTTTTCAACAATATCAAGAAGACCAATACCATTTGCTCCGCCAAGCTCATTAAGCTTTAAAATAATGTTTTTAGCAGACATTTTTTCTCCGTTTAATGCAATAGGTCTTCCCTTTTCAAAATCAAGAGTAATATATGTAGGAGTGTCAGGGGCATCTATTGGAGATACACCCATTTCAAGAAAACCTTCTTTTTCATATAAAGGTTCGTTTCCTGCATCTTCAAGGTCAAGACCTTCATGAGATAAATGCCAAAGGTTTTTATCCTTAGAATAGCTTGTTTCTTTAGTTATTTTAAGAGGAATATTATGTTTTTCTGCATATTCAATTTCTTCGTCACGAGATTTGATATCCCATTCTCTCCAAGGAGCTATAATTGGCATATCAGGTGCAAACGCCTTAATAGCAAGCTCGAAACGTACCTGGTCATTACCTTTACCTGTACAGCCGTGACAAATTGCATCTGCATTTTCGCTAAGAGCTATTTCGCAAATTCTTTTTGCAATAATAGGACGTGCAAAAGAAGTACCAAGCATATATTCTTCATACTTAGCTCCCGCCATAACTGTAGGAATAACAAAATCTTCAACAAATTCTTCTGTTAAATCCTCAACATAAAGCTTAGAAGCACCAGTTTTAAGTGCCTTTTCTTCAAGACCTTCAAGTTCATCTGCCTGACCAACATTTCCTGAAACTGCAATAACTTCACAATTATTATAGTTTTCTTTAAGCCAGGGAATTATAATTGAAGTATCCAGTCCTCCTGAATAAGCAAGAACAACCTTTTTGATTTTACTTTTATCCATTTTAAAATTCCTCCGTATATTTATTATTATGCATTAATTATACATCATACTGAATAAAAATGCAAGCATTATTTATAAATCTTTTCTATTTTTGGCTATTTACACAATCTTTAAAAAATCATATATATTTTTTTGTGTATTTTTATTCAATTCAGTTCTATATAAGCTGTTTTTGAAGTTCAAATAATGCATTACCTCTGTGACTAATCATATTTTTCTGGTCAGAAGTAAGCTGGGCAAAGGTTTTACCATATTGCTCCACAAAGAAAACAGGGTCATATCCAAAACCGTTCTCCCCTTTTGCTTCATCTGCAATTATACCCTCGCAAGTACCTGTGGCAGTAATTATATCTCCGTCTGGAAAACAAAGAGTAATAGCAGATACAAAACGGGCAGTTCTTTTTTCTCTTGGAACATCTTTTAATTTTTCAAGCAAAAAATTAACCCTGTCTTTATCTGTACCTTCGCAGTATCTTGCAGAATAAACGCCAGGCTCTCCCCCAAGTGCATCCACCATAAGACCTGAATCATCTGCCATACAAGCCATATTTGTAATATCAAGTATTGCTTTAGCTTTAATTAAAGAGTTTTCTTCAAATGTGCTTCCTGTTTCTTCAATATCTACATCAATATTTAAATCCTTAAGGCTTAAAAGCTGATATCCTAAAGGAGCAAGAATTTCTTTGAACTCTCTTAATTTATTTAAATTATTTGTTGCTGCAACTATTTTTCTATCCATATTTATTCCACCGCTATATTATAATAGTATATAGGCTGTCCGCCAAACTGTACAGATACATCAAGGTCGGAAAATTCTGCTTCAACTTTTTCTGCCAGATTTTCCGCATCTTCTTCCTTTATATCCTGTCCATAGTATATTGTAACAAGACCTGCATCCTCATTTATAAGACTTTTACAAAGTTCAAAAGCAATTTCATTAATATCCTTTCCGCTTGCAATTACTCCTGATTTATTAAGTGCAATAACATCGTCTTTTTTAATTACTACACCATTATTTTCACTATCACGGACAGCATAGGTAACACTGCCGTCTGATACAAGTCCGAAAGCTTCTTTCATTGACTTTTCATTTTCTTCCCAAGATGAGTTATTGTTAAATGCTAAAAGAGCAGAAATTCCTTGTGGAACAGAAGATGTACCAATAATAACTACCTTATCCTCCGCCATATCTCTGGCAGCTTCCGCTGCAAGAATTATATTTTTATTATTAGGAAGAAGATATATTACTTTCGCATTAACTTTTTCAATAGCCTCTAAAATGTCACCCGCACTGGGATTCATAGTCTGTCCGCCTTCAATAATATGATTTACGCCAAGTTCTTTCATTATTGAAGAATAACCTTCCCCTGCTGACACAGAAATTATGCCATATTCTTTTTTAGGCTCCTTGGTAATTTCAACTTCAGGTTTCTTTATTATTTTTTCATTATGCTGGTAACGCATATTATCAATTTTAATATCATTAAGACTTCCTATTTTCAGTGCATTTTGAATTACAACACCTGGATTATCTGTATGAATATGCACTTTAACAATATCAAAATCATCAATAACTACCATACAATCTCCTATTTTTGAAATTGTGTTTTTGAAGATATCTACATTTACATCAGGCGAACTTTTATCAATTAAAAATTCTGTACAATAAGTAAATGTGATTTCTTCATTAGCAGTAGTCTCAAGTTTCGAGGTATCAGCTAAAGTGGTAGATTCTTCAAGAGGAAGAATTTCTCCTTTTTCAAGGAAAAACAGCATGCCTTCAAGTAAAACAACCCATCCTTTACCTCCTGCATCTACCACACCTGCAGCCTTAAGCTTTGGAAGTAAATCAGGAGTATGGCTTAAAGATATGTTAGCACTCTTTACTGCCTTTTTCATTATTTCCAGAATGTCATCACTTGTTTTTGCAAATTCAGCAACTGCCTCACTGCTTTGTCTTGCAACAGTTAAAATTGTACCTTCTGTAGGCTTCATTACTGCACTGTATGCAGTCTGAGATGCTATAGAAAAACATTTTGCAAAGGTTTTTGCATCAATGGACTTTTTCCCTTTCATCTCTTTTGCAAAACCACGAAGAAGCTGTGATAAAATTACACCTGAGTTTCCTCTGGCACCTCTTAAAGTTGCCATTGCAACTTTATCTGCAACATTACCAATATCTGTTTGTCCGTCCAATATATCTTCAGCAACTTTTTTTGCTCCGGATATACTCATAGACATATTTTTCCCTGTATCTCCGTCCGGAACAGGAAAAACATTCATCTCATTTAGCAATTCCTTTTGATTAATAAGGTTGTTTGCTCCGGAGATAATCATTTTTGCATATTGTAAACCTGTTAACATTTTAATATCTCCTTATTCTTTTTCAACCATATTATCAATATGAACAATTACTTTATCTACTTCAATTCCCATCATATGCTGAATTTCATATTTAACATTTCTGCAAATGCTTTCGCTTATAGATTGAATATTAACTCCATATGCAGCAACAATGTGTAAATCAATTACAAGTTTGCTTTGGTTTGCCCTTATTTTAACACCTTTAGAAAGCTGAGCAATATTTTCTTTTTTTATCGTTCTGCCGTTATTTGAAAAACCAACAACACCATAACAGCTTGTACATACATTTGCAATTGTTTTAACAATAACCTTATTGGTAATTATTACCTGTCCCCTGTTAGTATTAATTTTTACTGCCATTTTCTGTTATCTCCTTTTCAGCTGAATTTAAGTTAAATTTAAATGTTGTAAATATTTTATCTTTTTTGTTTTCACATAATACATAGATGGATTTTCCGTGATTTGCCAGAATTTTCTTTACAATGTAAAGTCCAAGTCCCACACCTTTTTTATCCATACTTCTGGATTTATCTGTTTTATAGAATTTTTCCCATATATGAGAAATTTCTTCATCCGATATACCATTCCCTGAGTTTGAAATAGTAATTTCAACATTTTTATTTTTCTTACTGGTAGATATAATTATAATCCCCTTTTCAGGAGTGAATTTTACTGCATTATCAAATAAGTTATTTAGAACTCTTTCAATACTATCTGTTTCGGCATGTACCATTTCTGTATCATTTTCCAGATTTACTTCAATATGAATATATTTTTCTTCAATACTGTCTTTAAATTTAAAAACAGTCTGTCTGATTTTTTCGTTAATATCAAATACCGAGAAATCAATTTGATTATCATTTGATTCCATTCTGGCAATATCCAAAAGCTGTGTTACAAGTCGTGATAGCCTTCTGCTTTCATTAAGACAAATTTCTATATATTTCTCTTGCTCGTTTTCAGCTATAGTTCCGTCAGAAATCCCTTGTAAAAATCCAATAATTGTGGTCATAGGTGTTCTAAGCTCATGAGAAACATCAGAGATAAAATTGTTTTTCATTTTGTCAGAATGTTCAAGTGCCTGAGCCATCATATTAAAATTATCAGAAAGCTCGCCAATTTCGTTTTTGCTTTTCACATTCACCCTTTGTGTTAAATCTCCGTTTGCAATAAGCTTTGCTGCTTTACTGATTTTTGTAATTGGATTTGTGATTGTTTTTGATGTAATATATATAACAAGTATAGAAAGTGCAAGTACAGGTAACATTACAAGCATTATAGAGCCCATCGAGGCCATTCTGAGCCTTGTTAAATATCCGGTTGGTAAACTGCATATAACTGCACCAATAATATTTTCGGATTCATCATATACAGGATATGCACTTGTAACAACCTTGATTCCGTAATACTCAGATAAGGATTTATCGGTTTTATGAACATTTCCGTTTAATATGCTTTGCAAAAAGCTTTGAGGGATTCCTTTTTGAGCAATTATATTCTGTGAATTTTCAGAAGAATAGATTATTCTGTTATATTTATCCACAGTAATAATTAAGTATCCTCTGCTTCTGCTATATGCACGAATATCGTCACGAAAAATTATTTCAAGAATATTTGAATAATATATATTATTTGAATCAGTTTTTCTCATAAAACCCGATGCCATTTTAGAAAGACGTTGAGCAGTATCCGTAAGTGCTGCACCTTCACTTGTTTTATATATATGTCCAAGTGAGAAAAATACCCCCATAGAGGTAGCAACAAAACACAAACACATAATCAAAATTACTGTAGTAGTAAGTCTTGCTCTTATTGATTTCATTATTATTCCTACTTTAATTCAAATTTATATCCTACACCGCTGACAGTTTTAAGGCTCCATGAATCATCAATTCCGTCAAGTTTTTCTCTTAAGCGGTGAATATGAACATCAACAGTTCTGGAATTACCTAAAAAATCATAACCCCATACACTGTCAAGAAGCTTATCTCTGGTATAAACAACATTGGGATTTGACGCAAGAAAATACAGAAGTTCAATTTCTTTTTTTGGAACATCAATTGCTTTACCATTAATTTTAAGAATATAAGTGGAAATATTAATACTAAGACCGGGAAATACCAATTCTTCAGAAGCAATATCAGTATTTTCTGTTCTTCTTAATACAGCTTTAATTCTTGCAACAAGTTCTCTTGGTTCAAATGGTTTTACCATATAATCATCTGCTCCCATTTCAAGTCCAAGAACTTTATCAAAGGTTTCCCCTTTTGCAGTAAGCATAATAATAGGTACATTACTTGACTGGCGTATTGTTTTACATACATCTATACCATTTATTCCGGGAAGCATAAGGTCTAAAACTATAATATCAACAGAAGTTTTTCTAAATATGGAAATTGCATCTGCACCAGTATATGCAATTAAAGTGCTATACCCTTCCTTTTCCATATACATTCTGATTATATCGCAAATATTTTTATCATCATCCACAATAAGTACTGTTGCCATATTACACCTCCTGAGAATAGTACAGCGTTTATCTCACTATATTATAACATAAATTTTATAATATTTCAATAGTATTTGACTTTTTAATTTGTGTGTGTTAGACTTATTATAAATAAATATTTAAGGAGAAAATATGGGAGAAAAATTAACCTTATTGTTACATTTGGCGTTAAATGATAAAAAAATCAAGGATGCATTAGTAAAAACAAAAAATGCTACTGACCCTGTGAGTGCATTTTGCAAAAAAGCAAAAGAGTACGGAATAGAAATAAGCGAAGCAGAGTTGTTTTTAAGCGGAGAAGAATTTACAGGTTCAATGCTAAGAAGCGTAAACGGCGGAGGAGTGGAGGCTTTTGATAGTTGGACCGATTTTTATGAATTATTTTTTGCAGCATTATAATTTAAATAATATATAACTTTTATCTGCATTTCAAATAACAATCTATTATTTTTTTACTTAGTAAAATATTGACAATAATGGTCTGTTATGTTATAATATAAACTATCTTATAAAGGAGGCTAAATCCATATGTTTGAAAAAATTACTCCGTATTTAGTAGTTACTTCCGCAGTTATTGCAATTATTTATGCAATAATTCAGTTTTACTCTGTAAAAAGCAAACCTGAAGGTACAGAAAAAATGGCGGAAATCAGCGGGAAAATCCGCAAAGGAGCTATGGCATATCTTAAAAGACAGTACAAAACCGTAGGCTTTTTCTTTGCAATTATGTTTGTTATTTTATCTGTGCTTGCTTTTTGTTTTAATGGAATTCTTGATAAATTTGTTCCATTTGCATTTGTTTCAGGCGGTTTCTTCTCAGGTCTGTCTGGTTTTGTCGGTATGAAAATTGCTACATATGCAAACTCCAGAACAGCCAATGGTGCAAGAGAAAGCCTTAATAAAGGTTTGAAAATTGCTTTTTCATCAGGCACTGTAATGGGACTTACAGTTGTAGGTCTTGGACTTTTAGATATTGGTGTTTGGTTTATAATTTTAAATGCTGTATATAATAATGATATAAATGGTATTATGAGTGCTATGCTTACATTTGGTATGGGTGCTAGCTCAATGGCATTATTTGCACGTGTAGGCGGCGGTATCTTTACTAAGGCTGCAGACGTTGGGGCTGACCTTGTTGGTAAGGTTGAAGCAGGTATCCCTGAAGATGACCCAAGAAACCCTGCTTGTATTGCTGATAACGTTGGTGATAACGTAGGTGACGTTGCAGGTATGGGTGCAGACCTTTATGAATCTTATGTTGGTTCTATTATTTCCAGCGGTGCACTTGCAGTTGCAGCAGGTCTTCAATTCAAAGGTGTAATACTTCCTATGTTAATTGCAGCTGTTGGTATTATTTCATCAATTATCGGTTCCTTCTTTGTTAGAACAAAGGAAAATGCATCTCAAAAAAACCTTCTTTCTTCTCTTAGAAAGGGTACCTATATAAGCTCAATTTTATCAGCTATCGGTTCACTTGGACTTATTTACATCTGCCTTCCCGAACATATGGGGATATTCGGTGCAGTATTATCAGGTCTTGCAGCTGGTGTATTAATTGGTTTCTTTACAGAATATTATACCTCTGATACATATAAACCCACTCAAAAGCTTGCTGGCTCTTCTGAAACAGGAAGTGCAACAATAATTATTGACGGACTTGCTCTTGGTATGAATTCAACTGCAATTCCTGTTATAATTATTGGTGTTTCAGTTCTTTTAAGCTATTACTTTGGCGGCGGTTTTAAAGATTTTGCAAGTGGTCTTTACGGAATTGGTATTTCTGCAGTTGGTATGCTTTCAACTCTTGGCATTACTCTTGCAACAGATGCGTACGGACCTGTAGCTGATAATGCAGGTGGTATTGCTGAAATGTCTGGTCTTGAAAAATCAGTAAGAGAAAGAACTGACGCTCTTGATTCTCTTGGAAATACGACAGCTGCAACAGGTAAAGGTTTTGCAATTGGCTCAGCTGCTCTTACAGCTCTTGCTTTAATTGTTTCATATACTGATAAAGTTGAGGCTCTTGGTTATAAGCTTAACATTATGCTTACAAATCCTTATGTTCTTATTGGTTTGTTTGTTGGTGCTATGCTCCCCTTCTTGTTCTCTGCTTATACAATGCAGGCGGTTGGACGTGCAGCACAGAAAATTGTAATTGAAGTTAGAAGACAATTCAAGGAAATTCCAGGCATTATGGAAGGTACATCTGATGCAGATTATGAAACTTGTGTTGATATATGTACACGTTCTTCTTTAAAAGAAATGATTCTTCCTGCTGCACTTGGTATAGTTGCTCCAATTATTGTAGGTGTTGTTCTTGGTCCTAACGGAACAGTCGGTATGCTTGCAGGTGCACTTATTTCCGGTTTTGTTCTTGCTATTATGATGGCTAACTCTGGCGGTAGCTGGGATAATGCAAAAAAATATATTGAAGCTGGTAACTTTAACGGAAAAGGTTCAGATAACCATAAGGCTGCGGTTGTTGGAGATACTGTAGGTGACCCATTCAAGGATACAGCAGGTCCTTCAGTTAATATCTTAATTAAACTTCTTAGTATGGTATCAATTGTGTTTGCTGCAGTTATAGTAGCACTTCACTAATAAAAAAAGTGGGAACATAAAGTTCCCACTTTTTTTATGTTCTATTTAGAAATATTTCTAAATACTATTTAAGAAAATTATAGAAATAAAAAAAGACGCTTTTGGCGTCTTTTTTTATATTAAAACAGTCCCGTTATTTTTCCGTTACTATCTACATCAATCTTTTCTGCTGCAGGAGCCTTTGGAAGTCCGGGCATAGTCATAATATCACCGGTTAAAACTACTACAAAACCAGCACCTGCAGAAACTTTAACATTTCTTACTGTAACTGTAAAGTTTTTCGGTGCACCTAATTTTGTCATATCATCAGAAAAGCTATACTGAGTTTTAGCAACACAAATAGGTAATTTATCAAAACCTAAAGCGGTAAGAGTAGCTATCTGCTTTTTAGCCTGAGGTGTGATATTTATACCATCACCGCCATAAATTTTCTTAACAACATCCTCGATTTTATCCTCTATACTGCCTTCAAGCTCATAGCTGAAAGTAAAGTCATTATCTTTCTCACAAAGACTTACTACCTCACGCGCAAGGTCAATTCCGCCTTCTCCGCCTTTTGCCCAAACATCAGATAAAACAACATTTACCCCAAGCTCTTTACATTTGTTTATAATAAGCTCAACTTCTTTATCGGTATCAGTAGGAAATCTATTTACAGCAACAACGGAAGGAAGTTTATAAACATCCTTAATGTTAGAAACGTGTTTTAAAAGGTTTGGAATACCTTTTTCAAGAGCCTGTAAATTTTCGCTACCAAGTTCGCTTTTAGCAACTCCCCCATGCATTTTAAGTGCTCTTATTGTTGCTACTATTACTACTGTAGAGGGTTTAAGACCAGCATATCTACATTTAATATCAAGAAACTTTTCAGCACCAAGGTCAGCACCAAAACCAGCTTCTGTAATAGCGTAATCTCCCATTTTCATTGCCATACGTGTTGCTATAACAGAGTTGCAACCATGAGCAATATTAGCAAAAGGACCGCCGTGAACAAATGCAGGTGTGCCTTCTAAAGTCTGTACAAGATTAGGCTTAAGTGCGTCCTTTAAAAGTGCAGTCATTGCACCAACGGCTTTTAAATCACCTGCTGTAACAGGCTTTTCGTCATAGGTATAACCTACAATTATTTTTGAAAGCCTATCTTTTAAATCTTCAATAGAAGATGCAAGACAGAAAATTGCCATAATTTCAGAAGCAACAGTAATATCATATCCATCTTCTCTTGGAACGCCATTAACACGCCCGCCAAGACCATCTGTAACAAATCTAAGCTGACGGTCATTCATATCTACGCATCTTTTCCAAGTAATTCTTCTTGGGTCAATATTAAGACTATTGCCCTGATAAATATGATTATCAAGCATTGCAGCAAGAAGATTATTAGCAGCACCAATTGCGTGGAAATCTCCTGTAAAATGAAGGTTAATATCCTCCATTGGTACAACCTGAGCGTAACCACCGCCGGCAGCACCGCCTTTAACTCCAAAAACAGGTCCAAGCGAAGGCTCACGAAGTGCAACAACCACATTTTTACCTATTTTCTTAAGACCATCTGCAAGGCCGATAGTGGTAGTTGTTTTACCTTCACCTGCAGGAGTTGGAGTAATAGCAGTTACTAAAATAAGTTTTCCGTCTTTTTTTCTTTGCTATCTGAAAGAAGTGATAAATCAATCTTTGCCTTGTATTTTCCATAAGGCTCAACATATTTATCATCTACACCAGCAAAGTCTGCAATTTCAGATATAGGTTTCATTATAGTTTCCTGAGCTATTTCAATATCAGTTTTATATGACACTTTAATTCACCTTCTATATTTACTTAGTTTTTGGAATTACATCGTGTGCTCCACCTTCAACAATACTTACAGAAGAAACAAGTGTAATTTTTGCTTTTTGCTGAAGTTCTGAAATTGTAAGAGCACCACAGTTACACATAGTTGATTTAACCTTAGCAAGAGTTCTTGCCACATTATCGCAAAGTTTACCTGCATAAGGAACATAGGAATCAACACCCTCTTCAAAGGAAAGCTTTGATGCACCGCCAAGGTCATATCTTTGCCAGTTTCTTGCACGGTTAGAGCCTTCTCCCCAATATTCCTTCATAAGAGTACCGTTAATATTAATTTTATCTGTTGGAGATTCTTCAAATCTTGCAAAATATCTTCCCAGCATAAGGAAATCAGCACCCATAGCAAGAGCAAGTGTCATATGGTGGTCATGAACTATACCGCCATCAGAACAAACAGGAATATAAACACCAGTTTTTTCAAAATATTCATCTCTTGCTTTACAAACTTCAATTAAAGCAGTTGCCTGACCTCTGCCTATACCTTTAGTTTCTCTTGTTATACAAATAGAACCGCCACCGATACCAACTTTGATAAAATCAGCACCACACTGTGCAAGGTAGTTAAAACCTTCCTTATCTACAACGTTTCCGGCACCAACCTTTACTGTATCGCCATATTTTTCGCGTATAAAGTCAATAGTAAGCTTTTGCCACTCGGAAAATCCTTCAGAAGAGTCAATACAAAGCACATCAGCACCTGCTTCAACAAGAGCAGGAACACGCTCTGCATAGTCTCTGGTATTTATACCTGCACCTACGATATATCTTTTTTGAGAATCAAGTAAATCATTAGGATTATTTTTATGTTCGTCATAGTCTTTTCTGAATACAAAGTAGCAAAGTTTACCTTCATTACTTACAATAGGAAGAGAATTTATTTTATGTTCCCATAAAATATCATTTGCTTCGCTGAGTGTTACGCCTTCTTTTGCATATACAAGCTTATCAAGAGAAGTCATAAACTCTGATACCTGAGTATCTAGGTCCATTCTGCTTACTCTGTAATCACGGCTTGATACAATACCAAGAAGCTTTCCGTTAGCGGTTCCGTCCTCTGTAACTGCAACTGTGGAATGACCTGTTTTCTCTTTTAAATCAAGAACATCTTTTAAAGTATTATCAGGTTTTAAATTACATTCACTTTTTACAAATCCTGCTTTATATCCCTTAACCTTTGCAACCATTGCTGCTTCTTCTTCAATACTTTGTGAACCGTAAATGAAGGAAACACCGCCTTCTTTAGCAAGAGCAACTGCAAGTCTGTCTCCTGATACTGACTGCATAATTGCAGAAACCATAGGAATATTAAGTGAAATTGCAGGCTCCTCCCCTTTTTTGAATTTAACAAGAGGTGTTTTTAAGCTAACATTTGCAGGGATACATTGTGCGGAAGAATATCCAGGAACAATCAAATATTCGTTAAATGTACGTGATACATCTTCATAATAAAATGCCATTTTTCTCTCTCCTTATTTAAAGTATTTAACTGCTGAATCAAACAGTCCCATATCATAATTACCTTCAACATTTTTATATAAACCTTCAGCATATCTTTCACTATGTCCCATTTTTCCAAGAACTCTGCCGTCGGGAGATACAATACCTTCAATTGCCCACATTGAGTTGTTGGGGTTAAAATGTACCTGAGCAGTAGGATTGCCGTCAAAATCAACATACTGGGAGAAAATCTGTCCATTTTCAGCAAGCTTATTAAGTACATCAGAAGGTGCAATAAATCTTCCTTCTCCATGGGAAATCGGTACTTTATAAACCTGTCCAGGTTGTACATTCATAAGCCATGGTGATTTATTAGAAGAAACTCTTGTATTTACTATCTTAGACTGGTGTCTTCCAATAGTGTTATAAGTTAAAGTAGCTGAGTTTTCATCTGTTTCAGTAATTTCTCCTGTTGTAACAAGTCCAAGCTTAATAAGTGCCTGGAAACCATTACAAATTCCGCACATAAGACCATCACGGGATTTTAAAAGCTGATTTACTTCAAAGGCAACCTTTTCATTTCTGAAAAACGCTGTAATCAGCTTACCAGAACCGTCAGGCTCGTCACCGCCGGAAAATCCGCCAGGAACAAATATAATATTACTTTCTTTAACTCTTCTTGCAAATTCATTTGCAGATTCCGAAACATCCTGTGCAGAAAGGTTTTTAATAACAAATATATCTGTATCTGCACCTGCTTCATTAAATGCCTTGGCACTGTCATATTCACAGTTTGTACCTGGAAATACAGGAATTAAAACTTTGGGCTTAGCGGTAATAACGCTTGCTTTATATGTCTTATTTGCGTCATATGAAAGTGTAGGAATATCCTTCTGCTGCTGTTTAGTATTGCATGAAAATACAGGCTCAAGCTTGTTTTCATAATTATTCAACAAAGCATCTATTGTAACCTTTTCACTTTTGTAGGATATAGCCTTTTCCTCCATAGTATAACCTAAAAGTGTTCCTATTTCTTCGTCACAATTAAGTTCAAGTATAAATGAACCATAATTGTATCCAAATATACTGTCCATAGAAACATTATTATCAAAAGAAAATCCTATTCCGTTTCCGATTGACATTTTCATTATAGCTTCAGCAATACCGCCATAGGTTGGTGTATATGCAGAAATAGCTCTGCCGTTTTTAATAAGACTATAAACCTTATTAAAAATTTCTTTAACTGAAGAAGCTACAGGAAGTCCTGAAGCATCATACTCAGGAGTAAGAATAACAACTTTATTTCCGGCTTTTTTAAATTCAGGTGATGTTACAGTTTTAATATTTCCTGTTGTAACAGCAAAAGAAACCAGCGTAGGAGGAACAGTAATATTTTCAAAAGTCCCACTCATTGAATCCTTACCGCCAATTGCAGCAATTTCATAATCCTGCTGAGCCATAAACGCACCTAAAAGTGCTGACATTGGTTTTCCCCATCTTTTTGCTTCTTTTAATGGTTTTTCAAAATATTCCTGGAAGGTTAAATATACATCTTCAAAATTAGCACCTGTTGCAATAAGCTTGGATACTGATTCAACAACTGCTAAATAAGCACCGTGATACGGGCTTTTTTCAGAAATAAACGGGTTGTATCCCCAAGACATATATGAACAAGTATCAGTTTTGCCTGAGATTGTAGATACAGTATGAACCATTGCCTGAGGAGGTGTTAACTGATTTTTTCCGCCAAAAGGCATAAGTACTGTACCTCTGCCAATTGTAGAGTCAAATCTTTCTGATAAACCGCGTTTAGAACATACATTTAAATCTCCTGCTAAATCTGTCATTCCGTTAGTAAAATCAGCAGGAATATCTTTATTAAAATCAGCTGGCTTACTGCAGCAAACATCAATATGTTTTTCTGCACCATTGGAATTTAAAAACTCTCTTGATAAATCAACAATATTTTTTCCATTCCATTTCATAACAAGTCGTGGATTTTCTGTAACCTTAGCTACAACTGTTGCTTCAACATTTTCCTGACTTGCAAGCTCTTTAAATCTTTCCACCTTATCCTTTTCAACTACAACAGCCATTCTTTCCTGAGATTCACTAATAGCAAGCTCAGTTCCGTCAAGTCCTTCATATTTCTTAGGAACGCTGTTTAGGTCAATTTCAAGACCGTCAGCAAGTTCACCTACTGCAACAGAAACTCCACCAGCACCAAAATCGTTACATCTTTTAATAAGTGAAGATGCTTCAGGATTTCTGAATAATCTCTGTAATTTACGCTCTTCAGGGGCATTACCCTTTTGAACTTCAGCACCACAGCTTTCAAGAGAAGATACATTATGAGATTTTGATGAGCCTGTAGCACCGCCGCAACCATCACGACCTGTTCTGCCTCCAAGAAGAATAACAATATCTCCGTCTTCGGGTCTTTCTCTCCTTACATTCTTTTCAGGAGCAGCCGCAATTACAGCACCGATTTCCATTCTTTTTGCAACATAACCATCATGATATAATTCATCAACCTGACCTGTTGCAAGACCAATTTGATTACCATATGAGCTATAACCGTTTGCAGCAGTAGTAACAATCTTCTTTTGAGGAAGTTTGCCTGGGATAGTATCTTTAACAGATTTTAAAGGATCTCCCGCACCTGTAACACGCATAGCACCATATACATATGACCTTCCTGATAATGGGTCACGAATAGCACCGCCGATACAAGTTGCCGCACCGCCAAAAGGCTCTATTTCGGTAGGATGATTATGTGTTTCGTTTTTAAAAAGTAACAGCCAATCCTCATCTTTTCCGTCAATATTCACCTTAATTTTTACTGTACAAGCGTTGATTTCTTCTGATTCATCAAGCTTAGCAAGCTTACCAGTCTTTTTAAGGTATTTCGCTGAAAGTGTACCAATATCCATTAAGTTTATAGGCTTTGTTCTTCCCAGCTCTTTTCGTGTCTGTAAATACTTATCATATGCATCCTGTAAAAGCTTGTCCTCAAACTGCACACTATCAATAGTTGTTAAAAATGTAGTATGACGACAGTGGTCAGACCAATAGGTATCAATCATTTTAATTTCTGTAATTGTTGGATTTCTTCCTTCTTTCTTAAAGTAATCTCGACAGAAAGTAATATCATCAATATCCATCGCAAGACCAAGACTTGATATCATATTTTCAAGTTCAGGCCTTTCATATGTTATAAAACCATCTAAAGTAGCAACAGAAGTTGGAATTTCAAACTCTGTTTTCAAAGTATCTAGTACGCCAAGTTCTGCTTGTTTTGACTCAACAGGGTTAATAACATATTTTATAATAGCTTCAATATCTTCATTAGAGATTTCACCCTTTAAAGCATAAATCTTTGCAGTTTTAACTGTAGGTCTATCCCCTTCTGAAATAATCTGAATACATTGTGCAGCAGAATCTGCTCTCTGGTCAAACTGACCTGGAAGATATTCTGTGCCAAATACATAATAGCCGTCAAGACATGATAAATCATAATATACATCATCTAGCTGAGGCTCTGAAAAAACTGTTTTAACGCTTGTTTCAAAAAGAGCTTTATCAATGCCTTCCACATCATAACGATTAAGACATCTGACTTCTTTTACAGAAGTGATGCCAAGAAGGTTATTGATATCGCTTTTTAAAGAAATTGCATCATTTCTTAAATTTTCTTTTTTTTCTACATATACTCTATAAACCATAATATCAAATCCTCTTAAGCTTTTAATGCTCTTTGTCCAATATCTTTTCTGTAAAATGCATTTTCAAAATGCACTTTTTCTACTTGCATATAGCATTTTTCAACAGCATCCTTTAAGCTGTCACCCACTGCTGTAATTCCAAGTACTCTTCCACCGCCTGAAAGGAGCTTTTCTCCGTCCAGCTTAGCACCTGCAATATAAAGATTACCTTTAAAATCATCATCAACAGTAATTTCAAATCCTGTTTCATATTTTCCCGGATAACCATTTGATGCCATTACAACACAGCAAGCACTACTTTCAGAAAACTCTACATTAATCTTATCAAGTGTTTCGTTTGAAACTGCCATCATAATATCAAGTAAATCTGTTTTTAAAAGAGGAAGAACAACCTGAGTTTCAGGATCCCCGAAACGGCAATTATATTCTATAACCTTAGGACCATTTTCTGTAAGCATTAAACCAAAATACAAACAGCCCTTAAATGTTCTTCCTTCGCTATTCATAGCTTCCATTGTAGGAAGGAAAATCTCCTTCATACATCTGTCTGCTATATCAGGTGTATAATAAGGGTTAGGTGCAATTGTACCCATACCCCCCGTATTTAAGCCTTTATCTCCGTCAAGTGCTCTTTTATGGTCCATTGAAGAAACCATAGGCACCATAGTTTTACCATCTGTAAAAGAAAGAACAGAAACTTCAGGTCCTTCTAAAAATTCCTCAATAACTATATGATTTCCGCTTTCGCCAAAAACCTTATCCTGCATCATTGATTTAACAGCATTTACAGCTTCATCTCTTGTCATAGCTATTACAACACCCTTGCCAAGAGCAAGTCCATCAGCTTTGATAACTGTAGGAACAGGTGCAGTTTCAAGATAAGAAAGAGCGTCCTCCATATTATCAAAGGTTTCGTATTTTGCTGTAGGAATGTTATATTTTTTCATAAGATTTTTTGAAAAAACTTTACTTCCTTCAATTATTGCAGCCTTTTTATCAGGACCAAAGCAAGGTATTCCTGCTTTTTCCAGAAGGTCAACTGTACCAAGAACAAGTGGGTCATCAGGTGCAACAATTGCAAAATCAATATTTTCTTTTTTTGCAAATTCTACAATTTTATCTGTTTCCTTTGCACCAATATCTACACACTTTGCATCTTTTGAAATACCGCCATTACCAGGCAATGCAAAAATTTCAGTAACAGAGGGATTTTCCCTTATTTTTTTAATAATTGTATGTTCACGGCCTCCGCCGCCTACAACTAAAATTTTCATTATTTTAACCACCTAAAATTTATTAATAAATTGGAAACTGTTCACAAAGTGCTACAACTTCCTGAGTAATCTTTTCTTTGTTTGCCTCAAAATCAGTTGCAACAAGTTTAAGCCAACCTGCAATTTTATCCATTTCAGCCTCTTTAAATCCTCTTGAAGTTACTGCAGGAGAACCAACTCTGATACCGCTTGTAACAAAAGGACTTTCAGGGTCATTTGGTATAGCATTTTTATTAACTGTAATGTGTACCTCATCAAGACGTTTTTCCATTTCTTTACCTGTAATATTAAATGGACGAAGGTCGATTAAAGTAAGATGATTATCTGTACCACCTGAAACAAGGTTAAATCCTTCCTCTAAAAGCTTATCAGCAAGTCTTTTTGTATTCTTTAAAATTTGTGCCTGGTATTCTTTGAATTCAGGCTTTAAAGCCTCTCCAAAAGCAACTGCTTTTGCTGCAATAATATGCATTAAAGGTCCACCCTGTGTACCTGGGAATACAGCTTTATCTATATCCTTTGCATATTTTTCTTTACAAAGAATAAGACCTCCTCTTGGACCACGAAGTGTTTTATGTGTTGTTGTAGTAACAACATCTGCATAAGGCACAGGACTTGGATGAAGCCCTGCAGCTACAAGACCTGCAATATGTGCCATATCTACCATAAGATAAGCACCTACTTCGTCAGCAATCTGACGAAAACGTGCAAAATCTATAGTTCTTGGATATGCACTTGCACCTGCAAGAATCATTTTAGGTTTACATTCAAGTGCTTTTTCTCTTAAATCGTCATAATCAATTCTGCCTGTTTCATCAGCAACACCATAGCTTACAATATTAAAATATTTGCCTGAAATATTAACAGGAGAACCATGAGAAAGATGTCCTCCATGAGCAAGGCTCATACTAAGAACAGTGTCTCCTGGCTGCAGAAGTGCAAAAAATGTTGCAAGATTAGCATTAGCTCCACAATGAGGCTGTACATTTGCATGTTCTGCACCGAAAAGCTTTTTAGCTCTTTCTCTTGCTATTTCTTCAACTTCATCTACATACACGCAACCGCCGTAATATCTTTTGGAAGGATAGCCTTCTGCATATTTATTTGTAAGAACTGTACCTGCAGCAAGCAAAACTGCTTCAGAAACAATATTTTCTGATGCAATAAGCTCAATATTGTGTTTTTGTCTGTCAAGTTCTCTTTCACATGATGCAAAAACCTCTGCATCATAATCCTTTAATTTATCAAAAAAATACATAACAATATTCTCCTTCTGTGATATAAAAAATTAATGGTGGAATAAACGCATATGAGTAAACGCCATAGCAATACCATACTTGTTGCAAGCTTCAATAACATTATCATCTCTGATAGAGCCTCCAGGCTGTGCAATATAATCTACACCGCTTTTTCTGGCTCTCTCGATGTTATCCCCAAATGGGAAAAACGCATCTGAAGCAAGGCTTACTCCCTTTATGGCAGCAAGGTATTCCTTTTTTTCTTCGCGGGTTAAAATTTCAGGCTTTACTTTAAAGAAATTTTCCCATATTCCATCAGCTAAAATATCTTCATAATCGTCAGATATATATACATCAATACAATTATCTCTGTCAGGTCTGCCAACGCTGTCAAGGAAAGGAAGATTAAGCACCTTTTCGTGTTGACGAAGATGCCAAATATCAGCTTTATTTCCTGCAAGTCTTGTACAATGAATTCTGGACTGCTGACCTGCACCAACACCAATAGCTTGTCCATCTACTGCATAGCAAACTGAATTAGACTGTGTATATTTAAGTGTAATTAAAGCTATTATCAAATCTTGTTTTGCGAAATCAGGAAGGTTTTTATTTTCAGTTACAAGTTCATTTAAAAGGTCGTTGTCAATTTTAAAGTTATTTCTTCCTTGTTGGAAAGTAATACCATAAACCTGTTTAATTTCATTTTCATCAGGAATATAATTTTCATCTATTTCAACAATATTATAACTGCCTTTTCTCTTAGACTTTAAAATTTCCAATGCTTCATCTGTATATCCGGGTGCTATAATTCCATCAGAAACTTCTCTTTTAATTAAAAGAGCTGTAGTTTTATCACATACATCAGAAAGAGCAATCCAGTCACCAAAAGAGCTCATTCTGTCTGTTCCCCTTGCTCTTGCATATGCTGTAGCAATTTCTGAATTGTCAAGTCCTTCAATATCATCTACAAAACAAGCTTTTTTAAGTTTATCACTCATAGGAATACCGATAGCCGCAGATGTTGGACTAACGTGTTTAAAAGATGTTGCTGCAGGTTTTCCAAGAGCAACTTTAATCTCTTTTACAAGCTGCCAGCTGTTAAGTGCATCAAGAAAATTAATATAACCTGGTCTGCCGTTTAAAATTTTAATAGGTAACTCGTTTCCGTTTGCCATAAAAATTTTTGAGGGCTTCTGGTTAGGGTTACAGCCATATTTAAGTTCAAATTCCTTCATTTGCTTACTAATCCTTTCTTACTTGTTCTTATTTATAATAATCGTCTTAACTTCCCCTGTTTCAAGATTTGTTTCTCTAACATATAAAGAAACCTTATTATCTTCATTTAAGTTTTCCCAACATATATCTGCAAGTTCTTGTGCAGTGTTTGGCATAGCTACCATTTCAGGCTCACCACAAAACGAAGGAATAGGATTCCCGTCACATTTATATGTGTGAATAAAATGTCCGATTCCTGCAAGGGGTAAATAGTTATAGAAAAATCTCTGGCAAGCATCAGGATTACCATTTGTACTCTTTAAAATTGAAAGCTTATATTTAAATGTTTTTTCAGGGAAAGAGTAATGTAAAATACCAGAAATTCTGGGGGTGAAGTTTGGAGCATCATCTTCAAATTCACGAGTAGCAAGTGCCTGTTCAAAATTATCTTTAGCATCAGGGTTTTCTTTTATAAAATCATAAATAGTATCTGTCTGGTCACCATTTGTGATAATATCAACATTCTTTCCGTATTTTAAGTATGGATTATAAATAATCAAATGAGGGTCAGAAAGCTTTGATTCATCAAATGCTTTAGTTCTCATACCTCTGTCATATTCTTCAAAAATTCTGTTTCTGCTGTTAACACTTCTTCCCATAATAAAATACGCAATTAATGCTTTTTTACCATCAGCTGAGTTTCCGATAATAATTCCTCTGCCCGGATAAGTGTTTTCGCTAAGGAGTTTATTTATTTGAAAGATATCATTTGTGCTCATTATTTTTTATCCTTTCCTTTAGAAATTTGGCAGGAAACCATCTCAACTGCCTTAGGTAAAATTTTCCACTCAGCAACACGCATTACTCTTTGCTGAAGTGATTGCGGAGTATCATTTCTGCAGATATTTACAGCTTTTTGAAGAATAATTTCTCCTCCATCCGGCACTTCATTTACATAATGCACAGTTGCACCTGTAATCTTTACACCATACTTTAACACTTCTTCGTGTACTTTAAGTCCATAAAAGCCTTTACCGCAAAAAGATGGAATTAATGACGGATGTACATTTAAAATACGTTTTGGGTATTTTGATGTAAACTTTTCGCTTAAAATAGACATAAATCCTGCTAAAACAATAATATCAATCTGAAATTCTTCAAGATATTTTACTATTTCATCTTCGAATTTTTCCTGAGAACCTAAAACAGATTTTAAAACAACTTTCTGGGGAATATTATTGTTATATGCACGGGTAAGAGCATATGCGTCTGCATTATTGGAAATAACAAGAGCAATTTCTCCGCTTTTTATAATACCTTTATTTTGTGCATCAATAAGTGCCTGAAGGTTTGTTCCGCCACCTGATACTAAAACAGCTATTTTAGCTTTTACCATAAAACAACACCTTCATCAGATTTAATTACTTCACCAATTATGTAAGCATCTTCACCATTATTTCTAAGTATTTCAAGAGCAAGATTTGCATCTTCTTTGCTTACTACAACGCTCATACCAACGCCCATATTAAAGGTGTTAAACATATCACGCTCTGCAATATTTCCAGTTTTTGCTATTAAATCAAAAATAGGAAGAACCTTTACTGCATTTTTTTCAATCTTCGCAGAGTATCCATCCGGTAAGCTACGGGGAATATTTTCATAAAAACCACCGCCTGTAATATGAGACACTGCTTTTACCTTTACTTTTTCAAAAAGGGCAAGCATAGGTTTAACATAAATTTTTGTAGGAGTTAGCAGTGTTTCGCCAATTGACTTTCCGCCAAGCTCAGCTACTGGTTTTTTAATTTCAGCATTTTCAACATCAAATACTTTTCTTACTAAAGAAAATCCGTTTGAATGAACACCGCTTGATGGAAGAGCAATAATTACATCTCCCTCTGTTACGGTTGTATTATCAAGAATTTTTTCTTTATCAACAACACCAACACTAAATCCTGCAAGGTCATATTCATCAACAGGATAAAATCCCGGCATTTCAGCAGTTTCACCCCCAACAAGTGCGGCACCTGACTGAACACAACCTTCTGCAACACCTAAAACAATTTCAGCAATTTTTTCAGGTACATTCTTTCCCACAGCAATATAGTCAAGGAATAAAAGAGGTTTTGCGCCACAGCATATAATATCATTTACACACATTGCAACGCAGTCTATACCAACAGTGTCGTGCTTGTCCATTAAAAACGCAAGTTTAAGCTTAGTACCAACACCATCAGTACCACTTACCAAAACAGGCTTATTTATTCCGGTTAAATCAAGTTCAAAAAGACCGCCAAAACCGCCTATACCTGACATTACTCCATTTGTTACGGTTTTTGCTATATGTTTTTTCATAAGCTCTACAGCTTTATAGCCTGCAGTAATATCTACACCGGCTTCTTTATAACTCTCGCTAAAGCTTTTCATTAGTTATCACTCTCTCCTTCTGAAATTTTCTGTTCAAATTTACTTTTTTGTTTTTTCTCGGGAACTTCAGTAGGATAAGGTTCACCGAAACATCCTGTACAAAAGCCTGTACAACCGCTGCCTACCGCAATTTTCTTTACATCTTCAATACTAAGATATCCTAAAGAATCAACACCGATAATTTCAACAATTTCCTCTAAAGTGTGATTATTCGCAATTAAAACATCTTTGGAATCAATATCCGTTCCGTAATAGCAAGGATTTGTAAATGGAGGTGCAGAAACACGCATATGCACCTCAGTAGCACCTGCTTCTCTAAGAAGATTAATAATTCTTCCGCAAGTAGTACCTCTTACGATTGAGTCATCAATTAAAACAACTTTTTTACCTTTTACAACATCAGCAATAGGGTTAAGTTTAATTTTAACTTTATTTTCACGAGATTTCTGTCCTGGTGAAATAAAAGTTCTTGCAATATATTTATTTTTTATAAATCCTATTTCGTAAGGAATTCCAGACTCCTTAGAATAACCAATAGCTGCATCAAGTCCTGAATCTGGAACACCAATAACAACATCTGCATCTACAGGATAATCTTTTGCAAGAAACATTCCAGCTCTTACTCTTGCTTCATGAACAGAACATCCGTCAATCACAGAGTCGGGACGTGCAAAATAAATGTATTCAAATACACAGGTTGATTTTTTAACCTTGTCACAATGGTCACGAATTGATGTAATACCATTTTTGGAAAAAATAACAATCTCTCCCGGGTCAAGGTCTCTGATAAAACGAGCACCAACAACATCAAGAGCACAGCTTTCTGATGCAACAACATATCTGCCGTCTTCAGTTTGTCCGTAGCATATAGGTCTGAAACCATTAGGATCACGAACTGCAATAAGCTTTTGAGGTGACATAAATATAAGAGAATACGCACCCTTAATATCATTCATAGCGTTACTTATAGCAGTTTCAATGGAAGGAGTACTAAGTCTGTATTTTGTAACAAGATATGATATAACCTCAGTATCGCTCTGGGTGTGGAAAATGGAGCCTTCAAGTTCAAGTTTATTTTTAAGCTCATATGTATTTGTAAGACATCCGTTATGAGCAATAGCCATTTTACCTTTTATATGATTTACAAGTATAGGCTGAGCATTAAGTCTGCCATCAGTTCCAAGAGTGCCATAACGAACATGGCCAAGAGCCATATTCCCTTCCCCTAATGCTGCGAGCTTTTCGGGAGTAAATACATCATTTACAACCCCTACTTCCTTATAAATTTTAAACACACCATCATCATTAACAACTATGCCACTGCTTTCCTGACCTCTGTGCTGAAGTGCAAACAGTCCATAATATACTGAGCTTGCTACATCTGTTTTCTCAGTACTGAAAATACCAAACAATCCGCATTCTTCGTGTAAATTACTCATTTTATTCTCCTGACCTTATATTAAATATATTTTTCTGATACTAATTTATCCTTTGCAATAACTTCTTGCTCCATTTTTATCTTTTCATCAGAGAGCTTATTACTTAATTTTTCGTCAGTAATTGCAAGCATCTGTATAGATAACAAAGCGGCATTAACTGCACCATCAATTGCTACAGTAGCAACGGGAATTCCCGATGGCATCTGTACTGTTGATAGAAGAGCGTCAATACCGTCTAGTGTTGAAGATTTTATTGGTAAACCTATTACCGGAAGTGTTGTACAAGCAGCAACTGCACCAGCAAGATGCGCTGCCTTTCCTGCAGCCGCAATAATAACACCAAAGCCATTTTCCTTTGCAGACTCTGCAAAAGTACGAAGAGCAAGTGGTGTACGATGAGCTGAAAATACATGAACTTCACATGGAACATCAAATTTCTTTAGTGTTGAAACAGCTTTTTCAACGATTGGTAAATCGCTGTCGCTTCCCATAATAACCGCAACTTTTTTCATTTTTAAAACCCTCCTGTTTGTGAATAAAAAAATGGACAGTACTATCACTTAAAAATAGAACTGCCCAGACGCTCGACAGAAATATAACCTTCTGTTCCCCCAGGGTAATTCCCCTTAAATACGCCAGTAGCAGAAAGCCTTTTCTTTATACAATAATTATACCAAAATTTAAAAAAAATGTCAATAGATAAAAGTATATAAATTTCTTGTCCTTTAAAGTATAAAGATGTATATTTTATACACAAAAATGACAAGATATATTTACAAATTCAGAAAGGGTGAAAACGATGTCAGAAACGAATAAAAAAGATAATGAAAAATATTATAAATCAGAGTGTGATTTTAGTGATTTTAAAGCAGTTTCAAGTCAGGATTGTACTGGATTAATTCCTTCAGGACCGGTAAATGATGCAGAGATAAAATCATATGAAGAAACATATGATTATAGAGCACAGATACACGACAAAAAGGATAATAAAAAGTAAAAAAGGAAGAGCTAACTCTTCCTTTTTACAATTTAAAATCTATATAATCATTAATTTCAAGAGAATCTACCGTTATATAACAATTGACACAAATAATATTTACACCATTTTTTCTTGCATTTTTAAGAGCTTCCCCGAACTCAGGGTGTGTTTTATAATTGGGTGTGAAATATAAAGCATCTTTTGTTTGAATTACAAAAATTATATAAGCTTCGTATCCTGATTTTACTGCTTTTTCAAGCTCTTTTATATGTTTAATACCGCGTATTGTGGGTGCATCCGGAAACATTAAAACGCCATTATTCTCCAAAGTAACTCCTTTTACCTCAATAAACGTTTTTTTATCACCATGCTCTACATAAAAGTCAAATCTTGAATTTCCGTATTTATATTCAGGTCGGATTAAGGTGAAATCTTCAAACAATTTACCTTTATTTAGCCACTGGAAAACCACATTATTTGGAGCAGATGAATCAATATTAAACAGATTACCATTTTTTTCTACAGCGACCAAATCATAAAGAGTTTTTCGCATAGGATTCTCTGATTTTTCAAGATAAACTGTAGCTCCAAAGACAAGCAATTCCCTGCACCTGCCAGTATTTTTAACATGGCAGATTTCATCTTTGCCGTTAATATTACAAATTGCAATAAACCTGTTAGGACGACTTATAAATACACCTTTTACAATATTTTTATACTTCATTAATTTTTCTGCTTTCTTTTTTAAAATTTATACGGGACAGACGGTTTAGATGAAACCTTTTATAGTCATTGCGACACATAAGGTTTAGATGCAAACCTTTTTGTGTCAGGTTCATGTTAAGTTAGGAAAGAAAAAACTTATATTCTGCTTCTTGTTCCAACTCACTAAGGGCTCCTTCCAAAGTAGGAAAAATCGACTTACTTCCATTATCAATCTCCTGCCAGAAAGCTGGTGTTAAATCAAAACTGCATCTATAACTCCATTCTTCTTCGTCAAGTTGATATATTTTCTCAAGACGATAGGTAAAGAAACCTTTATCACTTTTTAACACTATATACCTTGTCGCCTTATCGTTTGAATAAATAACCTTTACAACTTCATCATCAAAACAATCAAGGCTTTTGTCGTAAAGCATTTCAACAATCTCATTCCATTCAGGCATTTTAGG
>JAFQMF010000006.1 GCA_017396395.1 Clostridia bacterium | reverse complement strand
TGGATTTTTCCATTGGCTTTTTCTTTTTATACACCCTCATAAGGGTCATTTTCTGTAGGGTTATTACCCTCTGGTTTTTCAGAAGGAAAAGCATTTTCACTGTCTGTCCCCTCATTTCCCTGAGAAGGACCTTCAGGAGTACCTTCTGTACCTTCTACTGCCTCGCCTTGAGTTGGCTGGCTTTCTCCAATTCCGTGAGTTTCGGTTCTGCTGATAGGCTTATATACACTTCTGTGTAAAAATACGCGGGATACAAGCTCACCATTTTTAAAGGTCTTTTTGTAAGTATCTACTGTAAGACCTACTGTTCCTTTTCCAGTAACAACAACCTTTCCTGCAGGGAGATTAGGATCTTCTGTTATAACAGTACCTGGAGCAGTTCTTCCAACTATAATATTTTCAATTTCTATCTTTTTAGTGTTGTCAGGCTTTTTCCCAAGCAGTTTAACTATAACAGTTGAGCCTGATACTACAGATGTTATTTTAAGAGGCTCGTTTGTATTATTTTTAAATCGAAAATCCAGCTCGCCTTCATATACTGTAGCGTCCTGTCCGTATGGAACATATCCTACAATATACATATGGTTTCTTCTTTTTACAATTTCCATATCTCCGTAAAGTGCGGCACTGTAAAGAGTAGATGAAAGCTGACAAATACCACCGCCTATACCAGGCTCGTGACCTTTTGAGGTAAAGATAGTAGCTGTTTTATAACCTGTTGCTGTAGTTACAGGGCCTATAACTTTATTGTATGAAAATATCTCGCCGGGATTTAAAATTGTACCGTTAACAGTTTTACAGGCAAGTGCAACATTACTTCTTCTGTTGGCATCGCTTCCTGCAAGAGAGGAAGTATATTCTGAAATAACTTCAGTAAATAACCCTGTTTCATCAACCTCTGTAACAGCAGGAGGAATTATTTCCACCTTCATAGAATATTCATCCGTATTGTTTATATTATCCTTTATAAGATTTTCTAAATCCTTTTTTGAAAATTTATAGCCAGGCCTTGCTTCAACAATATATCCAACACCATCAATTTTTTCATAGCTTGCCTCTTTTGGCTCGTGTGCAAGTTCCTCATAAACTGCATCCACATCCCAATCAGCAGGCTTTATATCCTTTAAAAACACGCCGATTTTAGCAGATTTTCCGCTTTTTATAACATCAGCGATTTCCTGTGTTAAGCCTTCTTTATCAATACCCTTTCCTTCTTTTCCGTTTTTAAGTGTAAGGGTGTCTTCCTCTATTACATAGTAATTTTCCACAACTGTAGAGCCGATTCCCTGTGCGTATGCAAAAACATAATCTGAAACATCTTCCTCATTTATCTGAGTATTAAGGTCAATATCCATATTTCCGTTTTTAATTTTTATACACTCAAATACTCTTTTAAAAATATTTCCGCTTTTTCCGCACTCGCTTGCCTTTACTGCAGCTTCATCTGCATTATAATCAATACCAAACTCAGAAAACTTAGCAATTGTAATTTTGTCATCCATAACAAGTTCAAGTGTATTTTCCAGAATTTTCTCTTTTTCTTCAAGCACCTTGTCCCTTGCTTGTGTAACAGACAATCCGCTTACATCTATTCCATCAATTGTAACACCCTTTGCAATTCCCTCTTCTGTTGCACAGGATGATACCACATAGGCAAAATACGCACTGGTTACGGCAAAAATCGCCACCAGTACAGCAGATATAATAACAATCGCCTTTTTATTAACTTTTGTTACCTTGCTCTCGTCCATTTAAATATCCTCACAATACAATTATAATAGTACTATACTTAGATATATTGTATATACTTTTATTTGAAAAGTCAATGAAAATTATTCAAAAAATATATTACATTTATATTTCTAACAGCTACATTTTATTCAACTATGAAGAAATGTATAAATCCTGTCTAAAATTACTGCTGCTTCTGCCCGTGTAAGATAACTTGCAGGAGATAACATTCCTAAATCATCTCCCTTTATAAACCCTCCTGCTAACAAAGCAGAAACATATTCTCTGTTTTCAGGCAAAACCTGATTTCCGTCAGGATATGCTAAAAGCACATTTTCATCTACTGCTTCAAAAAACCCTCCGCGAATTAACATAAACCCTGCAATACGCATTGTGGTTTCACGGCTAGCAGGTGCTTCCGGATAAAAATATCCATTATAATCTCCTGATAATATACCTATAGCACGAAGCCCTGCTATACTATCTTTATAATATTCTGTTTCATTTACATCTGAAAAAGCAGGAAGACCTACTCCGCAAATTTCAAAAATTCTGCCAATTAAAGCACATACCTGTCCTCTGGTTACATATTCCCCCGGAGAATAATAGTTTGGATATGTTCCGTTAATTATTCCTTTATCTGCAAGTCTGGTTATGGAATCCTGTGCCCAGTTATAGCCCTGAAGGTCATAAAAAACTGCACCATAGCTTGTTACGGGCAAAAGAAATAAAAATAGCACAAGACTTATTATTGCTAATCTTTTTTTCATAGTATTTCCTTCTTTTAAAAAGTGTAAATACAGGCTAACATTATTTATTATTCTTTTCTATGAAATCCACTAAGTTTTTTGCAGACTCCGGTTTGGAAAGTCTATGCACACATACCTGCATTTCTTTTTTACGTTCCGGATATCTGAAAAACTGGTCAAGTGCATCAGGCAAAGAGTAGTTTTTTGTAACATATATTCCTGCACCGTTATTTACAAGAAATTCCACATTTTTTACCTCTTGTCCCGGAATAGGGTCCATATAAATCATAGGAAGCTCTTTTGCAAGGCTTTCCGTAACTGTAAGACCTCCCGGCTTTGTAATGATACAATCAGCCGCATCCATAAACTCATCCACATTATCTACAAAGCCAAAAACCTTAATTTCTTTTTTAAAGGTACGCTTTTCAATCTGAGTTTTTGCACGCTTGTTATTCCCGCAGACAATAGCCACCTGATAATCGTTATTACCTCTGTCCACATCATTTATAACAGAGGTCATATTCCCGTAACCCATACTTCCCATAATAATAAATACCAGATTTTTTTCAGGATTAAAACCAAGCCTTTTTTTCATTTCCTTTTTATCTCTTTTTACAGAATATTTAGTGTCAAGGGGTATTCCTATGGGCAGAAGCTTTTTCTCAGGAATTCCTTTTTCCACACACTGCCTTGAAAGTCCTTCGTCTGCAATAACATAATAGTCAAGGTTTGTCTTTTCCCAATGAGGATGAATAGTATAATCAGTTACTACTCCAACAGAAAAAATATCTATCTTCTTTTTTCTTTTAAGCCTTGTAATAAGCTGACCGCCGAAAACGTGGGTGGTAATTATGGTGTCAATTTCATTTTCTTTTATAAACTCATATATTTTTTTGGTAGCAAGGCGGTTTATATTATCCATAACAGCACCAATACTAAGCTTTGCATCTTCCTCCATATTATAAATAGTGCCGTATATTTTAGGGGCTTTTGATATGCCGAAGCTGTATATTTCGGAAACTGTTTTTCCCAGCATTTTGTTCACATATCCGTAAATATCTAAAATATATGTTTCAATTCCTCTGTCCTTCAAACACTTATCTATAGCATTTGCACAGCTGTTATGTCCATTCCCTGCTGTTACAGATAAAAATAAAACTTTCATTTTTCTTCTCCTTTTTATTCGTCAAAGAAACTAATCTGTTTAATTCCGCTGTCTGTGTCCCTCATTTTCTGTCCTGATGAAGGTATGCGGTTTGATACATATTCTGAAGTATTTTCAAATTCACATTCACTTGCAAGACAGGCTTTTTCTAAGTTTTTGTCTCTCTTTGAAAGATATACCTGTACTCCGTGTGTGTCACGCTTTGCCTTTGATGCTACAAGTTCAGTATTTATTATAAGGGCTCTTTTTCCCTTGCTCATAAGTGCAATATCACAATCTGCAGGTATATACATTATTCCTGCAATGGGAGATTTTGTACTATATGCAGCGGTAAGCTTTCTTCTGTTAGTCTTGGTAGCATATCCCTTCATTTCTACCTTTGCAACCTTGCCGTTTTCAAAGACAAATATCATATAACCTTCGTACTTTGAAACAACTGCCATGTGTATAATCTTTTCTCCCGTTTCCATACCCAGAAGGTTAGGAAGATATTCTCCGAAACTGCTTGCCTTGCAGTCAGCAATTTCATGAATTCTGTATTTATATACATCTCCCTTATCAGAGAACAGAAGCACATCATCTTTATTTGACGCCTCATTTGCACAAATAATTTCATCTCCGTCCTTCAGTTTCTGGTCAGAGGCTGCTCTGAGAGAAACCAAAGTAACCTTTTTAAGGTAATTTTCCTTTGTAAAGAACATTTTTACTCTGTAATCTTCAATCTGCTCCTGAATATCAGGCTCGTTAATATCCGACATACTTATAAGGTCTGTTCTCCTGTCCTGTCCGTACTTTGCGGAAATTTCATCAAGCTGTTTTATTATAACCTTTTTTACAGCCTTTTCTGAAGACAGAATACTTTTCATTTCCTCAATGTCCTCTATAAGCTTCTGTATTTCATCTGTTCTTTTTAAAATATATTCACGGTTTAAGTTGCGAAGCTTAATATCTGCCACAAATTCTGCCTGAATTTGGTCAATATCAAAGCCCTGCATAAGATTAGGTATAACCTCTGCTTCCGCTTCAGTAGTGCGAATTATTGCAACTGCTTTATCAATATCTAAAAGTATCTTTTTAAGACCCTGCAAAAGGTGAAGCTTATCTGACTTCTGGTTAATATCGTACTGCAGACCCCTTTTTACACATTCAATACGGAACTTGCACCAATGGGCAATAATTTCCTTAACTCCCAGTACCATTGGACGGGAATCAATCAAAATGTTAAAGTTACATCCAAAAGAATCCTCCAAAGGTGTATATTTAAACAGCTTCGCCATTAAGGTTTCGGGGTTTGTGTTTTTTCTTATGTCAATGGTGATTTTAAGACCCTTTAAGTCAGTTTCATCACGCACATCGGTAATCTCTTTTGTTTTGCCTGTTTTTACACACTCAATAATTTTATCTCTTATTGCCTCAATGGTAGTAGAGTAAGGAATTTCATATACATCTATACAGGAATTTTCCTTGTCATAGCGATATTTTGCTCTTACCTTAAAACTGCCTCTGCCGCTTGACATAATTTCCTCAAGGGCGGTTTTATCATATATAATACTTCCCCCTGTAGGAAAATCAGGAGCAATAATATGTTCAAAAATATCTGCTTTTTCGTCCTTTAAATATGCTTTTGTACCCTCACACACTTCTCTAAGGTTAAAACTGCATATTTTACTTGCCATACCTACTGCAATACCCTCGTTGGGATTTACAATAATATTGGGAAAAGCTACAGGCAAAAGAGTAGGCTCCTGCATTGTATTATCATAGTTATCCACAAAATCAACAGTGTTTTTATCAATATCACGGAAAACCTCGTTACATATACTCTCCAGTTTAACCTCAGTATATCTTGGGGCGGCATATGCCATATCTGAAGAATATTTTTTACCAAAGTTACCCTTAGAGTCAACAAAAGGCACTAACAAAGATTCGTTTGCCTTAGCAAGACGCACCATTGTTTCATAAATTGCAGAATCTCCATGAGGATTTAATTTCATTGTCTGTCCCACAACATTGGAGGACTTAGTTTTTGCCCCTGAAATAAGACCCATTTTATACATTGTGTATAAAAGCTTTCTGTGGGAAGGCTTAAAACCGTCAATTTCAGGAATTGCTCTTGATACAATTACGCTCATAGCATATGGCATATAGTTTGTTTCAAGGGTACTGCATATTTGCTGTTCAATTATTTTTTCCTCTATAATCTGAGGTGCCTGCTCTACCTTTTTCTTCTTTGCCATCTTTATTCAACCCGCATCCTAACAATATAATAAAATGCGTCCTTTCTCTTAAACTTTATTCAACATCCAGCATTTCCATATACTTCATACCGTTTTCTGCTATGAAAGTTTTTCTTTCAGAAAGATTTTCACCCAGAAGCACATCAAACATACGCTCTGTAAGCTCTGCTTCCTGAGGCGTAACCTGAATAAGCCTTCTTGTAGCAGGATTCATTGTGCTTACGCTCATCATATCAGGGTCATTTTCACCAAGACCTTTTGAGCGATGAACTGTGCATTTTTCGGTTAAAGATGCTACAATATCATTTTTCTCTTTGTCTGTATATGCAAAATATGTATCATTTTTTGTCCTGATTTCAAAAAGAGGCGATTCTGCAATATAAACAAAGCCTTTTTCAATAAGGGTGGGAGTAAGTGCATAAATCATTGACAATATCAGTGTTCTTATCTGATATCCGTCCACGTCTGCGTCAGTACATATAATAACCTTACTCCATTTAAGATTGTTTAAATCAAAGGTGTTAAGGTCCTTATTATGCTTGGATTTTATTTCTACTCCACAGCCAAGCACTCTGAGCAGGTCAGTAATAATAGGACTTTTAAAAATTTTGTCATAATCTGCTTTTAGACAGTTAAGTATTTTACCTCTTACAGGAATTACCGCCTGAAATTCGCTGTTTCGTGCAAGCTTAACTGAGCCAAGAGCAGAGTCGCCCTCCACTATGTAAAGCTCGCGTCTTGAAATGTCTTTTGTTCGGCAATCCTGAAATTTTTCTACTCTGTTGCTTATATCCACATTTGAGGTAAGCTGTTTTTTAATATTAAGTCTTGTTTTTTCTGCTGATTCACGGCTTCTTTTATTAACAAGTACCTGAGATGCAATTTTTTCTGCATCCAGTTTATTTTCAATAAAATAAACCTCTAAATTGTGCTTTATGCTGTTTGTAATAAATTCCTGTATAAATTTATTTGTAATAGCCTTTTTAGTCTGGTTTTCATAGCTTGTAAGAGTAGAAAAAGAGTTTACTAAAATTATAAGGCTGTCCTGCACATCCTGAAAGGTAATTTTCTGCTCAGTTTTTGTATATTTATTGTTATCCTTAAGATATTTATCAATAGCATACACAAAAGCTGTTCTTACCGCTTTATCAGGTGCTCCGCCATGCTCCAGCCAGCTGGAGTTGTGGTAATATTCAATATCATTTACAGTATTGTTAAAACAAAAAGCAACCTCCATTTTAACCTTATATTCTGGCTTGTCATCTCTGTCCTTACCCTTGCCTTCTCCTGTAAAGGAATAAATTTCGGTAAGCCCTGTATCACCTGAAACCTCTTTCAGATATTCGTTAATACCTCCGTTATAAAGGTACTCTTCAATTTCCATTCCATCTTCTGTTTCGTTATAGAAAACAAATTTTACTCCCGCATTTACAATGGCCTGCTTGCGTAAAATTGTTCTGTAATAGTCTGCACTTATATCAATATCGGTAAATACCTCAAGGTCAGGACGCCACTTAATTCTTGTGCCTGTTTTTTTGCCTCTAACCTCTGTTTTGGTAAGTCCGCCAATATTCTCACCTTTTTCAAAATGGAGATCATATCTCTGTCCGTCACGGGTTACTGTAACATCCATATATTCAGAAGAATACTGCGTTGCACAGCTGCCAAGACCGTTAAGACCAAGACTATACTCGTAAGAATCACTGTCATACTTACCTCCTGCATACATTTCACAGAAAACAAGTTCCCAGTTATATCTTCCTTCTCGTTCATTATAGTCAAGAGGTATGCCTCTTCCATGGTCAATAACCTCTATGGATTTATCCAGATATCTTGTAACCTCAATTACATCCCCATAGCCTTCTTTTGCTTCATCTACAGCATTTGCAATAATTTCAAAAGCAGCGTGCTCACAGCCTTCTATACCGTCTGAGCCAAAAATAACCGCCGGGCGGAGTCTTACCCTGTCCGCACCCTTTAAAGACGATATACTGTCGTTATCGTATTTTGCCGATTTTCCAGCCATTTATCTGTACCTCTCTTTTTATTTTTACATATAATTATACCTATTTAATATCATACCTTAAAATTTCCTCCTTGTCAATAAAAAAATCTTTACAAAACACAATATATATTGTATAATATAGGTAAATTAAACTTATTTGTACTAAATGAGGTTTTGATAATGTATAAAAACGTTATTTTTGATTTAGACGGTACTCTTACCGACTCTTACCAGGCTATTACCTCCTCTGTAAAATATGCCATTGATGCTGCAGGATTACCCCCTATAAAGGACGAAAAGATTCTTCGCTCATTTATTGGTCCTGCTCTTGTATTTTCCTTTGAAAAGCATTGCGGTGTAGATAGGGAAACTGCCGATAAGCTGGTGGAATTATATCGCCAGATATATAGGAAGGGAAATATGTTCTTAGTAAGTGTTTATGAGGGCATAATTCCTCTTCTTGAATATTTAAAAAATAACGGTTACCATATGTTTGTTGCCACCTCAAAACCCATTGATTTTGCAGTTCCTGTACTGGAGAAGACAGGACTTGCCGAATATTTTAAAAAAATACAGGCACCCTCTTTTGCGGACTGCGAAAACAGCAAGGATTATTTAATAAACTCTATCATAAAGGAGTTTTCCTTAAAAAAAGAGGAGTGTATTATGATAGGCGATACCCGTTTTGACATTGAAGGGGGTATAAAATCAGGGATAAAAACCATTGGGGTTACTTATGGGTATCCTTCGCACGGAGATTTTGAAAAAGCAGATTTTGTGGCAGAAAAACCACTTGATATTAAAGAAATACTGAAAGGAATAAATCTATGAGAAACGTAAGTTGCGATACTATTACTGCTACTGTTGCAGACCTTGTACAAAAGGCAAACTACTTTTTAAATGAGGATATATCCTGTGCTTTAAAGAACTCTCTTTTAAAGGAGCGTAGCACTACAGGAAGAGATGTACTGAGAAACATTATTGAAAATGCAGATATAGCAAGAGAAAAACAAGTTGCAATATGTCAAGATACAGGTATGGTAATTGTTCTTGCAAAAATTGGTCAGGAGGTACATATTGAAGGGGGAAATATTACTGATGCAATAAATGCAGGCGTGTCAAAAGGATACCGGGAGGGATATATGCGTTTTTCAGTTGTTAAAGACCCTCTTCGCCGTGAAAATACCGGAGATAATACTCCCGCCATAATTTATTATGATATTGTGCCAGGTGAGGATATTGAACTTACAGTTCTTCCCAAAGGCTTTGGCAGCGAAAATATGGGCGGAGTAAAAATGCTTAAACCCTCTATGGGAGAGGACGGCGTTAAGGATTTTGTTATTGAAACAGTTAAAAATGCAGGACCTAACCCTTGTCCTCCTATTGTGGTAGGTGTTGGTATAGGCGGAAGTATGGATAAAGCAGCTCTTTTATCCAAAGTTGCTCTTGCAAGGGGAATTGATACTTCTAACCCAGATAAATACTATGCTGATATGGAAAACGAGCTTCTTGAAAAAATCAATATGCTGGGCATCGGCCCCGCAGGTCTTGGCGGAGTTTCTACAGCACTGGGAGTAAATATTGAAAGCTACCCCACACATATTGCAGGACTTCCTGTAGCTGTTACAATAAGCTGTCATGTTACTCGTCACGCAAAAGCAAAAATCTGATTTATTAAATTTTAAATAACCACTTGTATAAATTTATTTTTTCTGTTATAATAAAATAAAAGCTGGGTTTTATATATTTACATTATTTAAAACGGAGGGATAAGTAATGAATAAAGGAAAAACAATCCTGGTAGTTGATGATGAAAAAAATATTCTTGATATAGTTGTTTTCAACTTAAAAAATGAAGGGTATGAAACTGTTAGTGCTATGGACGGTGAGCAAGCTGTAGAAATGCAGAAAAAGCATAATCCTGACCTTATTCTTCTTGATGTAATGCTTCCCAAAATGGATGGCTTTGCGGTATGTAAAGCTATTCGTGAATATTCCAATGTGCCCATTATAATGCTTACTGCAAGAGCAGACGAGGTTGATAAAATTATGGGACTTGAGCTTGGTGCCGATGACTATATAACAAAACCCTTTAGTATGAAGGAGCTTTCTGCGCGTATTCTTGCAAATACAAGGCGTGTTCCTGCACCTATTGCTCAGGCTTCTGACTTTGAGTCTGCAAATATTATTAAATGCGGCGAAATTACCATTGATTGTGACAAATACGAAATATACAGAAAAGGTCAGCTTCTTGACCTTACTTACAGAGAATATGAACTTATGAAGTTTATGGCTACTCAGCCTGAAAAGGTATTTACCCGTGAAATGCTTCTTGAAAAGGTATGGGGTTTTGAGTTTTATGGGGATGTGCGTACTGTTGATGTTACCATAAGAAGACTCAGAGAAAAAATCGAGGAAGACCCGGGCAATCCTGTTTACGTTATGACAAAACGTGGCGTGGGCTACTATTTTAACAAGAAAAATTAGGTGAAAATATGTTCAGAAGCATAAGGTGGAAACTTGTTGCCGTACTTGTTTTTGTAGTTATTTCTCTGGTTATTATAGTAGGCTCATTTTTCCAGGTATCTGTTTCAAATTTTTATACAGATGAATTTACCGACTCTATGGAAACCGCTTTTTCCGGAGAGCTTGGCAATAGGCTTATAGGAGCAACCACCCCTGCGGAATATGGTGAAATTATACAGGCATATTCCGGCAGGCTTGGTCTTGGTGCTTACAGATATTGCTGTGTTCTTGATGGCAAAAGCGGTGCTCTTGTATTTTCCAGTGATTTGGATTTGGAAAAGCATATTGAAAAAAATCAGAATATAATTTCTGCAATGGCAGGAAAAACAGGCAAGGTGCAAAGCTTTAAAAATCAGTATATGGATTATGCGTACCCTGTTATCCGTGACGGCAGTACGGCTTTTGTAGTATATATATTTGATTCAAAAGTAGAAATCAGTGAAATTATGAGCCGTATTTTAATCACAATTTTAGAGGCTCTTTTACTGGGTTTTGTTATTGCCTTGATTTTTGGATTTTTCCTGTCAGGAACAATTACTGCACCGATTGCAAATCTTACTAAAAAAGCTGAAAGCTTTGCAGCGGGTAATTTTGAAACAAAGATAAACGTGCACTCCCACGATGAAATAGGTAAGCTTTCGGATACCTTTAATTATATGGCAGGGGAGCTTAAGACAAATATCAAAGCCCTTAGTGAAGAAAAGGAAAAGCTGGAGTCTATTCTCCGATATATGACAGACGGAATTATGGCTTTTGATAAAGAGGGAAATGTACTGCATATAAACAAGGCAGCAGCAAAAATGCTTGGAATAAATGAGAATGACTCTATTTCCTTTGATGAATTTTTCCGTCCCTATGTAAATATTACCGTTCAGGAGGTTTACTTTAAAAGTAACTCTGTTATAAACAGGGATTTTGAGCACAGAGGCAAAAATCTTCAGGCGTTTTTTGTTTTGACAGGTCTTGGCAAAAGTCTTAAACATCAGTCTAACATAATTGTTGTGCTTCACGATATTACAGAGCTTCAAAAAATGGAAATGAACAGACGAGAGTTTGTAGCAAATGTTTCCCACGAGCTTAAAACCCCTCTTACTACGGTTAAAAGCTACGCTGAAACTATTCTGGAATCGGAAAACATTCCAAAGGAAATGGAAAATAACTTTCTAGGGGTTATAGTCAGCGAAGCAGACAGAATGAACCGACTTGTTCATGACCTTTTACTTCTTTCCAAGCTTGATTATAAAGGAAATCAGCCTGAGAAAGATCCAGTTGATATAAAACCGGTCATTTCAGATATTCTTCGCCGTATGCATCTTGCAATTGAAGAAAAAAGTCAAAAGGTAAGTTTTTCTATACCTGATAACCTTCCCAGGGTTTGCGGTAATCGTGACAAGCTTGATCAGGTGTTTTTAAATATTATCTCCAACGCAGTAAAATATACAGACGAGGGTGGAAGTATATCTGTTCTGGCAGGAGAAATGTACGGCTCAGTCTTTGTGAAAATCAGTGATACTGGTATGGGTATTCCAGAAGAAGATTTGCCACATATTTTCGACAGATTTTACCGTGTTGACAAAGCTCGGTCCCGCCAGGCAGGAGGCACAGGACTTGGTCTTGCTATTGCAAAAGAGATTATAGAGGCACACGGGGGTAAAATCTCTGCTACCAGTACCTACGGCCAGGGTACAGAATTTACAATTAACCTGCCTGTATTTTCTGAGAATCAGGAAAAGTAATTGTAATTTAATTTTTCTGTAATCGTTTTGTAATATAAATACTATATAATGAAATCAGAAATCTATTCATTTAATATAAACTCTTTTATCAGGAGGTTTTCAGCTATGAAAAAGACATTTAAGCTTTTAATAATGCTTACACTTGTTTGTTCCTTTGTCCTGTCTGTATCTGCTTTTGCGGCAGACCCCGGCATGGTAGGAAACAGTGTAATTAAAATTAAAAAACCCGAAACTTATACTTCTACTACAACCCAGAAGGAATATTACATATCCGGCGTTACCTCCAGCGGAGTTACTGTATCTGTATCAAGGTACAACCCGTTTACAGGTTATTTCCATCTTCTTTATGTTGATGGAAAAGCAGCCGTTCAAACCGCAGGAGCAAGCGGCCTTATAGCTCAGAAAATTTATCTTACAGACGGCAATAACAAAATCCGTATAAGAACAGATTCTCCTGACGGCAAAGTTACATTTTTAGAAGTTAACATTACGCTTAATGTACTTTCATTAAGTGATATTCAGCAGAGTCCTATAGATATCCGCAAGGCTATTGCTTAAATAAATTATTGGATATTTAAGGCTGCTTAATGTGGGGAGTTATTATGAATAGAAAAAAAGAGATTTTAAAAAATATAACTCTCAGCTTTCTTGTAATATCCAGCCTTGTACTTTTTGCAGGGTCATGGCTTCGTGAATGGAGCGGCATTGACAAAAATAACGAAAATTTCATAAATACACTTGCGTCAAAAGTAGGTCTTTCCGGTTTTTTTGGAGATAGCATTGACTATCCCAACGGAAGTGATGTTGTGGCTCCTGCTTCAATTGTCCTTACTTCAGGTGCAGAGCGTGTGATTTTAAACAAAGGGACAGATATGTATTCATCTAAGTATGGAGACATTCTGTCCATTTTATTATCTCTAAAAAGCGAAAGATGTGTGGAGGTGAACAGTTCCGAGTGGTTTTCCTCCAATAAAAGTCAGGCAATATATTTGGATTATGATATTAACTATCATCGAGAAGTGTTTATGTCTGCTCTGGATATTCCACTTCCCCCAGAAATAGCTTCAGTAAGCGGAATAATTCTTGCTTCAAATGATAGTGCTACAAATAAACTTGTAGCTTACATTCATGATGATACAGAGGATAAATATTATAAGATTTCCACCAACAAAAGTGCAAGAAATGTAAAATCCCTTCTTTCCTCTGTAAGTAACTATAAAAATATTCCCTTTGCAACTGAGCTTGGCTTTAACACAGCTGCAGACGAGGATATAAAGCAACAGGTTATTATAAATGGTAATGTGCCTATTGATTTGGAATCTCACAGACTTTCTCCAGTTGAGGTTTCCCTTCCTGAAAAAACTATTTCTGATATTGAGGACAAAAAATTTAACAGTATCCTATCTTTGTTCGGACTTTCCAGAAGCTCTGCACAGGAGTATGCTGACAAAGACGGCAGTTTTATGTATATTGACACTTATGGCACACTTAGCTACAAAATAGAAGAAAACCGCAGTATAGTTGAATATTCATCTGCATCAAAAATGGCGGAAGGTTTTTCAGGCAGTGAGGCTTTATATAAAGCTCTTTACAGCGGATACTCCAATAGTGTAAATATTTTAGAGGCCTTTGGGCTTGATAATATTACCCTTAAAATATCTTCTGATATTTTAAGCAAAAGCTACAATGAAGAAGGAATTATGACAATATATATGGACTATTGCTATAATGGAATTCCTGTTTATTTTACTCAGGACAATATTATAATTCACCCAGTTGAAATGAAGTTCAGCGGTGAAAATCTTATTTATTATAAGCAGTTTTTAATTGAACTTTCGCCTACCGGAAGCTACAAGGATATCCCCCCTGTTTTAAATGCAATTAACAACCTAACCTATTTATTGGAAAAGGAAGATGAAACTTACTATATAAACGATATCCACAAAGCATATACTATCACTTCTTTTGGTTTAGAGGGAAATTGGTGTGTTAAGCTTGAAAATGACGAAAATATTTATGCAATAAAGGTATCTATACCCTAAATATTGGAGGTGAAAAAATGTCCTGGTCTAAGATTAAAACCCTTTTAATTTTTTTGTTTTTATTTGTAAATATTTATTTAATAACAAATCTTTATATAAAAAATGATACCAGCCGTGAAGTATCTGCAGAAACTGTTGCAGATACCATAAAAATACTTGAAGCAAACAATATTACCATTGACAAGGATATTATAAAAAGAAACACTCCCCGCCTTCGTCGTTGCAGTATTTCCAATTCTATTGATAAGTTGAATGTATTAGCAGAAAATTTGCTTGGTCCCTGCAGTAAAACAGATACAGGCTATGAGAATAAATCAGGAAGAGTTGACTTTAATTCTGTTGCTTTTTTATATGAAAATTACAACAGCAGTGTTATTGCAGACGGCATACGAGATAATAATGCTATTGAAAAGGCATTGGAAATTTTGGAGAAAAAGGGGTTTGATGTTAAAGATACAGCTGTGCGTGATTTTTCTGCACAGGGCGAGGTTTACTCGGTACGCTTTGGTAAAAACATAGACGACCTGCCATTTTATGAAGGATACCTTTTAATTGTTCTTTCCAAAGAGGGTCAGCTTATTTCTATCGAAGGCTATTGGCCGGAAATTAATCAGAATTTGGGCAGGGGCGATAAATATATTGTTTGCACAGATGAAACAAAAGTTCTGATTAATCTTCTTAATGTAGATAGTCTTGATAAAACAAAGGAAACTGAAATTGTAGATATTAAAATGGGTTATACTCTGGGCGTTCAGCCTGAAAGCGACTCCCCAATACTTCTTACACTTCTCCCTGCTTACAGAGTGATTTTAAAAAATGGCGAAAACTATATTTTCAGTGCTGAAACAGCTGAGTTTATTTATAAATACTGATTTTTTCAAAGTATGATATTTATGAAAAATCATATAAAGTCTTGGTTGTTATTTTACTGTTTTTAAAATTTTCCCAAAAATTTCTTTGGATAAATTTTGTCAATGGACAAATACTATGTGTGTAAAATGATTTTCAAAGGAGTTTTAATATGAAAGCAACAGGTATTGTCCGTAGAATTGATGACTTGGGAAGAGTGGTTATACCTAAAGAAATACGCCGTACAATGCGTATTCGTGAGGGCGACCCGCTTGAAATATTTACTAATCGTGACGGAGAAGTTATTTTCAAAAAATATTCACCAATAGGTGAACTTAGCGAATTTGCAGGGGATTATGCAGATGTACTTTCCCGCACTACCGGAAGAGTGGTATGTGTAACTGATAAAGATTCTGTTATTGCAGTAGCGGGAGCACCTAAAAAGGAACTGGTGGATAAAAAAGTAAGTCAGGAAATGGAAAATATAATGAATTCCCGCTGTGTCTATAAAGGGGAAGAGGGAAATGATGTGGAAATAATTGAAGGAGAAACAGCATATATTGTGGGGGTAGCTGTTCCTATTATTACTGAAGGTGATACCGTAGGCACAGTTGCAATACTTGGCAGTGAAAAAGATAAGGTACGCAGTATGGGAGAAATCGAGTTAAAGCTTGCATCTGCGGCAGCAGGATTTATTGGCAAGCATATGGAAAGCTGAGTTTCTTTATAATATAAATTCCTTTTCATTATATACACTACGAAAAAGAGGTTGAGTTCTTGCTCAACCTCTTTTAGTATTTCCCTATTTATTAATAATAAGCTGGTGAATTTCTTAGTTTTTTTAAATAACATTTTCCAAAATATCCAATTAAATCTTACAAAAAATATATTATTCCGTTTTTAGTAAATGATACCATCTCAAGGTCAATTTTTTGTTCATTTACCATACATATTTTCCCTGTTATCCTTTGTTGTATTTACCAATCTAACTATTGACAAACACATAAAGATTTGTTAAAATATTATCAAGAAGTAAAATCAATAATAACATAAAAATAAAGTGAGGTATAAATATGAAAGCAAAAGGTCGTATTATTGTCGACAGCACAGAAGCTCTCCAAGAGGCTATTGCCAGAACCCGCCAGGCTCAGGCAAAGTTTGCTACCTACACTCAGGAGCAGGTAGATAAAATCTTCCTTGCAGCGGCCTCTGCCGCAAATAAAATGAGAATCCCTCTTGCAAAGCTTGCGGTTGAAGAAACAGGTATGGGTATTGTGGAAGATAAGGTAATTAAAAATAATTACGCAAGTGAATATATCTACAACGCATACAAAAACACTAAAACATGTGGTATTCTTGAAGAAGACACCGCTTTTGGTACAATTAAAATCGCTGAACCAATTGGGGTTATCGGTGCGGTTATTCCCACAACAAACCCTACCTCTACAGCTATTTTTAAAACTCTTATCGCACTTAAAACAAGAAATGGTATTATAATCAGTCCTCACCCAAGAGCAAAGAATTCTACAATTGAAGCTTCTAAAATTGTACTTGAGGCTGCAGTTAAAGCAGGTGCTCCTGAGGAAATAATTTCATGGATTGACGTTCCCGGTCTTGATATGACAAATCTTCTTATGAGGGAAGTTGATATTATACTTGCAACAGGCGGTCCAGGTATGGTTAAAGCTGCTTACTCCAGCGGTAAACCCGCACTTGGTGTTGGTGCAGGTAATACTCCAGCAATTATTGATGACAGTGCAGACATTACTCTTGCAGTAAGCTCAATTATTCACTCTAAGACATTTGATAATGGTATGATTTGTGCTTCCGAGCAGTCTTGTATTGTTCTTGACAAAATATATGACAAGGTTAAAAATGAATTTGCTTACAGAGGTTGCTATTTCTTAAATCCTGAAGAAACTGAAAAGGTAAGAAAGACAATTTTAATCAATGGTTCGTTAAATGCAAAAATTGTTGGACAAAGTGCTTATAAAATTGCACAGCTTGCAGGTGTTGATGTACCCGAAAGCACAAAAATTATTATTGGCGAAGTTGAAAGTGTTGATCTTTCTGAAGAATTTGCTCATGAAAAGCTTTCTCCTGTTCTTGCTATGTACAAAGCAAAGAATTTTGAAGATGCTCTTAATAAGGCTGAAAGACTTGTTGCTGACGGCGGTTACGGACACACCTCTTCCATTTACCTGAACGCAGCTACAGAAAAAGAAAAAATTGAAAAGTTTGCACATCGTATGAAAACCTGCCGCATTCTTGTTAATACTCCTTCATCTCACGGCGGTATCGGCGATCTTTATAATTTTAACCTTGCTCCTTCCCTTACACTCGGATGTGGCTCATGGGGCGGAAACAGTGTCTCTGATAACGTTGGTGTAAAACATCTTTTAAATATTAAAACTGTTGCTGAAAGAAGGGAAAATATGCTTTGGTTCAGAGCTCCTGAGAAGGTTTATATGAAAAAAGGTTGTCTGCCTGTTGCTCTTGATGAACTTAAAAATGTTATGGGTAAAAAAAGAGCATTTATTGTAACTGACACTTTCCTTTATAATAACGGATATACAAAAGCTATTACAGATAAGCTTGACAGTATGGGCATTTCTCATACAACATTCTTTGATGTTGCTCCTGACCCTACACTGGGTTGTGCAAAAGAGGGTGCAAAGCAGATGAGTGCCTTCCAGCCCGACTGCATTATTGCTCTTGGCGGCGGAAGTGCTATGGACGCAGCTAAAATTATGTGGGTTCTTTATGAACATCCTGAAGCTGATTTTATGGATATGGCAATGCGATTCATTGACATCAGAAAAAGAATATACACCTTCCCCAAGATGGGCGAAAAAGCGTACTTTATTGCTATTCCCACATCTGCAGGTACAGGTTCTGAGGTAACTCCTTTTGCAGTTATTACTGACGAATCAACAGGAGTTAAATATCCTCTTGCTGACTATGAATTGCTTCCCAATATGGCTATAATTGATACTGATTTTCATATGTCTGCTCCTAAGGGACTTACTGCAGCATCAGGTATTGACGCAGTATCTCACGCACTTGAAGCATATGCAGCTATGCTTGCTACAGATTACACAGACGGTCTTGCATTAAAGGCACTTAAGATTATATTTGAATATCTTCCCAGAGCATATGATAATGGCACAGAAGATGTGAAAGCAAGAGAAAAAATGGCTAACGCTGCTACAATTGCAGGTATGGCTTTTGCAAATGCTTTTCTTGGTATCTGCCACTCTATGGCTCATAAGCTGGGTGCTTTTTATCACCTTCCTCATGGTGTTGCAAACGCTCTTATGCTGGAAGAAGTTCTTCGTTTTAATGCAAGCGAAGTTCCTGTGAAAATGGGTACCTTCTCACAGTATGACCATCCTCATACACTTAGCAGATATGCAGAGGTTGCTGATTACCTTGGTCTTGGCGGAAAAACCGATGAAGAAAAGCTTGAAAAGCTTATCAATGCAATTAATGAGCTTAAAGAAAAGGTTGGCATTAAAAAGTGTATTCGCGACTATGATATAGATGAAAAGGCATTTATGGAAAATCTTGATGAAATGGTAGAACAGGCATTTGATGACCAGTGTACAGGTGCTAACCCCAGATATCCTCTTATGAGTGAAATGAAACAAATGTATCTTAACGCTTATTATGGCGAACATAAAAAAGTATAAGGGAGGAAATTAGAATGAAGCTTGAAAAAGTAATTGCAGTAAGAAACAACAAAACACTTTACCATAGCGGTAGTGATTGTATTAAGGTTTTTAACGAAGATTTTTCCAAAGCAGATGTATTAAATGAGGCCCTTAACCAGTCCAGAGTTGAAGAGACAGGACTTAAGATTAACAAAATTAAAGAAGTTTGTATGATAGACGGCAAATGGGCAATTTTTTCCGACTATATTGAGGGAAAAACTCTCCAAACTCTTATGGAAGAAAATCCTGATAAGTTTGATGAATATTTAGAGCTTTTTGTGGATGTTCAGATGGAAGTACATTCTAAAAAATGTCCTCTTCTTACAAAGCTCAAGGATAAAATGAACAGAAAAATTTCCCAGTCAGATTTAGATGCTACAACAAGATACGACCTTCATACAAGGCTTGAAGGTATGCCTAAGCACACTAAGCTTTGCCACGGCGATTTTAACCCCTCTAATGTAATTATTGCAAAGGACAAAACAGCATATGTTATTGACTGGGCACACGCAACTCAGGGTAACGCTTCTGCAGATGTTGCAAGAACCTACCTTCTTTTCTGTCTTGAAGGAAATATTGAAGGTGCTGAAAAGTATCTTGATTTATTCTGCAAAAAAAGTGATACTGCTAAGCAGTATGTGCAAAAGTGGATGCCTATCGTTGCCGCTTCACAATCCGTTAAAGGTAACGAAAAAGAAAGAGAATTTCTTCTTTCCTGGGTTAATGTAGTAGATTACGAATAATCTAATTCTTATACAAAGTAAAAGGACAAAATGCGAAAGCATTTTGTCCTTTTTTATTTCAACTCAATTATGGTAACGCCGGTATCTCCTTCTCCATATACACCAAGACGATAGGATTTAACAAATTTGTTATGTTTTAAAAAGCTGTGAATACCTGCTCTTAGTGCCCCTGTACCTTTTCCGTGAATTACTGAAATGTTTTTTACAGATGCCATTACCGCATCATCAATAAACTTATCCAGCAGCATTGTGCCTTCATCTACCATCAATCCACGAATATCCAGTTCGGTGGTTACATTCATTGTTTTGCTATCTACACCTCTGCCGCTGGCTCTTTTTCTTTCAGGCTTGCTAGGAGTAGGCTCTGCAGTTTTTCTAAGGTCACGGATATTTGCCTTAATTTTCATAATGCCTACCTGAATTACTGCATCTCCTGAAGAATTAGGCAGGCTTACTACCTGACCTGTTTCCCCCATAGAAATAATTTCAACACTCTGACCTAAGGTTACATTTTTAAGAGGCTTATTAGTTCCCAGCTGTTCACGGCGTTTGCCAAGGGTTTTGTCATAGCTGTCCCCAGCCTCTTTAAGACGGCGACGCATCTTTTCAATTTCCTTAGCCTTATCTCCCTTCATAGCCTCTCTGGCAAGCTTGTTTGCCTCTTTTAAAATATCGTTCATCTCATCCTTTGCCGTCTGAACTATTCTTGCTGCCTCCAACCTTGCCTCGTCTAAAAGTCTGCGGTTTTTATCTTTAATTTCCTTATTTTTCTCACTTGCAGACCGCATTTCCTTTTTCAGCTCATTTCGCAGCTGCTCTGCCTGAGAAAGAGCTTCGCTCACCTTTTCCCGCTTGTTTTGCAGTTCAGCCACTACATCTTCAAACCGTACCGATTCTGCTGTAAGTCTGCCATTTGCTCCCTGAATAACTTTATCAGGAAGTCCTAATTTTTTGGAAATGGCAAAAGCATTACTTTTTCCAGGAAGTCCGATTAAAAGCTTATAGGTAGGACTAAGTGATTCCACATCAAATTCACAAGAGGCATTTTCCACATCAGAAGTGGAAATTGCATATAGCTTAAGCTCACTGTAGTGAGTGGTGGCAACAGCGGTTGCACCAAAATTTCGTACATATTCAAGTATTTCAATAGCAAGTGCCGCCCCCTCCTCAGGGTCAGTACCTGCTCCAAGCTCGTCAAATAAAACAAGGGTGTTTTTCTCTACCTTATTTAAAATATCCACCACATTTACCATATGGGAAGAAAATGTACTTAGACTTTGCTCAATGCTCTGCTCGTCGCCAATATCCGCAAAAATATTTTCCCATACAGGCATTTTTGTACCCGCCTTTGCAGGAATATGCAGACCTGACTGAACCATTAAAGAAAACAATCCCAGAGTTTTTAAAGTTACTGTTTTGCCACCTGTATTTGGCCCTGTAATTATAAGAGTATGAAAATCCTTGCCAAGATAAATATTTATAGGTACTACCTTTTTATTGTCAATTAAAGGATGTCTTCCCTCTTTAATATTTACATACCCCTCCATATTTAGTTCAGGGGCATGACATCTGTAATCAATACAAAAAGATGCTTTGGCAAAAAGCTCATCTGTTTCAATTATGGTGTTAAAGTTTTCTCCGATTACTCCGCTGTATTCTCCCACTCTTGCAGAAAGCTCCGCCAAAATTCTTTCAATTTCTTCTTTTTCTGCAGAAAAAAGGGCACGAAGCTTATTGTTTTCCTCAACTACTGCCATTGGCTCTACAAAAACCGTAGCACCTGTTGCGGAGGAATCATGCAAAATTCCCGGAATACTTCCTCTGCTTTCAGACTTTACAGGAATTACATACCTATCCCCACGCAAGGTTACAATAGGCTCCTGAAGGGCTTTCTGGTACTTTTCGGAATGTACCATATCATTTAAAATATCTTTAATTTTAGCATTTATTTGCTTGATTTTTCTGCGAATTGCAGAAAGCTCCCCTGATGCATCATCTGCCATTTCCTCCTCGCTGATAATAGCGGAGGTAATATCCCTTTCCAAGTCCTTAATAACAGTAAGCCGAAAGGCAAGCTCATTTATAGTATCTAAATCCTCCTCCGCTTCCATATATCTTTTAAGGTTGGAGGTGGTATAAAGTACCCTTGCAATACGCATAAGCTCGCCCATACCTAATGTTCCCCCTGCATCGCATCTTTTAAGGGACTCTCTTATATCCGAAAGTGCGGATACAGGCGGCATGGCACGCCTTGCAAGCATAGCAGTAGCATCTGACATCCTGCTTTGGAGAAACTTCACCTTTTCATAATCCGTTTCAGGTTTAAGAGCTGATATTCTCTCTTTAGCAGTACCTGTAACTGCTCGGGATGCTATTAAGTCTAATATTTTATCAAATTCAAGTATTTTTAAAAGCTTATCTGTCATGGTTTTTCCCTGATTTCATTTTGTTATAACATTATATTTTATATTTTTAATTTTACTATATTTACAATAAAAAATCAAGTGCGTATTTTTTCAACAAAAGTTATACCTAATAAAATAAATATGTTGAATATTATATATGCAGTAAAAGCAACTGCAAAAAGACGGATGCCTGTATTTGTACCCGTAACACTGGCAGTAACCTGAGATATGGGCATAAGTCTTACAATAAATAAGGTAATAAGGGTGGAAAGTACGGTCTGAGCAAGTTTACCCATAAAATATTTTTTCATTGAAAGTCCGCTTTTACCTATAGCTGTAGCTACCTGCATATGCACACACATTCCTGACCAGCCTAAAATCAAAGAGGCAAGAGGAAGCTTTATAAACAAGGGCATACTTTTTTCCCCCACCGCAGAAAGTCCTGACACTGTTTCCATAAATCCACGCATTAAAATATTAATGCTTTCTCCCACCGGCGAATATGCAGGGGGAATAAATAAAAAAGCTTTGGAAATTACTCCTATTATAACCGAAAAAAATATTACATATCCGCATACTCCCAGCATACCTTCCACGCTTTCTTTTATTCCATCGCTGCAAGCTTTGGCTATGCCTTCCTCCTTTGCCATAAGATAAGAACCTTTTCCTTTTTTTGCAGTTCTCCCTGCAAAAATTCCAATAATAACGGAGGATAAAATATGGGAAACCCATAAAACTCCGCCCCCTTCTTTTACACCTATTAAAAGAGGGGTTGCACTAAGAATAAACATAGGACCTGCATTGTTGCAAAAAGCAAGCAGAGCGTTACCTTCTTGCGTGGAAATCTCTCCTCTTTGCACCATATCTGCCGCCGCTTTGCTTCCTACAGGGTAACCGCAAATATATCCAATAATTACAGGCAGCACGCACTGCCCCCTCATTCCAAATATAAAGCTCACAGGCTTATTTAAAATGTTTCCTATTATTCTTGCACCTCCGCATTTTACCAAAATACTGCCCAATACCATAAAAGGAAAAAGAGAGGGTATAATGCTTTTTCCGCAAAGGGCAACAGCATATTTTACCCATATTTCTCCCTCTCCCTTTAAAAGCACAAGAATCAGGGCAAATCCACATAAAAAATAAGTAAATGTTCTTTTCATTCTTTTCAACTCCTTTATACAAAATATGTCATTAAAAGGCGAAGTATGGCATAAAATTTAAAGATTATAAAAATATAAAGGATTGATTTTTTATATGGCTCATAAAAGAAAAAGAAAGAAATATTCTATGGGAAAAGCTACCTCTCAAAAAGTGGAAAAGGTAGCAGATATGCTGGATATTTCTAAGGATTTTCTTGCAGGAAGCTTAAAGGTTACAATAATAGCCAACTGCGAGCTAACGGTGGAAGGGGAAATTTCCATACTTGAATATACCGATACCTCTTTAAAGCTTAATACCCGCAGTTTTATTTTCGGTATAAAGGGCAGTGATTTTGAAATTACTCAGCTTGATACCGACTATTTACGGCTTGTGGGAAATATCTTGGCAACCGAATATATGGTGTAGCAGGGGAGTAAAAAAATGTTAAAATATCTATTCCATTTTTTAACAGGATATGTTATAATAAAAATAGAGGGTACAAACGTAGAAGATTTTTTAAATCTTTGCACTCGTGAGAAAATATATATTCACAGGCTTTCTCATCACGGAAAAGCCTATGCAAGCGGCGAGCTTCATCCTTCTTATTATCACAAAGCAAAGCTGTTTGCCCGTGATATGGATGTAAAAATAAGTGTACTCAGGCGAGGGGGACTTCCCTTTGCTCTTTTAAAGCTGAAAAAGCGGAAAGCTTTTATAGCGGGCTTTTTGGTTATGATGTTTTTAATGTTTTGGCTATGCGGCAGAATATGGGTTATTGACATTGAAGAAACAAACCCGAATCGGAGAAATGTAATTGCCGCCGCATTAGAAGAAAACGGTGTAAAAAGCGGTATGCCCCGACATCGTTTAAAGCCCTTTGAAATTCAGCAAAGTGTTATGGCTTCCCACAAGGAATTCTCATGGTTCTGGATTGAAGTTAAGGGAACGCACGCAGTGGTACAGGTGCGGTATGGAAAAAAACCGCCTGAAGTTGCCGACCCTCAGGATATTTCAAATATTATATCAACAAAAAACGGAATACTTCACAGATTTATTGTGCGTAGCGGAAGCTCCTCTTTAAAGGAAGGGGATTATGTAACAGAAGGTCAGCTGTTAATCAGCGGTGTTGTGCCAAATGAGCTGGTTGGTGCTATGTATGTTCACGCAGAGGGGGATGCTATTGCCAAGACTGACCGTGTTTTAACAGAAAGTATGCCCCTTACTGTAAGTGAGCGTGTAAAAACCGGTAATGTTACAAAAAAATACAGTGTAAATATTTTAGGGAAGGATTTTAATTTATTTTTTAAAGCACCCAAATACAAGCATTATGACGGAATAATTAAAGAAAAAAGATTGCATCTTACGAGGGATTATATACTTCCCTTTTCGGTTAAAATATATGAGTATAGCGAAGTTAAGCCAACTCCCAAAAAGCTAAAAGAGCAGGACGCTGAAAGGGATTTAAAAAACTCTTTGTTAAATTCTCTTTATGATTCTGTAGGTAAAAAGAATGTGGTGTCAAGCCAGTTTACAGTAGAAAAAAGCCCCGAAAAAATTATTGTTACTTTAAAGGCAGAGTGCCTTGAAAATATAGCAAAGCAAGTGCCTATATCCTTTGAGGAAAAACCTTTTACTCCCAGTGATATTTCAAAGGATATTTTATTACCTGAAGAGAAAGGAAACTAATAACTATGGCAGAAAAAACTATTCAGCTGGAAAGCATAGATACTATTATTTCCCTTTTTGGAAATTTTGATGAGAATGCTAAGCTGATAGAAAAGGAACTTAATATCCGTATGTTTAACAGGGATTCTATGGTTAAAATTGAGGGAGAACCTCATGATGTTGACCGCGGAGAAAAAACAATAAGATCCCTTATTCAGCTTATTTTAAAAGGGGAACCCTTAACAACTCAGAATATTCTTTACACCATAAGCTTAGTGGAGGAAGGTATGGCGGAGCAAATGAAGGAGCTTTCGGGAGATGCTATATGCATCACTTCTTCGGGAAAGCTTTTAAAATCCAAAACTTTGGGGCAGAAAAAATATATAACTGCCATTGAGAAAAATACCGTTACCTTTGGCATTGGTCCTGCAGGTACAGGTAAAACCTACCTTGCGGTAGCTATGGCAGTGAAGGCATTTCGAAACAAAGAGGTAAACAGAATTATCCTTACAAGACCTGCAGTAGAAGCAGGAGAAAAGCTGGGATTTTTACCTGGGGATTTGCAAACTAAGGTTGACCCTTATCTTCGTCCTTTATATGATGCACTTTATGATATGCTGGGCGTAGAAAACTATCAAAGATATGTTGAACGGGGGTCTATTGAAATTGCACCTCTTGCATATATGAGAGGACGCACTTTAGATGATGCTTTTATTATTCTTGACGAGGCACAAAACACCACCCCTGAGCAGATGAAAATGTTTCTTACACGAATAGGCTTTGGGTCAAAGGCTATTGTAACAGGGGACATTACCCAGATTGACCTTCCCTGGGGTAAAAAGTCAGGACTTAAAGAGGCAATAAAAATATTGGAAAATGTAGATGACATTAGTTTTTGCCGATTTTCCGAAAAGGATGTAGTAAGACATCCACTTGTACAGAAAATTATTAAGGCATACGAAAAATACGATACGGAAAAACAGAAAAGCACTGGCCGTGACCAATCTTTTCGTGATAAAATATATACAAAAGCAAAGGAGAAGGAAAATGAATAGAATTACATTTCAATATGAGAAAGAGAATATAAAGGAGCTTCCTGCCTCTATTACCCAAGCTATAGAAAAAGCGGTAAATCAGGTGCTTAAAGACCAGAAAATTGAGGTGCTTGCAGATATTGCTGTTACCATAACAGACAATGAAGGAATTAAGGAAATCAATAAAAATTATCGTGAAATTCACAAAGAAACAGATGTGCTTTCCTTCCCTATGCTGGAATATGAAAAGCCAGGAGTAATATTTGCCGCTCCCGACGATTATGAGGAAGGATATCTTGTACTTGGGGATATTGTGATTTCCTATGAAAAAGCCTATGCTCAGGCTGAGGAATACGGGCACTCCCCTGAAAGAGAATTTGCTTTTTTGGCAACTCACTCCACACTTCATCTTTTAGGATACGACCATATGACTCCTGAGGAGGAAGATGTAATGATACAAAAACAGGAGCTTTCACTTAATAATATCGGACTTTGCAGATAAAATTTCACATCATCAAACAAGGGATGCTTAAAGCATCCCTTTTTCTTGACAATTAATGTAAAATGATATATAATATATAACATATAATTGGTATTATTGTATTCTTTATTTATATGCATTTGGAAGGAGGGCTATTTTGTATGGTTGAAAAGAAACTTCGCAGTTCCGTCAGAGGGTATAACAAGGAAGATGTACATACATATATTGCGGTACTGGATAGCTCTATGAAAGAAAAAATTATTGCCTATGAAAACAATCTTATTCAGGCAAAGAAGGATGCTCAAAAGCAGGATGAAGAATTTATGCAGGCATTAAAAGGTAAAGACCAACGTATTGAGGAGTTGATTTCTGCCAAGGTTGCCTCTGAAAAGGTTGCTCAGGAAGCCTCACAGGAAATAAAGGAGCTTGCAGGAAGAATTAATGCTTTGGAGCTGGATATTGAACGCAAGAACGCTGAAATATCTGCAATTACTGCCTCTAAAACAGAGCTTGAAAGTCAGCTTAATGTATTACTTCAGGAAAGAGATAAAATTCCCGAAGTTCTTATAAAAGCAGAAGAAAAGGCGGATTCTGTTATAGGTCAAGCAGAGAAAAAAGCGGAAACTGTTGTGCAAAGTGCAAAAAAAGATGCAGAGGATATTTTGGCACAGGCATCAAAAATTGCAGAAAACAGACTTGAAAGTGCAGAAGAAAAATACAAAAAAGTACTTGCTGAATCTGACGAATTTAAACGAAAGGTTATTATTTCAAGGCAAAACCTTATTGCAGCTATGTCAGCATACAAAAAAGCTCTTGATGAGGCTTTGGCAGACTAAAAGCGGACAATAGGAAGGGTTTATTCGTGCTTTTTATTGATAATCTATTTAGAACATTGAAACTGCTCTTTCCAAGCAATAGCGGAATTTTTACAGGAGCTTTAATTTATGGATAAAAAAACTGTACAGCTTTTTACAGACGGAGCCTGCAAGGGTAATCCGGGACCAGGCGGATATGGCATTGTTCTCCGCTTTGGAGAAATAGAAAAGGAAATCTCTGCAGGGTATGAGTGCACCACTAATAACCGTATGGAGCTTATGGCTGCCATTGTAGGATTGGAGGCACTTAAATATCCTTGCAAGGTGGATTTGTATTCTGACTCAAAATATCTTACTGATTCTATTTCCAAAGGCTGGGTATATGGCTGGAAGAAAAAAGGCTGGAAAAAGTCCGACAATAAACCCGCTTTAAATGTGGATTTATGGACAAGACTTCTCCCCCTTTTAAGCACTCACCAAGTAAATATAATCTGGGTAAAAGGTCACGCAGGGCATCCTGAAAACGAAAGATGTGACGCATTAGCAGTATCAGCCGCAGAAGGTGAAAACCTTTTAAAGGACGATAATTATTTAAACAATATATAATAAAAAGCCAACACTTCCTTATCAGGTGTTGGCTTTTAGTTTATCGCTTGTTTAAAACTCTCTTGACAAAATATGGCTTTTTTCAATAAACTCAGGAATATTTTCAAAACCCAGTCTGTGAAGCAGTTCTATTACATAAGGATTGTCAAGAGGTGTAGGATATGCGGAATGTTCTGCGTAGCTTTCAATTTTTTCTATGGTTTCTTCTTCTTTTTTTAATGCTTTAGGTCCGCCGATACAACCACCTTTGCAGCCCATTCCTTCAAAAAAGTTAAACTCTCTTTTTCCAACCTCAATATCATTTAAAAGAGCCATACACTCTTTAACTCCGCTGGCACAGGTAGTTTTAATTTCCTTTGCCTTTTTTTCATCTATTCGCGAAAGTGTATCCGTAACCGCCTTACTTACTCCCCCTGCCTTTGCGTATATTCTTCCAGCATATGAGGAATGTTCCATTTCCTCTCCTTCTAACGAGGATATATCAATATTTGCTCCATCAAAAATATCCTGTAATTCTTTGAATGTAAGAACATAATCCACCGCTCCTTTAACATCCTCCTCCCTTGCTTCGGATTTTTTTGCAAGGCAAGGTCCGATAAATACAGTATAGGCATCTTTGTATAATTCCTTTATAATCCGTCCTGCTGCAATCATGGGAGAAACAGACTTGGAAAGGTGAGTTGCAATTTCCGGATATTTTTTTCGTATCATGGAAATCCACACAGGACAACAACAGCTTGTAAGCTGGTAGTCGTCCTCGTTTTTTATGTTATGGTCAAACTCCAGTGCTTCTTTAAAGGTAAGGATATCTGCAAAAATAGCTACTTCTACCATTCCTGTAAAGCCAATTGTTTTCAGTGCTGTACGCACCTGCCCTGAGGTTATATTTTTACCGAACTGTCCCATATATGCAGGAGCAATAAGAGCAAAAACGGCTCTTTTCTTTTGCCTTAAAATATTTATTACAGACAAGGTATCGTGAGTAATTACAATATTTCCTTCCTCACAGCTATCTACACATTTCATACATCCTACACACTTGCCTTTGTCAATAAAAATTTCTCCGTCGTTATTTGTGATTGCCTGAAAAAGACAAGAGGCAACGCATTTTCCGTCACTGCATCCGCATTTATTAAATTTAAAAACAGGTGCACACTCCTCAGGGCGTAATAAACAAGCCAGCTGATTGTCGCTGTACCCTTCTTGTTTCAGCTTTTTTAAGGTTTTGGTCATATTTCCCTTTACTGCACTGCTTGTTACTTCGTGATATAATTCTTCAAAGGTTTTCATATAAAAACTCCCATACTTTTTTAATTAGTATGGGAGTTTTTATATGTTATTATTCTATCTTTTAATTTTTCCCGTAGTAGTCTTTTCCAGTTCTTCTGTTAATATATGATAATTTTTAATCTGCTTAAAAGAGGCAAGCCTTTTATTGACATCAGCAATATCCTTTTCCAGTTCTTTTTCTGCCTGCTCATAGGAAATTTCCTCAAGGTCAATAACAATTTTTGCACTTACGCAGTCCTTTTTACCCACCTTATCGTTATACACAACCGCTTCTTTAATATACTCTATTTTACTAAGCTGAAATTCTACTTCTTCGGGATACACCTTTTTACCATTTTCCAGCACGATAATATTTTTTAATCGTCCTGTAATGAACAAATATCCATCCTTGTCCATATATCCCACATCTCCTGTATGGAAAAAACCGCCCTCCATGGCTTTTTCAGTCATTTCCTTTGCGTCATAATATCCTTGCATAACATTAGGGCCTTTAACAACAATTTCCCCCTCTTTTTCTCCATTTTCCGATATGATTTCTACTTCAACGGATTTCATAGGAAGACCTACAGAGCCTGCTTTGCGATGAATTGGGTCTTCTGCCGCAATTACAGGAGCAGTTTCAGTCATTCCGTACCCTTGTATAGTAAGAATACCCATATTGTTGAAAAAGTTTGCAGTCTCAGGAGCAAGAGGTGCCGCACCGCTGATTATAAGCCGAAGTGCTCCCCCTAAATTTTTATGAACAGAGGAATATAGCTTTCGTCTTACATCAATGCCAAGTGTCTTAAGTCCTCTGCTTATATATCCAAGCATTAAAAAGGGTATATATTTCCCTTCTTTTTTTACCTTTCTGTTTATCATTCTTTTAATATTATCAAGAATTAACGGTACTCCCACAAGAGTGGTTACGCTGTACTCATTAAGTGCCTTCTGGATACGCAGTCCTTCACAAAAAACATTCATTGTTCCGCTGGTTAAAAATACCAGTATTCCTGTCATACCAAATGTATGGTGGAAGGGCAGAAGTGCTAAATTTACATCCCATTCATAGAACTTTTCACACAGGAGCATATCTTCAATATTTGAAAGAATATTTCGCTGAGAAAGCATTACAATTTTGGATTTTGATGTTGTTCCTGATGTAAAAAGATATATACAGGTTCTTTCACCATTTTGTTCAGGTAAATTTTCTTCCAGCTGTTCTCCTGCAATAATCAGCTTTTCAACAGAGGAAATATCCTCACTTCCATACATTAAAATTCGTGATATCCCCTCTTTTTGTATGGACATTTCTGTATAATCCTGTCCGAAAATTATGCTGTCTGCTTCAATTCGGTATAACTGGTCTTTAACCTCAGCAGGGCTAAGACCCTTATCCAAAGGGACAACACTTACTCCTGCAAGCTGTACTCCTAAAAACCCTACTATCCACTCATAGCAGTTTTTACCTATTACAGCCACTCTTTTTGACTGAGGATAGCTCTTTTTATATGCCCTTGCAAAAGCTATACAATCTTGCATAAACTGTGTATATGTTATGTTTTTATATTCTTTTCCATTCTTAATTTTAAAAGCAATATTATTTGAATATTTCTGTGCAGTTGTTGTTAAAAATTCTAAAAAATTATTCATAATTTACTCCTTTTTCACATTTTCGGTTTTTTATAATACATCATTTAGTTTTCAATACTATGTTATCACAAAATACAGAATATGTCAATAATATTTTCCTGTTTATGCAGATTATACTATTTGTATATAAATGAAATATTATTTTCGGCATATTTACTATTGTAAATTATACTAATTTAGTGTATAATAAACATACTAACGTCATAAACTCAAAATGGAGGAATTTATATGAAGAAAAAAATATATTATTTTGACCACGCGGCAACAACGCCGGTAAAGCCTGAAGTACTTGCTGAAATGATCCCCTATTTTACTGCTCATTACGGAAATCCGTCCTCAATATATTCACTTGGCAGAGATACTAAAGAGGCTATAAATACTGCCCGCGAAAGGGTTGCCAAAGGTATTGGTGCTAAGCCTAACGAAATTTATTTTACAGGTTGCGGAACTGAAGCTGATAACTGGGCAATTAAAGGTGTTGCCGGAGCATACAAAGACAAAGGCAGACATATTATAACCTCTGCCATTGAACATCATGCAGTCCTTCATACCTGTGCCTCTCTTGAAAAGGAAGGCTTTGAAATTACCTATGTAAATCCTGACAGTGAAGGTATAATTCATCCTGAAGATGTGGAAAAAGCTATCAGACCCGATACAATTTTAATTTCTATAATGTTTGCTAATAACGAAATTGGTACTGTGCAGGATATTGCATCACTTTGCAAAATTGCACATAAGCACGATATTTTATTCCACACTGATGCTGTACAGGCAACAGGTGCTATTTACTATAATGTAAAAGACCTTGATGTAGATATGCTTTCTATGTCTGCTCACAAGCTGTACGGCCCTAAGGGTATAGGTGCTCTTTATATTAAAAACGGTGTTCGCCCCGATGTATTTATGGATGGTGGTGCACAGGAAAGACATCGCCGCGGTGGTACTGAAAATGTTGCAGGCATAGCAGGTTTTGGTAAAGCTATGGAAATGGCAATAGACGGCATTGAAGAAAAGTCTTGTTATATTGCCACTATGAGAGATTATCTTATACAAAGCATTGAGGAAAAAATTCCTTATGTTAAATTAAATGGTCACAGAGAACAAAGACTTCCCAATAACGTGAACTTTTCTTTTCGTTTTATAGAAGGTGAATCCCTTCTTTTGAGTCTTGACCTTAAGGGAATTGCCGCTTCCAGCGGTTCCGCCTGCACATCAGGCTCTTTAGATCCCTCTCACGTTCTTTTGGCTATCGGGCTTCCCCACGAAATTGCTCACGGCTCATTAAGGCTTACAATTGGCGAGGAAACTACTATGGAGCAAATGGATTATGTGGTAAGCTCTCTTGTAGAAATTGTAGAAAGACTCAGAAATATGTCCCCTTTGTATGAGGATTTCAAAAAAACACAAAATTAATTTTAAGGAGAAAAAGTTATGTACACAGAAAAAGTAATGGAAGAATTCAGCAATCCTAAAAATGTAGGTGAAATTCCTGATGCAAACGCTATTGGTGAGGTTGGTAATGCAGTTTGCGGAGATATAATGAAAATATATATGAAAATTGAAAATGACGTTATTGTTGACGTTAAGTTTAAAACCTTCGGTTGCGGTGCCGCTATAGCTACCAGTTCTATGGCAACACAAATGGTTATCGGAAAAACCGTTGATGAAGCTTTAAAGCTTACAAACAAGCAGGTTTTAGATGAACTGGGCGGACTTCCCCCTCAAAAAATTCATTGCAGTGTTCTGGCTGAAGAAGCTATTGCTGCTGCACTTAAAAATTACTTTGAAAATGAAGGCAGGGAAGTTCCTGATTCACTTAAAAATAAATGCACAGGCAATTGCGAATCCTGTCATATTCATGACGCAAAATAATCAGGTCCTTTGCCGCATTTTTATAAGAGAAAAAGGAGAAATACTAAATGACACTTGCACAATTGCCTTTAAATACTCCTGCTGTAATTATTTCCGTAGGGGGAGAAGGAGCACTCAGGTGCAGACTTCTTGATATGGGCATAATTCCCAGAACTAAAATACTTGTGCGAAAAATTGCTCCTATGGGAGATCCTATTGAAATTTATGTAAGAGGCTATGAGCTTACACTTCGAAAAGAGGATGCCTCAAAGATTGAAGTTCTGGAGGTGGCTGAATGATATTTGCATTAGTTGGAAATCAAAACTGTGGAAAGACAACACTTTTCAATCAGCTTACAGGCTCAAATCAACATGTAGGAAATTTCCCGGGAGTAACTGTTGACAGTAAAGTAGGAGAAATTAAGCTTGATAAATCCTGCAAGGTTGTGGATTTACCTGGAATTTATTCTATTCGACCTTATTCAAACGAAGAAATCGTAACAAGAGATTTTATATTAAACGAAAAACCCGACGGCATAATAAATATTGTTGATGCTACAAATATTGAGCGTAATTTGTACCTTACACTTCAGCTTATGGAAATGCATATTCCAATGGTACTGGCACTTAATATGATGGACGAGGTACGCAGTAATGGCGGCTCTATAGATATTAAAAAAATCTCCCAGCAGCTTGGCATCCCTGTTATTCCCATAATCGCTTCACGAAACGAGGGTACAGACGAGCTTGTTCGGGCAATCACACAGGTTTCTAAAAACAAAATTTACCCTGCAGTAACCGACTTCTGCTCAGGGGAAGTACATAGATGCATTCACGCTGTTTCTCATCTTATTGAAGACCACGCCCAGAAAATCGGTATTTCTCCGCGATTTTCCGCAACTAAGGTGGTTGAAGGAGACGAAGATATAATTTCCCGTCTTGAGCTTAATCAGAACGAGCTGGATATGATTGAACACAGTATTGTGGAAATGGAAACTGAACATCAGATGGACAGAAACGCTGCCCTTGCTGATATGCGATATACCTTTATTGAACAGGTGACAAAGGATACAGTTAAAAAATCCCATCAAAGCCGTGAACACGCCCGAAGTGTAAAAATTGACAGCCTGCTTACAAATAAATATCTGGCAATTCCTATTTTTATTGGAATTATGTTGCTTATTTTTTGGCTGACCTTTGGGGTTGTCGGAAGCTTTTTGCAAGCCATTTTGGAAGAGGGCATTACACGGGTGACTGATTTTGCAGATGCGGGTCTTACTGCATACAAAATTAACCCTATTGTCCACAGTCTTATAATTGATGGTGTGTTTGCAGGAGTGGGAAGTGTGCTTTCCTTCCTTCCCATAATTGTTGTTCTGTTTTTCTTCCTTTCCATATTAGAGGATACAGGATATATGGCAAGAGTAGCTTTTGTTATGGACAAACTCCTTAGAAAAATCGGTCTTTCGGGAAGAAGCTTTGTACCTATGCTTATAGGCTTTGGCTGTACTGTTCCTGCAGTTATGGCAACCCGTACTCTTTCCTCTGAAAGAGATAGGAAAATGACAATCCTTCTTACTCCCTTTATGAGCTGTTCTGCAAAAATACCTATTTATGCAGTTTTTGCATCAGCTTTTTTTAAGGAGCATCAGGCACTTGTTATGATTTGTCTTTACTTAGGTGGTATAGCTATAGGGATAATAACTGCCCTTATTTGCAAAACAACGGCTTTTCGTGGCAAACCTGTCCCCTTTGTTATGGAGCTTCCCAACTATCGGTTGCCTTCTCCAAAAAGCGTTATGCTTTTAATGTGGGATAAAGCAAAGGACTTTTTACAAAGAGCATTTACCATAATTTTTGTGGCAACTGTAATTATCTGGTTTTTACAGTCCTTTGATACACGCTTTAACTATGTATATGGAAATTCAGAACTGAGCATACTGGCTTTAGTGGGCAAGGTAATATCTCCCCTTTTCACTCCTCTTGGTTTTGGGGACTGGCGTATATCCACATCCCTTATTACAGGATTTAGTGCAAAAGAAGCGGTAGTAAGCACTATGAGCATACTTACAGGAACATCTGTGGAAATGCTTTCTGATACTCTTGGAAGCTTTTTTACTCCTGCATCTGCCATAAGCTTTCTTACCTTTACCCTTTTATATACTCCTTGCGTTGCTGCTATTGCGGCAGTAAAAAGAGAGTTAAATTCTGCAAAAGGTGCATTTTTTATATGTTTATTACAGTGCCTTATTGCATGGGTAGTTTCCTTTGGAATATATAATTTTATACTTTTATTTTAAGGATTGTATTATGAACATTTGGGATTATATAATTTTAGCTGTAATAGCTTGTCTTTTTTTACTTGCACTTATCTATATTATTAAAAACCGCAAAAAAGGCGGATGCTGCAGTGGTTGCAGCAGCTGCAGCGGTTGCAGCGGTTGCAGCAAAGAAAAGAAATAATACAAAAAAACGGGTAATATATGCAAAGTGTCCTTTAAAACACTTAGCATATACTACCCGTTTTTGTATGTGTATAAAGCTGATTTTTTCTTTTTTATATTAAATCATTTCTTCCAGCTCTTTTATAATTTTTTCCTCAATTTTAAGAGATTTTGCAAAATCCATATTTGGAACATAGCATTTTTCCAGAGAATCGTGCAGGGTCTTTGCCTCTTTAATAATATCACACGCCTCTTTAATCTGTGCACTTAATGCACGGCGGATGCTGTCCAGCTCCTGAGCATATTCGTCCATTAAATATCGGTCAGCAAGGTGAGATAAATCCATTACTACTCCCCCTGCGTTTGTTACACCGCTTTCTGATTCTCCTGTAAAAATACCCAAATCAAGTTCAGGCACATATAAATGCAAAATTTCGTTTTCAGGGCATAAAGGGTTCATAAAAAGCTCTGTGTCATATCCATACTGCATAAGTGCCATAGCCACCTTATCCAGTACAGCGTTAGTTCCATACCCTCTTAATACATATTTTTTACTGCATCCTATTGTGTCAGCAAAGGAAATATATCCTTTTGGCCCGTAGGAGGAAGCAAAAAGCTTTCTTTGCCCTGCTTTTCCTGTGGGAGATTCCTCTGTAATTTCGCTGAAAATAATCTCTCCGGCAGTTCTTTCCAATGACTCTTTATCCACCACTTTAGAAAGAATTTTTTTAGCGGTATTATGCAAAACTCCCGCCGCCTCCAAATGGTCATAGGAAAGAGAAAATTTTTCTGAAATTTTCTTGTTTATAGATATAATATCCTCTTTGTTTTTACGCATATTTTTTTCGTTCCAGCAATCTCCAAGATTAACAATCGTATCTACTGCACCAGGAGATTTCGGGTCAACCATATGAGGAGATGTTCCGTCAACAAAAGCAACCTTCATTTCAGGAATAACCAGTCCGTCAAGAGAATCAGGATCGGATGAGCAATAAATATGGTCAACATTATATCCGCTTTCCACAGCAAAGGAAGATACTGCTTTCATAAGGGTGGATTTCCCTGTGCCTGGACCGCCTTTTATCACATAAATTTTTCTTGCCTCATTTTGTGAAATAAGACTATCGTAATATGAGTAAAATCCTCTGGGAGTATTTCCCCCAAGAAAATACTTTCGCATAAAACTCTCTCCTTTATAATATTTTTCTTGTAAAAAAATATGTATAAAAAACAGATTTATGCCATTTTTACCTAAATTTTTATTTTATTTTCCCTTGCATAATAAAAAATGTATTGCTGAGCAAGCCCGCAGATTTCTCCAAATAAATTTATCCCTGCCTCTCTCACCTTTACTCCCTCACAGGCAGCTGGATACAGACTTTTCATAGCTTTGTCAATCCAGGTATCAACGGGAAAAACATCCAGCCTTCCGCAACCGAATATAAGCACACAGTCTGCCACTTTGGGTCCAACTCCACTGATTTGCATAAGATATTTTTGTGCAGATATGGCATCTAAATCCTTAATTTTAGAGAAATCAATCTCCCCGCTACACACCTTGTTTACTGCGTCCACAATATATTTTGCTCTAAAACCGCTTTTGATGGGAGCAAGGTCCTCCTCTGTAATCCCCTTTAGTTTTTCGGCAGTGGGAAAAGTGTAATATTCCTTACCTTCAAATTCTAATTTATCTCCGTAAAGCCTGCAAAGAGAATCTACAATTTTCATAATTCTGGGAATGTTATTGCTGGCAGAAATTATAAAAGAAATAAGTGCCTCAAAGGTATCCTGCCTCAAAATTCTGATTCCTTCACCTGAGGTTATAGCGGTTTTCATAGTAGTATCAATTGAAAGCTTTTTCTGATAAGAAGCATAATCTGTCTTTAAGTCAAAATAATTCTCCCAAACATCAAAAAACTCTTGCAAACTCGTATTAAATATAGTAATATTATTATTATGAGATGTAACTTTTATTACCTTGCCCGCAGCAACACCAATATATGAGCCGTCATCCTGCTCCACCCATCTGAAGCATTGACCGCAGTCAAATATATGTTTTAAATTAAACTGTGCAAGGCCCGTAATTGTTACTCCTCCACTGATAGCTTTAATTTCCATAAGCTTAAAACCCCTATTTATGATATATTAATATTTTATCATAACTACAATATAAATTCAAGATAATAAGGAGAGAAATACTTTGAAGGAACATATTTACACTATTCCCATCCGTGAGGCTATGGCTGAAAATTCCCCCTGCCCCATTTGTAAAATTTATGAGAAAGAGGAAAGGAATTTAATTGAATACACTTTAGGTCCTTCAATGATGGAGCCTGACAGCCGTGAGGAGAGTAACAAAACAGGTTTTTGTTCATACCATCTTGATAAACTTTTGAATTTTGGCTCAGGCAAGCTTAGTATGGCACTTATGTTATCTACTCATTTTGATGAGGTGTTAAAAGATTTAGGCACACTTGCCAAGAAAACTCCTCATCCAGTTACAGGAGTTCTTAAGAAAAAAAGTCCGGGAATTGATATTTCCTCTTTAGAAAAAAGATTTTCCAGATGTGTAATGTGTAAAAAAATGGAAAAGGTTTCTGTAAACTGTGTGGATACCCTTATTTATATGTGGAAGGACCAGTCAGATTTCCGCAAAGAGGCGGAAGCCTCCAGAGGCTTTTGTAACAAGCATTTAGTTTCACTTATAAATCACGCTCCCCATAAATTAAATGAAGAGGAGTGCAGAATTTTTATTTCAAAGCTTTTAAAAATACAGGCAGAAAATGCTAATAAGGATAAAGAAAATTTGCTTGGATTTATTGACCAGTTTGATTATCAGAAGCGTCAGGAAAACTCAGGAGATTATTCCTCCGCCCTTTCTGATGTTGTTACAAGATTACAAGGAAAAGAAATATAAAAAAACGGCTGAAGGAAATTCCTTCAGCCGTTACATTTTTAAATTCAGGATCTGTCATCTACAAAGATTTCACGCACTGTGTCCTCTTCTGTTTTTGCACCACCGTCACGAATATCAAAGAATTTGCTTGCAACCTGTGGGAAAAGTGCATATGAAAGCACATCCTCCTCACTTTTTGCAATATCCTTTGTTTCTTCTCTGTAAGCCTCAAGTTCAGGCTTTAAAAGGTCAGCAGGACGGCAAGTAATAACTTCCTCGTCACCGATTGCTTTCTTTCTTACTTCTTCATTAACAGGAGCAGGAAGCTGGCCGTATTCACCCTTTAAAAGTCCCTTTGACTCTTTGGTAACCATTTTGTATCTTTCGCCTGAAAGTACATTAAGCACCGCCTGAGTTCCTACAATCTGGCTGGTAGGTGTAACAAGGGGAGGATAACCAAAATCTTCTCTTACCTTAGGAACCTCTGCAAGCACCTCGTAGTATTTATCCTCTGCATTTGCCTGCTTAAGCTGTGAAAGAAGGTTGGAAAGCATACCTCCGGGCACCTGATATAAAAGTGTGTTTGAATCTACATTAAGCACCTTAGGGTCAAGTGTGCCTGCCTGCTTCATTTCAGTGGCAATCTTTCTGAAATGGCTTGCGGCTTCACTTAACTTGCCAAGGTCAAGCCCCGTATCTCTTTCTGTACCCTTTAAAGTAGCAACCAAAGACTCAGTTGAAGGGTTACTTGTACCATTAGCCATTGGAGATAATGCACAGTCCACAATATCAACGCCAGCCTGAGCTGCCATAAGGTTTGTCATATCACCTGTACCAGCTGTGTTATGAGTATGAAGGTGAATTGGAACTCCAACATTTTCTTTAAGCTTTTTAACAAGACTGTATGCATCATAAGGAAGAAGAATGTTTGCCATATCCTTGATACAAATTGTATCAGCACCCATCTTTTCAAGCTGAACAGCCAGCTTTACAAAGTAGTCCTCGTTGTGAACAGGGCTTGTTGTGTAGCTGATAGCAGTTTCACAATGACCGCCATAATGTTTTACGAACTTAACTGCTGCCTCTAAGTTTCTGGGGTCGTTAAGAGCATCAAATACTCTTACAACATCAATACCATTTTCAATGGATTTTTTACAAAATGCTTCTACTACATCATCTGCATAATGCTTGTAGCCAAGAATATTCTGACCGCGGAAAAGCATCTGAAGTTTAGTGTTTGGCATATGCTTTTTAAGAGTTCTGAGTCTTTCCCATGGGTCTTCATTTAAAAAACGCATACAAGCATCAAAAGTAGCACCGCCCCAACATTCCAATGACCAGTACCCTACGCTGTCCAAGATTTCAAGAGCAGGAATCATATCCTCAATTCGCATACGGGTAGCCGCCTGTGACTGGTGAGCATCTCTTAAAATTGTATCTGTAATAAATAATTTATTTGCCATATCTTAAATCCTTTCTAAGTCCGAAAGCTATCTTTCAGGCTTTTTTAAATTAGCCAAACATAGCAAGAAGTGCACCTGCTGCGATTGCAGAACCGATAACACCTGCCACATTTGGTCCCATAGCGTGCATAAGAAGGAAGTTTCCGGGATCTTCCGACTGACCAACCTTCTGAGATACACGAGCTGCCATAGGTACTGCAGATACGCCTGCAGAGCCGATAAGCGGATTGATTTTTCTTCCTTCGGGAAGGAAAATATTCATAAGCTTAGCAAGAAGTATGCCACATGCTGATGCTACTGCAAAGGCTACTACGCCAAGAGCTATAATTGCAAGTGTTCTTCCGCTGATAAATGTGCTTGCTGTTGCGGTTGCTCCAACTGTAATACCCAAGAATATTGTAACAATATTCATAAGCTCGTTTTGCACTGTTTTGGAAAGTCTTTCAACAACTCCACATTCACGCATAAGGTTACCCAGCATAAGACTGCCTACCAAAGCACCTGCAGAAGGAATTAAAAGAGCAACGAAAATTGTAACCACGATAGGGAAAATTATTTTTTCAGTCTTAGAAACCTTTCTAAGCTCTTTCATTCTTATAGTTCTTTCCTTTTTAGAGGTGAGAGCCTTCATAATAGGTGTTTGAATAACAGGAATAAGTGCCATATATGAGTAAGCGGCAACAGCAATAGGACCAAGAAGCTCAGGAGCAAGTTTTGTTGTTACAAAAATTGCTGTAGGGCCGTCTGCACCCCCAATAATACCTATTGAACCTGCCTGTGCATCTGTAAAACCCAGGTATCTTGCACCGACAAAGGTTGCAAAAATACCTATCTGAGCAGCCGCACCAAGAAGAAGGCTGACAGGGTTTGCAATCAAAGGACCGAAGTCTGTCATAGCACCTACGCCAATAAAGATAAGGCAGGGATAAATTCCCAGTTTAACACCAAGATATAAATAGTCAAGAAGACCGGGAGCAACTGAGTTTGTTGCATTGAATAAATCCCAGTGAACGTGACCTCCTGCAAATAATTCCTCATGGAACATATCTGCACCGGGAAGGTTTGTAAGAAGCATACCGAAGGCAATGGGGAGTAATAAAAGAGGTTCAAACTGCTTAACTATTGCAAGGTATAAAAGTACACAGGCAATAAGTATCATAATAATGTTTTTCCAGTTTGCACCAAGCTTTGCAAAACCCATTTCTTTAACAAACCTAATAATGGGGTTTCCGCTGTCCTTGTTAAGAATATTTTTAAATGTTACAGATTTAATATCATCTTCTGTAAATGTGTCATTTGCACCTACAGTAGTGTAATCTTCTTGATAATACTGGATTGTAGAGTTAATTACAGGATTGTTATCTGATCCTTCTTCATAATCCATTTTAACATCAAAAACAACTTTAATTTCGGCTCCGGGAGCAAGCTCTCCTGTACTAGCACCTGTCTGACCGATAATTTCCGCGTTACTGTCTGATGTTTCAATAGTAACAATTGTATCCCCTACTACACCTTGAGAGATATTTGCAACAGTAACAGTAAGCTGTTGGTCATCTGCATTGTAGGTAGCGGATTTAATGTCTAACATATTATCTGCGTTTGTACCTGCACATAATCCCATCATTGAAAATGAAAAGATAAGGAGGGTTATAAAAATCGCAGAAATAATTCTTTTTTTCATTTCTACTTCCTCCAAAGCTTATTATTCAATAACATAAAGGGGTGTGCCGGACTCAACTGTAGAGCCTTTCTGAGTAAGTACAGTAACTTTACCATCTCTTGGAGCCATAATTTCATTTTCCATTTTCATAGCTTCTAATACTAAAATAATATCGCCTTTTTTAACGGTTGTGCCTGATGCAACCTTAACATCAAGAATTGTACCCGGCATTGGGCTTGTAATCTGTTCTCCGCCTGCAGGAGCTGTAACAGGAGCTGCCGCTTCGGCAACAGGAGCCTGCTGTGCTGCAGGAGCCTGTGCTGCAGGAGCCTGCACATCTGCACCTTCAACTGTTTCAAGAGTAATCTCATATTTTGTTCCATTTACATTTACAACATATTTTTTCATTTCTAAATTTCTCCTTTATTAAAGTTTTTTAACTGAAAGAATTCTAAATCCATTAAATTCTGTGCCTAATTCCTCCGCAATTGCTGCTGATACCGCCGCAATAAATTCCTGTTTGTTTGGAATATCTGTAGTCTGTGCAGATTCTGAAATTGCTTTCTTTATTTCAGCTTTCGGCTCATCTTTAATTACCGCACTGCAAATAGTACCCATAATTTTACATATAAGGATAATTGCAACAAGACCTACAAAAACTGTAGCAATACCTATTCCGCATGAAGTAAGAACTTCTACAATATTTACATTCATGTAGTTTCCTCCTTTCCTGTAACACAATTATAAATTATAAATCTTTTATAAATTCAAAAAATTTCCAATAATATTATATCACTAAAAGCCCCTTAAATCAAGAAAATTTTTACCTATTATATAAAATTTGTTAATATTTGGATATTTTTACTATAACATTGTTAATTTTTTGTCTATTTTTATGTTTCAATTTGTTTTCTTGCCTTTTCCATTATTACTAACAAAAGTACTATAGTCTATTATTGGAAAAATATTATAATTTAATGCATAAGCAAAAAAAGACTGCACAAAGGCAGTCTTTAATCATTTTCTACATCTACTAATTTACTTACTTAAAGCCCCTAACACCCTGCTTATTTTAAAAAGTGATTTTAGAGACGAAACATAAGGAGCAGAAGGCCCAATTTAAAAATAAATAAGAATCCTCAAAACACATTGAGAAAGATTACAAAACTCCTGCACCTGTTAAAATTTTTATAGATGACCTAAAGCTTTATGAAAAAATTTTGCAAGAACAACACCCAGTATTATTCCTACAATTCCTTGAACTGCATTAGCAGGAATGTTTACCACAGAGGGTACAAAGCCATACATAAAGCCTTCAAAAACAAAGTATCCAAAAACCATCACACATTCTGCAATAATTCCGCTTATTACTCTTGATAAAGTAATTCCTATTTTCTTTTTCATAAGCTTAAATCCATAATATGTAACAAGAGCCATAACTCCTTTTATAACAAAAGTTGCGGGAGCATAAACAATATACCCTGAGAATATATCTGCAAGTGCAGAACCGATACCTGCTGCAAGAAGGCCATAAATTGGAGATAACATAAAGCCTGAAAGAAGAACTACACAATCTCCCAAGTTTAAATACCCTTTAAGGGGTGATGGAATTTTAATAATCATTGTTGCTACACAACAAAGAGCCGCCAGCATAGCGGAAATTACAATCTTTTTCGTTTTACTATCATTCATTTTTTTTACTCCTAACATTAAATGTATTAAAAATTCGTTTTTATTTCTTCCTTTTTATTATATCCCCTCAGTCAATAAGCGAATCGCAAAGTCGGCATATGGTGTTCGAAACTGTCCTCGCCGTGTAACAATAACAGGCTGACGTGAGTAAATACTGTTCTTAACAATGTATAGGGATAAATTATTATCGATATGCTGATTATGAACAAATTGCAGCGGAAGTATAGTGGCTCCCACCCCTGCCTGAGCCATCGCCCATGCTGAAGTAACTCCCATTACTTCGGCAGCGATGACAGGATGAAAATCTGCAGCCGTACACAACTTGTCAAACAGTTGGCGTAACTCCTGCCCATGACTCAACACAACAAATGGCAGTTCCTGAACTTGATTAAAATCTACCATTGAATATTTTCCATCATCCGTAGCAGGCAATTTGCTAGCCATAGCATTATTGACTGCCAGCACTAAGGTGTCTGGTTCTAAGGGGGTAACATCCAGCAAAGATGTATCTACAGGCAGATTAACAATAGCCAAATCATATTTCCCCTCCGCCATCTCCTTACGCAACTGGTGGCTTGGTACCTCATGAACAGATACACACACTCCAGGATATCGACTACGTATCTTTTTTACCAGCTCAGGCATAAGATACAGACTGCGAAAGGGGGTTACACCGATAATAAGACGTCCGCTTTTGCCTGTTTTGAACTGATCGAGTGCTTTGCGTAGCTGTTCCTCCTTATACACCAGTTCACGAGCATTGCGTACAAAATATTCTCCCGCAGGGGTCAATGTTAATGGATTGTGATTGCGGTCAAACAGCTTAACACCCAAATCCTTTTCTATATGTTGTATTTGTTTGCTTAGAGCAGGCTGGGATATACCAAGTTGATCCGCCACCTGAGAAAAATTCAGTGTCTCTGATAGGGCCAGAACATATTGTATTTGCCTTGTATTCATATTATATGCCGCCTTAATATTGTACATTTTAGAAATATTATACTATTTTCTTTAAGAAAAGTCAATATTTTATTCCAAGAACATTTTATTCCAAGAAAGTTATAATTTTTATTGACAAAAGGTTATATCTCGGTTATAATATTCCATATAGGTCATAAAACCTATAACTTTTTTATATAGAAAGGAGTTTTCGTCATGGAATCTTTACTGTATTTAGGTATTATGTTGGCGGTTATTTGTGTATGGTTCCTGGCCTTCAAGCGTCCAGTTTACGAGGCTGTTCTGCTGGCTTTTATTGTGCTATTGACTGTCACTGGTACATGGAGCAATGTTCTTATCTATATTAACGAGGGTTTATCTACCTCGTTACTTTATTCAATGGTTGCTTTCGTTGCCATGTCTATTCTACTTACAAAAACAAAAATTGTTGACAGTTGTATTGCTGTCATTCTGTCATTTATTGGTCGAATAAGAGGTGGTGCAGGCTACACCGCTATTATTGCCAGTGCATTTATGGGTGCTTTATCTGGTTCAGGCCCGGGTAACGTTATGGCTACCGGCACACTGACCATTCCCGCTATGAAGCGTACCGGCTTCCCTGCTGAACTGGCTGCCAATATTGAGTCCAACTCCAGTTATTTGGGCAATATGATTCCACCATCCTCCAACATCGTGGCTGCGATGGCAGCATTTACAACCTTTGCCTCTGGTGCTGGCATTGCCGATGTATCTCAGGGCAAGTTCTGGATTGTATTATGGGGTGTTTCTATATGGTTTATTGCACAGCGTCTTATTATGGTATGGACTTTTTGCAGATACTATAAGGTACAGCCAATGAGTAAGGACGATCTTCCAGACTTAAAGGAAACTTTAAAATCGGGTTGGCAAGCTATGTTTTTACCGGTGTTTATCTTGTTGCCATTTGTTCTTGATGCTGCTTTTGCTGATAATTTCTTTGTAACACGTCTGGGCACTGATGGTGCCAAGTATCTTTCTAAGTCTGTCCTTTTATTTGTTGCTGGCATATCATCCTTGTATGCCTGTCTGATTGTAAAGGACAAGTCCACCGTCACACCCAGCAAAATTGCAAAAATGTTTGCGGGAGGTATTAAGTCTATCTCTCCAGCAATTGGTGTGTGTGTATTCGGCTATATGATTGGTGCTATGTTTGAGGATTTGGGTGTAGCGGAATCACTTGGTGAAACTATGGCTACCTGGAATTTTGGTAAGTTGGCTATGGTTCTTGCAATATGTGCAATTACCTGTGTGATGGGTATGGTTGTTCCTGGTTCATCTCAGGTTGTTATATTTGGCCCCGTGTTCATCACTTTACTTTCTAATGTAGGCGTTGATCCATTACTTGCAGCTGCTATGTTACCCTGCATCTGTGGTGTTATGTGTGGAATTACACCACCCTTGGGATTGGGTATGTATGCCGGAATGACCATTGCTGAGTCAGATTTTAGTAAAACCTTTAAGAATAACTTGTGGTGGGTAGCTACCCAGTTTATCTTGCAGATTGTCGTTTTGATGGGCTGGTTACCTATCTTAGGACTGTAAGGGAGGAAATATTATGAAAAATATTTGCAAAAAAATTTCCGATATACTTAAAACTATTTTTGGCTACGGGGTTATGATTTCCTTATTTGTTGGAGGATTGACCTTCTTTGGATATGTGGTTGCCCTGTTTATCGGCGGTAATGTAGCAACAGCCATCTGTGATGTTATATACAATAAAATATTCCCGGCCACCATCTATTTGGCTGTTATTATGGTGCTGCTTGGCCTGATAGCAATGTATTTGGCGGGCGAAGTGGCATTGACCCCTGAAAAGAAACAAGCACACAAACACCAGGGCGAAATGTAAGGGTTTATTATTAAAAACGCCAGTAGTTCCACATTTTCAGTATAGCTTGACCGATTAATAAACATATTTTACATATATTTATCCGCTTAATCTTCAGTGGAACAGCCTTTTCAAGAAAAGACCGGCGTTGTTGATATTGAAATTCATAAATTAAAGACAAAAACCCCTTGAAATAGGTTTATTACCTATTTCAAGGGGTTTAATTCATTGAGTTTTCAATATTTCAGATTACCCAAGATATAACTTTAAAAGACCCTTAAAGCCTTTTCCGTGGCGAGCTTCACACTGGGACTTGATTGCAGAAGCCTTGATAAATTTACCACCAACTGCCCACTTTTTGATGAGAAAAGGATTTTTATTTGAATTTATTGAATATTATCTGTATTTGTGCTATAATTATTTTTGTAATTTTAAAGAAAGAAGGTATCCAAAATGAGATTTATCAAAAATTTATTATTAACATTAGCATTAATATTGATGATGACAAGCATTTCTGTATTTGCAGAAGGAAGTGAATACAAAGAGGTTCTGCTTAACAAACAGATTTCATTCACATTTAATGGCGAGGTTTTTGTGCCAACAGAAACAGATGGCTCAGTAGTATATCCAATCACTTACAATGACAGAACATATATTCCTGCAAGATTTATTGCAGAAAAAGCAGGTTTGTTTGTTACTTGGGACATGACAAATCAAATTGTTGGTTTTGAAAAATCATTTTCAATAAATAAAGGAAATGGAATTACCACTCCACAAATTGACACCCCTGTAACTGTTACTGCTTTAATCAATCATGATATTTCCTTTAAATTTGAAGAAGAAGAATTTATTCCTATGGAAGCAGATGGAACAAGAGTATATCCTATAACATATAATGACAGAACTTATATTCCTGCTAGATTTATTGCAGAAAAAGCAGGTCTAACAGTTACTTGGGATGAAACAAATAAGGTTGTTGGTTTTAAGACAGGTGAATTTATAGAAAGTACAAAAGGTGAAAAAACATTCTCAAAAAATGATATTAAGGTTGTTTCACAGATTGATTTTAGTTATTTAACAAATGGTCTTACTGCTTATATAAGTAATAACAGTAAAACAGATGATACTATTTATGTAACAAAAATGTTCTCTTTACCAACATTTGATGCAGTTGCTCCCAATGGTGAAATAGTTCAGCAAGAAACAAATAATGTATCATTTACAAATTCAAATGAAGTAATTTTCTTTGCAAAATCATCAATGTGTTTAAGATATTATATTAAAACAGATAATGCAATGAGTTATATCAACAACTTGCTTTCTGCATTTAACAACATCGGAGATGGTGCAACTGTAAATGCAAGTATTCAACCTTGCAACAGTGATGGTGATACAGGTCTTTTAGGTACTTTGAACAAGGATGGCTTCACTATTACTTTTAATGCCTATGAATATCAACCTGGTTATGTATTGTTCCAGATTGGTGACCCAAGTGTTTATTTAAAATAATTACCTGAGGCTTCGTTAAAAATTCTTTTTTTAGATAGTAAGACTATTGTAAATTTTTTAAAAAAGTATCTGTAATATTTGTGATACTACTGTTTTGTCATATATTGATTATTTTGAAAAATCTTATGGTTTTTTTGGCTTATTAAACACTAATAGAGCAGTAGCACATAGAAATGATTTGACAAGGCAAGCACAAGGTTGGGAACTTATAAAAAATAGCAATAATGTTTCTAATGAAACAAAAGAAAAATTAAAAACTGCTTTTATTTCAAAGGGTGTGGGTGTACCACTTAAAAACACATAAAGAAGTAATCAAATTAAAAAACAATAATACATACAAATTTGCAACCTATAAAATGGGTTGCTTTTTTGTTGCATAAGAAAAGGGTTGAGCGGTGCTCAACCCTTTTGATTATATTTTATTTAAAATATCTCTTTAGCATTCCTTTAAAGCCTTTTCCGTGGCGAGCTTCACAATGGGACTTGATTGCAGAAGCCTTGATTTTACTGGACTTTTTAGATTTCTCTATCGTTTCGCCCACCAACTGTCCCCCTTTTTCTTGTGCCCATTCTTTTAATCTTTACACAAAATAAGTAGGGTTATTGACTTTTTGGCTCTACTATGATATAATTTATTTGTAAGGAAAAATGTAGCAGATGTATCAACAGCTTGGCTCATTCAAAGCGGTAGCAAAGAAAATGCGCCGCTGCCCCGACACAATTTCAAGATACGTGCGGGAATATGAAGCGGCAATTAGTGCGGCGGGCTACATATTAAACGCACAAAACGCGTAACATTTATCGAATATTTGTTGCAAAAAATGAGGTGCAAAATATGGAAGAAATTATAAAAATAAAGAGTATAAATAGCAAATGTTCAGTATTCAAAATTATTGCGATAATCTGTTTGATTACTGCCGTTATTTTCTCTATTTGGTACTCTGTTCAGTATAAAAGTGCAAGGGAAGAAATTGATACATATTGGAGAGGTTATGACGCAAACGAAAGTTTATACGAAAGCGGCAGCGAGTTTGCCGTTTCACCTCGCAAGTTTAAAGAGCAGATGGCAGATGTTTATAGTGCTGCACATAAGGAAATGGATAAAGCACAAATGATGTTGCCTATTGCTGTCATAAGTGCGCTTCTATGTATTGTTTGTGCTTTTATATGGTTATTCAAAGGAAAGGTAAATCTTACTGTAACAGATAAACGCGTTTATGGAAATGCAGTATTTGGAAAACAAGTCGATTTGCCTCTGAGTAGCATTGTTCTTATTGAAATCGGCAAAAAAGATACACTTACACTTGCAACAGCGGCGGGAAAAGTTCGATTTGCGGGAATTAAAAATAGAGATGAAGTGTATAGTGAAATACAATCTTTAATTGCCACTAATTAAATTATAATTGGAGCGGGGCGCGTGTTTCGCTCATATTATAGAAAAATGAGGTGAATTATAATGAAAAAAATATTTGCACTGCTTTTAGCAGCAGTTATGTGCGTTTCTCTTGCTGCTTGTGGTGGCTCAAATGGAGAAAGTTCTAAAACAGAAGTGCTTACTGTTGACAACATAGACTCATATTTGGATGTCAATGCAAAAGTTGAATCTTGCACAATAGACGAAGGAGATTTAGGACTAACCTCTAAAGGTGATGCTGAAATAATTATCGAAACGCAAAATGATAGTGGAGCAAAATTCGAGAAAGCAACAATCTGGTGTGAAATAAGGGTATTAGGCGGAAGAAAATATGGTTGGGAATTTGTTAGCGGAAATACCCCCTCCGAAGACCGTGGTAATTCAGGACTTTATTCCAATGACAATTACAGAGAAGTCAAAATCGAGTTACCTTACGATGGTGAAGAATCTATCACTGAGAAACTTAAATTGGCATTTTACACAGAAGATGACCGCGCGATAGTGGCAGAATTGCAAGATTCACAAATATTTGTAGAAATCATTGATGTTATTGGAACAGTAGTTGTTGAAGATTAGTTGTAGACAGAAAAAAGTAAGTATTACGGAGCGGGGCGCGTGTTCCGCTCCTATTACAGAAAAATGAGGTGAATTATAATGAAAAAAATATTTGCGTTGCTTTTGGTGGCAGTAATGTGCGTTTCTCTTGCTGCTTGCGGTGGCGAAGAGAAAACCAAGAGGGATACAGAAGATAGTCCATTCGCTAACATCGCGGTGGGCGATGAAGTAATTTTCGGTAATTACAATGGAGATATAAAATGGATTGTACTTGATGTGCAAGAAGATAGTGCATTGCTACTGTGCAAAACAGCTATTGCACCCAAAAAGAATGAAAGTGTTGATGGAAAATGGCACACATCAACCATGCTCTCTTATTTGAATATGCTTGCTGGTCGTATGTTTACTGACAAGCAAAAGAAGCAAACAATAAACCCTATTTTAGATGGAGAAGAATCTAAAGGTTATATGTTTTTATTGAATAGTGAAGAAGTAGAAACTTATATGCCGGGTGAAGATAACGAGTGGCGTTTGGCTATGGCTCCCGAAGCTGCGATTAAAGATGGTTTGAAAGTTTACGAAAACGCTATGGGAACTGGAGCGTATTGCAACTGGATTCTTCGTGATGGCGCATGGGTTGGCGGTCAGAGAGGAAATGCAGGAGAAATCATCAATACAACAGAACAAAAATATGCTTACGGCATTCGTCCTGCTATGTGGGTAAGTATTTCGTAAGAAAATTATACAGTGCGGAGCGCGTGTTCCGCTCATATTACAGAAAAATGAGGTAAATTATAATGAAAAAAATATTTGCGCTGCTTTTGGTGGCAGTAATGTGTTTCTCTCTTGCTGCTTGTGGTGGTAGCGAAGAAACTTTGTATGCAATCGGCGATACAGTTTCTACGGATTGCGCTCAATTGACTTTAGAGTCTTTTGATTTTGCGGACACTTATAATTCCTACGGAATGGTCGATAGCAAAATTTTCGCAGTTCTCACTTTTTCAATGAAGAACACTGGAAAATCTGAATTAGGATATATAAAAACTGTTGAGGGAAATACTGACTCTTTAATGTACTCTGCAATTCCTTGTATTGATTACAATGATGGGTATTTGTATTCCTACGATGACAAAGTAGGAACATTGGAGTTGTGCTCAACCGACTATCCTTTCAGCAATTTGCAACCTTTAAGCAGTGGCGAGAAGGTTGAGGTCGCAATTTTAGTTCCTCCCACTGTTGCTGATAGTGAAAACAATTCGCTACTTGTTAAAATGGCAGTGCCTACCACAAAAGGAACAGAAGTATTTACTTACAAAATTCGATAAAGTACAAAACCTATAAAATTGTGGAGCGGGGCACATGTTCCGCTCCTATCTTTTTGCCTTTTGGCTGTTTCAATAGACTATACCCAAAAGCAATAGAAAATCAAGCGCGATTTGTGTTTCACAAGACTTATTATATTATTTTTGAAATATTGCAAAATATTTCGATACCCTATTGACATACTTTTGTTTTTGTGATATAATAATTACAGAAAGACAAAAGGAGATGTTAAAAATGAGAGTTGGTTATGTAAGATGTTCTACAATAGAGCAAAACGAGGCGCGTCAGCTTAAAATGATGAAAGAACAAAACGCGGAAAAGTTATTCATTGACAAAGCAAGCGGAAAGAATATAGAACGCGCCGCGTTCAAAGAAATGATGGCTTTTGTGCGTTCGGGAGATATAGTTATTGTTGAAAGTATTTCAAGAATTGCACGAAACACGCGCGACTTGCTTTCTATCGTTGCAGAACTCACAGAAAAGGCGGTTGAGTTTGTAAGCCTTAAAGAAAGCATTGACACAACAACCCCGCAAGGTAGATTTATGCTAACAGTATTCGGTGCGCTTGCTGAACTTGAAAGAGAGAACATTTTAGAAAGGCAGCGCGAGGGAATTGAGATAGCAAAGAGCGCGGGCAAGTATAAAGGCAGAAAGCCTGTCGATATAGACGAAAACAAATTAAAATCACTTTGTAAGAAATGGAGAGCGGGAGAAATAACCGCAACCGCCGCAATGAATGAAATGGGCTTAAAACCTAATACATTCTATCGCAGAGTAAATGAAATGGGGCTGTAAAAGCAGCCCCGCAAAATTCCACTTTTTGACTTTTGGAAAGAGAAAAGAAAAAACTAAATCCGCTTATCCTCCACTTTTAGAGAGAAAAAAGAGCAAAAAAAGAGGATAGAGCATTTTCACTCTATCCTCTTGGAAACCCTTATTTTATGCGGTTTTCAGCTTATTAAAAATATCTCTTTAAAAGTCCCTCAAAGCCTCTGCCATGTCGAGCTTCGTCCTTTGCCATTTCATGAACTGTATCATGAATTGCGTCATATCCAAGCTCTTTTGCCCTTTTAGCAAGTTCAAATTTACCTGCAGTTGCTCCGCATTCAGCTTCACTTCTCAGTTCAAGGTTTTTCTTTGTGGAAGTTGTTACAACTTCACCAAGAAGCTCAGCAAATTTTGCAGCGTGCTCAGCCTCTTCAAGTGCTGCTCTCATATAGAATTCGCCAATTTCAGGGTATCCTTCACGGATTGCCTGACGGCTCATTGCAATATACATGCCAACTTCTGTACATTCGCCCTCAAAGTTAGCCTTAAGACCTTCATATACATCCATTTCAATCTTATCTTTAGCACCTACACCGATTACATGCTCACAAACAAAGTTTAAAGCTCCTTCGTTCATTTCTGTAAACTTGCTTCCAGGAACTCCGCACTGTGGGCATTTTTCAGGTGCATTTTCTCCTTGGTGAACAAATCCGCAAACAGGACATACAAACTTTTTCATAATAATTTTTCCTCCTAATTTTATTGAATTTTTTTACTTTATCTACATTTATCACATAGCCCGAAAAAGACCAGTGAATGGGTATCTACCTTAAACCCGAACTTTTCTTCCACAGGCAAATTAACGTCACTCAATTCCTCATTTGAAACATCAATTACACTGCGGCATCCTTTACATAAAAAATGATAATGATTTTTTGTATTGGCATCAAAATGATTTTTGTCATCTCCTACATCTACTCTCATAGCCATACCCTGCTCGCACAGCAAGTTCAGGTTACGATACACAGTAGCAAGACTGATATTCGGAAAATCCATTTTAAGATTTTCATACAGCCACTCTGCAGTAGGATGAGAATATACGCTTTGCAGAAGACTTAAAAGAGCATCTCGTTGCCTTGAATGTTTTAACTGTATCGGCATAATATCCTCCCTTCAGTCTTATCTTAATAATGATAATCATTATCGTTTTCATTTATATTAAACCACATTTTTTTCATTTTGTCAATAGATAAAATAAAAATTTTATAAAATTTTGTTTTTTTAAAAAAACACTTGACAACAGCCACTACTTATGGTATAATAGTTTTTGTAAATTTTCGGACAAGTTAATATGCACCATTAGCTCAGCTGGTAGAGCACCTGACTCTTAATCAGGGTGTCCAGGGTTCGAGTCCCTGATGGTGTACCAAAAAGTCTTTTGGATTTTTCCAAAGGGCTTTTTGTTTTAAATAGAACAGGGGCTCGAACCCTGAGAGGGTAAAAAGCGTTAAGAAAAATCTGCCAGTGGCAGGTTTTTTAGCTTTTTGTGCGTAGGCGGGTACCGAAAGGCATTGCCTTTGGGTCGCCAAGCAGATAAGATGCTTAGCATCTGTGTCCCTGATGGTGTACCAAAAAGTCTTTTGGATTTTTCCAAAGGGCTTTTTGTTTTAAATAGAACAGGGGCTCGAACCCTGAGAGGGCAAAAAAGCATTTCATTCTTCTTTTATAGATTTTAAAACTGCTATTATTAATATTAAGGATGCTGCAATACCTGTTATCATTCCAATATGCAGGTTATTATTAAATGTATTTGATATATAGCCTACCATAGCAGGCCCGAAACTGCAGCCTATATCTCCTCCAAGTGCCAAAAGGGAAAACATCAAAAGACCGCCTTGGGGCAATGCTTTTGATGCTATGCTGTATGTTCCCGGCCACATTATACCTACTGAAAATCCGCATAAGCCACAGCCAATCATTCCAACAACGGGATTTGGAGAAATTGCAACTAATGTGTATGCTATAAAGCAAAGTCCTCCGCACAAAAGCATATATTTTTTACCGCTTAATTTTTCTGAATATCTGGAATTAACAACTCTTGATACTCCCATTAAAAGGGCAAAAAAACAAGGCAATGCAAGGTCTCCTATTGCTTTTGGAAGTCCAAGAGTTTTTTCCGCATAGGCAGATGCCCACTGTGCCATAGAAAGCTCACACATTCCTGCACAAATCATAAATACCATAAAAAGCCTGAAAGAAGATGAAGAAAACAGTTCCTTTAAGCTCATTCCCTTTTCAGGAGATATAGGAGGAACAATTGGTACAAACATAAAATAAAATCCATTTACAAGTGGGATTATTGCCCATAAATACGCCATCACCTTCCAGTTTCCAATTCCGAAAAACAGAAAAAACAGACTTGAAAGTATAATTACCCCCAACTGTCCCCATGAATAAAAGGAGTGTAGCATACTCATAATGGATGCCTTTTTATTTTCAGGTGTGGGACAGCTTTCCACCATAGGGCTAACCATTACCTCTATTACGCCTCCCCCCACTGCATATGTACAAGAAGAAATCAAAAAAGCTATGCTTGGTTTTATATGCTCAGGAAGTATGGTCATAAGTATTAACCCTATAGATGCCATAAAATGAGCCAGTATAGCCATCCCTCTGCATCCTAAAACCTTTGTCATATACGGAGCTGCCATATCCATACAAAGCTGTATAAAAAAGTTAAATGCAGAAAGGGTGGCAATCTGGCTTAATGTTATGGAATAGTTATTTGCAAAATACACAAACAGAAGTGTTATGAAATTGTTTACAATAGCTTGCACTACATACCCAAGTGTACAGGCTGTTATTGTGTGATTATAACTCTTTAATTTCATTTATAAGCTCCTTATACTCCCCGTATGTCATAAGCTGATTTATTGTCTGTAAAAGTGCAGATGCTGATAAATTTTTCGGCAGTCCTAATTTATCTTTAATTATATCTCTCTTTTTACTACTGTCTTCTTTCCCACTAAGTCCGTCAGTGTAAAAATCCGTTTTAGTAACAGGTTGCTTTTTTTCATTATATACTACAGGTGCCGCTTTTTTTATTGCCTCAACAAGAATTTTTTCTTCTACTCCTTCCACTCCTAAAAAACCGTCCTTTGAAGGTGCCTCTTTTCTTTTTTCCTTGCCTGGTATCTGGGGAATATACGCGTGCTTGATTTTATCCTTTGGAATATTTCCATTTAAAAATCCTCTTAACATAAAGCCTGCTCTGTCCGAATCAGTCAGTACAATTATTCCTGTTTCCTTAGCACATTTTCTGATAAGCTTTTGTTTTTCCTTATCTTTATATATAGAAAATCCTGTAGTTTCAATTATAAGTGTATCGAATATTGAAGAAAGCTTGATTTTATCATATTTGCCTTCAACAATAATTGTTTCTTTTATTTTAATTTTATCTTTCATATATAACAAACATACCCTTCTTACAATAAAGTCAGTTGTCATTTTTCGTCAAAATTATGCAAGTTGAAATTCAGGTATATTTTACTACATCCTATTCCCTTTGTCAATCCCGAAGACAAGCCATTTTCCAAGCCTTTAGTTTACAATAATACATTTGCTGAAATTTTAAAAAATAATGTTAAAAACTATGTTTTATTTTGTTATTTTGCTTTTTTATTTTAACTTAATCCCCTTAAATAGGGACTTTTGCACATTATCCATAGTTTTTCCACATTTTTTATAAAAATAATAAGAATTTGCATATTATGTAAACCTTTTTATAAAAGTTTTCCATATATCGATTTTTTTTGCATTTTTTATGTTGAAAACTCGCCTGTTTATAAGGAAAAATAGCCCCCTAAATATGGAAAACCTGTTGAGGGATGTGGAAAAGTCCATTCATATTCTTTTCGAAAGTTTGTTCGTAAACCTGTTTGCATATAATCTGTAAACTTATCATATCATTATGTAAACCTTGTTATTAACACCTGTTTTTATACAAATTTCACAAGCTTTTAAGGGTAAAATATTACGATTTAGAAATACTTTTTATGAACTTATTTACAAAATTATGGCACAAAAAAGCGGTTGAGTTTCCTCAACCGCTTTAATAATATTAGATTTTCGTTTATGCACCAGTATGGTGGAAGTTTACTGTGTAATCAGTAGTATCATTACCTACCTTGAATCTAAGAGTTACTGTCTGCTCAGCACCATTTG